>NZ_VCJS01000009.1 GCF_005893125.1 Nonomuraea basaltis | reverse complement strand
CCTCCCACCGCCGCGCCGCCCGCGCCAGCTCCCGGTGTACGACCAGCCCGTCGCGCTCGCCGTCCAGCCACTCCCGCAGCCGCGGCCAGGCCAGCAGCAGTGCCGCGTAGCCGATCGCCAACGAACCCGGCCCCGCCTCGCCGTGCTCCTCCGGAGGCCGCCACTCCTTGATCAGGCCTTCCTTCTTGTACGCCTCCAGCACCCGATCGATGGCGGCCACCTCGTCCACGTCGCGCCCGGCGACCAGGTCGTCCCTGGCGGCCGGGATGACCGTGTCGGCACCCTCGGAGTCAAGTCCCACCAACCGCAGGAACACGTCGGGCACCAGGTCCTGATCGGCCGGCCCGAGCCGCAGGTACACGGCCTCGGCGCGGGCGCCGAGCGGCGGATCGTCGATGGGCGCGGGTGGAAGCAGGCGGCCCTGCTGCGACTGGGGGCAGTCGAGCAGGGACAGCAGTAGCTGGCGGGCGCTCGGCCGGCGCTCGGGGTCGCGGTGCAGGGCGGCGGCCACCAGCCCGCGCAACGGGCGGTCGAGCCGCTCGCCGTGGCCTAATCGGTCGTCGGGCCCGTATGCGGCGAAGACGAGAAGCTGTCCCCAGGCGTGCACATCCGCGGCCGGCCCGCCCTGGGCGTCCGTAGCAGGCCCGCCGCCGTCATCCGGCGGCGCAGGTCCAGGTCCAGGCCCAGGCACAGGCCCAGGCACAGGCCCAGGTCCAGGCCCAAGTCCAGCACCAGGCCCAGGCCCAGCTCCAGCACCAGGCCGTTGCTCAGTCCCCGGCCCGCTCTCCGCCGACCGACCAGACGACAGCCCCAGACCGACCAGCCGTGGCCCCTCGGCCCCCAGGATGACCTTGTCGGGAGTGAGCGCCCCGTGCACCACGCCGGCCTCGTGGACGGCGGCCAGTGCGGTGGCCGTGGCGGCGGCCAGCCGGTAGAGGTCGTCTCCCGCGTACGGCCCGTGCCGGTCCACGACCTGCCGCAGAGTCGGGCCTTCGATGTACTCGCTGACCAGGTACGGAGGATCCCCGTCCAAGCAGGCGGCCTCCACCGTGGCGACCGACAGCGAGCGGACGCGGGCGGCGGCCCCGGCCGAGGCGGCGAACCGGGCCCGGGCCTCGGCGTCCGCCAGCACGGGCACGCCCAGCGCATGGCGGCTGCCCGACTCGTCGTAGGCCTCGCGGACGATGACCCGCCCGCCGCCGTCGAGCCGGACGCCGAGCCAGTAGCCCCCCAGCCGATCAGTCATGCGGGATCGGACGCCGCCTCTCCGTCAGGGCTCAGACGGGCCCGTCAACGGTCGAGACGGGCCCGGTGCTCCGGCCACTCCTCTATGAGGATGCCGAAATAGACGGTGTCGCGCCAGGTGCCGTCCGGCCTCTTACGGTGCCGCCGCAGCGTGCCCTCGTGCAGGCCGCCGATGCGCTTGATGGCGTTCTGGGAGCGGAGGTTGAGCACGTCGGTCTTGAGCAGGACGCGGTTGTAGCCGAGCTCGAAGGCGTGGTCGATGAGCAGCAGCTTGCAGGCGGTGTTGACGGCGGTACGCCACACGGCGCGGCCGTACCAGGTCCAGCCGATCTCGACGCTCTCGTTGAAGCCGGGCACGTCGGCGTAGGTCGTCCAGCCGGTGGCCCGCCCGGACCCCTTGAGCACCACCGCGAAGGGGATGTGCTTGTCGTCGTCGATCAGCCCGAGGGCGATCTTCCCCAGCTCCTGCTCCGAGCGCGGGGCGGGGGCGCCCAGCCAGCGCCACACCTCGTCGTCCCCGCCTCCGGCGGCGAACAGATCGGGTACGTGGGCGAGGGTGAGCGGCTCCAGTCGGACGACGTCGTTCTCGAGCACCACAGGAGTAGGTAGCTTCGCGGTCATGGCGGCAACCCTAGGAGACGCCCGGAATCACGATTATGGCCACATGCCCCTTTTTGCGGGGAGCCACCTGTCGACAGTCATACCGGCCGGTCGGTAGGCTCACGGTATGGACTTCGCCTTTGACCCCGTCACCGAGGACCTGCGCGAGCGACTGCTGCGCTTCATGGACGAATGCGTCTACCCCGCCGAGTCCGCCTTCGAGGAGCAGGCGGCGACCAGCGGCTGGAGCTCCCCACCGCTGATGGCCGACCTGAAGGACGAGGCCAGGAAGCGCGGCCTGTGGAACCTGTTCCTGCCGGGGGAGCACGGCGCCGGGCTGACGAACCTGCAGTACGCGCCGCTGGCCGAGATCATGGGCCGAAGTCCCACCATCGCGCCGACGGCCACCAACTGCGCCGCGCCCGACACCGGCAACATGGAGGTGCTGTCGATGTTCGGCAGCGAGTGGCAGCGCAAGGAATGGCTGCAACCGCTGCTCGACGGCGAGATCCGCTCCGCGTTCGCGATGACGGAGCCCGACGTGGCCTCCTCCGACGCCACCAACATCGCCACCTCCATCGTCCGCGACGGCGACGAGTACGTCATCAACGGCCGCAAGTGGTTCATCTCCGGCGCGATGAACCCCAACTGCAAGATCCTCATCGTCATGGGCAAGACGAACCCGGACGCGCCCAAGCACCGCCGGCAGAGCATGGTCCTGGTGCCGCGCGACACGCCGGGCGTGCACGTCAAGCGCGGCATGCACGTGTTCGGCTACACCGACGCCGACCACGGCGGCCACGCCGAGATGGTGTTCGAGGACGTACGCGTGCCGGTCGAGAACCTGATCGGCGAGGAGGGCGGCGGCTTCGCCATCGCCCAGGCCAGGCTCGGCCCCGGCCGCATCCACCACTGCATGCGCCTGATCGGCATGGCCGAGCGGGCGATCGAGCTGATGTGCCGGCGGGCGCTGGCGCGGACCACCTTCGGCAAGCCCGTCGCCCAGCAGGGCGTCATCCAGGAGTGGATCGCCGAGTCCCGCATCAGGATCGAGCAGCTGCGCCTGCTCGTGCTCAAGACGGCCTGGCTCATGGACACGGTCGGCAACCAGGGCGCCCACACCGAGATCCAGGCCATCAAGATCTCCACCCCGATCACCGTCGAGTGGATCCTGGACAAGGCCGTGCAGGTGCACGGCGCGGGCGGCGTCTCCCAGGACTTCCCGCTGGCCGCGCTCTGGGCCGGAGCCCGCTCGCTGCGCCTGGCGGACGGTCCCGACGAGGTGCACAAGCGGTCGCTGGCCTATCGCGAGCTGAAGAGGTACATGTGAACGAGGCGGAGATCAAGGAGCGCGTCGCGGCGTTCCTCGGCGAGCACGTTCTTTCAGCCCGGGGAGCAAGCTCCCCGGGCGGGGACCGGCTGGAGTTCTTGCGCGCCAGGTTCGACGCCGGGCTGGCCTGGGTGTGGTTCCCCGAGGGGCTCGGCGGGCTGGGCGCGGCCAGGGAGTTGCAGCAGGTCGCCGAGCGGGAGCTGGCCGGCACGCCGCAGATCAACACCGGTGTCCAGGGCATCGGGCTGGGCATGGCCGCGCCGACGATCCTGGCGTTCGGGACGGAGGAGCAGAAGCGCCGGTTCCTGCGTCCGCTGTGGACAGGAGAGGAGGTCTGGTGCCAGCTCTTCAGCGAGCCCGGCGCCGGGTCCGACCTGGCCACGCTCGCGACCCGGGCGGTCAGGGACGGGGACGAATGGGTTGTGGACGGCCAGAAGGTGTGGACGTCCGGCGCCCACCACTCCCGGTGGGGCATCCTCGTCGCCCGTACCGACCCTGACGTGCCGAAACACCGCGGGATGACGTACTTCGTCTGCGACATGCACGCCCCCGGCGTCGAGGTGCGGCCGCTGCGGCAGATCACCGGCGAGGCCGAGTTCAACGAGGTCTTCCTCACCGGCGTGCGGCTCCCCGACGACCTGCGGCTCGGTGAGGTCGGCGACGGCTGGCGGGTCGCGCAGACCACGCTGATGAACGAGCGCGTCGCCATCGGCGGCGCGCCCATGCGGCGCGGCGGCGGCATGGTGGCCAGTGTGCTCGACGCCTGGCGCGAGCAGCCCGGACTGCGCACCCACGACCTGCACCAGCGGCTGCTGTCGCTCTGGGTGGAGGCCGAGGTCACCCGCCTGTCCGGGGCGCGGCTGCGCGAGCAGCTCGTCGCGGGCCACCCGGGCCCCGAGGGATCGGGCATCAAGCTGTCGTTCGCCAAGCTCAACCAGGCGCTGTCCGGCTTCGACGTCGAGTTCCGGCGCGACCTGGGCTACGACGACTGGACGTTCCGCCGCTCGGAGGACGTCGACTTCTACGGCCGCGGCCCCGGCTACCGCTATCTGCGGGCCAAGGGCAACTCGATCGAGGGCGGCACGTCCGAGATCCTGCGCAACATCATCGCCGAGCGGGTGCTCGGCCTGCCCTCGGAGCCCCGCGTCGACAAGGACGTGCCCTGGAAGGACCTACCGCGATGACACTCCTGTACTCCGAGGTCGAGGAGGAGCTGCGGGCGGCCGTGCGGGCGCTGCTCGCCGACCGCTGCCCGCCCACGGCGGTGCTGAAGCGGATCGAGTCCGACCCGTATGACCTGGACCTGTGGAAGACGCTGGGGGCCGAGATCGGGGTGGCCGGGCTGCTCATCCCCGAGGAGCACGGCGGGGCCGGGGCGTCGGCCAGCGAGGTGGCGGTCGTGCTGGAGGAGCTGGGCCGGGCGGTGGCGCCGGTGCCGTTCTTCACCAGCTCGGTGCTGGCCACCCAGGCGCTGCTCCCGACCGGGGACGCGCTCCTGAGTGATCTGGCCGAGGGGCGGACGACGGCGGCGCTGGCGGTGTCGTTCGCGGCCTCGCCGTACCGGCCGGCGCACGGCTCGCCGGTGCGGGCCGAGGACGGGCGGCTCTCCGGGTCCGTGTCCGGGGTGGCCGGGGCGGACGTGGCCGACGTGCTGCTGGTGCCGGTGGACGGCGACCTGTACGCGGCCGAGGGGGCCGCCGTCGAGGTCGTGCCCTCGCTCGACCTGACCAGACCGGTCGCCACCGTCACCTTCGAGCGGACGCAGGCCCGCCGGGTCGGGGCCTGCGACCTGGCCGCGGTGCTGCGCTTCGGCGCGGGGCTGCTGGCCTCCGAGCAGTTAGGGGTGGCCGAGTGGTGCCTCGGCACCACGCTCGCCTACGTCAAGGAACGCCACCAGTTCGCCCGGCCGGTCGGCTCCTTCCAGGCGATCAAGCACCGCCTGGCCGACCTGTGGCTGGACGTGGTCAGGGCCAGGGCCGCCGCCAGGAACGCGGTCGCGGACCCCTCGGCCGTCTCCGTGGCGGTGGCTCAGTCATGGAACGCCGGCGTGGCCGTACACGCCGCCGAGGAGGCCCTGCAGCTGCACGGCGGGATCGGGATGACGTGGGAGCACCCCATCCATCTCTACCTCAAGCGCGCCAAGGCCACCGAGATCGCGCTGGGAACGCCCGGCGACCACCGGGAGGCGCTGGCCTCACTCGTCGACGTCCCCGGCCCCGAGTGAGGCGAGCAGCAGGTCGGCGAAGTGCCTGCCTACCTGGGCGCCGGTCAGCGGCCCGTCCGCGTGGAACCACGTGCCCAGGTGGTGCACCGAGCCGAAGAAGTAGTCCACCACCAGCTCCGCGGGAACCGTGCCGGTGAAGACGCCCGCGCGCTGCCCCTCGGCGACCAGGCCGCGGAAGCGCTCGTGGTAACGCCGGCGTTCGGCGCGCACGGTCTTCTGCGTCTCGGGAGCGAGCAGGTGCATCGACCTGAAGAAGATCTTGGAGTCGTCGAGGTTCGCGGTCGTGGTCTCCACGACGTCGGCCGCGGCCCTGTGCAGGCGCTGCCTCAGCGTCCCCGGCCCGTCGGCGATCTGCGCCAGCCGGTCCATCTGCATGCGCAGCACCCGGGCGTAGATCTCGTGCAGCAGGTCGTCCTTGGAGTCGAAGTAGTGGTACATGGCGCCCTTGGTGACGCCGGCCGCCACGACGATCTCCTGAACTGACGTGCCCTCGAACCCGCGCTCGGCGAACAGCCGGGTCGCCTCGGCCAGCAGTCGCTGCCTGACCGGTTCCTCTTTCACATGCGTCACAACCCCAGCATACCGACTGGTCGGTTACCGCGTTGTTACCCCGTCTTGCCGGTGCCAATCTCCTCACCTTAGGCTTGCCTTGGTTATGGGGCGGGTATCCCTTGACCGGCGAGGGATCTTCGGCGTGGCAGATCCTGCAACTCATCTACTCTTTCGGGGAGTTTGCCGTGCCCGGTGGCTCTATCTACGTGCAGCCCAGCGAGAAGTACACAGGGAATTCCCCGCAGTGGTGGTACGAGAAGTTCTGGCGCGAGGACGCCCAGAGCCGGCGCAGGTCCAGGTACATCAAGGCCGCTGTGGGGTTCGTCATCGGGGCCGCGCTGGCGGTCAGGTTCGATATCACCGGCGCCGCGCCGCTGATCGGCCTCCTGCTCGGCGGGCTGGTGGCCGGGGGCGACTGGTTCCTTGACTGGCGCTCGTTCCACGCGACCGCCGTCTGGCGTGGGGCCAAGCGCGGCGAGGTGGTCACCGGAAGGCTCCTGCGCAGGTCGCTCAGGCGGCTTGGCTACAGCGTCCTGGATGGCCGCGCCATCCGCGACCAGGCCTCCATCGACCACCTGGTGATCGGTCCCGCCGGCGTGTGGGTCATCGACAACGAGTCCTGGAGCCCCGACACCGAGATCGACCGCTACAACGGACGGCTGTTCTTCGGCGAGAAGTACGGCACCAAGGAGGCCAAGGCCCGGGTGGAGACCGCCGAGGCGTTCGCCGAGCTGCTCACCCGCGAGACGCGCATCCCGGTGACGATCACGCCCATGATCGCGGTCCACTGCGGGCAGCTGCCCAAGGGCGGCAGGCTGGCGGCTGAGGGAGTGCTGCTGCTCAAGCCGCGACTGGTGGTCAAGGAGATCAAGACGGCCGAGACCGGAGTCTACAGCGACGAGCAGATCGAGCTGCTGACCCGCACCGCCGCCAGGGAGCTGCAGAAAGCCTAAGCCAGGTTCTCGATGAACGCGGTGAGCTGGGCGACGTTGCGGCACTCGTACATCGGGACGACCGTGCCGTACTCGCCCGCCACCGAGTCTCCCGTGTCCCACTGCCGCCGCGGCTCGGGGTTGAGCCAGTACGCGTGGCGGGACCTGGACACCAGGGATCTGAGCACGTCCAGAGCGGGCGGCTGGTAGTTGGACCGGGCGTCGCCGAGGATCAGCAGCGACGTCTTGGAGCCGATCGCGTCGCCGTACCGCTCGGCGAAACGTGCCAGCGAGTGACCGTAGTTGGTGCGGCCGAAGCGGACCATGTCGGCCTCGTTCGCCAGCCTGGTCATGGCCTCGACGACGTCGGCGCCCGGCACGAAGAACCTGGTGATCTCGTCCACCGTGTCCACGAAGCCGAACGCGCGCACCTTCGTGAACTGCTCCCTGAGCGCGTACGTGAGCAGCAGCGTGAAGTGCGCGAACGACGAGACCGAGTCGCTGGTGTCGCAGAGGATGACCAGCTCGGGCTTGTGCGGGCGGGGCGGCCGGAAATGGGTGGTCAGCGGCACGCCGCCGGTCTGCAGCGAGGCCCGCATCGTGCGCCGGAAGTCGAGGCGGCCGCGCCGGCCCTTCCTGTGCTTGATCGTCAGCCGCGCCGCCAAACGCCTGGCCAGCGGGTAGACCTCCCTGCGCAGCCTGGCCAGGTCGGCCTTCGTGACGCGCAGGAAGTCGATCTGGTCGAGCGGGGGGCGGACGGCGGAGCGGGCGATGCGCTCGATCCCGGAGTCCTCGGCGATGCGGCGGCGTACGTCGGTGGCGACGGCCTCCTCGAAGCGCCGGATGCCGGTGCCGACCTGCTGGCGTACGGTCTTCTCGGCCAGGCCGCCGCGCTCCTGGCCGGCGAGGATGTTGCGGAGGATGCGGGCCATCAGGGTCTCGGGGGACAGGGCCCGCATGACGCTGTAGGAGAACCAGTTCTGACGGCCGGGACCGGCGGGCTGGCGGCCGAAGCGCTCGACCATGGCCTGGGCGAACTCGCGCAGTGCTGAATGGTCGCGCTCACTTGGCCCTCGCTGGTCACGCGAGCTACCGCTCTCGGGCCTGAACGTTCGCCGCTCCAGCTCCGGGTCCGTGCCGCCGGTCAGGAGGCCGGCGAGGTGGTCGCGGAGCTCCTCGACCGTGGCTGTCTCCGGATTCATCGCCTCATCGGAGCGTGGGGCGTACATGCCGGTCGTGGCCGCCGGGAACCACAGGTCGAACAGCACGTCGAACCCCGGCCGGTACGCCGGCTTCTTGACCAGCGTCGCCGCGTAGGCGGCGCGCAGCGACTCCCGGTCGGCCAGCTCGATCACCCGCAGGGCGTGCGCCGCGTCCAGCCCCTCGGCCACCGACACCGGCACTCCGGCCTCGCGCAACGCGTGCACGAAGCCGATGTGCCGGTCGACCAGCGACATCCGGTCAGGCATCCGGCAGCCCCAGCTCCTTGACCGCCCGCGCGTGGTCGGAGGCGTGCTTCAGCACCACGCCCAGCGTTCCCGCCACGGTCGCCTCATCCAGCTCCTGCCGGCCCAGGGCCAGCAGCGTGTTGGCCCAGTCCACGGTCTCGGCCACCGAGGGCGCCTTCTTCAGCTCCAGCGCCCGCAGCGTCGCCACCGTCCTGGCGAGCTGCTCGGCGAGGTCGGCCCGGATGGTCGGCACCTGGGCGAGCACGATGTCCCGCTCCCGTTCGGGGGCCGGGTATCCGATGTGCAGGTAGAGGCAGCGCCGCTTGAGCGCCTCGGACAGCTCGCGGGTCGCGTTGGAGGTCAGCACCACGTACGGCCGGCGCGTCGCGGTGATGGTGCCCAGCTCCGGGATCGTCACCTGGAAGTCGGACAGCAGCTCCAGCAGCAGCCCCTCGACCTCGACGTCGGCCTTGTCGGTCTCGTCGATGAGCAGCACGGTGGGGTTCGCCGACCTGATCGCCTTCAGCAGGGGGCGCTCCAGCAGGAACTCCTCGCTGAAGATGTCGTCGTCGGCAGTGGTGGCCTGGATCCTGAGCAGCTGCTTCTTGTAGTTCCACTCGTACAGCGCCCGGGCCTCGTCGAGCCCCTCGTAGCACTGCAGCCTGATCAGCTCGGCGCCGGTCGCCAGCGCCACCGCCTTGGCCAGCTGCGTCTTCCCGACCCCCGCCGGGCCCTCGACCAGCAGCGGCTTGCCCAGCGCCGCGGCCAGGAACACCGAGGTGGAGATGGCATCGTCGGAGAGGTAGTCCACGGCGGCGAGCCGCTCCGTCACGTCGGTGGGCGAGTCGAACATCGATGATCCTGTCTGCCGGAGCTCGGGCCGAACTTTATTCTAGCGGCACAGGCCCGGCTGATACTGATTCGACCAGGATAGGGATCACCGGTATATTTCTCTCTGCAAGCGCCGCTAGCTCAGTTGGTTAGAGCAGCTGACTCTTAATCAGCGGGTCCGGGGTTCGAGTCCCTGGCGGCGCACCGATTCGGACAGGGGTCGAACCAATGGTTCGACCCCTGGTTCGTTCCCTTTGGGAACGCCTTCTTCGGCCGTTCGTCACCGTCGGTGAGCGCCTCACGGATCTGGCGGCGGAGCTTGGCCAGGTCCTCCTCGGTGGGCTTTCATCTTCTCGCCGCCTCCGCGATCACGTCCCTGGAGCTCGGCGTGGGCTGGTCGATCAGCTGTGCCAGCTCGTCGACCGTGGGAGAGGCGAGCACCTCCAGCAGGGGCACCTCCACGGCGAAGATCTCGTGGATCTGGGCGGCGAGCCGGGTCGCCAGGATGGAGGAGCCGCCCAGAGCGAAGTAGTTGTCGTGGATTCCGACGGTGTCGATCCGGAGGAGCTCCTTGATGATGTCGGCGAGCCGGTGTTCCACCGGCGTGCGCGGGGCCACATAGCCGTTGACCGGGCCGCTTTCCGCCGGAGGCTCCGGCAGAGCGCTCAGGTCGTAGTCGCCCGCCGGCGTGAGCGGGAACTCCTCCAGGACGAAGAGGTGTTCCGGGATCAGATAGTCAGGCAGCAGGCTGGTCAGGTACTGCCGGATCCTGACGGTGCCGAGCGCCGGGTCCGGGCCGGTGACGTAGCCGAGAAGCGCGGTGCGGCCGTCCGCCGCGACGTGCTCGGTCACGACCGCGCCGCACACCTCCGGCACGTCGCGCAGCGCGGTCAGCGTCTCGATCGGGTCGACCGGCGTGCCGGAGTGGCTCATCGCGCGGTTTCCCCTTCGAGCTTGCCGACGTACTCCAGCGTGCCGTCGGCCCACCGGCGTCCGAGGTCGCCGGTGTGGTGGGCGCCGAAGCAGATCTCGGTGACCTCGCCGACCGCGGCCGGCTGCCCCGACGGGTGCCGGAGCTGGGCCGGCGCGTCGTCCAAGTCGGTGCCGAGGGGGACCCGTGGGGGAGCGGTCTCCCGCCGCCAGTCCTCCGGCATCGTGTACGTGGCGAGCGGCCGGCCGTCACCGCCCATGCGATACAGGCCCACGCACCGGCAGGAAGGCGACAACCGGCGCAGCGCGTCGAAGTCGTGGGAGATGAGCTCGCCGGAGTTGTCGACGAAGGCGTACCTCAGCGCGGGCAGCTGCGGCAGCGGGTTCCTGGCGGCTATGGTCCGCAGGGCTGGCGGGTTGACGTAGATGACACTGACGGAGTTGTCCCGCAACCACGCCACGAGAGCGTTGAAGTCGCCCGTGAACGAACGGTCCGGGATGACCAGCGTCGCCCCGGTGTGGAAGGCGCTCGACATCGCCGAGACCAGGTGACCGGGCTGGTTGGACAGCACCGCGAACCGGTCGTCGCCGCCGAGCTCGAACCGCTCCAGTGCCCAGTCGGAGAGTACGGCGGGCGGGTCGTCGCCGGATCGCGGAGGCAGTTCGCCGAGATCGAGCTCGCCAGAGCTCACATCCAGGACCGTCGAGACCCCGTCGGCCTCCTCGACGACCGTGAACTTCCTCCCGTCCTTCGCACATCCGAGCACCGCCGCCACGAAAGTGGCCGTGGGCCGCCTGACGATGGTGACGCGTTCCCCAGGCGGCAGGTCCCGCTCCGCCAGCACCCGCGCGACACGATCGGCCGCCGCGGCGAGCCACTGGTAGCTCCATTCGCCGTCCTTGTCGACGACCGCGATCCGGTCAGGGGATCGTCCGTGCCGCTCGACCGCCAGGTGTAGCGCGGGCAGCGGCCGGTCGCCGGTCGAGGTCTCGGCGACGGTGACCGCCTCGGCATCGTCCAGGGGGTAGTCGAGAATGCCTCGCGTGGAGTCCTGCGCCACTGTGATCAGCATCGTGCGCAGGTGTTCGAGGAGGATCTCCATCATCGAGGCCTGGTAGCGCTCGGCGTCGTATTCGAGCCGGAGCTGGTAGGCGCCGAAAGCCTCCAGCGCGGTGAAGACGAGGTCGAAGCTGCTGAGCAGCTCGGGCAGAGGCATCGCGGTGAGCGAGACGTCGCCGATCTGCCGGATCGAAGGCAGCTCGAAGACGTTCAGGACCACCTGGAACAGCGGCGTTCGCCGGGGATCGCGCGGTACCTGCAGCTCCTTCACGAGGATGTCGAACGGCGCGTCTGAGTGGGCGTAGCCGTCCACCGAGACCTGGCGAGCGCGCTTCAGCAACTCGGTGAAGGCCGGGTCGCCCGACAGGTCGAGATGGAGCGGCATGGTGTTGATGAAGACGCCGATCAGGTTCTCGATCGCGACGTCTGTCCGTCCGCTGACCGACGTCCCGATCACGATGTCCGACTGGCCGGACCAGCGGCGCAACACCGTCGCCAGGCAGGCCAGCACCACCATGAACGGGGTCACACCGTGCTTGCGGCACAGCTCGTGCACGGCGATCGTCTGCTCGGGGGAGAGCCTGGTCAGGCTGCGACCGCCGCCCGCTCCCGGAGTGCGCGGCGCGATCGGCATCGTGATCGCCGGCGGTGCCCCGGCCAGGTGACGGCGCCAGTAGTCCACCTTCTCGCCGAGCTCCTCGCCGACCAGGCGCTCGCGCTGCCACACGGCGAAGTCACGGTACTGGACGGGAAGCGGGAGCAGTCCGGCCCGGTCCACGTCGCCGCCCGCCTCGTACAGCGCCACCAGCTCCAGCCCGAACAGGCCGATCGACCAGTTGTCCGAGACGACGTGGTGCGAGGTGATGTTGAGCATGTGCTCGGTGTCGCTCAGCTTGACCAGCGTGCACCGGAACAGGGGACCCTCGGCCAGGTCGAAGGCGGCGCTGAACTCCTCGTCCAGCAGTCGCTTGGCGGCCTCGGCGCCGTCGTCGGCGTCGCTGAGGTCCACGATGTCGAGACTCCAGCCGTCGATCTCGCCGACGACGGGAACCGGCCGGCCGTCCACGGTCGGGAAGCTCGTGCGCAACACCTCGTGGCGGGTGAGGATCGCGCGGATGCTGGCCTCCAGGTCGCCGACCTTGAGCGGGCCGACCAGGCGATACCGCCCGCCGACGTGGTAGGCCGTCTTGGGCCGCAGCTGATGCTCCAGCCAGAGCCGCTCCTGGTCGAACGAGAGCACCGGCTCGGCGTCCGGCGGTCGCGGACGGACGGCCCTGTCGGGGTCGGCGGCGCTGGCCGCGTGCGCCAGCAGCGCGATCGTGGGCTGCTCGAAGAAGTCGAGCGGCGACAGGCCGATGCCCTCCTCCTGGGCCCTGGCCACGACCTGGATGGCCTGGATCGAGTCGCCGCCGAGGTCGAAGAAGTTGTCGTGGATGCCGACGGTGTCGACGCCGACCACGGCCGCCACGATCTCGGCCAGCTTCTGCTGCAACGGCGTGCTCGGCGCGACGTAGTCCTCGGTCAGCTCCGGCCTGCCGCCGTCCGGCGTGGGCAGGCGGGCGCGGTCGAGCTTGCCGTTGGGGCTGAGCGGGAGCGCGTCGAGCTCCACCAGTGTGGAGGGCACCATGTAGGCGGGCAGCTCGCGTTCGAGGTAGCGGCGCAGTTCGCCGAGGTTCGGCGCGGTCTCGCCGCTCGGCGGGACGACGTATGCCAGCAGGCGCCGGTCGCCGGGCACGGGCTCGTAGAGGGTCACGACCGACTCGGCGACCTGCGGATGCCTGCTGAGCGCCGACTCGATCTCCGCGGGTTCCACCCGGAAGCCGCGGATCTTGATCTGCGTGTCGACGCGGGAGATGAACTCCAGGTTGCCGTCTGGGCGCAGGCGCACCAGGTCGCCGGTGCGGTAGAGCCGTTCCCCCGGGCGCGCCGGGTCGGGATCGGCGACGAAGCGCTGCGCGGTCAGGCCGGAGCGGCCGAGATAGCCGCGGGCCAGGCTGATGCCGCCGATGTACAGCTCGCCGATGCCTCCCAGGGGCACCGGCCTGAGCCGGCTGTTGAGCAGGCGCAGGTCGGCCGAGGGCAGGGCGGTTCCGATCGGCAGGTTCGGCCAGTCGAAGCGGTCGATCGGGTCAAGGCGGAAGAAGGTCGAGCTGACCGTGGTCTCCGTCAGCCCGTACACATGCATCAACGGCACGCCGAGCCGCCGCCACATGGCCAGCCGTTCCGGCAGGACCCGTTCCCCGCCGATGATCACGAGTCGCAGGCAGCTCGGCAGCTTGCGGTCCAGGCGGTCGAGCTCGCGCACCCACTCGTGCCAGTACGCCGTGGGCAGTTCCATCACGGTCAGCCGGTCCCGCTCGACCAGGTCGGCGAGGTCGGCTTCGCCGCTGATCAGGTGCTGCGTCGGGATGACCACGGCGCCGCCCGCGAGCCAGATCGGGAACAGCTCCTCGACCAGCACGTCGAAGCTCGGCGAGGCGAATTGCAGGAACCGGTCTCCGGCGCCGAGCCCGAGCCGGTCGACGATGTCGCGGGCGAAGGTCACCAGGGAGCGGTGCTCGATCATGGCGCCCTTGGGGCGGCCGGTCGAGCCCGAGGTGTAGACGACGTAAGCGAGCGAGGCCGGATCAGGCGCCTCGGCCAGATCGCAGTCCGCGTCGCCACCGGCCATAGAAGGTCCGTCGAGGAAGACCATCTCGATTGCGGTGTCCGGCGCCAGCCGTTCCTGAGTGACCAGTACCTTCGCGCCCGCGTCGGCGAGGATGAAGGCGATGCGGTCGGGCGGATAGGCCGGATCCACGGGAACGTAGACTCCACCGGCCTTGAGCACGCCGAGGATCGCCACGGCCAGCTGAGGCGAGCGCTCCACCAGGATGCCGACGCGCGTCTCCCTGCCGACACCCCTGGCACGCAGCGAGTGGGCCAGCCGGTTGGCCTCCCGGTTGAGGTCGGCGTAGCTGGTGGCGACCCCGTCGCAGACGACGGCGGGCGCGTTCGGCGCGAGCGCGACCCTGCGCTGGAACAGCTCGACGAACCCGGCCTCGACGTCACGCGCCGTGAGAACCGGCGCCTGGGCCGCCGGCGCGGGGGCGACGGTCAGCTCCACCTGCCGCACCGCGTCGTCGGGCGCGATGGCGAGCTGGCGCAGGATCTCCTGAAACTGGCCGGCGAGCAGCACCACCGTCTCGGCGTCGAACAGCTCGGTCATGTAGTGCCACTGCAGCTGCAGCGACTCGCCGCGGGGGATGGCCGACAGGGTGAGGTCGACCGACACCAGCCCAAGGTCGATCGGCTCCGGAGTGATGCGCAGGCCGGGTACCTCAAGGTCGTTCCCCGGCACGGTGAGCACATTGATCCACAACCGGCTCAGCGACGTCTGCGACGCCTCCCGCCCGAGGCCGAGCTCGTCGATCACCCGGTCGAAGGGCAGGTCCTGATGGTCCAGAGCGGTGGCCATGGTCTCGCGTGCCCGGCTCACGACCTCGCGCAGCGTCAGCTCCTCGCTCAGCCGCATGCGCAGGGGCAGCGGGTTGGCGAAGCAGCCGATGATCTGTTCGGTCTCCACCCGGTTGCGCCCCGAGACGAGCGAGCCGATGACGATGTCGTCCTGCTCAAGGTAGCGGTGCAGCAGCATGGAACAGCCGGCGAGCAGGATCGCGACCAGTGGCGCGTTCTCGCGCTCGCTCAGGTCGCGCAGGGAGGCGGTGAGCTCGGGGGAGAGGTTCACGATGTGCACGTCGCCGGCGAACGTCGGCCGCGCCGGGTACGGCCGGTCGGTCGGCCACACCGGCGGCGCGGGGATGCCGTCCAGCGTCTGCCGCCAGTGCTGCAGCTCGGCGGCCACCCGCTCCTCCCCGAACTGCTCACGCTGCCAGGCGGCGAAGTCACCGAACTGGAGATCCGGCGCCGGGAGGATGCCGCCGCCGTTCAGCCGGATGCCATACAAAGTCACGAGCTCGCGGACCACGATCGACAACGACCACGCGTCCGAGGCGGCGTGGTCGGTGGTGAACAGGACGACGTGCAGGTTCTCGGCCAGGCGCATCAGGGTGACCCGCAATCGCTGCGGATCCCTGGGGTCGAAGGGACGCATGATCTCGGCCTTGCAGTGCCGGCGCACCGACTCCCGCTGCCGGTCAGGCGCGGTGTGCGTCAGGTCGACCGCGGGAGTGGGCACCGGGGTGACCGGGTGCACCACCTGGACCGGGATCCCGTCCTGCAACTCCACCGTGGAGCGCAGCACCTCGTGCCGCTCGACGACCTCCGTGAGGACCCGGCTCAGCAACTCCAGGTCGAGCTCGCCGTCGATCCTGAAGGCGCTGTTGATGTTGTTGGCCGACCGCAGCCGCTCGATGGCCCACTCCCGCTGCTGCGCGATGCCCAACGGGGTGGGGCGGGAACGATCGCGTGGCCGGATCCGCTCTTCCCGGACCGGCTCGCGGGTCGCCATCAGGTCGGCGACCCGCGATTCCAACTGCGCCCTCTGCTCTGACGAGAGAGCCGCGATCCGGCTTTGCAGGTCGGTCATGAGGTCTCCCCATCCGCGCGGGTTCTCGCGCAAGAGCCATTCAACGAAGGACAGCGCCCGCCGGCTCCGCTGTGCGCGCTTCTGGTGAGCGACGCTACCCGCGGGCCGATCAGAGAGGGCGTCACCGGAACACAGGACGGCTCGGGGGTCAGCCGCGGCTCAGCCGCTCGCCGTCCTCGCCGTCGGACACGGTCGTCAGGATGGGCTCGTCCTTCGGGGTGATGCCGCCGGACGGCCTATCGGGAAGGTTGCGCAGATCACGCTGCCGGTAGGCGACGGCCGCCGTCACGATGACGGCCAGCCCGCACAGCAGGACGAGCAGCGCCGTCCCCCGGCCCACGCCGACCCCGAGGAATGAGCCCACGGTGGAGGTGAGCGCTCCGCCCTCGCGCAGCAGCGGCTCGAAGACGAGGTCGGCGAGCGGCCCGGCGAGCCCGAAGGCCACGCACTGTACGGCGCTGGCCACCATGTTGAACAGCGCGAACACGCGGCCCTGGATGTCGGGTTCGACCTCGACCTGGAGGATGCCTCGGGCGGTGCCGTCCACGATGGTGGAGAAGAGCGAGTAGCCGAACGCCGCGATCATGATCAGGACGACGCTCGGTTGCAGCGCGCCCAGGGACAGGAACACGCCGATCGGCAGCGTGAGACCGGCCAGAGCATGGATGCGCCGGCGCGGACCACCCCACGTGGCCAGAATCAGGCTCCCCACCACCGCGCCCACGCCGACGGCCGCCAGTACCAGACCCAGCGCTTCGGCTGACGCGAACGAGAGGACCACCGGCGTGATCAGCACCTCGGCGGGAGCGACGCAGACGCCGACCGCGCCGTAGAGGACGACGAGCGCGACGAGGCCACGCCGCCTGGACAGGTACGTCCAGCCCTGCCGCATCTCGCTGAGCAGCGTGCCCGTGTTCTCCGACCCGGCGGCGGACTTCGCCTGCCGGGGGATGGAGACGAACAGCACGACCAGCATGTTGAGGACGAAGGACATGCAGTCGAGCAGGAGCACGCCGCCCAGCCCGATGGCGAGCAGGAGCACGCCGCCCGCCGCGAACCCCACGGTGCCGCCGAGCGCCTGGGCGAGCAGCACCATCCCGTTCGCGCGGCCGACCTGCTCCTTGGGCACGAGCAGGATGACGATGGAGTTCATGGTCGGGGCGGTAAGCGCCCGCAGGAGCGACTGGACGCCGACGCCGATGAGGATGTGCCACGGCTGGAGCGCCCCGGCCATGTAGAGCGCCGCCAGAGCGAAGATCGTGACGGCGGCCAGGGCGTTGCTCACCGCGAGGATGCTCCGCCGGCTCCAGCGGTCGACGAGGGCGCCGGCCAGCGGCGTGACCAGGATCCCCGGAAGGAAGCTCATGACGATGATCAGCCCGTACTGGGTGGCCGACCCGGTCTGCTGGAACACCCAGACGCCTAGCGCCAGGCTGGTGAGTGACGAGCCCAGTACGGAGACCAGATAGCCAGCCCATAGTGTGGTGAACCTACGCATGAGCGAATACTCCGTTCGCCGTCGACAGCCGTCCGGCCACCGCGCACGCGTCCCATGGTCGGGGACTTGGCTCCCGCGGGCACTTCCCTACTTCATGGGACATCCCTCGCGCGCGTAACCGGCGGCCAACCGCCGGAGCCTAGGCTGGGCCCGTCCTGTTAACCGGCAAAGGTAGGACAATGTCGACAGCGCTCATCGATCTGGACGATCTTGACCTGTTCGTGTCCGGCGATCCGCACGCCGCGTGGGCGCGGTTGCGGGAGACCGCACCGGTCTACTGGAACGCGACCGCCGACGGCGGCTACTGGGCGCTGACGACGTACGCGGACGTGAGCGCCGTGTACCGCGATCCGGCGTCGTTCTCCTCCAAGGACGGAACTGTCCTCGGCGGCTCGTACCGCAGCGCGACCGACACCGCGACAGGACAGATGCTGATCTGCTCCGACCCGCCTGAGCACCGGCTGCTGCGCCAGCACGTGCACAAGGCGTTCGGGCGGCGGATGATGGACGAGGCTGCCAGGCACGTGCGGCGCTATCTCACCGACGCGCTCGACCGCCTCGTCGCCGACGGCGGCGGCGACTTCGCGGCCGACGTCTCACCGAACCTGCCCGCCGGGCTGCTGGCCGCCATGTTCGGCATCGGCCGGGACGACGCCTTCCACCTCCTCCAGCTCACCCGCACGATGATCGGCTTCCGCGACGGCGAGTACGTCCGCGACAACGGCGAGGCGATGACGCTCGTCGGCGCGCAGGTGGAGATCTTCGACTTCCTCGCCGACCTGCTTGACCGGCGCCGCAGCGACCCCGGCGAGGACCTGGTCAGCATCCTGATCGCCGCGGAGACGAACGGGCGGAAGCTGTCGGAGAGCCAGATCCTCTACAACGCGCTCAACGTGGCGGTCGGCGGCAACGAGACCACGCCGTTCACCGCGTCGGCGATCGTCGAGACGCTGATCAGGCACCCGGAGGAGGAGCGCCGCCTGCACGCCGACCCGAGCCTGGTGAACACCGCGGTGGATGAGCTGTTCAGGTGGACGTCGACGAACGCGTACGTGCGCAGGACCACGATGCGGGAGGTGACGCTGCGAGGGATCTCGATTCCGGCGGGGGAGACGCTGACGTTGTGGAACTCCTCGGCCAACCGCGACGAGGAGCAGTTCCCGCACGCCGACCGCCTCGACCTCGGACGCACCCCGAACCACCACCTGGCCTTCGGCGTCGCCAACCACCGGTGCGTCGGCATGTCGGCGGCCTGGATGGAGATCACGCTGTTGGTGGAGGAGCTGGCGCGGCGCCGCCTGCGCTTCGCCCTGACCGGCGAGATCGACCGGCTGCGCTCGAACTTCATGCTCGGCATCAAGCACCTGCCGGTCGAGCTGGTGGCGAGCGGCTGAGCGCGGTCGTCTGGAGCCTCACGCGGTCGTCTGGAGCAGCGAGGTGCGGCCGTTCGGCTGCAGCTCGCGCTGCCAGGCCCGCGGATCGATGGCGCGGCCGGTGAAGTCGCCGCGTACCGCCCGGGTGTAGAGCCGCCGGGTGGCCAGGTCCGGCGCCATCTGCAGGTGGTCGCGCAGTCGGCCCGCGCACAGGCGGTACCAGCGCTGGACCTGCTCACGCTGGCCGAGGTGGCCGTGGACCAGCATCAGCGCCCGGTAGGCCTCCTCATGGAACGGCTCGACCTCCAGCATCCGCTGGCACCACCGGATCACGCCGACGTGGTCGCCGCGCAGGATGTCCGTCTCGGCCAGGTAGGTCAGGGCGCACAGCAGCCGGCTGCGCAGCCACTCCCGTTGCGCGGCCGCCCACTCGTACGCCTCGTCCGGCAGGAAGTCGCCCCGGTACAGCCGGGCGGCCCGCCGGTAGAGCGCCGCGGCCGTGGCCCGGTCGTTGCCGCGCAGCTGCGCCGCGTGCGCCTCGTCGACCAGGGAGACGAAGGTCTCGAAGTCGATCGGCACGTCGACGACCTCAAGAAGGTAGCCGGACTCGCGGGTGAGCAGGCGCAGCGCAGGCCCGTCCTCCGCCTGCCGCGTCTCCAGGACCCGCCGGAGCATGTGGGCGGCGACCTTGAGCGAGCTGGAGTCCTTGGACCATGACGCGTCCGGCCACAACGACTCGTACAGCACGTCGCGCGACACGGTCCGCCCGCGACGCAGGAGGAGGAATTGCAGCAGGTTGCGAGCCTTCCCCGCCTTCCACCGCTCCACCGGGCAGCCTTCGAACGCGAGCTCGAACGTGCCGAACGTGCGAATGGACACACCGACGCCGGGTTCTTCCACAGTTGCCGCCGTTCTTAGCACCTCTCTGCGGGTACTCGAAGCTATCCGGACCGCCCTCGCCCAGTGATGTCACATGAAGAAGGGATGCGCTGATCACGGGTCGCGCGGTCATCCTTGTGCGTATGTCATCCGTACCGCAACCGTCTGTCAGCCGGACGCGGGCCGGCGACGAGAAGCGGAACGGTCATCAAGGCCGCGCCGCCCGTCCCGGTCGACGCCGGCTCGGTGGCCGCATTGCCCTGGGAGTGCTGGCGGCCGCGGTCGTCGTGTTCCTCAGCCTCTTCATCCCGAGGTACCTCAGCTTCGATCCGAGCGTGGGCAGGCTCTCACCGGCCGAGCACCCCCTGTACTTCCCGGTGCTCATGACGCACGTGCTGGGCGCGACCGTGGCCATGTCCACCTGCGTCCTGCAGGTCTGGCCGTGGTTGCGGCGCCGACACCGCCGGGTGCACAGGTACGCCGGCCGGATCTACGTTCTCGCGGGCGTCTGGCCTGCCGCGGCCGGCGCGCTGGTGATCTCGGTGATCTGGCCGTTCGGTCCCGTCAGCGCGCTGAGCGACATCGTGCTGGCCCTGCTGTGGTTCTCCGTCACGACCTACGGATTCGTGCTCGCCCGCCAAGGGTGGTACGCCGATCACCGCCGGTGGATGCTGCGCAGCTTCACCCTGACCATCTCGATCATCTTCAACCGGATCCTCGGTCTGCCGATCGGGATGTACCTCGCCTCCCAGCTCGACACGACGTTCATGGGCAACAAGCACTTCATGGAGCAGGCGGCCTCCGCCGCCGCGACCTGGCTGCCGTGGACCGTCGCCTTCATCACGGTGGAGTGGTGGCTGGACCGTGAGCAACGCCGCAGGCCGGAGCCGCGACTCTCGCCGGCTGACGAGGAACTCTCCGCCGACCAGGCGCCGGCGATCGTACAGGAGACGTGATGGACGGTCTCGACTGCGTAGTGATCGGATACAACGAAGGCGACTTCGACGACTACCGGGTCATGTGCGAGCGGGCCGGTCCAGGCACGCCGGAGTTCCAGATCATGCGCTCGGAGCACCTGGTGGTCGATGGTACGGCGATGCCATGGCTCGACGCGTTCAGCCGCATCAGAAACCGTGACACAGGCCGTGCCGACAGGTACCACGTGGGCGAGGTGTTCAACCTGGCGGCGCTGTACCTGACCAGCTACCTGCGCAGGCGGGGCTTGCGGGCAGAACCGGTCTCGCTGTTCAGCGCCGAGCCTGACCGCCTCGCGGCGCTGCTGGCCGAGCAGCCCGCCGTCGTCGCCATCACCACCACGTTCTACGTCAACATCCTGCCGGTGGGCCCGATCGTCGAATACGTCCGCCAGATGTCGCCGTCGAGCCACATCGTGGTCGGCGGCCCTCTCGTCGACAACCTGTGCCAGTCGGGCATGACCGGCGCGGTCCAGGACTTCTTCTTCGCCATGGGCGCCGACTCCTACATCCAGGAGTCGCAGGGCGAGCTCAGCCTGGGCCGGCTGTGCCACGCCATTCGCAGTGGCGCCGACATCGCCGCCGTGGACAACCTGATCCACTGCCCGGACGGGGAGTGGGTCCGCACCCGTCGCCGCCCGGAGAACAACAACCTCGACGAGTGCTCGATCGACTGGGCCGGCTTCAGCCCTGACCTCATCGGCAGGACCGCCCAGCTGCGCACCGCGCGCAGCTGCGCGTTCAAGTGCAGCTTCTGCGACTACCCGACCCGCGCCGGCGCGCTGGCCACGGCGTCGGTGGAGACCGTGCGGAAGGAGTTGCGCGCGCTGGCCGAGCTGGGTGTGCAGAACGTGGTCTTCGTGGACGACACCTTCAACGTGCCGCCCAAACGGTTCAATCAGCTGTGTCAGATGATGATCGACGAGGATCTCGGCCTGCGGTGGTACTCCTACTTCCGCTGCTCCAACGCTCGTGACGAGGAGTCGTTCGACCTGGCCGCCCGCAGCGGTTGCGCCGGCGTCTTCCTGGGCATCGAGTCCGGCGACAGCGAGGTGCTGGCCAACATGCACAAGCTCGCGCAGGACAGCCAGTACCGCGTCGGCATCGCCCGGCTCAAGGAACGCGGCATCGCCACCTTCGCCTCGATCATCGTCGGATTCCCTGGCGAGACCGAGAAGACGGTGGGCAACACCATCGACTTCCTCAACGAGACCGCGCCCGACCTGTGGCGGGCGCAGGCCTGGTGGGCCAATCCCCGCTCGCCGATCTACCAGCAGAAGGAGCAGCTGGCGATCGCGGGCGAGGGCTACAGCTGGTCGCACTTCAGCATGTCCTCAGCGGAGGCCGCGGCGCTCACCGACGAGATGTTCGAGCGGGTGACGGAGTCGGTCTGGCTGCCTCTGTACGACTTCGACTTCTGGTCGCTGCCCTACCTGGAGGGCAAGGGCGTGGGCGTGGGGGAGCTGACGCAGCTGCTCCGTACCAGCCAGGAGCTGATGGGCGTGCGCAACCGAGGGGGCGGGCCCGCGCGGCTGGCCGCTCTGGAACAACGCTTCGCCGACGGCGTGGCCGCCCTGAACGTGGAACCGGCCAAGTTCAGCTACTGACCACATCGATGGAGGGCCGCTCCCATGACCTCACCGGCCGAGGCGGTCGCCGCGGCAGACGACACGAAGGCTGCGGGCTGGCGGTCGGCCGTCAGCCGATTCGAGCAGGTGGCCGCGGCACACCCCGACCGCCCGGCGCTGGTCTGCGACGGCGACGTCCTCACCTTCGGCGAGCTGGCCGCGCGCAGCGCCGCGGTCGCGGCCGGCCTGGCCGGGCGGGGCATCGGCGCGGAGTCCCTCGTCGGCCTGCTGATGCCGCGCGGCTTCGACCTCGTGGTCGGCCTGCTCGGCACGCTGCGCGCCGGAGCCGGATACCTGCCTCTCGACCCCGCCCTGCCCATCGGCCGGCTGCGATACATGTGTGAGCAGGCCGGCACCGCACTGGTGCTGTCCGACGCCGCCACCCGCCGCCGCGTCTCGCCGGCACTGGCGAGGCAGATCCTCAGCGTGGACACCTGCGCCCGCGTCGCCACCGGCGGGCCGTCCCGCCGCGCCGCCATCCGCCCGGGACAGCGTGCCTACGCGATCTACACCTCAGGCTCGACCGGCCTCCCGAAGGGCGTCGAGGTCACGCATGGATCGCTGGCCTCGCTGCTGGACGGCCTGGCGTCCGTCACCGGGCCCGTACCGGCCAGGGTCGGCTGGAACGCCAGCCCGTCGTTCGACGCCTCGGTGCAGCAGTGGTCGCGGTTGTGCCGCGGCGACACCGTCGTCCTCATCGGCGACCACGTCCGCAGCGACCCGCAGGCACTCGCGGCGCTCATCGCCGAGGAGCGGCTCGACGAGCTCGACATCACCCCGTCGCACGTGGTTTCGCTGCTCGAATACCTGCCGAAGGAGCGCGGCGGCGCGCCGCTGCGGCTGCTCGTCGGCGGCGAGGCCGTCACTCCCGCGCTGTGGCGCCGCCTGGCGGATCAGCGCGCCGCCGGAGTCCTCGCGCCGGTCAACCTGTACGGCCCGACCGAATGCACGGTCGATGCCACGTGCGCGCGGATCGACCACGCCAGCCGGCCACATCTGGGCGATCCGCTGCCCGGCGTCCGGGTGCACCTGCTCGACGAGAAGCTGCGGCCGGTCCCTCCCGAGGTCGAGGGCGAGCTGTACGTGGCCGGAGCCGGTGTGTCACGCGGCTACCTCGGCATGCCCGGGCTGACCGCGCAGCGCTTCGTGCCCGACGTGGTCGCCGGGGACGGCGGGCGGATGTACCGGACCGGCGACCGGGCGCGGATCGGGCAGGACGGCAGGCTGGAGTTCCTCGGCCGCTGCGACGACCAGGTCAAGCTGCGCGGGTACCGCATCGAGCTGGGCGAGGTCGAGGCGGTGCTGAGCCGCTGCCCTGGGGTGGTCCAGGGGGTCGCCCTGGTCCGCGACGACATGCCGGGCGGCGCCGGTCTCGTCGGCTACTGCCGCCTGGAACGGGCCGCCGCCGGGTTCGATGCTGAGGAGGTGCGGCGCGTGGCCGCCGAGCACCTGCCCGAATACATGGTGCCGGCCGTACTGGTGGCGCTTGAGCGGTTTCCGCTCACCCGCAACGGCAAGGTGGACCGCGCGGCGCTGCCACCACCGGCCAGGCCGGAGAGCGCCGACCGGGAGGCGACCGCGCCGCGGACCCCGACCGAGCGGCTGATCGCCGACGCGTGGCGCGAGGTGCTCCAGGTCGAGCTGGTCGGCGCGGACGACAACTTCTTCGAGCTCGGCGGCCAGTCGCTGCTCGCGATCCGGCTGGTGGCCCACCTTCGCCGCCAGGCCGGGCGGGCCATCCCGCTCGTCGCGGTGTTCAAGCATCCCGTGCTGCGCGAGCTCGCCGCCCACTTCGACGCCGAGTGGTCCGGTACGGCGCCGCCCCTCAGCGAGCCTTGAGCAGGACAGGAAGGTTGCACGTGCCGCCGAGGAAGTTGGAGTAGACCCGCTTCGGGCTCCCGGTCACCTCGATCCCGGCGACCATGTCGCGAAGGGCGGTGAGCGTGGCCGCGAGCTGGATGCGGCCCAGCCGCGCGCCGAGGCAGAAGTGCGGTCCGTAGGCGAAGGTCAGATGGCGGTTGGGCGTGCGGTCCAGCAGGAACCGCTCGGAGTGGGAGAACTCCCGCTCGTCGAAGTTGGCCGACGCGAGCCAGACCGTGACGACGTCTCCGGCCTCGATCCGTCCCCCGCCGACCTCGACGGGCTCGGTGGCCAGGCGGCCGAGGTGCCTCGACGGCGTCGTCCAGCGCAGCACCTCCTCGACCGCGCTGTCCAGGCCGGCCTCGCCTCGCTGGAGCTCCTGCCACTGCTCGGGATTCTCGGCCAGCGCGAGCACCGCGCCCGTCATGGCCAGCCGGGTCGTCTCATCGCCACCCAGGATGAGGCTGTAGCAGTTGAAGACGATCTCGTCGGTGCCGAGCGGGCGGCCCCTGACGTCGGCGTTGGCCAGGATGGTGACCAGGTCGTCGCCCGAGCCTCCGCGCCGCTCCTCGGCCAGCTCGATGAAGTAGGCGAGGATCTCGTTCTTCGAGGTCCAGGCGTTGGTCGTGGTGTGCGCGGGCTCGTGGGAGCTGACCGAGGACGAGCCGAGCCGGTGGATGTACGGCCGGTCGGCGTCGGGCACCGCGAGCATGTCGCAGATGGTGGCCAGCGGGACCTGGGCGGCCACGTCATCACCGAAGTCGCACTGCCCACGCTCCAGGGCCCGCGCCATGAGCTGCCGCACCTGACCCTCGATCCGCTTCTCCAGCCGGTCGAAGACGGCGGGGGTCAGCGCCGTGGTGATGATGCGGCGCACCTCGGTGTGGCGGGAGCCGTCGGTCACCGCGAGCATCTTCCCGGTGGCGGAGTCGCTCCCCACGAGCAGCGTCTCCAGCACGTTGCCCGAGGTCGAGGTGAAGCGCTGGCTGTCGCGGAAGACGCTGAGCGCGTCCGCGTGGCGGGTGATCACCCAGAATCCCGGATTCTGGTCTCGCGGCGGGTGCCAGTACAGCGGGTGGTCCGACCGCAGGCGCCGCCACACCGCGGACAGGTCGTGCTCGGCGTGGACGGTGGGCGAGGTCAGGTCCAGGGTCTCCACCTGGTCCGGGTCGAGCTCGGGCAGCAGCTGGGACACGCGCACCCCTTCGGTCCGCCGATGAACACCCTCCGACTATCCCGCGCGATGGTTAGCGCGTGGTTACGCCGCCGACGCGTAACCGGCGGCTAACCCCTCGCCTCTAGCGTCTCGAATGTCGGCAGTCGAGATCCCTGGAGGGCACGTGCGCCAACCATCCACGCGCTGGCTGCTGCAGGAGCCGTCGGCCGGAGGTGGGCCGCTGCTGTTCGCCTTCCCGTACGCGGGCTCGGGCGCGTCCTCGTTGCGCCGCTGGCCGGGGCGGATCGGGGAGGCCGAGGTCCATCCGGTGCAGCTGCCCGGCCGCGAACACCGGATCAAGGAAGAGCCGTACCGGGACTTCGAGACGTTCGCCGGGGACGCGGTGCGGGCGCTCGGCCCCTATCTGGAGCGGCCCTACGCCGTCATCGGCCACTGCATGGGCGCGCTGCTCGCGCACGCGTTCACCAACCGCGCGCTGGAGCTGGGTGCGCCGCCTCCCGAGCGGCTGTTCGTCTCGGCGTCGCTGGTGCCGAGCCGCGGCTTCTACGGCTTCTACCACCCCTGGATGTCCGACCGCCGCATCGCGGGAGAGCTGCGACGCGTCGCGAACGATCTCGGAGACGGCGAGATACCGGCCGAGCTGGTGGCGCTGTCAGTCCGCGTGCTGCGCAGGGACGTTCAGATGTGCCTCGACCACGCGCCGCCGGCCAAGGCGATCGGCGTGCCGATCAGCGCGATCGGGTGGGAGGACGATCCCGACGTGGGCCCGGACGACCTGGCGGAGTGGCGAGAGTACGGGGAGACGCGTGAGTACGTGCTGCCCGGCGACCCGCTGACATTCCTGGCAGGGCCCAGTGGGCTCAGGAAGATCATCGAGGACGACCTCGAGTTCTGATCCGACGAGACTGCGAAGAGGATGAGCCTGTGTCCGTAGCGACGATTCCCGAGCTGTTCGCCAGGACCGTCAGCACCCACCCGGACCTGACCGCCGTCAGCGACCACGAGACCCGGCTCAGCTACGCGGAGCTGGCCGACCGCGTCGAGGCCGTCGCGGACGAGCTGATCAGGCTCGGGGTACAGGCTGAGGACCGGATCGGCATCTACCTGCCGCGCGGAGTGGGCGCCGTGGTGACGGTGCTCGGCGTGCTGAGCGCCGGGGCCGCGTACGTGCCGATCGACGTCAGCTATCCCAACCTCCGGCGTGACCAGATGGCCGCCGCCGGCCGGTTGCGCCTGCTGCTCACCGAACCCGGCAGGGCCCGGCGCTTGGCCCCCCTGCCCGTGGAGGTCGCGGAGCTGGACTGGCGCGTGCTCGACTCCGCCCCCGCGCCCGCGCCCGCGCGGCACATCGACCAGAAGAGCGCGGCGTGCGTGTTGTTCACCTCGGGCTCGACCGGTCAGCCCAAGGGCGTCATCCTGGAGCACCGGCAGATGATCGCGTTCGCGGTGGACACGGCGATCCCCGCGGTGGGCCCGCAGGACCGGGTGGCGCAGTCGTCGAACCTGTCCTTCGACACCTTCACCTTCGAACTGCTGCGCAGCATCGCGGGCGGAGCCCAGATGGTGGTCATACCGGCGATCGCCGACCTCATCGGCGTCGACCTGCGGCGCCAGCTCCGGCGCCACCGCATCACCGCGATGCTCGCCCCCGCCATCGCGCTCAACCACGTCGCCCGCCACGACCGCGAGGCCTTCGCGTCTCTGCGGGTGTTGTGCTCCGGCGGGGACGTCCTGCTGGCTGACACCTGCCGTGAGCTGCGGGCCGGCGGCTTCACCGGTGAGCTGCTGAACCTCTACGGCCCGACCGAGGCCACCGTGGCCAGCACCGCCCAGGAGATCCGCGACCTCCCCGCGCAGTGCACCCGGGTGCCGATCGGCTACCCGCTGGCATCGGCGTGCCTGTACGTGCTGGACGACCGGCTCGCGCAGGTGCCGCCCGGCGAGGCGGGGGAGCTGTACGTGGGCGGCGCCGCCGTCGGGCGAGGCTACCTGGAGCAGCCCGGGCACACCGCGCAGCGGTTCGTCGCCGACCCGTTCGCCGGGGACGGCAGCCGGATGTACGCCACTGGCGACCGGGTGCGCCCGGATGCCGACGGAGCCCTGGAGTACCTCGGCCGTGTCGACAACCAGGTGAAGATCTCCGGGCACCGGGTCGAGCCCGCCGAGGTGGAGCGGACGCTCTACCAGCACCCGCAGGTGCGGGAGGTGGCGATCACCGCCGTGGGGGAGGCCGGTGACCTGCGCCTGGTGGCCTTCGTCATCCCGACGGCCGACGAGTTCTCCCCGATGGAGCTGCGTGCCTTCCTGACCGAGCGGCTGCCCTCGCCGTACGTGCCGGCCGAGTTCATCGTCCTGGACGCGATGCCGCTGGACCCGCACGGCAAGCGGGACTGGGGGCGGCTGCGCGAGGTGGCCGACGACCGCTCGCGCAGGCGCCGCTCCTACGAGCCGCCGCGCACCGACACCGAGCGCTACCTCGTCCAGCTGTGGGAGGAACTGCTACGCGTCGAGGCGATCAGCGTGCACGACGACTTCTTCGGTCTCGGCGGCCACTCCCTGCTCGCGGCGCGCGGCCGGATGCGCATCCGGCGCGACCTGCAGACCGACCTGCCTCCTGAGGTGGTGTTCGAGAACAGCGTGGTCGAGGATCTGGCCAAGGTGATCGACCAGGCCCGGCCGTCGCTCGACGCCTCGTCCGCGTCGGCGCTGTAGAGCTTTCCCGTACGGCAGGCGGCCCTCATGCTCAGAGCGCGGCTCCCTCCTGCCCTCCATCACGCTGCGCCGATCGGTGGACGGAACGTTCCATGCTGCGTTGGTTATCCCTCGGGCGATCCCCATTTTGTGTGACATCCGCACGACCACAGCGGCCACGTACCGTTCGGACTATGGCACACCCTTCCTGGGCTTCCGAAGCTGACACAGGTGCCGGGAGGGAAACCTCCGGCGCACGGTCGAGCCGCCATATGGCGCCGCGCACACCCTACGAGGAGACCATTGTCGCGATCTGGCACGACGTCCTCGGCCGCTCCGATATGAGCGTGTTCGACGACTTCTTCGAGCTGGGCGGCCACTCGCTGCTGGCTCCCAAGGTGGTGGCGCGGATCCGCAAGACACTGGGTGTGCGGATCCCGGTGAAGGACTTCTTCGCCTCACCCACGGTCGCCGCGCTGGCCTCGGCGGTGGCGGCGCGGTCGCCCTCAGAATCCCGCGTCGTCGCGCGGCGGCCCGCGGACGCCGACCCGGTGCTCTCCTTCGACCAGGAGCGGCTGTGGCTGGAGAACGAGCTGCGGCCCGGCACGGCGTACAACGTCCATGGGCGGCGGCGCCTGGTCGGCCCGCTCGACGCCGCAGCCATGGAGGCCAGTGTCCGCGCGATCCTCCTGCGCCACGAGACGCTGCGCACGCGCTTCCCCACGGTGGACGGCCGCCCGATCCAGGTTGTGGACGATCTCGGCGAGGACTGGCGGCTGGACCTCGTGGATCTCACCGCCGCCGGGGGCGACCGCGACGGCGAGGCCCGCCGGCTGGCCGACGAGCAGGCCACCGCCCCCTTCGACCTGGCTCAGGGACCGCTGTTCCGGTGCCTGCTGGTCAAGCTGAGCGACACCGAGCACGTGCTCGCCGTCACTATGCACCACATCGTCTCCGACGCCTGGTCGGTCGGCCTGTTCGTGCGCGAGCTGTCGGCGCTGTACGAGGCGGGCGGCGACGTGGAGAAGGCCGGCCTGCCCGAGCTTCCCGTCCAGTACCGGGACTATGCGGTGTGGCAGCGCGCATCGCTGGCAGGCGAGGCGCTCAAGCGGGAGGTGAGCTACTGGCGGGAGCACCTGGCGGACGCGCCGCCCCCGCTCGCCCTGCCGACCGCCCAGCGCTTCTCGCCGGTCAGGGGAGCGCGGGGCGACCGGGTGCTCTTCGCGATGTCGGAGGAGGAGACGGCCGCGCTGCACGACATGTGCCGCAAGCACGGCGTGTCGACGTTCATGGTGATGCTGGCGAGCCTGGCCACGGTGTTAGGCCGCTGGTCCGGCCAGCGGGACATCGTGATCGGGGTTCCGCTGGCCAGCCGTACCGACGAGGGAACGGACAAGCTGATCGGGTTCTTCGTCAACACGCTGCCCTTCCGCGTGGACCTGTCGGGCGAGCCGACCTTCGCTGATCTGCTGGCGCGGGTGCGCCAGGTCTCGCTGGACGGCTACGCGCATTCCGACGCCCCGTTCGACGTGCTGGTGAAGGAGCTTCAGGTGCCGCGTGACCCGCGGCGCACACCGCTGTTCCAGGTGATCCTGAACGTGATCGGCAGCCCGGAGGCCGAGCGGATCAGCGACGTCGTGGTCGAGCCCGTGGACATGCCCGCGCTGGCCAGCAAGTTCGATCTCACGCTGACCGCGCAGGAGGTGCACGGCGCGCTCCAGGCCAACCTCGAGTTCAACGCCGAGCGTTACCAGACGGCGATGATGCGGACGCTCCTGGACCACCTGCGCGTGTTCCTCCACGCGGTGGTGGAGGACCCCGCCAGAGGCCTGCTGGACTACCCGCTGGAGCCGGTCGAGGATGAGACCGAGACCGGTGATCGGCCCGTGGCCGCGCCGTATCTCGCGGTGGACGGCTTCGCCCAGGGCCGGGACCGGGTCGCGGTGATCGACCGGGACGGTGCACGGAGCTACCGGTGGCTCAGCCACGCCGCCCATCGGGTGGCGGAGGTCCTGGAGCAGCGGTCCGCGGCGCGGATGGAGCACTTCGGAGTCGTGCGGAGGCCGACGGCCGCGTTCGTGGCCGCGGTTCTGGGCTGCGGGAAGGCCGGCGCGACCTTCTCGGTGATCGAGGAGGACGGCCCGGTCCCCGCCCACTACCTCGGGGTCTCCACGGTGGTGGATGTGAACCCGGCCGGCGGGGCCGCCGACGATACCATCGATCTGAGCACGCTGTTCGACGACGTGGAACCGGAACCGAGGCCGGGCGACCCGCCGCCCGAGCCGGGAGGCGACTGGGCGGTCGAGCGCTTCGGCCTGACCGGCGACGACCGGTTCGCGGTCCTGTCACCCCTGCCCCCTCACCTGACCTCGGCGATGTCCAGCGCGTTCCGCGCGGGGGCGGCGCTGATCCTGCCCGAGCACTCCTTCGCCGGTGACATCTCCTCGCTCACCACCTGGCTAAGCGCCAACGGCGTCACGGTCGCCTACCTCACGCCACCGATCCTGCGAGCCCTCGCCGCCACCGGCGACCCGCTCCCTGGGCTGCGGCACGCCTTCCTCGACAACCACGGCACCCTGCTCTCCCACGACGTCGACGCGCTGCGCCGCCTGTCGCCCGGCTGCCACGCCGTCGGCGTCTACCGCGTGGGCCGCGACGGGCGACCCATCGCCGCCTATCCCGTCCCTGACGACTGGCAGGGGCTGACCGCACCCGTGCGCCTTCCCCTCAGCGCCGACCTGGCCGACGGTTTGGCAGAGCTTCGCCACCCCGGCGGGCAGCCCGCCGCCGTCGGAGAGGTCGCCGAACTGTGCTCAGGCTCCCACCACACCGGAGACCTGGCCCGCCGCTGGAGCGACGGCACCCTCGAATTCGTCGGCCGCGTGGGCACGAGCCCGAGCCTCGACCCCATCGAGACGCTGGCCGCGCTGCGCGACGTCCCCGAGATCCGCGACGCGCTCGTGACCGAGCATGTCGCCGCCGACGGCCGCCTCATCCTCCTCGGCTACCTCACCGGTCCCGATCCCGAGCAGGGCACCGCCCGGGTTCGCCAGTACCTGCTGACCCAGCTGCCCGACCGGCTGATCCCCGAGCATCTGTTCATCCTCGACGACCTGCCCCTCACCCCCGACGGCGACTACGACCTCGACGCCCTGCCAGAGCCGGACGCCGACAGCGCCCAAATCGACGACTACGTGGCCCCGCGCACGCCGATCGAGAGCAGGCTGACCACGATCTTCGAGGAGCTCCTCGGCATCGACAGGGTCGGCATCCACGACACCTTCTTCGAGCTGAGCGGCTTCTCCCTGCTGGCCACCCAGCTCGCCTCGCGGATCCGGGAGACGTTCACCATCGAGCTGTCGCTGCGGGAGGTCTTCGGCTCGCCGACCGTGGAGAACCTCGCGCAGCTGATCGTCAGGACCCAGGGAGAGTCGTACGGCGCGGCGGACCTCGAAGCGCTGCTGAACGAAATCGAGTCGGCCGGACTGGAGCGTGACCAACCATGACCGTGGTGCCGGCAACAGATCACCATACGCCGCTGGGTGAGTCGGGGTGGATGGTGTGGCGCGACGCCGCCCTGCGCAGCACGGGATTCCCGGCCGAGTGGTTCGTCGAGATCTGTGACGACAAGCTCGCCAGTGCGGCTGACCTGCTGGACGACGGCGTGCCCGCCACCCGCGACCAGTACGAGAAGGTCTTCGCCGCCGCGGCCGACCGGCTGACCGCCGTTATGCGCAGGGCGGCGCGCGACGCCGCCTTCCGCGAGGCCGTGGCCTGGCAGAACCCGCAGGTCGTCCGGGTCTGCCTGGACAAGGTGGCGGGCGGCGAGCCGCGCAGCCTGCGCGAGGGCCGCCGTCATGAGCTCACCATCACCAGCTACCTGCAGCGCTACAGCCTCAAGAACGACACCGTCGGCTTCTTCGGCCCCCTCGGCTGGGCGCGGATCGGGCCGGAGGACACGGGCGTGTCGGTGGTGCCCGGGCCCGGCCTGCTGGCTCGCCGTACCACCTACTTCGAGGGGTGGGCGATCGACGCGATCGCCGAGACGGTCGCGGCCAGGCGCGAGGTGTGGCCGTGGTTGCGCCCCCGCATGGAGCCGTCGGCGACGCTCACCGGAGGGGTCCTGCGGCTGCCGTTCCGGAAGCCGGCGACGTTGGCGGCCGCCGAGGTGAGCGTGCTGCGGCAGTGTGACGGCCGCCGCACCGTGCGGGACATCGCCGGCGACCCGCTGGATCCGGCGACCGTGGCCACCCTGTTGCGGCTGCGCGAGCGTGGCGCGGTGCGGATCGACCTGGCCGGTCCGCTGGACACCTGGCCTGAGCGGGCGCTGGCGGAGCGGATCGACCTGATCGCCGACACCGCGGTCCGGGCCCAGGCCCGGGCGCCGCTCGACGAGCTGGTCGGCGCGCGCGACGCCGTGTCGGCCGCGGCCGGTGACGCCGAGCGGCTGATGGAGGCGCAGCGGGCGCTGGCGGAGACCTTCGAGCGGATCACCGGCCGCGCGGCCACCCGCCGCTCCGGCAGCGTCTACGCGGGACGCACGCTGGTCTACGAGGACACCGTCCGGGAGGTCGAGGTCCAGCTCGGCCGCCGGGTGACCGACGGCCTGGCCGCGCCGCTCGGGCTGCTGCTGGACAGCGCACGGTGGCTGGCCAACACGGTCGCCGAGCGGTACGAGGCCCGGGCGCGGCAGGTGCTCGACCGGGAGCTGTCCAGGACGGACAGTCGCGAGATGCCCTTCCTGCAGTTGCTGACCTCCGTCATGCCGGAGCTCGGCAAGCTCACGCTGACGCCGGGATCGGAGATCGTCGACGAGGTCGTGGCCGAGCACAGGCAGAAGTGGCGGCGGGTGCTCGATCTGCCCCTGGAGGCGTTCGACGGGACGCGGGAGCACCGGGTGAGCGCCGCGGCGATCGCCGGTCGCGTGGCCCAGGAATTCGCCACGGGAGCGCCGCGCTGGAGCGGCGCGCGATGCTTCTCTCCGGACGTCATGCTGGTCGCCGACGACCAGGCCGCCCTGGACCGCGGCGAGCTCGACTACGTGCTCGGCGAGCTGCACTGCGCGTGCAACACGCTGGAGAACAAGGTCTTCGTCAACCAGCACCCCGACCCCGCCCGGTTGCGCGAGGCCGCGCTGGCCAGCCACCTCGACAAGCGGATGCTGCTCATCCCACGCGCGGACTCGCCGCTGGCCACCACGCGCATGTCGCGGGCCGGCGAGATGATGCTGCCGGGCTACACCTACCTGTGCATCGGCAACGAGTCGATCGAGCCGCCGCCCGGCGCCACCATGGTCTCCGTGCTGGACTTGGTGGCCGGGCGCCGCGGTGACGACCTGGTCGTGCGCCACCGTGCCGGAGGCGGCGAACACACCTTCCTGGAGGCCGTGGGCGACCTGCTGAGTTCGCTGGTCGTCGACGCGTTCCAGCCGTTCGGCGGCGCGCCTCACCGGCCGCGCATCACCATCGACAGCTTGGTCGCCAGCCGCGAGGCGTGGACGTTGCCGGCCGCCAAGCTGGCCTGGGCCTTCGTCAAGGACGAGCGGCTGCGCTACGCGCAGGCCCGCCGCTGGCGGGCGGAGCACGGGATCCCGGAGCGGGGCTTCGTCCGGGTGGCGACAGAGCGCAAGCCGATGGCCGTGGACTTCCGGAGCCTGTCCCTGGTGAACCTGCTCGGCAAGTCGATCCGGCGCACGGCCGAGGCCGGGCCTGGCACGGTCACGATCGCGGAGATGATGCCGGACGTCGACCGCCTCTGGCTGAAGGACGCCAGTGGCGCCCGCTACACCGCCGAGGTGCGGATGATCGCCATCGGCCGGGCGTGACGCGCCTGCCGTGCGCCTCGCTCACAAGCGAGTTCAGGCGTACGGCAGCGCCGCCCGATCGACCTTCCCGGTGGTGGACAGCGGTATGGCAGGCAGCAGCTCGTACCGGGTGGGCACCATGGGCGACGGCAGCACCCGCCCGCATTCCGCCCGCACCAGCTCGGCGTCGAACCCGTCGTCGGCCACCACGCACGCGGCCAGCAGCTCGCCCAAGGCCCGGTCGGTGACCAGCCGCACGACCGCGTCCCGCACGCCGGTGCACCCCCGGAGCACCGCCTCGATCTCGCCCAGTTCGATGCGGATCCCGCGCAACTTCACCTGGCGGTCGGCGCGGCCGAGGTACTGCAGCTCGCCGTCTGGCAGGCGGCGGGCCAGGTCCCCCGACCGGTAGAAGCGCACGCCGCCGCTCGTCACGAACCGCTCGGCCGTCAGCTCCTCCCGGCCCAGATAGCCGACGGCCACGCCGCCGCCCGACACCCACATCTCGCCGACCTCGCCCACCGGCACCTCAGCACCGGACTCGTCGCGCAGCACGATGTCCAGGTGGGGCAGCGGACGGCCGATCGGCGACCTGTTGGAGCCGTGCAGGGCCGCCGCATCGAGCTCCTTGAAGGTGACGTGCACCGTGGTCTCGGTGATGCCGTACATGTTGACGGCGACGGGCCTGGCGCCCTCGGGCAGCGCCGCCAGGAAGGCCGCCGTCACGTCGAGGTCGACTGCGTCCCCGCCGAAGATCAGATAGCGCAGCGGCAACGGCGGCCGCCCGGCGTCGGCGTGCGTCTCCGCCAGCACGCGGAAGACCGGGGGCACCTGGTTCAGCACGCTCACCCGCTCGCGGATCAGCAGCTCCAGGAACTCCTCAGGGTCAACGGCCGTATCGGCGTCCACGACGATAACGGCCGCTCCCGTGGCCAGCGCGCCCCACAGCTCCCACACCGAGAAGTCGAAGTTGATCGAGTGGAAGAGGGCCCACCGGTCGTCGGCCCCGACGGCGAACAGCGGCAGCGCGCCGTCGAGCAGGCTCAGCACGTTCCCGTGCGTGACGACGCAGCCCTTCGGCCGTCCCGTGGAGCCGGAGGTGTAGATCACGTAGGCGAGATCGTCGCGGTTCAGCGCGGGCAGGCCGTCCGCCGGGGCCGGGGCGTGATCCCAGACCGGCACGTGGTTCTGGACGTTCATGCCGGGGTGTTCGCCGGGCTCGCCCACGACATACCTGATCCCGGCCTCGGCCACCATGAGACGCAGGCGATCCGCCGGATACTGCGGATCGAGCGGCACGTACGCGGCCCCGGCCAGCGTGATGCCGAGAACGGCCACCGGGACGTCGGCCGAGCGGCTGACCCGCAGGCCCACCAGCTCGCCGCGGGCGACCCCGCGGCGCACGAGCTCGGCAGCGAGGCTCCGCGCGGCCGTGGCCAGCTCGCCGTAGGTCAGGCTCCGCGTGCCGCAGACCACCGCCGTCCGCTCCGGCTGCCGCGCGCAGACCTCCGTGAACACCTCGGGTAGTGACATCGCGCCCATGAGGCCGCGCCTCCTGATCATCGAGAACCCGATACCGCGCCCGTCTGGTCCAGCAGGTCGTCGACGGAGCGTTTCGGCTGCGCGACGATCGCCCGCAACAACGCCTGGTACCGCTCCAGCAGGCCGCGCACGCTCGCCGCGTCGAACAGGTCGGCGTTGTACTCCAGCAGCACCGTGATGCTCTCGCCGAGCCCGGCGTCGCCGAAGCGCTGTCCCATGTGGGGGACGATCACCGCGTTCAGGTCGAACTTGGCCGAGCGGTTGTGGGCGTTCAGCACCTCGATGCCGACCTCCGGCAGCCGCAGCGTCGGCATCGGCGTGTCGAGGAAGCTGAACATCACCTGGAACAGCGGCGTGTGACTCAGGCTGCGCGCCGGACGCAGATGCTCGACCAGCTTCTCGAACGGCATGTCCTGGTGCGCGTAGGCCTCCAGGCAGGTCTCGCGCACCCGGTTCAGCAGCTCCAGGAACGGCGGGTCGCCGGACAGGTCGACCCGGAGCAGGACGGTGTTGATCATCATGCCGAGCAGGTTCTCCAGCTCGGTCCGCTGCCGGTTGGCGATGCCGCTGCCGACGACGATGTCCTGCTGACGGCTGCGGCCGTACAGCAACATCGTGAACGCGGCGAACATGGTCATGAACAGCGTGGCGTCCTGTTCGCGGCCGAACTCGCGCAGGTCCCGCGCGAGATCGGCGTCGATGACCAGCGTCTCCTCGCCGCCGCTTGAGGTCAGCACCTCGGGCCGGGGGCGGTCGGTCGGCAGCCGCAGCAGGGGCGGCGCGCCGTCGAGCCGCCGGCGCCAGAAGTCCAGCAGGGTCTCCAGCCGCTCGCCCTGGATCGTGGCACGCTGCCACACCGCGAAGTCGGCGTACTGGACGGGCAACTCAGGCAGGCGCGGGTCGCGGCCGGTGGCGTGCGCTTCGTACAGCTCCAGGAAGTCACGCAGGAACACGCCCTGCGCCCACCCGTCGTGGATCATGTGGTGCTCCACGACGACCAGCACGTACTCGTCGATCGCCAGGCGCACGAGCGTGACCCTGAGCAGCGGGCCCTCCTCCAGCTCGAAAGGCTCCTGGCCCGCGGTCAGGATGTGCTCGTGAACCCAGGCGTCGCGCTCGTCCTCGGGCAGCCCGCTCTGGTCGACCAGCGTCACTGGGATGCCGCGCGGCTCGTGGACGTGCTGCACCGGCTCACCGTCGACGTCAGGGAAGGTCGTCCGCAGGATCTCGTGCCGGATCTCCAGGTCGGCCAGCACCCGGGTGAGCGTCTCCAGGTCGACCCTGCCCCGCAGGCGCAGGGCGCGGGGCACGTTGTAGTTGGTGCTCTCCGGCTCCAGCTGCCGCAGGAACCAGATCCGTTCCTGGACGAACGACAGCGGCAGCGGCTGGTTGCGCGGGGCGGGCAGCAGGGGCGCCGACCGGACCCGCGGGGCCCCGCGAAGGCGAGCTGCGAGGGCGGCCAGGGTCGGCGACTCGAACACCGCGCGCAGGGGCAGGTCGAGCCCGAGCGTGTCACCCACCCGGGCGAGCACCTTGGTGGCCAGCAGCGAGTGGCCGCCCAGCGCGAAGAAGTCGTCGTGCCGGTGGATCTCCGGCAGCCCCAGGACCTCGCGCCAGATCTCCGCCAGCGCGTGCTCCTCCGGCGTGCGCGGCGACTCGGCCGGCGCCGTGGACTCCTCCAGCACGGCCTCCGGGTCGGCGGGAGGCAGATCGGTGTAACTGACCTTCCCGTTGACGGTCCGGGGAAGCGCGGGCAGCATGACGTACTGCACCGGCACCATGTATCCGGGCAGGTGGGCGCGCAGGGACGTGCGGAGCTGCTCGGCGGTGCTCGCCACCTCGCCGTCCGGCGTCACGTAGGCCAGCAGGTGCCCGGGACGGCTGTGCCGTACCACTGCGGCGTCGGCGACGGAGGGGAGGCGGCGCAGCGCCGACTCGACCTCCCCCAGCTCGACCCGGTAGCCGTTGAGCTTGACCTGGCGGTCGGCGCGCGCGACGAAGATGAGCGAGCCGTCCGGCAGGTGCCGCACCAGGTCGCCGGTGCGGTACAATCGGCCGCCCGCGGGGCCGAAGGGGTCGGCCACGAACCGCTCGGCGGTCAGGCCCGGGCGGTTCAGGTAGCCGCGGGCCAGCCCGGCCCCGCCGAGGTACAGCTCGCCCACCACGCCGGCGGGTACGGGCTGGCACGCGTCGTCGAGCACGTAGGCGCGCGCGTTGGAGATGGGACGGCCGATGGGCGCCCCTGCGCCCGCGTCGTCGCCGGTCAGCTCGCAGGTCGTCGCGACGATGGTCGCCTCGGTGGGCCCGTAGGTGTTGACCAGCCGCACCCCGGAGCCGACCTTCGCCCGCCAGGTGGCGACCCGTTCCGGCAGCGCGCTCTCCCCGCCGATGATGACGAGCCGGATCGTGCCGGGCAGCGTCGCGGCGCCGCGGTCGAGCGCGAGGACGAGGTCGTGCCAGAAGGCCGTGGGCAGGTCGAGCACGGTCACCTCCGCCGCCGCGCAGGACCGCAGGAACTCGCCAGGGTCGGCCAGCATGCGATCGGTGCGCAGGACCAGGCAGGCGCCACGCGTGAGGCAGGGATAGATCTCCTCCGCGCTCGCGTCGAACCCGATCGAGGCGAACTGCAGCACGCGGTCGCCTGGCCCGATGCCGTACAGCTCCGCGGCGTGCAGCGTGTAGTTGGCGAGGGCCAGGTGCGGCACCTCCACGCCCTTCGGCGCTCCCGTCGAGCCCGAGGTGTAGATGACGTACGCCGCGTCGTCCGGCCCGGCCGACTGCGCCGGGGCAGTGGTGGGCCGGCGCAGGATGGTCGCCCGGTCCGCGTCGAGAAGGATCACCGGCACTCCGGTGTCCGGCACCTTCCCGGCCAGGCCGCGCTCGCTCAGGACGGCGCCGACACCCGCGTCGGCGAAGGCGGCGGCGACGCGCTCGGGCGGATTGAGCGGATCGACGGGGACGTAGGCCGCGCCCGCCTTGAGGACCGCGAGCACGGCCTCGACGACGGCGGGACCGCGGTCCAGGCACACACCGACCCGGTCGTCCCGGCCGATGCCCCGTGTGCGGAGCAGGTGCGCGAGCTGGTTGGCGCGCTCGTCCAGCTCCCGGTAGGACAGGCGCTCGCGGCCCGCCACGACGGCGCTCGCCTCGGGTGTACGGCGGGCCTGTCGCTCGACCAGCCGCGCCACGCTCACGCCGCTGTCCAGGGCGCGTCCAGTGGCGTTCCACTCGTCGAGGACCCGGGCGCGCTCGGCGCCGGTGGCGCGCACCAGCGAGCCGAGCCTCCTGCCGGGGTCGGTGGCGGCGGCGTCGAGCAGAGCCATGAGCCGCTCGACGAACCGCTCCGCCGCCGCGCCGTCCAGCACGTCGCTCCGGAACCGGAGCAGGCCGTGAACGGCGCCGTCGATCTCGGACAGCGACAGCTCGACGTCGAACGCGCTCTCGCGCGGCTCGACCGGCAGCGACTCGGCCAGCAGATCGCCGAAGGGACGCCGGACCCCGCCGTGGCCGAGGAGGACTGCGGGGAACTCCGCAGCGTCGGCCGCGGCCGGCTGGTTGAACACGAACATCGTCTGGAACAACCCGCGGCGCGCGGCGGCGTGCCGCTCGGCGAGCAGCGCGCTGGGCAGGTCCTGATGCTCCAGAGCCCCGATGACCTGGCTCCTGGTCTGCTCCAGCAGGTGACGGAACGTGAGCGAGCCGTCGGCCCTGCTCCGGATCATCACCGGGTTCATGAGGTAGCCGACGATCTCGGCGAAGCCGGGACGGGTGCGGGCGGCCAGCGGGGCGCCCACCACCATGTCGTCCTGCCCGGTGAGCCGGTGCAGCAGCGCCTGGTAGCCGGCCAGCAGCAGCACATGGAGCGTCACGCCCTCCGTTGCCGCGCAGTGCTTGAGCTTGCGGGCCAGCGCTCCGTCGAAACGGAAATGGCGGGCCTGGCCGCGGCTCGACGTGCTGACCGGACTCCCCGGCGTGAGCTCCAGGCGGGGAGCGCCGCCGCCGAGCTGTCGTAGCCAGTAGCGTTCCAGCTCGTGCCCGGCAGTGCTGCTGAGCAGCGCGTCCTGCCAGGCGAGCACGTCAGCGACGCCCGCCCCCGGCGTGGTCAGCCGCGCGGGCGGGCCGCCGGCCTGTCCGGCGTACAGCGCCGCGAGCTCGCGGCCGAGGATCATGGTGGACCAGAAGTCGGTCACGATGTGATGAGCGGTGACCAGCACAACATGCTCGTCGGCCGCGCGCCGGTACAGGTGCAGCCGCACGAGCGGGCCGGAGCCGAGGCCGAACGGGCGGTGGGCGTCGCGCGCCAGGCGCGCCGCGAGCGCCTCGCCGTGGAGCCCGGCCGCGTCGGAGCGGATGAACGCGTGGCGAAGGTCCGGCCGGATCACCTGGACCGGCTCGCCGTCCCTGCTCGTGAAGCTCGCCCGCAGAGCCGGGTGCCGGGAGGCGAGCTCGTCGAAGGCCCGCTCCAGCGCGTCAGGATCGAGCGGGCCGGTCAGCCGGAACGCGCTCACCGTGGTGTGCGCCGTGCTGCCGGGCGCCAGCTGGTGCAGGAACCACAACGTGCGCTGGCCGGGCGTGAGCCGCGTCTCGGCCAGCGGCGCCGTTGCGGGCGTGACGGCGGGCGGCGGGGGCTCGGCTTGCCCGTCCACCTGCTCGGCGATCTGGGCGGCGACGTCGGCCAGGCTCGCTCCGCTGAGGATGTCGGCCAGGGGCAGGCGCACCTGCAGCTCGGTCTCGACCTGCTGCCTGAGCTGCTGGGCTGCGAGCGAGTCCAGCCCGGCGGCGAGCAGGGGCAGGTCCGGCGCGATGTCGTCGGCACGCACGCCGCATATGGCGGCGGTCATGTCGCGCACGTAGCCTGCGACGGTCTCGGCGCGGCGGTCGGCGGGCATGGCGAGCAGGGCCGATCGGGTGGGGGCCGTTGTGCCGTCCGCCTGGTCCGATCCGCTCTCGCCGCGGCCCAGCTCGGCGAGTTCGCCGGACAGGAGCTGCCTGCGGCATTCGCCGCGCCGTACCTTGCCGCTGGTGGTCTTGGGCAGCCCACCGGCAGGGAGCAGGACCACCAGGTCGGCGCGCACCTCGTGCCGCTCGGCGACGCGGTGCCGGATCTCCCGGGCGATCTCGGCGACGTCGAGCTCCCCGGCTTCGCGGACGACCTCCATGACGATCGCCAGCCGCTCCTGTTCCTCCTCCACCACGAAGGCGGCGGCGCAGCCGGGCCGTAACGCGGGGTGGGCCTGCTCGGCGGTGGCCTCAAGATCCTGCGGGTAGTGGTTGCGCCCCCGGATGATGATCAGGTCCTTGAGCCGCCCGGTGACCACGAGCTCGCCGTCACGGAAGAAGCCGAGATCGCCGGTGCGCAGGTAGGGCCCGTCGCCGCCGTCGGCGATCCGCGCCTGGAACACCTCGCGGCTCTCCTCCGGCTGCCTCCAGTAGCCGTCCGCCACGCTCGGGCCGTGAATCCATACCTCGCCCACGTCGCCGGGCGTGCACGGGTGCCGCGTGGACGGGTCGACGATGACGATCCGCTGATCTGCGGCGCCAGGACCGCAGCTGACCAGCCGGTGCCCGGACTGGGCCGGGGCGAAGTTCCCGCTGACGATGAGCGTGGCCTCGGCCAGGCCGTAACAGGGGAAGAAGGACTCCGTCGTGAAACCGGCCGGTGCGAATGCCTCGGCGAAGCGTTCCAGGGTGGAGCGGCGCACGGGCTCGGCGCCGTTGAAGGCCACGCGCCAGGAGCTCAGGTCCAGCTCTTGTCGCTGCCGCGGCGTCGTCTTGCGCACGCACAGGTCGTAGGCGAAGTTCGGGCCGCCGCTGACCGTGACCTCCCTTCGCGACAGCACCTCCAGCCAGCTCAACGGCTGCCGCAGGAAGTCGAGCGGGGACATGAGCCAGACGGGAAACCCGGCGAACAGCGGTTGCAGCAGCCCGCCGATGAGGCCCATGTCGTGATACGGAGGCAGCCAGCTCATGCCGCGGCTGTCGGCCGTGGTGCCGAAGAAGTCGTGGATGAGCCGCGAGTTGTGCAGCAGGTTGCCGTGGGTGAGCATCACCCCCTTCGGCGCGGCTGTGGAGCCCGAGGTGTACTGAAGCACAGCGGTCGCCGAGCCACCCGCCTCCGGCGGGATCCACTCGCCGGCCTCCTCCTCCGGAGCGGAGTCGGTCGCGAGCCAGGCCATCCCGCCGAACGCCGCGGCCCGCTGCGGCAGGTTCTCGGCGAGGGGGAGCAGGGCCGCGATGGTCAGGACCACGGCAGGCCGCGCGTCGGTCACGGTCGTCAGCAGGCGGGGCAGCGTCCGGTCGAAGCGGAGCGGGTCGGGCGGGAACGTGGGGACCGCCACCACGCCGGCGTACAGGCAGCCGAAGAAGGCCGCGAGAAAGTCGGCGCCGGGCGGATAGAGCAGCAGCGCCCGCTCACCCTCGGCGACGCCGGCCGACCTGAGCTGGACCGCGATCGCGCGCGCCCGCCGATCCAGCGCGGCGTAGGTGAGTGGATGCTCGGCTCCGGCGCCGTCGGCCAGGAAGACGTATCCGACACGTTCGGGCTGGTGCGTGGCCCGCCACCGCAGCAACCACGCCAGCGTCCTCACCTCGGCGACGGTGCGAGCGTCGGGAAAGTCGTGTCTGATCACGTCCCAGGTACCTCCGGGCGGCTGTGGCACGGGTCAGTAGATGATGCGGTTGTCGGCCGCCGGCCGCCATGCGCGCGAGCCGCGGAGGTTGCGGGTGACGTTGAGCCGCTTGAGCCACCGGTCCGACCCGTCGTAGCGCGGGCGGAACGACTTGCGTCCGTGCACGGCCCGGAAGTTGTCGATGAACACGCAGTCACCGGGACGGAGGATCACGTCCTTCATGTTCGCCTCGATCTGGTCGCACAACCCCTGGAAGGCCGCCAGCGACCGCTCGGGCCAGCCCTCCGTCCGCATGTGGTACGGGTCGAGCGCCATGTACGGCTTGTCGCGGTCCCCGAAGAGGATCGGCCGCTTCGCCGGGTGGTCGTTCCACGACTGGATGAGCGCGAAGCTCCGCGCCCGCAGGCGGTCGACCGTCGGGTCGCCGGTGGACTGCGTGGCGTTCTGCGGCTGGTGCGAGTTGTCGGGCATCTGGGTGAACTCAGCCTCGAACAACGCCTCCACGTCCACCGCGGACCAGTCGAGATCGGCGGCGTCACACACCATCGTCTCCACCGCGTCCGGGTTCTTCAGGCACATCAGCGCCACGTAGTCGCCACGGCAGGGGTGGAAGGCGTCCTCGGTGTGCCACGACAGGTGCTGCAGGCTGTTGGAGCCGATCTCGTAGTTCTCGTGCCCCTTGATCGGCAGGACGTCGTGCATGATGCGGCCGTCCTGCTGGGTCGCCCAGCCGAACACGTCACCGAGCACCGAGCCGCACAGCAGGAAGAAGACCTCCTGCGCGAAGGCCGGGGAGTTGAACTGGCTGTCCCGCCAGTGCGTGGGAGTGGGCCCGAGCTGCCCCTCGTCGATGTCGAGGCCGGAGATGACGCACAGGGCCGACGGCTCCCCGATGCGGAACTCCTCCAGGAACTCCAGCACGTGGACCGGCAAGGACTGGGCGAGCACCGGCGCCCGCCGGATCAGCTCAAGATTCTCGATCGTGTCGTAGCCCTTGGCGATCTCGGCGAGCATCGGGGACAGCACCGCGTTGTCGTCAGGCGTCAGTGTCAGATGGTGCACCGCACGTTCCCTTCCCCGGGCAGCAGACAGGCGTGTCGATGTCGGGTGATGTCCCGAAGTTTAGGAGCCATCGGCAGCCTGCATTGGTCCCCGTTAGAGGGGACATCCGGCCGTCCCAGCCGTGTTTCAGGCGGGTGCCGGGCCTACTGTCCTCATTTCACGTGACAGTACCGGCGATGCCGATCTCGATAGCTTTGCTGACTAGCCGCACCGTTGTGGACGTCCTGATAAGGAGTGGTTCACGTCATGAACCCGTTTGATGACCCCGATGGCAGCTTCACGGTGCTCGTCAACGACGAGGACCAGCATTCGCTGTGGCCCGCGGCGCTGGACGTCCCGGCCGGGTGGCGGGTCGTGCACGGCGAGGACACGCGGCAGGCATGCCTGGACTATATCGAGGCCAACTGGACAGACCTGCGCCCCCGCAGCGCACGGCGCGAAGCCGTCGCGACCTCCGCCCACGAGTAGTGGCTTCGATGGGAGCGGCGATGACCGACAGCGGAACACCACGGTGCGTCCACGAGATGGTGGCCGAGCAGTGCGCGCGGACGCCGGACCGGGTCGCGGTCAGCTTCCGCGGCCACACCCTGACCTACGGGGAGCTCGATCGATCTGCGGAGGCCATGGCGCGGCGCCTGCGGGCGACCGGTGTCGGCGGCGGGGCGGTGGTGGCGGTGGTCCTGGGCCGCACGCCGGAGCTCATCGTCACCCTGACCGGGATCCTCAAGGCGGGTGGTGCCTACCTCTACCTCGATCCGGCCGAACCTTCCGAGCAGCGGGCGCGGATCGTGAGCGACGCGCGGGCGCGCTTCGCCGTCGTCGGATCGCAGTTTCACGACCAGGCGCCGGACGTGGCGCACGTCCTGCCGTACGACGTCACTGAGCCTGAGGTGAACGAGCCCGTCACCGCGCCTGAGACGCACCCGGACACCCCCGCCTACGTCTGCTACACCTCGGGCTCCACCGGCGAGCCCAAGGGCGTCGTCGTCCCCCACCGCGCGGTCTGGCGGCTGATCAACGCGCCCACCTGGATCGACGTGCGTGACGACGACGTCTTTCTGCAGCTGACCCGGGTCGGGTTCGACGTCTCCACCTTCGAGATCTGGATGCCCCTGGTGCGGGGTTGCCGGCTCGCGCTCGCGCCGACCGGGCACGCCGACCTGGCGGAGATCGTGGCGACGCTCCGCGACGAAGGGGTCAGCGTGTTGTGGCTGACCACCGGCCTGTTCCACAAGATCGTCACACACCACCTCGACGGCCTGAACGGCATCCGCCACCTGCTGGCCGGCGGCGACGTCCTGTCCCCCGCGCACGTGCAGAGGGTGATGGCCGCCTACCCCGGCCTCGTCTTCACCAACGGCTACGGGCCCACGGAGAACACCACGTTCAGCACGTGCTGGACGACTCGCACGAGCGGCTCGGCCGCGCGCGTGCCCATCGGCGTGCCGATCGACGGCAGCACCGCCGTCGTGCTGGACGAGCGGCTCAGGCCCGTCGCTGACGGGGACGTCGGCGAGTTGTGGGTCGGCGGGAACGGCGTCGCCACCGGCTACCTGAACCGGCCCGGCGCCACGGCCGAACGGTTCGTCGCCGACCCCGACCCGGCGGCGCCGCCGGGCAGCCGGATGTACCGCACCGGCGACCTCGCGCGCCGGTCCGAGGACGGCACGCTCGACTACCTCGGCCGCTCCGACCGGCAGGTCAAAATCCGCGGCTACCGGGTCGAGCTGAGCACGGTGGAGATGGAGCTGCTACGCCAGCCGGGCGTCGAGCAGGCCGCGGTCGTCACCCGCACCAACGGGGCCGGTGACACCCGGCTCATCGCCTACGTGGCCGTGGGGGAGATGGACCCGGCCGAATGGACCTCCTTCGGTACGGCGCTGCGGGAGAAGCTGCTGGGAACCGTCCCCGCCCACCTCGTGCCCTGGGCCGTCATCGTGGTCAGCGACATCCCGCTCAACCCCAACGGCAAGGTGGACCGCTCCGCGCTGCCCACTGAGAAGATCCCGCGCAACGTCTGGAACGACTACGTCGAGCCGAGCGGCCCGGTCGAGGACCGCCTGGCCGCGATCTGGAGCGACGCGCTGGACGTCGAGCCGATCGGGGTGCAGGACAACTTCTTTGACCTGGGCGGGCACTCGCTGCTGGCCGCCGAGCTGCTCTCCGCGCTGCAGCAGGAGTTCGACGTCAACCTGCCGGCCCGCATCCTGTACCTGCGGCCGACGATCGCCGCCCTCGCCGAGGAGCTGCACCCGAGACGAGAGCCGCCGGAAACGCCGCCCGGGAAGGAGAGCGCGGATGCAGCAACCCAGTAGCGCCGCCGACGAGCAGGTCGCGCCCGGATGCCCGGTCACCGCGGCCGCGCAGGGGCTGGCCGATCCGATGCTCTACGCCGACCTCGACTTCCGCTTCCGTTCGACCTGGGAGCGCCTCCGGGAACTGGACCACCTGGAGTGGCAGCAGGCCGACGAGCGGAACGGGTTCTGGTCGGTGGTGAAGTACCACGACGCCGACCGCGTGCTGCGCGACGCCCAGACCTTCACCTCCGAGCGGGGCACGCTGCTGAACATCCTCGGCGTCGAGGACCCGGCGGGCGGACGGCAGATCGCCGCGACCGATCCGCCCCGGCACACGATCATGCGGGCCCGCCTGCAGAAGGCCCTGGCCATCAAGGCGATCGAGGCCCAGCACCAGCTGATCCGCGACCTGGTCCTTGAGGTGATCGGCCCGCTCGGCGACGGCGGTCCCTTCGACTTCGCCCAGGCGATGCTGGCCCTGCCGGTGGCGGTGGGCGGTGAGTCGATGGGCCTGCCGCGTGCCGACTGGCCGCGGCTCGGTCACCTGCTCAACGCCTCGATCGCGGCCGAGGACCCTGAGTACCGGGTGCCCGGTGGCGGCCAGGCCACCCTCGACCAGGCGCACCGCGAGTTGTTCGCCTACTTCCAGGACATCTACAAGGAGCGCCGCCGCAACCTCGGCGACGACCTGATCAGCATCCTGATCACCACCGAGGTGGACGGCCGGACCATGACGCCCGGCGAGGTCATGTCCAACTGCTACAGCGTCCTGCTCGGCGCGGTCGTCACCACCCCGCACTCACCCAACTACATGATGACCGAGCACATCGGCGACGGCCTGCTGGACACCTGGGCGGCCGACCTGAGCGTCACTCCCACCGCCGTCGAGGAGGGGCTGCGCCTGGCCTCCCCGGTCAGCCACTTCATGCGGTATGCCGTCCAGGACACCGAGGTGCGCGGGACGAAGATCAAGGCCGGCGAGGCGGTGGTCACCTGGCTCGGCGCGGCCAACCGCGACGAGGAGGCCTTCCCGGATGCCGAGCGGTTCGACCTGCGCCGCAGGCCCAACAAGCATGTCGCCTTCGGGATCGGCCCGCACTACTGCGTCGGCCACACCGTCGCCCGGGTCACCCTGCGGATCCTGTTCAACGAGCTGCTCTCGCGCTTCACCGCCTTCGAGCCGGCCGGCGAGCCCGTCCGCCTGCAGTCGAACTTCATCTCCGGTTACAAGCACCTGCCGATCACGGCGCGGGCGGTCAAGCCCGCCGCCTGACCCCGACCCGCTCGACTCCCGGAGGGCCGCACATGCCTCAACGCCCGAACCAGCGGAACCCGTGGCTGCCACACCGGCCATCGGCTGCGGCGACGGGCCGGATCTTCCTGATCCCGTACTCGGGCTGCGGCGCCAGCATGTACCGCCAGTGGCCGCACCAGCACGACGGCGTCGAGTTCCTCCCGGTCGAGCTGCCCGGCCACGAGACCCGCTTCGCCGAGCCGAACTTCGACTCCTACCAGGAGCTGGCCAAGCTCATGGTGATCGGGCTCGAACCCTGTCTTGACGTCCCGTTCGGCTTCTTCGGCCACTGCGGGTCGGCGCTGGCCGCCTACGAGGTGTCGGCGGAGCTGGTGCGGACCGGGATGCCGGCGCCGGCCCGGGTGTACGTCTCGTCCGAGGTGGCCCCCCAGGACGGGCCCGCCGGCAGGTTCCTGTCGATGGACGACGACGAGCTCGGCGCCGAGCTGGAGAAGCTGATCCGCGAGCTCGGCGGCAAGCCCAGCGCCGAGCTGATCGCCCTCTACCTCGAGGTGCTGCGGGCCGACGTCGAGACCAACAAGCGTTACGTGATGCCCGACCCGTTCCGCCTGTCCTGCCCGATCACCGCGATCGGCTGGAGCCAGGACGACGAGATCCCGTTCTCGACCATGGGCGGATGGGGGGAGTGCGGCGAGACGACGTCCGTGCTCCTGGAGGGACGCCATCACCGGTTCATCGAGGCGCCCGCTGAACTGCTCGACCTGCTGTGCTCCGGGCTCAGGACGTCATAGGGAAGGACGGCCACGTGCAGGACTGCGATCGCCGCTGGCTCAAACGTTTCGGGCGTAGCGCGCCCGCCGAAGTACAGTTGCTGTGCTTTCACCACGCGGGCGGCAGCGCGGCGATGTACCGGCACTGGCCGCGGCTGATGCCGCACTTCGTCGAGCCGATCGCGGTGCAGCTGCCGGGTCGGGCCGACAGGTTCGCCGAGCCGCCCTACGACAGGATGGCGCCGCTCGTCGACGAGCTCATCGAGATGATCAAGCCCCTGCTCGACCGCCCGTTCGCCTGCTATGGCGTCAGCATGGGGGCCAGGGTGGCCTGGGCGCTCGCGCACGAGTTGCGCGAGCGCGCGATGCCGATGCCGAGCATGATGTTCGTGGCGGCCAGTGCCTCGCCCTGCTTCGACGACGGCACCTGGGCCTGGGAGGGGCGCGACGACGGCCTGGAGGGCTACGTCCGTGAGATGGGCGGCACCCCGGCCGAGGTCCTCGCCGAGCCGGAGCTGCTCGCGGGCCTGCTGCCCACGCTGGACGCCGACCTGACCGTGCTCAGCACGCACGGCTTCCGCCCGCTGACGCCGCTGGAGGTGCCGATCCGCGCGTTCGCCGGCACCGAGGACCCAGAGGCGCCCCCTGAGCAGATGGACGGCTGGCGAGCCGAGACGTCCGTGCGCTTCGACCTCGACCCGGTGCCCGGCGGGCACTTCTTCGACTCCGACGGCGAGCACCAAGTGATCCGGGCCATCAGCCACGACCTGGCGTGATCCCGGCCTTTTCCGCAAAAAGCCTGCTGCCCAAAGGGCCCTGTTCTAAGGGCCCGCCGTACCCAATGGCCTCCAAAGCGCGATCAACGGCGGCGGGTCACTTTGCACGGCAGGGATGCGAACCCGCGCTGGTGCGGAGAGTGCGATCGATGGGCGTGGGCCATGTCGATCTCGTAGCCCGACACCAGCGCGCCGATCTCCTCGAGGGCGATCTTCATCTCCAGCTTGGCGAGCGCGGCCCCGAGGCAGTGGTGCGGCCCATGGCCGAAGCTGATCATCCGCTTGGTGTCGCGGTCCAGGTCGAAGGTGTCGGGGTCGGCGAAGACGCGCCTGTCACGGTTGGCCGAGGCGGGCAGGATCGCCATCCGGGCACCCGCGGGCAGCCGGGTCCCGTGGATGACCGTCTCCTCGGTGAGCACCCGCGCCACCATCTGGCTCGACGAGTCGTAACGCAGCGTCTCGTTGACCCAGTCCTCCGCGCGCCCGTTGAGACCCGCCCGCTGCACGTCCGGGCGGAGCCAGCCGTGGTACCAGGCGTTGCCGAGCGTCTTGCCGGTGGACTCGTTGCCCGCGCCGATCATCACGAACAGGAACGCGACGATCTGCGCGTCGGTGAGCTTGACCCCGTCGACCTCCCCCTGGATCAGCGTCGAGGTCAGATCGTCGCCAGGGCGGCGGCGCAGTTTCCCGACCAAGCCGGCGAAGCGGCCGGCCAGGCGCAGGGCCGCGGTCATCGAGGTCGCGCTGCGCCCGTCCGAGCCGTTCTGGCGGTAGTTCAGCTGGTCGGTGTCCACGCGTACCTGGTCCCACTCGGCGGCGGGGATGCCCAGCATCTCGCAGAGGACGTCGTTCGGCAGCGGAGCGGCGAAGTCGGCGGCGAAGTCGAACGTCGGCTGGTCCCACAGCGACCTCAGCCGGGCACGCGCGAGCTCCCGGATCCGGGGTTCGAGCGCGGCCACCCGGCGGGGGGTGAAGGCGGAGGTCACCAGGCCGCGGTAGACGCCGTGCTCGGGCGGGTCCATGGCGAGGAAGAAGCTGGTCTTCCTCGCCTGCGGCCCCCACAGCTCCGGCTCCAGCGAGATACCGTGCCCGTTGGAGAAACGGACCGGATCGCGCAGCGCGGCGTGGACGTCGGCATGGCGGGACAGCGCCCAGAAGTCGCGTTCCTCGTTCCGGTAGACCGGCGCGTGCTCGCGCATCCACGCGTAGACAGGGTGCGGATCCTCCTGCACCTTGTAGTCGAACGGGTCGTAGTGACGCGAGGCCACCGCGTCCTCGGGCCCGTCGGGGATGGTCAGGCCGTCTGTACCCATCAACACCACTCCACTGCTGTCACGGCGAATGTACGGCGGGCCGCGGCGACCCGTCGCGTCCCCAGAACCGGGGGCCCACCGTGGGAGGAACGGCGAGAACTTCTAGCCCGGCGACGAGCTCCGCCCAGTAAACTCGCCGCCTATGAGCAGCCACGTGGACGAGTACGGCCGGCCGTCTCCGCCCCTCGCCGGCGATGAGAGCGCGACCCTGCTGGGATTCCTCGACTACCAGCGCGCGACGCTGGCCTGGAAGTGCGGAGGACTGGACGCGGCCGGGCTGAAGGCGACCGTCGGCGTCACCTCGATGACCCTGGGCGGAATGCTCAAGCATTTGGCCTATGTGGAGGACGACTGGTTCACTCGATGGCTGCACGGGCGCGACCGGCCCGCCCCGTGGAACACGGTGGACTGGGGCGCCGACCCCGACTGGGAGTGGAACTCCGCCGCGGCCGACACCTCCGAGGAGCTCTTCGCGCTGTGGGAGAACTCCGTGTCCCGCTCCCGTGTGGCGATCGGCGAGGCGCTGGCCGACGGCGGCCTCGACCGGCTGGCCCGGCGCACCTGGGCCAACGGCCAGGCGCCGAGCCTGCGGTGGATCCTGTGCCACATGATCGAGGAGTACGCGCGGCACAACGGCCATGCTGATCTCATCCGGGAGTCGGTGGACGGGCAGACGGGGGAGTAGGCCCGGGAGGCTCCGCCGTACCCCTGAAGGCATGATCAGCGGGGCGGCGCGGTCGCCGTCGTCGCGGACAGCTCCCGATACGACTGCACCAGCCGCTGCGCCGCCGCCTCCACCGTGGTGTACGGCCGCGCCAGCGACACCCGGATGTAGCGCAGGCCGCCGTTCGGGTCGGCCCAGTGGAACGGCGCGCACGGCAGCACGTGAACCCCGCGCGCGACCATGTCCTTGTACAACAGCGAGGAGTCCGGCCCGTGCGGGGGCAGCTCGATCCGCGCGACGCTGATCTGCGAGTCCGGGTCGGCCAGGCACAGACCGGCCTCGGCGATCGTGTCCTTCAGCACGGCGCGATTGCGCTTCACCACGGCCTGGGCGCGCTCGTAGCCGCCGTCGACCCAGTCGCGGGCCAGGGCGGTGGCCAGCAGCAGGACGACCGGCGAGGCGGACAGCAGCGACTCGGAGAACGCCCGCTCGATGGGCAGCTTCGTGCGCTCGCTGTAGGCCAGCATCCCGACCTTGAGCTCGTGCGTCGGCCACAACTTGCCGGTGTCCTCGATGACGATCCAGTCGGCGCCGGCGTCGTCGAGGACCGCGTAGGTGTCGTACTGGGCGTCGCGGACCTGCCCTCGGAAGCTGGCGTCGACGATGACCAGCTGGTCGTGGCTCGCGGCGTGCTCGGCCAGCGACCTGAGATGGCCCTCCGGAGTGATCAGCCCGGTCGGGTTGTTCGGGTGCGTCGCGACGATCGCGCTCACCGGTGGCTCCGGCCAGTCCATGTCCATGAGCGCTTTCTCGGACAACGGCACCAGCTTCAGCCCACGGGTGACAAAGAGGTCGGCGATGTTGTCGAAGGTGGGATGCAGCACCGCGATGGTCGAGCCGACCGGCAGCGCCCGCGCCACGATGTCCGTGGCGAGCGTTGAGGAGTAGCAGCTCAGGATGCGCCCTGATCCGATGGGAGCGCTGTGCTGCCCGATCGCGCGCAGGAACGTGCCGTGCGCCTCGCGCTCGATGTCGGGGAAAGGACGGCGTGAGGCTTCGGCGAACATCTCCGGAACCCTCGCGACGATGGCCGCCTGCTCCGCGGAGAGAACGAGCCTCGCGTGGCCGTCGGTTAGGTTGAGGCCGCCATCGATGTCGGTCAGTGCGTCAACTTCCATCGTGGTGAGGTTGCCAACCTCAATCATGTGTGGGCCTCCCAGCGGCATGACATCGGTGTACGCGGCAAATGCCGCTGCATCGGGAAGCCTAGGCGGCGGCAAATCCGTGTACCTGTCCCCTCTACTGGGGACCCACCTGTGGCTTACCAGCTGAGACAATTCCCTAATGAAGGTCACAGCACGGGCCATCAACCGGGCCACGCTCGCCCGGCAACTGCTGCTGCGACGGGAGCCGCTCAGCGTCGCCGACGCGATGCACCGGGTGATGGCCTTGCAGGCGCAGCACGCGGCCTCGCCGTACCTGGCGATGTGGAACCGGATCATCGACCTGGACCCCGCCGACGTCGACGCCGCCTTCGCCGATTACACGGTCGTCAAGGGGACGCTGATGCGGATGACCCTGCACGCCGTGCACACCGACGACTACGCGGCCTTCCGCGACGCCATCGAGCCGACGATGTACGCCACCCACCTGAACGGCCGCTTCACCCCGGCCGGGCTCACCCTCGACGCCGGCAGGGCGCTCGTGCGGGATCTGCTGGAGTTCGCCGATCAGCCGCGGACCGGCGAGGAGCTGAAGGCCTGGCTCGAACCACGCTGCGGCGCTGTGTCCCCGACCGGCGTGTGGGCGATCCTGCGGTCGTACACGCCGATGCAGCGCGTGCCCACCGGGGGCCCGTGGTCGTTCACCTCACGCTCGACCTACATCGCGGCGCGGACGCGGCCCGTGCTCGACCTGGAGGCCTCAGCCAAGGCGCTGGAGGCGCTGGTGCTGCGCTACCTGGCGGCGTTCGGACCGGCGACGGTGGCCGACATCGCGCAGTTCGCCCTGGTCCAGCAGGCCAGGGTCAAGGCCGCATTGCGTGAGATGGACGGCGCCGTCGAGCGGATGGAGGGCCCCGACGGCAAGGCGGTGTTCGACCTGCCCGGCGCGCCGCGCCCGGCCGAGGACACGGCGGCCCCGCCCCGGCTGATGGCCATGTGGGACAACACGCTGCTGGCCCACGTCGATCGCAACCGCCTCATCCCGCCCGAGTACCGCAGGCTGGTCATCCGCTCCAACGGCGACGTGCTCCCCACTCTGCTGGTCGACGGCTACGTGGCCGGCGTGTGGCGCCCTGCCGAGGGAGGAATCGAAGCGGCCGCCTTCCACGACCTGCCCGGCGAGGTCTGGGAGGAGTTCGCCGCCGAGGCCGGGGCGCTCGTGGCGCTGCTCGCCGACCGCGAGCCGCATCCCTACCGCCGCTACGACAGTTGGTGGAGCAAACTGCCCGGGGTGGAGACGCGGCTGCTCGCCGGGTAGCCCCTGGTTCGGGTGACAGGAAACGCCCATGGCATGTGCGTACCTTCCGAGTATCGCGGCCTTCGCACTGGAGTTGTCTACATGCGCGTCTATGACCCGTTCTCCTATCGGATTCACGAGGACCCGTACCCGGTGTACGCCTGGATGCGTGAGCACGCGCCCCTGTGGCACAGCACCGAGCGCGACTTCTGGGCCCTGTCCCGCTACGACGACGTCCTGTCCGCGCTGCGGAACCCGGCTCTGTTCTCCAGTCGCAACGGCATCTCCCTGGAGCCGGACCTGTGGGGTCCTGAAGCGGTCAAGACCAGCTTCTTCCTCGCCATGGACCCTCCCGAGCACGGCACGATGCGCCGCCTGCTGGGGAACACGTTCAAGCCGCGCTGGGTCGCCTTGCTCGAACCGAGGGTCCGCGAGCTGACGCGCGCGAGGCTGGCGCCATTACGGGACGGCGGCACCTTCGACTTCGCCGCCGACTTCGCCGCCGCGCTGCCGAACGACGTCATGTGCGAGGTCGTCGGGATACCCGCCGCCGACCGGGAGCGCATCCGCGCCGACAACGACCTGCTGAACCACTGCGAGGACGGCACCGACAAGAGGTCCAGGGCCACCATCGGCGCGGGGCTGCGCCTGGCCCTCTACTACGTCAGCCTGGTCAACGATCGGCGCAAGCATCCTCGAGACGACCTCACCTCGGCCATGATCGAGGCGCGGGCCGACGGTGAGGCGCTCACGGACGCGCAGCTCGTCGCCTTCCTCTTCCTGCTCGTCAGCGCCACCAACGAGTCGACCGGCAAGCTGATCGGCAACGCCTGGTACCACGGCTGGCGCCTTCCCGACATCGGGCGCGCGGGCCTGGACGGGCGGGCGGAGGACTGGGGGAACGAGACGCTGCGCTACGACTCGCCGAGCCAGATGATGGCGAGGACGCTCACCGAGGACACGACCATCCACGGCACCCGCCTGCCGAAGGGCGCCCGGGTGGCCCTGCTGCCCGCGTCGGCGAACCGCGACGAGCGGGTCTTCCCCGACCCTGACACCTTCGACCTGGACCGCAACACGAGCAAGCACATCGGCTACGGTCACGGTCCGCACTACTGCCTCGGCGCGGCGCTGGCCCAGCTGGAGATCACGGTCGCTCTGCAGGAGGTCGGCGCACTGGTGTCGGACTACGACATCGACATGTCCAGGGCACGCCGCGTCCACTCGCCGCACCAGCGCGGGTTCGCCTCGCTGCCCTCCGAGATCAAGCGCCGCCCGAAGCCGTTGGCCGTCGTCTGAGGAGAACTGCCCCATGAGCGCCTCCCCCCACTTCGAGATCCGTCCAAGCGACCACCCCGTGCCGGACGCCGAGCGGGAGGCGGTCCTCGCCTCCCCGGGGTTCGGTGAACACTTCACCGACCACATGGTCACCCTGCGGTGGTCCGCGGAACACGGCTGGCACGACGGGTGCCTCGAACCGTACGGGCCGCTGAGCCTCGACCCGGCCACCGTCGTGTTCCACTACGCCCAGGAGTTCTTCGAGGGCATGAAGGCCTACCGCCAGGAGAGCGGGGCCATCGTGCTGTTCAGGCCGATGGAGAACGCCGCCAGGTTCAACAGGACCGCGCGGCGGCTGGCGATGCCCGAGCTGCCCGAGGACACCTTTATCCGCATGCTGGAGCTGCTGATCGCCCAGGAGCGGAGTTGGGTGCCCAGCGGCGACGGCTACAGCCTGTACTTGCGCCCGTTCATGATCGCGACCCAGCGCGGCCTCGGCTTCACCTTGCCCTCGCGCAGCTACCTGCTCTGCGCCATCGCCTCGCCGGCGACCTATCTCGGCGGAGGCGCACCGAAACCGCTCAGCGTATGGCTGTCCGAGGACTACACACGCGCCGCTCCCGGCGGAACAGGCGAGGTCAAGGCGGCGTGCAACTACGCCCCCGCCTTCGCCGCCCAGCGGCACGCGGTGTCCCAGGGATGTGACCAGGTGGTCTGGCTGGACGCCGCGGAGCACGTCTGGGTGGAGGAGATGGGCGGGATGAACCTGTTCTTCGTCTACGCAGCCAAGGACTGCGGCCGCCCGCGGATCATGACGCCCGCGTTGACCGGGACACTGCTGCCCGGGGTGACCCGCGACTCGCTGCTTCAGCTCGCGCCCACGCTCGCCCTCGACGCCGAGGAGGGGCGGATCTCAGTCGGTCAGTGGCGGCGGCAGTGCGAGTCGGGCGAGCTCACCGAGGTGTTCGCCTGCGGCACGGCGGCGACTGTGGTGCCTGTCGGCAAGGTCAGGAGCGCGTCGGGCGACTGGCTCGTCGGTGACGGCGAGGCGGGTCCCGTCACGCTCAGGCTCCGGGAGGCCCTCATGGGCATTCAGTACGGGCGCGATCCCGACCCGTTTACCTGGATTCACAAGGTTTGTTAGCCCATTTGGGGCGGTACCACGGTGTGCATCGACCGCAATGTCCCCTGAAGGGGGGAATGGCCGCACCGCTTGGTGGCGGAGAGGCTCAGCGCAGTCAAGCATGTGAAGGGAGCATCCCCTTGCGACTGAATCCCAGGACGGTCCATCAGATCGACTCGCCGTTCGGCGCGGCATACGCGCTCCTAGACCACCGGCGCAAGAACGGTGAGCTGCTCGACCTGGCCCAGGCGGCACCGCAGTATCCGACCGCGCCCGCGGTGGTCGAGCACATCGCCTCCATCGCGCGAGACACCCACGGCGGCGACTACGTGGAGATCGCCGGACTCCCGCACCTGCGTGAGGCCTTCGCCGCCGAACTCTCCCAGGCTTACCGGGGGCAGGTGCGCGAGGAGCACGTCGTCGTCACCGCCGGCTGCAACCAGGCGTTCTGCCTCGTCGTCTCGGCGCTGGCCGATCCCGGCGACGAGGTCATGCTCGCCCTGCCGTACTACCCCAACCACGACATGTGGCTGCGCCTGAACGGGATCAGGCCGGTCTACCTTGAGCACGGACCGGACCTCACGCCGAGCCCGGAGGCGGCGCGGAGTCTGATCACCGAGCGGACCCGGGCGATCGTCCTGGTGACGCCGGGCAATCCCAGCGGGGCGACGGTCGATCCCGCCAGGATCGCGGCCATCGCGGAGGTGGCCAGGCGGCACGGCCTCGCGCTGATCCTCGACGAGACCTACCGCTCCTTCCGCGACACCGGCGAACCGGCCCACAGCCTCTTCTCCGATCCGGAATGGGCGGAGACCCTGGTCAGCCTGCACAGCTTTTCCAAGGACTTCGCCATCCCCGGCTACCGGGTGGGGGCCATGGCCGCCTCGCCGCGGCTCAACCGCGAGGTGATGAAGTTGCTCGACTGCGTGGCCGTCTGCGCTCCGCGGATCGGTCAGGAGGCCGCGTGGGCGGGTCTGAGCATGGCCCAGGAGTGGCGGCGCGAGCGGGCGCGAGAGGCCGCCGACAAGCGGCGCCGGTTCGTGTCCATGATGGAGGAGCGGCCTGGCGGCTTCGAGCTGCTGTCCGCCGGCGCCTTCTTCGGCTGGGTACGCCATCCGTTCGCCGGGCGCTCCACCGAGGACGTCGTCCGCGATCTCGCCATCACGTATGACACGCTGGTCATCCCCGGCACGGCGTTCCAGCCCGACGACCGCGGCATGCTCCGGATCAGCTTCGGCAATGTCGGCCACGCTGCCTTCGACGATTTCGCCAAGCGCCTCGTCGCAGCCGCCGCATGAATGTGACAGCGCCGGGCAGGCCATTCGTCGCAGTGCACATATTACTTGATCTCACAAGGCCATCGGTCGTGATCTGTCATCCGATAATTGAGCGCGGCGCGGTGCCCGCCTCCCAGATTCCACAGCGGAGAATCCTTTTATTGGTTTAATTTGCCATTGCCAGCAAGATTCCGCCCCGTCGATCGCGCGGTTGTTATGCAGGGTCACATGAAATGCGCGGAGAGTGGCAGGAATTCGTGCAGTGGTTGACCATTCCAGGGCTCACCGGGTATCCCCGCGGCTGCGACGCCACATCCGCCGACGCCGCAGGTGGGCGGCGTGGCGCGAGGCCAGTTCGCCGGCTGTCCGCCACCAGGTCCAGGGCCGGTTTCGCCGCGGCGGCAGCGTCCCACGCCGTGATCACAAGGACCTGTCGTGACCGTAACCGGACGACGCCGTTGCACGGTGATGAAGATCTCCGCTTTACGTCCCCAAAGCCCCGTCAGCAAACCCAAACAAGCAATGTAGAAAATTGTAGGAAGACGTGAAAACCTAGGTAAGAGGGGTATATAGTTACCCATGATGAATCACTCTCCTCACGCTGCTGGACTGGCGTAGCCTACGGGGGCATTGTGATTAGAATCGACGTCCTTATCAGTTCGCCTATCTTTCTCGCTGGTCTTGTCCAGGCCCTGACCAGCGCCGGGATCCAAGTAGTGGCAGAGAGAACATCACCCGACGAAGAACCATCCTGGATAGCCGATGCCGCATTGATCGACGTCGACGCCCTTTCGCCAGCCGACGATCTCGCGTACATCGGAGAAGTGGCCAAGTGCATGGAGGTCCTGATCCTGAACGATGGCGCGGCCGACGACGCCGACAGCTACCTGCACGCGGGAGCGTCGGGTGTGATCGGCAAGCGGGAGACGGCGGAACGTGTGGTCTCGGCGGTGCGGGCCGTGACTTCCGGATCCCGGGTCTTCCCCGCGGACCATGGCGGCAGGCCCACCCTCGAACGGACGGAGATGCCCGGCCACCACCTCTCGGGACGGGAGGAGCAGGTGCTCCGCCAGATCTCCCGGGGACTGACCCACGGGCAGATCGCCACCAGACTGGGCATCAGCCCGCACACCGTCGACACCTACGTCAAGCGGATCCGGACCAAGCTCGGAGTGGGCAACAAGGCGGAACTCACCCGGGCAGCCCTGCTCGGCCGGCTGGTCGGAGGCGAGGCCGGCGGCGCCGCCGGGTCCCCGGCGAGGGACCTGGCCCCGGCTCACGACTCCTCGCGGGCCGGGGCCGAGCACCCGCAGTACCAGGACGTATTAGACAGGCCTGGAGCCCTTCCCTAGGCGGTCGGCCCAGCCGGGCCTCTGGCCGGGAGGATGGCGGTCGGTGGGGGAACGCCATGACGCTCCTGCGGTGCCATCACCGCAGGAGGTCAGGGAGTAAGCACGGACCGAGCGCGACCGCGGTGACCGCCAGGCCGTCGCGGACGGCGAAGCGGCCGGTGAGCTCGCGCAGCTCCTTGCCGGCGACGGCCGGTCCCGGCACGAGGAGGCGGGCGACGAACGTCGCCGTCGCCTCATCGAACTCGACGTCGGCGCTCTCGAAGTCGAGGAAGGACCGGGCGAGCGGGAACCACGCCTTGTACACCGACTCCTTCGCGCTGAACAGCAGGCGGTCCCAGGCGATCTTGGGGTTCGCCGCGGCGAGGCCGGCGAGCCTGGCGCGCTCCGCCGGTGTCGCCACGAATTCGAGGATGTCGGGCGGCAGCGGACCATGCGGCTCGGCGTCGATGCCGATGCTGAGGAGGTCAGCCGCCCGCGCCACCGCGGCCGCGCGGTACCCGGCGCAGTGCGTGATGCTGCCCACCACGCCGTCCGGCCAGCGCGGCGCGCCGCGTTCCCCCTTGGGGATCCCGGCCGGAGGCAGCCCGAGCCTGGTGAGACCCGAGCGGGCGAGCTGCCTGGTGGTCGCGAACTCCCGGCGGCGGCACTCCATCGCGCGTGCCATGCACGCCGCCTCCTCCGGGTACAGCCGGAGGCCCGGCGGGTCGTCGAAGGCTTCGAGCGCCACGGCGGCCGGCGGGAGCAAATCCTCGATCACGTCGTGCCGCCGGGAAAGGGCAGGACCTGGCGTGGTCCGGTGGACCTGCCGGGTCTCGACCATTCCTTGGGATAGCCCACGGAGACCTCCATGAACGGCACGCCGTCGTGCCACGTGGTCCTGCGGATGTGCAGGTGGCCGTAGACGACGGCGACGGCGTTGAAGCGGAGATGCCAGTCCGCGGTGCGCTCCGTGCCGCACCACTGCGCGAACTGCGGATACCGCAGCACGCTCGTCGGATCCCGCACCAACGGATAGTGGTTCACCAGCACCGTCGGGACGCTGGGATCCAGTCCGGCCAGGCGCTGCTCGGTCTCCTTGACGCGCGCCTCGCACCAGGCCTCCCTGCTGACGTACGGATCGGGATGGAGCAGCAGCTCGTCCGTGCAGACCACGCCCGACTCGTAGGCGAGCGAGAGCGCCTCCTCCTTCGTGCTCGTCCCCTCGGGGCGGAAGCTGTAGTCGTACAGCAGGAACAACGGCGCCACCGTGACCGGCCCTCCTGGCCCCTCCCAGACCGGGTAGGGGTCCTCGGGGGTGACGACGCCCAGCTCCCTGCACATCTCGACCAGGCCGCGGTAGCGATAGTCGCCACGCGGGGCGTGCGGGTCGCGCGGGAGGGTCCACAGCTCGTGGTTGCCTGGTGTCCAGATCACGCGAGCGAATCGCGCGCTCAGCAGTTCGAGCGCCCACCTGATCTCGCCGACCCGCTCGGCCACGTCGCCGGCCACGATCAGCCAGTCGGCGGGGGAGTTCGGCCAGAGGCCGAGGAGCAGCTCCCGGTTCTCCTTGTTGCCGACGTGCAGGTCGCTGACCGCGAGCAGGGAGCCGGTCACAGGACCTCCGCCATCCGGGTGCTGCCGAGCAGCGCCCGCTGGAGGCACGACAGCCCGGCCGTCAGCTCGGCTGTGGTGCCGCCGAAGCCCAGCCGCGCGAAGCTGACGAAGTCGTCGCCGAAGCACTCGCCGGGCACCAGCAGGACCCGGTCGCGCTCCGCGAGGTGGCGGCACAACGACGTCGCGTCGGGGTGGCCGGGGAACTCGACGAACGCGGTCACCCCGCCGGCGGGCGGGCTCACCCGCACCTGGTCCGGTATCTTCGCCGCCCAGTCCAGCAACAGCCGCAGGTTGGCGTGCGCGTGCTCACGTTGCATGGAGACGATCCGGTCGGCGTTCCTGACCGCCTTCTCCGCGAAGAACTCCAGCACCGGCGAGACGTACAGCGCGATGTAGTCGCGCAGCACCGCCATCCTGGACAGGAGGTCGGGCGGCGCCAGGCACCAGCCGACCCTCAGGCCCGCCATCCCGTAGCTCTTGGAGAAGGTGCCGAACGAGATGCACTTGTCGTAGGAGCCGTTGGGCAGCGGCAGCGGGTCCGCCGTGTACGTAAGCTCGCCGAACGCGTGATCCCACACCAGCCAGGCGCCGACCTCGGCGGCGATCGCCACCAGTTCCCGCTGCTCGGCGGGCGTGATGGAGACGCCCGTGGGGTTGTGCGGGAAGTTCACGACGATCATCCGCGGCCCTGACGCCGCCAGCTTCCTGAGCAGCGGCAGGTCCACGGACCACTCGCGCGGGCGCAGCGGCCATCGGGTGATCCGGCAGCCCAGCCCGGCGGCGATATCGTAGAGCTGCTGGTAGGCGGGGTCGACCACGATCACCTCGTCACCCGGGTCGAGCAACGTGTGCATGACGATGTAGATCGCCTCGCTGGAGCCGTGGGTGACCATCACCCCCTCCACGTCGCCACCCGCCCACCGGTCCGCGAGAGCCGCGCGTAACCTGCTGCCACCGAAGCTCTCGCTGTCGTGGAAGATCATCGAGTCGAGTTCGGACAGCTCGAACCCGCACATCGTGCGCAGCTCCTCGATCGTCAGGTCCCGCACTCCGCTGCTGCCGATGTCGTGGTCGACCTTGTGGTAGTAAAGCCGCATCCATTCCTCAAGCTTGGCCAAGGCGACATCCATGGTCTTCATCCCTTCACGCCGGGGGCGAGGTTCATCGGACAGAGGTCGGCGCCAAGGTGAGGACGTGCTCCGCCGCCTCGACGCGCTGTCGCGTCCACGGCATCGGCGTGTCCCTTCCGGTACGCCACAGGTCCAGCTGGTCGCCGTAGTTGTCGTGGAAGGCATGCCCGGAGGCGCCTGCCAGCTGGATCCAGCGTGAGCCGTCAAGATCGGACATGTCAACGATCATTCGCGCCGTGGGCACGAAGCCGGCCTCATAGTCGTTGCCCGCCGACCAGCTGGTGGAGTTGACGGCGTCGCTGCCACCCGCGATCGGCACGGGACCGCGGTTGAAGAGCCACTCGACCGGCGCGATGCCCGACTGGCCTGGCCCGTATCCCTGGAGCGTGAGCGTGTGCAGGTCGCCCCAGCGCCAGCCGGCGGGGTCCGCGCCGAGCCGGTCGGTGAGTTCGGCCGCCGCGTCGCTCATGGCGGCGGCGAGGATGTCGTTCATCGACTCGGTCTTCGCGGTGCGTCTGTCGTTCCACCACGGTGACGCCTGCTCTTCCATCAGCGGTCTGACGACCTCCCACCAGCGATCGCCGCCACTCGGGCGGCGATCCTCCGGCAACTCGTCGAAGGTACGGCCCAGCAAGTGCCGCCAGGTGGCGTTGTAGAAGGCCGCGGCGGGCGAGTCGGCATCCTGCTGGAAGTCCCAGCCCTTCAGCAGATCCCGCGCCCGCGCGACGGTGGCGTCACCGCCGAGAGGCGCGGCCAGCAGCGCGGGTACCACCACGGGCGCGAAGCCGTTGCGATTGTCGAACTGCGTCCGCCGCACGGCCGCGACATCGAGCTTGCCGCGTGCGGTCTGCTCGGCGAGCAGGTCGAGGATGCGCTGGCCCCGGTAGCCGTAGGTCCAGTCGGCGGTGATGAGGTGGGAGTATTCCGGTCCTGCGACGGCATGGTTCGCGGTCACGATGACGCCGCCGGGCGGGTCGAACACGCTCGGGAGCTCGTTGAAGGGGATGCGCCCCTTCCAGTCGTAGGCGGGGTCCCAGCCCGGCACCGGCCACCTGCCGTCGCCCTTGGTGCGGATCGGTATGCGCCCCGGCGCCTGGTAGCCGATGTGGCCGTCCACGTCGGCGTAGACCATGTCCTGGGCGGGCTCGTCGAACAGCGCCGCCGCGGCGCGAAACTGCGTCCAGTTCGCCGCCGTGTTGACGGCGAACAGCGCGTCCATCGTGCGGCCAGGCTCGAACGCGGTCCAGCGCAACGCCACGGCGTACGGCCGCGCCGCCGCCTGCGCGGGCACGCCGGGCTCGCCCGTATCGAGGCTGGGCAGCGGCCCCGGAGTGACGTCGCTCAATAGCGCCGGGGTGACGTTGCTCAGCGGTCTGCCCGACGGGTCGATGGGCGGCCGCGCCGCGACCCCGAGCATGTCGGGCCTGCGGTCGGACAGGAGCGGGCCGTGCCTGGTGGCTCGCACCGTGATGGCGACTGGTCTCCCGCCGGCCACCTTGATCACTTCCTGCCTCGTCGTGAGGTCGCGCCACGCCGTACCGTCGAAGTAGCGGTTGTCCTTGACCTTCTCCAGGTAGAGGTCGGTCACGTCGGCGGCCAGGTTGGTCAGGCCCCAGGCGATGCGATCGTTGCGCCCGATGACCACCCCGGGAACCCCGGGCATCGACAGGCCCTGGACGTTGTACGAGCAGTCGCAGCGCATCCCCACCTGGTACCAGGTCCCCGGCATGGAGGCCGCCAGATGTGGGTCGTTGGCCAGCATCGGCTTGCCCGACGCCGTGTGCGCGCCGCTGACGGCCCAGGCGTTCGACCCGATGCCGGCGGGGTCCTTCCACGGCCGCAGCCGGAGGGACCGCATCGTGTCACCGAGCGCGGCGAGCGCGGGCGCCGCCTGGCGGGAGAGGCGTTCGCCTGGGCGGGAGTACGCCGCCGGAGCCGTCACGCCGGTGTGGAACGCGCTGTCGCCGGAGATGGGACTGTTCCTCGCGTACGGGTAAGGCGGGTACAACTGCTCGATCTGGCTCCTGCTCAGCCCGTGAGCCAGCAGGAGTGACCTGTCGATCTCGGCGTCCATGTTGCCCAGCAGCTCCCACGCCATCGCCTTGAGCCACGCGAGGGAGTCCACCGGGTCCCACTTCTCTACCGTGTAGGCGGAGTTCTGCAGGCCGACCAGCGTGTACTCCAGGCCCTTGCCCGCCGGGTCCGCGCCGCCGTTCGCGGCGATCCAGGCGTTGACGCCGTCCGCGTAGGCGCGCAGGTAGTTCCGCGTTTCCGGGGAGATCAGCGCCCATTCGCGCTCGGCGACGCGCCGCCAGCCCAGCGTGCGCAGGAAGGCGTCGGTGGGCACGAGCGGGTCGCCGAACAGCTCGGCGAGCCGTCCCGAGGTGAGGTGGCGGCGGTAGTCCATCTGCCAGAAGCGGTCCTGGGCGGTCACGTAGCCCTGCGCCTTGAACAGATCCTCCGCGGACCTGGCATGCAGCTGGGGCACGCCGTAGGCGTCGCGGTAGACGGTCACCCGTGCCGTGAGCCCGGTCAGTGAGAGCTGCCCGGAGTATTGGGGGAAGCCGCGCCGCACCGACCAGACCACCAGCGCGGAGACCACGAGTGCCAGCGCCGTGACCACACCGGCCGTCCACCGCAGGGCCCTGCGCAGGCGCCGCCGGCCACGACGCGGAACGTGCTTGGGCGGCTTGGCTCGTTCGACGTCCGTCTCACCGGTTCGCAGAGTGTCGTCGGGTATCAAGGTATGCCTGTCTCGTGCGGGATCGCCCTCCTTCAGATCGTCGGTGGCGCGTCGGAGCCGGACACGTCCCGTGTTCTGGCGACCATGAGCGCGGCCGTCAGCAGGACGCCTAACGCTCCCTTCGGCATGGGCCCGCGGCGCCCAGGTAGAGCGTCAGCTTCATTCCCTCTTGACGTTGTAGGAGTCGAGCGTGCCGTCGGCGTCGTTCCGGCCGTCTTTCGATTCGTGGTGACCGTAACGCCGCCGCAGCCGGAGGTTGATCGTGTGACCAAGGCGTCACAGGGTGGAAGCAGTGAGCGCTCTCATCCGACCGGCGGTCAGCGGGCGTGGAGGCGGCGGAAGTCGTCCAGGCTCTGGCGGTAGAAGGCGAGGTCGCTCTCCAGCTTCCTCCTGGTGAGCCGATAGGGCTCGGACTCCCGGAGCGACCTGCCCATCTCGCTCCAGAACGCCTCCGGGGCCAGCTCGGCGGCGCCGTCGGGGAAGAACTTCAGCGCCTCGGCCACGGCGTCGGCGGCGAAGCGCCAGTCGGCCGCCACCTTGTCGAACGCCCCGGCGTCCGAGGGATCGACGGCGAAGAGGAGTCCGCCCTCCAAGGCCCTGCTCGCGTATGTGGCGGCGATGAGCACCCACTGGCCGGGGTCGATCAGTTCGGAGAGGCCGAAGCCGAAGGTCAGCTCCTCCTGTCTCGCCCCTGCCTCGGCCTCGAAGGGGACGAGAACCTCCGCGTCGCCGAGACGCAGCAGCCAGCCGTCCTCCTCCTGTGTGACCACCGCCTGGCGCGACGCGCCCGTCTCGCCACCGTGAGCCACCAGGTCGAGGTAGACGTACGACTCCACGAGTGAACGTGCGAGACCGCGCTCAGGCATGCCGGCCCGCCAGGTCCTGGTAGGTGTCCCTGACGACCAGCAGCCGGTCGAGCTGGAACCTGCCGGGCTCGGCCGCTCGTATCCGCTGCCCGCGCTCGGACCAGAACCCGTCGTCGGGCACCGCGTCCGCGCCGGGCGGCACGAACTTGACGACCTCCTCGACGGCCGCGGTCGCGATCTTCAGCGCGCGCCGGGCCTCGGCCTCGTCGTCCACCGGGACGTTGCCCGCCGTCAGGTCGGCCACCCACAGCCACTCACCCGCGTCGAGCAGCTCCGATGGCTCCGCCCCGCCGAATGTCGGATATCCGGAGGGCATCACAGGACGCTCCGGCAGCCCGAACAGGTGTTCCCGTCGTGTCCCGCACTCCTCGCACGTGCCGGAATAGCGGTTGGCCAGCCCTCCTTCGACGCTGACCAGCCCGCTCTGCCAGGTGGTGTCCACCGACCCGCAAGCGCACGGGTGCAGATCGAGGTAGAGGTGTGCCTCATCCCTCGTCCGCGCCACCGCGAATGCCATAGCCGTCCTCTCTTCGGGAGTCCCATCATGCCGGAATGCGTGATCCCGCTCACGCCCGGACCCGTTGCGGTCCGGGGCGGCGGCCGCACACGCACGGCACGCCGGCAGGGCACCGGCACTCCATTTCCGGCGGGTACCAGCCCGTCGCGTTGGCGAGCGCGCGGAGGCGGTTCAGGTGCGCGGGCCAGTCCCGGGGGCGTCGACCGCCCGCCAGCGTGCCGAGTTCGGCGGCCAGCGGTTCCGGGATGAGCCGCCACACCTCCGGATCGGTGGTGGTGAGCAGGCCGTGCAGCACGCCCAGCCGTGCCGGCCGCTGCGCCGGGGTGGCCGCTCGCACCTGGCGCACGGCTTCGTACAGCTCGGCCAGGGCCTCGTGATCGCCTGCCGCCGCGCCCAGCGCCCGGGCGACCGCTCCCGCGGCCGTCGCGGCGGCGGCGCGCTCGTTCGCGCCGATCGTGAGGCGGCCGTCCACCTGGTAGGTCAGCATGCCCGGCTCGGGGTCACCGGCCTGGGCCGGCCTCACCTCGACGGGGATGGGCGCGCGGCCGGGCAGCACGATGTCCGCCAGGCCGGCACCGTACGCGTGGACCCGGGCGCCCATGAGCGCCGCTCCGCGCTCGATGGCCCTGGCCGCGGCCGCCTCCGGCAGCGTCTCGTGGCCACGGATCGCCGCGACGTGAGCGGGAGAGAGCTCGCCGGCCCGCGCCAGCGCCAGCAACCGGGGGGCCGCCCCGGCCTGGCCCGGCGCCACACCTGCCCGCTCCGCCGCGGTGCGCAGCGCGGCCGCAGCGCCGGCCGCGCCGACCGGCCCGGCTTCGGAGACCGCGAGGGCCAGCCCGCGAAGCCTCGCGAGCGTCACGGCGTCGGGTACGCCGAGCGCCTGGCCTGGCGCCGTAGGGCCCGTTCCGGGCGTCATCGGTCCTGGCCCGAGTGCTCGGCCGGGCAGCCGGCCGGCCAGCGTTGCCGCGTGTGCCGCGATCTGCTCGGCCACAGCGACGACGCCTGTGTGCCTCCCTCCACCGGGCACCTGGAGCGCCAGCCGGTCCGGCGTCTGCGAGCCGACGCTCACCTCCGTGGCATTCTGCGCTGCGGCGTCCAGCACCAGCGTGAAGGCCCCGCCGCTGGTGGTCACGGTGAACTCGCCCGCGTGGCCGGCCACCGGAGCCACCTCGGCGACGCCGGCGATCTCCGCCAGCCTGGCGAGCCCGGCCGCCGAGGTGTCCAGCCCGGCGGTGGTTCCGCCATTGAGCAGCCTCGCGATCCTGCCCTGCGGCTGGGCGTCGGCCGGTGCGCGCGGCCCCGTTCCCCACGGAGGCGGGGGCGGGGTGTGGCCGCGGCGTTCGATGTCCGCGCCGATGGCGTCGATCGCGTCGGCCAGGCGCGAGCGTACGGCGGGGTCGGTGGCCGCCCGCCATTTGCGCGACAGATGGGCGTGCTCGTCCAGGCGGGGAGTCAGGCAAAGGTCCGTGCCCTCGGCCTGGTGGTCCGACAGCGACGTCCTGATCACGCCCTGCGGCGCGCCCGCCGCCGTCGCGGCGGCGGCCTGCGCGACGTGCGAGAGCTCGTGCACGAGGACCGACGACACGGCGTCCGGGTGCACCCTCGGCCAGACGCGCATGACGTGCGGATCCTCCTCCGTCCCCGCGTGCAGCTCGGTGGCGGCGTTGAAGCCCTCCCCCGGGTCGCTGATCAGCACGCGGACGTGCTGGTCGGGCGCGGCGGGCAGCTGGAGGGTCAGCTGGTCGTCCGCGGACCAGGACAGGTGCGCGCCGACCCCGCCCACGTCGGCCGCGAAGACGTGCTGCGCGCGTACCTCGGCCAGGGCCAGGTCCGGATCCCCGGCGGGCCGGCCGGACCTGCTGAACGGCGTGCCCTCGATCGCGGGAGAGCTCACGGACGTGATCCCCTGGGCGACGCTCCCGCCCACCGGCGAGCTCGACGCCGGCTGGCGGGCTGGCCAGGCCGGCTTGTCCGGGCCCGCCACGGGGACGCCGCGCGCCGTCAGGTCGGCCTCGACCTGCCGGGCGAACGTGCCGGGCTCCGCAGAGCTCATGAAGACGTGGCGCAGGTCGACGCCGGCTCGGTCGGCCGCGTCAAGCAGCGCCGGGGAGAGGGTGGCGAAAGCCTCGGCGAACCCCCCGTCGGGGGTCTCGCTGTGCACGGTGCCGTCGGGAGCGGCCCGGTAGCGATGGAGGCCGTCCGCCTCCCGGACCGCCACGCGGGCCACCGCGCCGCGCTCTCGGGCGGCCAGGCGCGCGGCCTGCAGGACCTGGATCGGCCTCTGGGAGCCGGAGCCGGGGACGAAGGTGAACGTCGTCCATCCGGGATCGCCGGAGCGCGGGGGCGCGAGCCGCACGTTCGACTCCATCCGGGAGCGCAGCTCATCGATCTCGTCCTCGAAGAGCATCACGTCCACCTGGGTGCCGGCGGCGAACGGAAGGTGGGCAGGATCTCCGACGGCGCGCTCGCTGCCGTCCCGCAGCCGCGCGACGTGCTGGAAGGTCAGGTCGTAGTCGACTCTGAACCGGACGGTGTAGGCGGCGGTGCCCTTCGCGAACATGCTGCGCTCGCGGCGCGCCCCGTGGTGGTCGGTCACGCTCTCCGACGCCTGCTCGCCGGTCCGTATGCCGCCGTCGAGGCCCGAGTCGCCGTGCCTCGCGCTGCCGCTCATGCTGACGGGCAGCACTCGGCTCCGGGACACGGTCGCGTTCTGGGCGTCGGCCTTCCTGTCGACCTCTCCCCTCTCGGCCTCGAAAGGCCCGGCGACGATGGTGAGGTCCGACATGCGGGCCTGGATCGTGACCTCGGCGCCCTGGTCCTTGAACTTCTGCCTGGCCACCCGCACGGCGATGTCGCCCGCGGCCCCCGCCATCCGCTCGAAGCCGGTCAGCAGGGCCGACGGGGACAGTCGTGCGACCAACTCGGATCGGTGCTCCTCGACCGTCTTGGCGCCCAGCATCTTCCCGAGCTGGGCGGTGACCACCTCGAAGAGGCTCGGCCCGTGCGGGTCCTCCCAGAGCGCCTGTGGGAAGTGGCCGGGGTGCAGCTCGACCTGCCGGGGATCGGGCACGACGACGAGCGGTCCCGGATCCTCCGCGACGGGCCGGATCATGCCGGTCGGGATGCTCCGTACGAGCGAGGCGCCGTACGTGACCGGGGGAGGCGTGCGGTGCCTGCCCCGGAGCACGCCGATCCACCGGTCCACCTTCGCCGGGATCGTGCGCGCGCGCACCGGCCTGCGCTCGACCTCGATGACCAGGGTCATCTTCTGCCGGACCCGGTTGAGGCCGTTGAAGACGGCCATCCGCTGCAGCCGGATTCCCTGCTGGTTGACGGAGCCCGAGTACGAGCGCCCCCGGTCCGTCGACACGCCGATCCCGTGCCCGCCGCCCTCGTCCGCGGCGCCGTGGTCCAGCCCTGCCGAGTAGGAGCCGTTGTACGCCTCAGAGTGCGACAGATCGATGTAGCGGTAGTGCTGGACGATGACGCCGGCCTGCGAGGTGTGCGTGAGGAGGGTGCCCCGGCGGGAGTCCGCGGCGTCGGCGTAGACCAGCCGGGTCCGGACCGTCAGTTCCTCGGCCCGCCTCACCTGCGGGTCGGCCTGCAAGTGATAGCTCTTCTCGAAACCGCGCGGCGACCACATGTCGGTGATGTGGATCAGCGCGGAGTCGCTGGAGAAGTCGACGTCGAGCTCCTCGCTCAGCGTCGGGCTCCCGTCCAGCGCCTTGGGGTCGGCGGCGCGGACGGCGTCCAGCACCGCGTTCCGTATGTCGACCGGATTGCCCTGTTCGTCGGTAAAGTCGAGCGACTTGGCCGCGCCCATGCTCGTCGCCCGGTCGTACGACGGGGCCAGCACGACGTCGCTGGAGCGCTCGATCAGGTCCGCGGCCTCGCTCAGTGTCTGGTCGAGCTGCTGTCTCTCGTTGCCCTGCTGGGCCGTGGTCGCCGCCGGGCCGAGACCCGCGACCTCCCTGATCTTGGCGAGCAGGGCCTGCGGGGTGTGCCGCCTCGCGAACCCCGGATTCGCGGGCCCGGCCTGGGCCATGTCCTTGAGGTACCGCTGGACCAGAGGCACGGCGAGGGTTCGGTCGAGGGTCATGCTGCCGTTGAGGAAACACTCGACCGCGTCGCCCACCAGGGCTCCCGGCAGCGCGAGCTCGCCCTCCGCGTACATCACGAGCGCGTCGAACTCGGGGATCGAGAACAGCGCGGTGCCCTGCGCCGTGTCCGCCAGGGTCTTGCCGGGCGTAAGGCGGTCCGCCAGCGGCAGCGCCTGCGCCGCGCTCTCCGAGCCGGTGAGGGTGAGGTCCACGGGGGCTCGCACGATGTACTGGCGGCCGAACTCGATCGTGAGCTCCTCGGTGCCCCAGATGTCGAGGATCGAGGTGGAGTCGGCGGTGCCTCCTGAGCGGGAGGGCAGGGAGAGCGTGCCGCCGTCGCTCGACTCCCCGCCGTCGCTCGACTCCCCGTCGTCGTCGAGGTCGGTGAGGTTCGCCGAGGCGCCGGCGGAGTGGCCGGACGACCCGCCCCAGGACACGCCGGCGCTGCCGAGCCCGAAGAGGATATTGCCGCTCACCTGGTTGACGACGCACAGCACCTCCGCCTCGCCGACCTCCCCGACTACCGGCAGCTTCGACCGGGTGGGCAATCCCCGGGTGCTGAGCGCGAGGTCGTTGGGGAGCGGTCTGGACAGCAACTTGGGGTGGGCGACGAGGTTGCGCACGTTCAGGAACGCCGTGTGGGTCTGGTACGCGACGGAATCCGCGCGCATCCCCCTCGGCAGCACCCCCTCCGCGGCGGGAAGCACGTCGCGCACGTCCATGTGCAGGAGCCGCGCGCTGGACAGCAGCTTGCTGGACATCTTCCCCAGCGGCGCGGGCGCCTGCTCGGTTTCCGGCCGTAGGAATTCGGCGGCGAACAGCAGCTTGGCCCTCCCCCTGCCGGACGCCAGCGGCGTCGACTCGCCGTCGTGCAGGAGCTCGACGCTCAGCTCGTGGGCCAGCGAGAAGATCGCGACCGGACCGGTGCTCTCCTGCAGAGTCACCACGTTGACCGTGCTGCCGACGTTGGAGCCCGCCGTACGCTTGCGCTCGCCGCCGGCGTTGACGCTCGCCTCGTGCGACAGCCCGTCCTGGCCCTCGCCGGGGCCATCGCCCTCGACGACGGAGAAGCCGCCCGAGTAGGTCGTGGACCGGCTGACGGATCGGGCCGAGGTGTCGGAGCCGATGTCGAGGTTGACCACGGTCTCCGACTCCGTGTACCCGATGTAGCGCGAGTCCCCGAAGTCCTGCTTCAGCGAAACCCGCATCATGAAGTGCTCCGGCGCGCTGTTCAGGCCGTGCAGCACCAGGTCGACGAGGATGCCGTCCTGCGCCAGCGAGTCGTAGGCGGATCTGATCCGGTGCTCGGACAGCTGTTCCGTGACCTCCTGCAGGTTGAGTATCTGGCTGGCGCGCTCGAGCCGGTTGGAGGAGTACTGCGGCACGCCGTCCACGATCTTCGGCACGATGCCGCGGTCGGCGAGCTCGTCCAGCACCTTCTGCCTGACCTCGTCCAGCCCGCTGATGTCCTGGACGAGGGCGGGCCCCGCGCCACGCATCTGGCCCGGGCCGTCGCCGAGCCAGTCGGGCAGCTCGGCCTTGCGGCCCGGTGGCGGAGTGGGCCGTGGGTCGCCGCGCAGCACCTGGTTCCCGTCCGCGTCGGTCAGGGGCCGGCCGTCCTTATACACCAGCGCCGAGCTGTCGACGGGCAGGCCGAAGCGGTAGGCGGCCGACTCCCGCATGCTGACCACCGCCGTGCCGCGCATCGGCGTCAGCTCGACGGGCGGCTTGCCGAACGTCTCCACGATGAACGTGGTCTCCAGCGCGACCCGGTAGCTCTGCTTCGGACTGGTCTTCCTGTGCACGCTCGGGTGGATCGCCTGCTTGTTGGCGGTGGCCGCGTACGACCGCGACCCCGACCTGGCTCCCTTGACCTTGGGCCCGATGCTCGGCTCGTAGTTGCCCGGGCCGTTGACGGTCGCGGTGACGCCGGCCGAGACTTTCCCCTCCAGCGACCCGCCGGACGAGGCCCCGCCGGGCACGGCGACGAAGTCGACGAGCACCTCCTCCTCCCACTCTTCGGCGCTCGGCCCGCCCAGCGGCTCGGCTTCCACGAGCACGACCCTGGTCTCGGCGCGTACCCTCGCGTGCGGCTCGCCGTCCTTGGTGAAGACGCGATCCAGCCCGTTGTTGACCGCGTCGCGCAGCCGGTGGGGCAGCTCGTCCGTCACGAACATGCGCAGCTCGTCGTGGGCCACGGCCCCGACCTGGGCGTACTCTCCGCCGAGCGCGGCGGTGAGCTCGCCGAGCGCGTCCTCCAGGCCCGTCATGCCGGAGATGACGTGGTTGGGGAGCTTGGGGTCCCGCTTGGCGTCGTCGATCCGGGCCAGCTTGCGCGGCGGCTGGTCGGTGTAGGAGTGCGAGATCCACAGCCGCTGCGCGGCGGCGTCACCGGGTGCGCCGGAGTCCACCACCGTGGTCTCCCGCCAGCCCGTCTCTTTCCCCGTCCGGACCTCCACGGTCCAGGTCGCGGCGGCTTCGAACAGCAGCGACTCGCTCCTGTTGTCCGCGACCGAGCCTCCCTGCGCGAACATCCCCGCGCCGCCCGACGCCGACCAGTTGCGCCCGGCGGCGGCCCCGAGGCCGACACCCACCAGCTCGGCAAGCGCCCTGGGCCACTCGCCTTCGGGCATGAGCTGTGCCAGGGCCGCGGTGTTGAAACCGAGGGGCAGCCCAACGCTGCCCGACGCGGTGGCGGAGACCGTCCGGGCCGACTGGAAGAACAGGCCCACCATCATCTCCGACGCCTTGATGGCCGGGTCGAGCACCTCGACCAGGTCGGTTAGAGTGAGCCTGACCCGAACCTCCGCCGCCGTGCTGCCGCGGCCCACGCGCAGCACGACGCCGTCCGGGGAGACGGCCTTGTGGAAGTCGGCCCGCAGGGCGCGCTCAAGCTCGTCCGGGGTGAACTTGTGACCGGCGCCGTTGCGGCCCAGGATCTCGTTGACGGTGGTGGTGAGGGTGGTCAGATGAGGGAGCCGGCCCGTAGGCATGGCCGTGGAGAGGCTGGCCTCCTGCGGCAGCGCCGCGGCCAGCGCGTTCAGATAGCTCTGGTGGAGCCGGGTGGCCTTGGCCGTCAGCGACCTGCTGACGGTGGCCATGCTCACCTCCCCAGGCTGAGTGGGTCTTCCCGCCTGGTTCATCGCCGCGAGCACCTGCTCGTAGGCCTGCCTCGCCTTCGCCGCCTGCGCCAGCGCGGGGGCGTACGCGTTGGCGATCCTGGTGTGCCGCGTCTGCGTGGCTCGGTGCGCCTGGTTCTCCCGGCGCGCGTCGCCGGCCCGCTTGAACCGGCCCTGGTCGTGTTGCCTGAGCGCCTTCCGCTTCCGCCGCGTGGCCTGCTTGGCCTGCTCGCGCGCCGCATCGCTGCTGCTCCGCTTCGCGTCGATCTGCTGCTGGATCGCCTGCTCAGCCTGGACGAGTGCGTCGATGACGGCCTGTACGTCCTGCGCGGACGGGTGATCGCCGGGTAAGGCCGGTGTCCGCCGCGGCCTGGTGGCTTGAGTGGGCGCCCAGGGCGGCAGCGGCGGCGTGTGACCGCGTCCGCTCAGCTCCCGGGCCACGCCGTCGATGTCGACGGCGAGGAGCCGCTTCTCCTGGAGCGTCGGCGCCTGCTGCCACTTGTGGGTCAGGAACGCCAGCTCGTTGAACCGGGCGGCCACGCACGCGTTCTGCGTGGCCGCGCCGCGCCGGCCCGGCAGGATTCTCCTCCGCTTGCCGTGGCCGGCGGACCGCACCTCCTGCAGGGTGTCGGTGATCTCGTGCAGCCAGACCCTGGACACCTGGTCGGGCGCGATGCGCGGGCCGAAGTGGACCAGGTGTGGGTGGTTCTCGTCCGTGCCGGCCTTGATCTTGGTCTGGCCCATCAGGTCCGGAGACAGGCCGCCGACGACGGGGCGGAAATAGTGGGTGCCGTTCGTCTCGGTATGGACCGCCAGCGTCTGGCCGTCGTCCGACCAGGTGAAGCCGGTTACGCCCTGGTCCAGGAAGTGGTGTTCGAGCAGCTCGCGGGCGGCGGCCAGCACCTCGTCGAGATCCAGGTCGGGACCCAGCCGGCCGTCGGTCACGTACCTGGTGCCGGGGACCGGCCTCGACGTGACCGTCCCCGGTTTGCTCGCGTACGCCGGCGCGGCGGCGGGGCCGCTGTCGGGGGCGGAGTCCGTTCGGGGGGCGGCAGTTTCCCCGGCCTGGGCGACCAGCAGCATGGCGGTCGCCTCGGCCTGCAGGTCCGCGAGGTTCTGGACCTGCTCGGCCCGGGTGTCCAGGGCGGCGCGGATGCGGCTCATGGTGGCGGCGGAAATCTGAGCTCCGGTGCGCACGCCGTTGGTGGAGGAGAGGAGGAGATCGCCCGTCGGGCTGATCACCGCGTCAGGGAAGTCCACGGTGATCGCGCCGATCAGCGCTGTACGGGCACGGACGGCGGCAGTCATGGGCTCGGGGGCGGATGCGGCGGCCCCCGTCAGGTCGGCAAGCTGTGTGGGTCGGTCGTCCCGCTGTGCGGGCGGCCCGTCTGGTTGTGTGTGGCTGCTGTCCGGTTGTGCGGGCGGCCCGTCTGGTTGTGTGTGGCTGCCGTCTGATTGTGCGGGGCCGCTGTCCGGCTGTGCGGTGGTGCCGTCCGGCGTTTGCGCCGGCGTCGCGGCGCTGTGCGCGTGGGGCTCTGGCTCTGCCGTCCCGGAGGTGTCCTGCGGAGGGTTCCCTGCCGTCCGGGCGGTGTCAGGCCCGGACTGTGGCGTCACTTCGCCGGTGGGCTGTGGTGTGGCGCCGGCCTGCCCGGATACCTCTGGACGCGAGCCGGCTTGACCCTGATCATCGTGGTCCGGCGTAGTGGAGCCGCGCCTGTGCGAGGCCGTGTCCGTGTCCGGCGCGGGGGCCGCGCGCCTGCTGTCGTCGTCCCGTCCGGTGGTGGACGACGTGGTGCCCGGTGTCCTGCTGGTCCCCTGGTCCGGGGGTGCAGCCGGCGCGGAGGCTGTTCTGCCGGACCTCGCCGGCGCGGGCGTCGCGGGATCGGGCTGGGGCGCGGACCCGGGCATGCCGGGCTGGCCACCGCCCCCGTTCGGGCCACCGCTGGACGGGTTCCCGCCTGCCGGATCCGCAGGCGGATTGCCTGCCGCGCGGGCGGCGTCGGTGCGCGCGGCGGCGTCGTAAGCGGAGGTGAGAGAGGTCAACGGGTTGGTCAGCGCGGTGTAGACGTCGGGATTGAACGGGCTGATCGTTCCGGTACGCCCGGCGCCGCCGAGAAAGCCGCCCAGCATGGAATCGGCCGTGAACGGGTTCTGCCACTGGCCGTAGACCACGCCGTTGGCAATGAAGCTGCCGGCCGGGGAGGCGATCGTATTGGTCAGGCCGGTGGTCAGCGCGCGGCCGGCGAATCCCGGCACATGACTGGTGATGTCTGACATGGGCCCGGCCAGCTTCGTGCCAATGATCGCTCCGGCGCCCGCGCCGATGATCGCGGCCTGGGATTTCTGCCAGTCCCATTCCTTCCGCGTGCCCATCTGGATCTGCTGGTACTGGGCGACCGCGTCGATGAAGAACTCCTCGCCGATCTCCTCGACCAGTTCCCGGCCGATCGACGTGCCAAGCAGCCTGGCGATGACGCCGGGCCCGGTGGCGCCGCTGAGCGTGGTCACTCCGGCCAGTCGCGTCGTGCCCAGTCCCCGGCCCCCCAGCGTCGCGAGCCTGACGAGGATCCGGCTGATGGCCGCGCGGGCCCCGGCCGCGTACGGCCCGACGATCGCGGTGGTGGACCCGGCGGTGAAGAAGGCGGCGATGAGCGCGATGGCGATGGCGACGACCGTCACCCAGAAGGCCACGTTGATCGAGAGCTTGGAGTACTGGGTCTCGACGGCGAAGTTGCTGGCCTGCTGCGAGTAAGCCCGCGCGTTCCCGGACACCCCCGCCATTCCGGCCTCGTGGCCGTACAGGAACTTGGCTCTGTAGACGAAGTCCGCAGTGGCGGGTGAGGCCCAGCCGGTCACGAGGACGCGCGCGGCGGTGCCGGCGCCAGGCATGGAGCCGATGGCCCCCTCGGCCAGGCCGTCGTACGCCTGAGCCAGCTTCGACAGGCCGCTCTCGCTGGCTTCCGGCCATTTCTGCCCGGCCGACAGCATGGGGATCAGCCAGTAGACGACCCAGCCGGGCAGCGCTTCGGTCTCCCATGCCGGGAGGACGTCCCTGTCGATGGGGACTGCAGGCTGCACGGTCGCCTGGCCGCCGGCGTCCTGGCTGCCGGTGCCATGGACTCCGATATCGCCGTTGATCGCCACGTCTCGGGTCTCAGATCACCATCGTCAGCCCGGCCGCCAGGTCCTGCTTGATGGCGGCGTCTGTCTGCAGGGTGTTGTCGACGGTTATACGCGCCCTGCTCCCCATGTCGGCGATCTCCTTGGTGAGCTGGGCGCACTGGGTGAGCATCCGGTTCGGGCCGTCGTCGCGGAAGTGGGCGGCCTGGAATGCCCGGCCCTCGGCGCCGGAGCCCCACGGAGCGGCGGCAAGGGCCTCCTCGACCTGGGTGATCACGCGCGACGACTCCCGTTCGAGGTCCCCGGCCATCGTCGACCACAGGAAGATGCCCCGGTCCACGATGGGCTTGACGATCTCCGTGCCGTCCCAGAGCCTCACTTCATGCCCTCCATCCGGTCGGCGAGCCGCGTCATGGCGGTTTCGAGATCGCCGTCGAGGTGCGCCATGAGCTCCGCACGGGGGATCACCGGGTCGAAGATCTCCGCGATGCGCTCCTGAGCCCTGGCGGCCGCCCGATGAACCGTGTCGATGATCGTGTCGGCCAGGTGCCGCGCGTCGGTCCGCCGGTAGATGCGCGGGTCGAGGTCGAGCCCGACGATTTGGCCGCGCGCGCCGACCGTCACCGACACCAGGCCATCACGCGATTTCTCGGTGATCTGGACCGCTCTGGCTTCGGCATGCAGCTCCAGGCCCGCGTCGTTGATCCGCTGGAACATGTCGCGCAGCTCGTCGGCATAGGCCCTCATCGCCGCCGCATCCGGTTGGCCGGACGACTCCATGAACACCCCCTGAAGCCAGACTCCATGAACACCCCCTGAAGCCATATGCGTCCCCGCCGACGCTCTTGCGTTACCCGTTAGTTTCCGTCACATGAACATCAAAAGACAAGAGCGCTATCAAAAGTGTTGATTCCCGACATTCAGTGGCGCGGCGTGCTCGCTCAGGTCGGTGACCTCTTCGCGGGGCACCCAGAGGCGGTACACCCCCCGCTCGATCCGTTCCATTCCCAGCTCGCGCGCGGCGAGCGCGGATCCGCCCAGGTATTCGAGCAGCAGGCGCCCGTCCCGCTCGTCGTGCACGTGGAACTGCTCCCCCCGCCAGCGGCACACCGTCGTCACGAAGTGCAGGGCCGCGCACTCCGCCGCGGGCACCGTGCGTACGTGGCAGCCGGGCTCGATCTCGTCGAAACCGTCCGCCGGCACCGGGCTGCGCAGCCGTACCCACAGTTCCAGCGAGTGCGGTTCGGGGCTGGCCACGTAGTCCATGCCCCGCCAGCGGGCCCGGTAGAAGTGCCAGCTCATCGCGCTCGCGTCCCGACCAGCAGCCACCGCCGCAGGTCGCCGTGGTACATCGCGCGGCGGTGCTCGGTCCCCCTGGAGGTGAGCTCCCAGATCTCCGCGCCGTGCGGCAGGCCCACGCCGTACACCTTGTACTCGCGGATCACGTGATCGACGCTCGGCACCAGGCCCATCCCCACGAACGGCGGCTCCTCGATCACCCAGCCGGCCACCGCGGCCCTGCTCTCTTCGTCGGTCCCGCCGAAGGCGGTGCGGTAGAGGGCGAGGCCGGCGGGGCGCCAGCGCAGGATGTTCAGCGAGCCCTTGTCGGTCACCATGTCCGGCTGCCCCAGCGCCGCGGCGAGCACGGCAGGCGTCGCGATGTGCGAGACGTCCAGGGCGTGATGGCAGTAGCCGGAGATCCTCGGCTCGCCCTCGGCCAGGACGTCCCGGACGTCGGCGGGGGAGAGCAGCTTCTGGACCGCCGGCACCCCTGACGCGGGATCAAGCAGAAGGTCCTGGGCCAGCGTGGGCACCGCCAGCCTGGCCACCGCTCCGGACTCCAGTGTGAAGGCGGCCGCCAACCCCGGATTGATCGCCAGGCCCCACCTCGGGTCCGGCCAGCCTGCCGCCAACTCGACCAGCGAGACGACCCGGCAGTACGCGGCGACACCGCCGGTGGCCAGCCGCATCGCCTCGACGGAGGTGTACGCGAGCAGCCAGGTCCGCTCGGCGTCGATGGCCGTCGCCCAGGCGGGGGCCTCGGTCCCGGCCGCCGCGGCGGCGGTGATCGGCAGTGCCAGATCCGCATCGCGGAGCAGGCTCAGGCACAGGGCCTCCTGCCCGTCCTGGTGGGCCGCCCACAGCTGCTCCTCGAACGGCGTGGCCGGTCGATGATCAGTCGACATCATTCGACCAGTTTGCCTGATTCGTGATGGTGGGCCGCGGTGCTGTTCTGGCCTTCTCGACCTGCTCGCGTTCGAGCAGGCCGTACGGCGGGCCGCTACGCGGTGTGGGCGCGGGCGCGCCACAGGAGGTAGACGAAGTACGGCGTGCCGATCAATGCCGTGACCAGGCCGGCGGGGACTTGGGCCGGGGCGATGACCGTGCGGCCCAGGGTGTCGGCGAGGCTGACCAGCAGGCCGCCGAGGAGGGCCGAGACCGGGAGCACCCTGGAGTGGCGGGCGCCGACCATGGCGCGGGCGGCGTGCGGGGCGATCAGGCCGACGAAGCCGACCACCCCGACCGCCGACACCGCCGTGGAGGTGAGGAGCACGGCGCCGGACAGGGCGGCCAGGCGGACCGGCTCCAAGGGGACGCCCAGGATGCGGGGCGTGTCCTCGTCCAGGGACAGCAGGTCCAGGTCGCGGCGGAGCCAGGTCAGGAACGGGGTGACCAGCAGGAGGGCCAGCGTGACGGGGATGAGCTGGGCCGGGATGCGGCCGTAGGTGGAGCCGGACAGCCAGGTCAGGGCCATGGCGGTGTTCCACGGGTCGGACTTGACGATGATCAGGATGGTGATGGCGGTGCAGGCGGCCTGGACGCCGATGCCGATCAGGACGAGCCGGTCGGAGCTGAGGCCGCCGCCGCGCCAGGACAGCACGTACACGAGGGCGAAGGCGATCAGCGCGCCCCCGCCGGCCGCGGCGGACATCGCCCAGATGCCCGCCACCGGGGCCAGGGCCAGCAGTGAGATCGCGCCGACGCCGGCACCGGCGGTGACGCCCAGCACGCCGGGCTCGGCGAGCGGGTTGCGGCACACGGCCTGTACGACGGCCAATGCGGTCCCGGCCAGGGCGGCGGCGAGGACGCGCGGCCAGCGCTGGTCGAGGACGAAGGTCAGGGCGCGGCCGGTGCGGCCCTGGAGCCAGTTCATGACGTCTCCGGCCAGCAGCCACCGGTCGCCGCCCAGCAGGCCGAGAATCAGGGCCCCGGTCAGCAGGGCGGCGCACGTGACGGCCACGACGAGGAAGACCGTGCGGGAGCGAGTGGCGCCGGTGCGCACGGCCGGCGGGCGGCGGGTCGGTCCCGCGTCGCGGTAGCGGCGGGCCAGCCAGATCATGACCGCCGCGCCGAGCAGCGTGGTGACCACGCCGGGCGGCACCTCCACCCCGGCCTGCGCGCCCAGCGCGGCCCGCAGCGCGATGTCGGAGCCGAGCACGATGAGCACGCCGGCCAGCCCCGACAGGGGCAGCAGCGTACGGTTGCGGTGCAAACCGGGAATGGACCTGGGCAGCAGGCGTACGATCACCGGCGCGCACAGCCCGACGAACCCGATCGGCCCCGCGATGGTCACGGCGGCGGCCGACAGGAGGACGGCGAGCAGGGTGAGCCACCGCCGCAGCCGGTGCACGTTCACCCCGAGCACCGAGGCGGTGTCGTCGCCCAGGCCGAGGATGTCCAGCCGCGGCCCGGCCAGCATCGCCGCCACCAGCACCACCGCGATCACCGGGCCGAACTGGGCGACGGCGCCGAAGTCGCTCTGCACCAGGGACCCGCTGCCCCAGGCGAACAGCCCGGTGGTCTCCTCCTCGAAAAGGATCATGAGCAGGTTGGTCAGCGACTGGAACGCCAGCGCGGTGGCCGAGCCCGCCAGGATCAGCCGGGTCGTGCCGGAGCGCCCGCCCGCCGACAGCGCCATCACCAGGCCGGCCGCGCCCAGGCCGCCGATCAGCGCGAGCCCGCCCGACAGCGCCACCGGCAGCGCCAGACCGAACACGGCGACCGAGGCGACCGCAAGGTGGGCGCCGGAGCTGATGGCCAGCGTGTCCGGCGAGGCCATCGGGTTGCGGGCGACCGACTGCAGCAGCGAGCCCGCCACTCCCAGCGCGACGCCGACGGCGACGAACGCCAGCAGCCGGGGCAGCCGGGAGGCCAACAGGACGCGGGCGGCCTCGTCGCTGCCGCCGAACGGCAGCGCCAGCAGGTCGAGCGCGCCGACCGAGGAGGTGCCCGCCCGGCGTGGGGCGGCTCTGCGACAGGAGCGTCACCCGCCGGGCGAAGTCGCGCGCGGAAAGATCCAGCGCGGCCGTGCCGTCGGCCAGCGTCACGGCGCCGCTGTCGGGGCGGTGCAGCCTGGCCAGCGCGCGCAGCAGCGTGGACTTGCCGCTGCCGTTCGGGCCCACCAGGGCGGTGACGTGGCCGGGCCGCAGGGCGATGTGGCCGTCCTCCACCACGGTGGTCCCGTGGTAGCTGAGGCGTAATTCCGCGCCGCGGAGGGAGATCTCCTCGGTCATGGGGATTAGGTTAGGCTAACCTTGCCCGAAATGCGACAGCGGGGTCACCCTTGACCTCGCTGAAGGCAGGGGCAGCGTCAGCGGAGGGCCGGCCGCGCGGGGCCGGCCCTCCGTTCACGGGGCGGGCCTGGGCCTGCGTAGCCACAGACCGGCGCCGGCGGCCAGGATCAGCAGGGAGCCGGCCAGCATCACCGCTCGCCCGTCCGGCCCGGCCTCGCCGCCACCTCCGGTATCGACCCCTCCCTCCGGAGTTGTGGTCGTGGTGACGGTGGTGGTCACCTCGGGGGTCGTGGTGTCGTCCCCGTTGTCCTCGTTGTCCCCGTCGTCCGTTTCGGTGGTGCTGGGGCTGGGCGTGGAGCTGGGAGTGGTCGTGCCGTCGCCTGTGCCGACCTTGAGGGGGTATTCCGTCAAAGCGCTCTTGTTGAGGACCTCGCACTCGATCACGGGCTCTTGAGGGCTGGGGCCGAAGTTGATGGCGGCCGCGTGCACCGTGCCCTCGCCCTCCTCCTGGGGCGTCGTCGTCAGATTGACGGTCGTCGTGGGGAGGGGGATGCGCGCTCCCGGGGTGATCGTGCCGAGCTGGGCCACGCCGGTGGCCGAGGTCAGCTTGTCGATCCCGCGGATGCCGGCGTAGGCGTACAGGTTGAGTCCGTCTTCCAGGCCCGTCGTGGGCGCGAGCAGCTCGGTTCCCCCGGAGTAGGAGCCCTTCCAGCCGATCGTCAGGTTCTCGTCCACCCCGACGCCGGCGGGGACCGTCAGTTCGACGTCGACCTTGATGTTCTGCCTGTCGTTGGAGGCGGTGGTGGTGCACTCGTACTCCACGACGTCGGCGGCCTGTGCCGCGGAGACGTGCGAGAACAGCAGGGCGGCGACTGGGACGACTAATTGGACGCGCACGGCGGCTCCCCTTGCGGCGGATGGTGCAGAGGACGAGACGGGGATGAGGGCGCTAGATTGACACGAATATCCACATCTGGACAAGGTGGCACTGAAAAGGCCGGCGGCGAGATCGCCGCGGCCGGCTACCTGACCCCGCGCAGTCTCCTCCGGCCGGCGGGTGGCGCGCCGCCGAGCAGCATGGCCTCGGTGATCAGGTTGTAGGCGCTGCGCCAGGCGGCCTCCGCCTCCTCCGTCCAGCCGTCGCCGAGAGCGGCGGCGATCACCTCGAACAGCACCGCGCGGACGTGCGCGTAGTGGGCGACGCGCACCCCGTACCCGGCGTGCCGGGCGCCGAGGTGGCGGGCCCGCTCGGCGAACGACCCGAAGTCGGGAATCGCACGGACGATCATCTCCAGCTCGTCGGCGAACTTGCGCCGCTGGACGGAGATGTCGGTGGGGAACAGCGGCCACAGCTCCGGATGCCGGTCGAACAGGCGCCTGTAGAAGTCGTCGGCGATCTCCTCCAGCCGCGGCCGCAGCTCGGCGATTCCCCTGGTCACGATCGTGACCTGCTCCGGTATCACGGGCAGGCCTCCTCGACCACCAGCGCGGCCAGCTCGGCCTGGGTCTCCACCCCGAGCTTGCGGTAAACGCTGCGCAAGTGATCTCCCACCGTGTGGACCGGCATGACGAGGCTGCCGGCGATCTGTGGCTGCGTCCGCCCTCTGGCCGCCAGCAGGGCCACGTCCCGTTCGTGTCCGGTCAGTATGGCGGCGCCCTCCGGGTCCGCCAGCCCGGGCGTCCGCGCGCCCTCGCACTGCTCCCTTAGCTCGTCCGCGGCGATCAGATATCGCGCCGCGGTGCGGTGGCCGGCCAGTCCCGCCGCCGCGGACAGGGCCTCCGCCGCGAGCAGGCCGGCGCCGAGCGTGCGCAGCCGTCCTGCCGCGGCGGCCATGCCGGCCGGGTCGCGCCGGGCGAAGGCCTCGGCGTGTGCGGCCCTGGCGGCGGCGTACTCGCCCTGCATCGGGGGCAGGGAGGTGACCGTCTCGCCGAGCCGTACCACGTCGTAGAGCAGCGTCGTCGCGGCGGTGAGCCGGCCGGCGGCGAGGTGGCTCCGCGCGGCGGCGTGCAGGTGGGCACGCGCCTCGGGGAGGCGCCCCGCGGCGGCCAGCGCCCACGCCCCGGCCCTGTCGACGTCCTGATGCCGGAACGGCAGGGCGTCCAGCTCCGTCAGCCGTCCCGCCAGCTCCGGCTCCGCCGGCCGCCCCAACCAGGCATCGGCGAGCACCAGGCCGGCGAGATGCACGCGCTCGGCGACCGGATGACCGCTCGACCGCGCCTGGGCCAGCCCTTCGCGGAACTGCCGCGCCGCGCTCGCCGGGCGGCCCCGTGCGAGCAGGATCCGGCCGAGCTGCCACGGCAGCCACATGTCGAGCGAGCTCACGTCGTCGGCGAGCGCCATCTCCTGCGCCTGCCGTACGGTCTGCTCCGCCTCGTCGAACGCGCCCTGTTCCAGCAGCGCGCCGGCGAGGGCGAGCAGCGCGCCCGCGGGGTGCGACACGTTCGTGCGGTCGTCGATCCTGCGGTGCTCCTCGTACACCCGGCGGGCCAGCTCGGCGGCCTCCACGACGCTGCCGCCGTCCAGCAAGGCCTGTGCGCGGGCGCGCAGCCACAGCACCCGCTGCCGCGGCGACTCCGGCTCGCGTTTCCCCGCCTCGGCCAGCGCCTCGGCCGGCCTGCCGTCGGCGGCCAGCAGCAGCGCCCGGATCGCCGCGAGCCCGGGCGTCCCGCCGGCCTCCCGCGCGGCGGCGTTCACCACGGCCATCGCGTGCTCGGCGCGGCCCTGCCCGTAGAACAGGTTCAGCGCGAGGGAGCCGGCGACGGACTCCAGGTCGTCGCCGCGGGCGTGCTCGAACGCGGCTCGCAGCACCTGCTCGCCCTCGGCGTAGCGACCCTGCTCGCCGAGGGACTCGCCCAGATAGAGCGCGGCGCGGGCGTCGGCTCCGTGTACCAGCGCCGCCCTGGCCAGGCGCTCCACCCTGGCCATGTCATGGGAGTACCTGGCCAGCCGCGCGGCGCGGGTCAGCAGCTCGGGGTCGGCGGTGCCGGTGGCGTCCAGCCGCCACGAGGCGAGCAGCAGCGGGTCGGCGCGCCGCCGCGCGCCGTACGCCTCCACCCTGGCCACCTCGTCGAGCAGCAGTGAACGCGCCGCGAGCCGCGACTGCGACTCACGCAGCACCTTGGCGTGCAGCGGATGGGCCAGGGTGATCTCCTGCCGCCGGCCGTCCTCCCGCAGGGTGATCAGGCCCAGGTCCTCCAGGCGCGTCAGTACGTCCAGGGTGGTGTGGGCGAGCAGGTCGTCCAGGCCGAGCGGCTGGCACAGCCCGAGCAGATCGACGACGCGGCGCTCCTGCGGGGACAGCCGGCGGAGCCGGTCGGAGACGAGGCCGCTCACCCCCGAGCCGAGCCGCAGGGGGCCGCGCAGCCGCCACACCCCGTCGGCGTCGTCCAGGGTCCCGTCCGCCTGCCCGCTGAGAACCAGTTCCCGCAGGTAGAGCACGTTGCCCTGGCTGGCCTCCCACAGGGCGTGGGCCGCCGCGGCGGCGACGGGCGCGCCAAGCGCCAGGTGCAGCAGGGTCTCCGTGCCCTCCCTGTCGAGATTCCGCAGCTCGACGTGCAGGGCGCTGCCCTTGCGCCACAGCGCCTCCAGCGCGTCGGGCGTTCCCGCCTCGCTGCGCTTCGTCGCGATCAGGAACAGCCGCGCGTCCGCCAGCAGGTACGCCAGGAGGGCGAGCGAGGTGGGGTCGAGCAGGTCGATGTCATCGACGGCCAGGACGAAGCGGCCGTTCCCGGCGAGTGCCGCGATCCTCGACCGTACGGCGTCGAACAGCGCGTGCGGATCGGCGAGGTCGGTCCCCGGCGGCATGATCGGCCCGAGTGCCGACAGCGGCACGACCGAGGCGCTCACCGTGGCGGCGATGTGCGCGGCGCCGTGCCCCAGCGACCTGGCCTGGGCGACGAACTCCTCCGCCAGCCGGGTCTTGCCCACGCCCGACGGCCCGGTCACGAGCACGGCGGCGCAGGCCCCCGAGGCGAGGACGTCGTCGAGCCGCTCCAGCTCCCCGCGCCGCCCCACGAACGGCCAGAACACCGCCGGATTGGAGCGCTCCACGGCCATGGGCGCGGTGACGCGCTCGACCAGAGGCTCCTGCCGGGGCACCTGGGTGCCGGAGAACGTCGCGGCGGCCAGCATCTCGCGCGCCTGTGTCGCTGTGAGGCCGGCGGCGGTGACGATCCCGACCAGGTGCCTGGTCACCTCCGCCAGCCCTGGACGGACCGCCGGTTCGACGGTGAGCATGGCCTCCAGCAGGCTCTTGAGGTCGGCGGGCACGCCCTCGAGGTCCGGTGCCACGTCCGGCGCGATGATGCGGTAGACCAGCGCGGCGGCGTTGGCCGCCTCGAACGGATACCGCCCGGTGAGCGCGTAGGCGAGCGTGGCGCCGAGGGCCCACACGTCGCTGGCCGCGGTGAGCTCCCGCGCCCCCTTCGCCTGCTCGGGCGACATGCACACCAGCGTGCCGATCATGGTTCCCGTCTCGGTCAGCACCTGTTTCCGCTCGGCGAGCACGGCGAGGCCGAAGTCGATGACCATGGGCCCGTCGGGGGCCATGATGATGTTGTGCGGCTTCATGTCGCGGTGGAGCAGCCCGGCGGCGTGGATCGTGGACAGTCCCTCGGCCAGCGTGGCTCCGAGGATGGCGGCCAGCCGCGGTTCGAACGGTCCTTTGGCGGCGACGTGCTGCTGGAGGGTGTCACCGGGGACGAACTCCACGGCCAGCCAGGGCCGCTCCGCCAGCGGATCGGCGGCCACGAGGGCGGCCACCCTCGGCCCGAACACCGTCTTCAGTGCCTGCACCTCGGCCGCGAAGCGCTCCCTGATGTGGCGGTCGTCCAGCAGCCCGTCATTGATCACCTTGACCGCGACCGGCTCTCCCGCGGAGGACACGCCGAAGTAGACCCGGCCCATCCCGCCGGCGCCGAGCCGTCCCCGTAACAGGAACCCGCCGATCTGCTGGGGATCGGATTTCGACAGCGGGCCCATATGCACCTGCCAGGTCGCAAGGAGGAACACAGGCGTCTGTATCTCCCCAAAGAGCTAAGACGCTGATCTTAGGGCGTGCCGCATGATCACCACCAGTCCCGTACGGTCTCTCCCCTCCCGGCCCGGGCTCGATCCGTCCGCTTTGGCGGGATTGTTCATATTTGGGCAACCGGGGAACCGCTCAGCGGCGGCGGGTGTCAAATTCCAGTCGATGCCTTGGGGAGCAAGCGGACGGCGTCGGCGATGACGACGCCGTCGGCGGCGTTGCTCAGCTCGATCGTGGTCACCCCCGCGGTCATGCGGTACATGCCGAGCGACACCCATGAGCCGCCGCGCGGCTCGGTCACCCCGGGTGCGCGCTGGTCGACCCGCACGACGCTGGTTCCGCCCGCGTGGGTGATCGTGAACGGCGCGTTGCTCGCGCGGTTCTCGTGCGCGGTATGGGAGGCCTGGACCTCGTAGTCGCCGGTCCGCGGGACCACCAGGCGCCACCGGACGACCCGCTCCCCCGTGCCGGCGGGCGCCGAGCGGTAGTTGCCGCCCCGGTAGCCGGCCACGCCCGTGCCCGCCGACCAGGTGCCGCTGACCACCGCGTAGCCGAGCTCGTCGTTGTCGACCACCACCTCGTCGCGCGCGTCAGCCTGCGACGGCGCGTCGATCAGGCTCAGCGCGTCGAGCGAGATCAGCGTGCCGCCCCCGCGCCCCGTCCCGGACGCGGTGAACCGGATCTTGTGCCGGCCGGCCCTGAGGCCGACGGTGCCGAGTTGCGCGACGTCGTAGCCGTCGGCCCGGTCCGCCGTGGTGTCCAGCATCGCGGTACGGGGGTGGCGGCCGTCGACCGTGACGGTGACCAGACCGCCGGCAGCCGCTCGGAAGTAGCGCAGCAGCAGCTCATAGGAGCCCTGCCGGGCGACGTCCAGGGTGTATTCGACGTAGGCGCCGGTCGTGTCCGGGGCGAAGACGGCGCGGCTGCCGTTGCGGGCCACCGGGTCCGCGACGATCGACACGGTGCCACCAGAGACGTGCGCGCCGGTCGCGAGGTCGACGAGGTGCTCGTCGTAGCGGGGGCCCTTTCGCAGGCTGTCCCTGCCGCTGGTCAGCCATTCGAGGGAGAAGCGGCAGATGGCCACCCGGCGCGGGAAGCTCGGGTTGTCGCCGTCGCAGCCGTAGACCAGCAGGATCGTGCCGTCGGAGAGCCGGGCGAGCTCGGAGTAGTATGACCGGCCCTCGTTGATCACCCGGCTGTAGCGGAACGCGTGCGCCTCGTCATAGCTGATCGAGACGGTCATGTTCGTCCGCACCGGAGAGTCGGGGCGGCTGAACAGCACCCGGCTCACATCGGACGTGCCGGGCCCGCCGGTGTAACGCAGCAGGCTGGCGTCCACGGCGTTGAACGTGCCGGTGGACCCGTCCAGCCGTGGCGGCGACCAGGTCAGCCCGCGGTCGGCGCTGACCGACACGATCCGCTGCCGGTTGCCGCCCGCCGCGGCGCGGCCGTTGACCAGCACCGTGCCGTCGGATCGCTGGACCACCCTGGCCTCGTTGATCGGGTAGGCGACGGAGACCGGCACCTCCGCGGTGCTCTGCCAGGTCTCGCCATGATCGTCGCTGTAGATGGATGCCACGCCGTAGAACCTCTGCTCGACGGTGTTGCCGATGATCACTCGGCGGTGGGAGCAGTTGAGCAGCAGCCGGCCGTCGTCCAGCTGGATGCCGTGGCCGGGCCCCGGGCCGTGCAGGGCCCAGTCATAGGGGAAGTGGTCGAACAGGCCGGACATCTCGCGCGGTTCGCTCCACGTGCGGCCGCCGTCGGCGCTGGAGATCATGTAGAGGTCGCCGATGTCGCCGGAGCAGCCGGTGTTCTCCGGCAGCAGGATGGACAGCATGTAGAACAGGAAGATCTTGCCGGTGGTCCGGTCGACGACGAATGCCGGATTGCCCCACGACTGGCCGTCGACCGACGCGACCAGCGTCTGCGTCTGCTCCCAGGTGTCGCCGCCGTCATTGCTGCGACGTACCAGCAGGTCCCGGGGGCCCGCGTCGCACACCTCGTGCCGTCCTTCGGTGGCGACGAGGATCGTGTCGTCCGGCAGCACGGCCAGCCCGTGGACGTGGTAGCTCTTCAGCGGGTCCACGGTGTTGTCCCACAGCGTGGTCTCGTCGAAGAGGTCCGGGCGCCGCCTGGCGGTCGCCGCACTCGCGGGTGCGGCCGTGCCGATGGCGGCGGCCAGTGACGCCGCGGCCATTCCGAGGCCGAAGGTCCGACGGCCGATGGGGGGGTGCTGCACGTTCTACCTCCGAGGTAAGAGATGTGCTTCGTCGTTGCTGAGCAGGTCGATCAGGGCGCGCCGTTCGGCCTCGGTGCACGGCGCGAGTGGCGCGGCCACGTGCGGTGGGCACAGCCCGCGCTCGTCGAGCACGGCCTTGACCGCGGGCACCCCCGGCCGCACGGAGTGCAGGGCGAGCAACCGGTCGATCACCCGCTGCGCTTCCTCGGAGTCGTCGTCTCGCCCGGCCTCGTGGGCGGCGACGAGCTCGACGGCCGGCCGGGCCGCCAGGTTCGCGATGCCGGGGACGATGCCGTCGGCGCCGAGCCGCAGCGCCGCGAGCAGTTGGGGCTCCGCCCCCTGGCTCACGCCGAAGTCGGGGCGGCGCCCGGCAGCGGAGACGATGTGGCCCAGCAGCTCCAGGTCGCCTGAGCTGTCCTTGACGCCGACCACGTGCGGCATCGCCACCAGCGCGTCGATCAGCGCCGGGCCGAGCGGGTTGCTGTAGCGCGGCGCGTTGTAGGCGACCACCGGGACGTCGAGACCGGCCAGGGCCGCGTAGTGAGCGGCGATCTCGTCGTCGCGATGCCGGAAGTAGATGGGCGGGCTGAGCACGATCGCGTCGGGCCTGGCCGGCGCGACCGCCGCCGCGCGCTCGAGCGCCTCCGCGGTGCCGGCCGCGGTGACGTTGCACAGCACCGGCCCGCCGGTGAGCTCGCGCCACCGCTTCGCCACGCGTTCGGCGAACTCGCCGAGCGCGGAGACCGGCAGCAACGGGCCCTCGCCGTTGCTGCCGAACAACATCAGGCTGCGCGCACCTGCCGTGGCGAGCGCCTCGAGCAGTCCCGCCGCCGCCTCGGCCGACGGTGTTCCCGGCGCGCTCATCGGGGTGACCAGCGGGATCATCACGCCACTGAGGAGCCGTCGGCCGCCGGTCGGCATCAGTACCCCTTGATCTCGGGCCAGGCGAGCTCGACGCCGTCGGCGACCAGCTCGTCCTGGAACGCCCGCAGCCGCGCCCCATCGGCGTGCACCTGCTCGGGCTCCAGCCTGTGTTCGAGGCAGTGTGCGGCGAGCGCGCCGGCCACCTCGCCGATGTTCCACTCCACCGGATGCAGGCGGTAACAGCCGTTGGTGATGTGGGTGGTGCCGATGTTCTTGGCCGCCGGCAGCAGGTTGCGCAGCCGGACGGGGAGCAGCGCGCCGAGCGGGATCTGGAAGGGACAGCCGGCGACGTCGATGTAGGTGTCTCCGCCGGTCGAGGGGTGCAGGTCGATGCGGTACATGCCGATCCCGACCGAGTCGGGGTAGCTCACCGCGCCGGCCTCGCCGCGCACCGCGATCGACAGGTCCTGCTCGACGATCCGGTAGCGGGCGGTGATGCGCCGGGACTCCCGGATATAGGGCGCCTTGGCCAGCCCGTCGGCGGTGCCCATCACGTCGCCGCGGAGCCGGAGTCCTGGCCAGCCGGTGCCGCCGTCCTGGCGCGGCGCCTCGGTCTGCAGCCAGTAGAGCATGCTCATGCTCAGCTCGCGGGCGCCGGCCAGGTGCTTGTCCCGCTCCTCGTCGCTCACTCCGATCAGCGGGCCGGGCAGGTAGTCGATCATCGGCCAGTTCACGACGGTCACGTCGCTGTCGGCGAACCCCGGCCGGAACACGTTGCGGGACAGCACCCTGCGGAACGCCCACAGCTCTTTGTCGCCGGGATCGGCGCGCTGGTCGGCGACGACCGGGCCGGAGGCGGCGTTCGGGATGAACTCGCGCCGTACGACCTCCAGCGTCCTCGGGTCGGGCGCGCTCAGGCTGAGCAGTGGGTTGGGCCACTTCGGCGGCTGGTAGCGCACCCACTCGGAGTAGCCGGCGGGGCGGTCGATCGTGTGGTTCTCCCCCGCCCGATGGTCGATCGCGAACACCCACGAGAACGCCTGCATGTTCGCCGGCTGGGCCTCGCCGGGCGCGCTCGGCTCACCGGTGTCGCGCTGGGACTCGAAACCGGTGACGTGCTCGGCGCCGGTGAGCGGCAGCAGGTCGCCGAGCTCGGTGGCGTCCAGGACGTACGGGGCGGTCACATCGAGCCGATGCCCGTCGGCCCCCTCGACGGTGACGGTGCGGACCCGATCGCCGTCCACGACGGCGCCGACGACCTTGTGGCCGTACAGGATGCGCAGCCGACCGGCCGACACGTACGGCATGACCATGGCGGCGAGCACGGCGGCGGCGACCTTGGGCTCGTGGCACAGCCGTGAGACCCGCCCCTCGCCGGGGTTGAGGTCCGGGCGAGCGAGCGCCTCGTCGGTGAGCGGGTACCACGTCCGGTAGTGGTCACGGATCGCCTCGCGCAGCCGCCGATAGCTGCGGGTGCACCCGAACTGCTCGATCCAGGTGTGCTCGTCCGGCGGCACTCCCTGGCTGGTGAGCTGGCCGCCGATCCAGTCGGTCTCCTCCACGAGCACCACTGACCGGCCCCGGCGCAGCGCGGCCAGCGCGGCGGCGACCCCGCCGAGCCCGCCGCCGGCGACCAGGATGTCGGCCGTGGTCTCGGATTCCCTTGTCACGCGGGCATTCCCCCATCGTTGTCGGTTATGTGGAAGCGCTTCGGGTCCTCGGTGACCGCCACCCGGACCGGGTCACCGGCTCCCGGTGGGCTGACGAAGAGATCGCCGCTGCCGCGGGCGATCCCGGTGACCTCGTGGGCGGTACGCCGGTAGGCGGTGACCACGACGTCCGGTGCGGCGTCGAGCAGCGCATGCCCGTCCAGCGCCACGGTCAGCCGGTCGCCGGCTACCACAGAGAGCCGGCCGTCGCCGAGCGGCAGGTTGGCCAGTTCGGCGGGCTCTCCGGGATGGGCGAAACGCCAGCCGTCCTGCCGGGCGTCGGCGAGCTCGCCGTACGCGAGGTAGGCCAGCAGGCCGCCCCAGGCCATCAGCCCGTCCGAGCGCGCCTGCAGGGCCCGTACGTCCTCCCCGAAGGTGGCCGGGTAGTTCTCGCGGACGTGGCTGTGCGTGTCCCATTCGGCGAGGAAGAGCCGCAGCAGCGCGGCGACCAGCGGGCGCCCGGCTTCGGTGAGCTCGTAGCGGCGCAGGCCCTCGATCGCGAGGAAAGCCATCGGCGCCCAGATGCGCCCGCGCCAGTAGGTCGCCTCGTAGCCGGGATCGTCGCGGGCGGCGCTCGGTAGCGGCGGATCGCCGCCGAGTGTCTCCGGTCGCAGCAGCCGGGAGACGAGGGCGGCGGCCCGCTCGGGGTCCGGCATCCCGGCCAGCAGCGGGTACAGCATGGTCGGCGACACGTGCGGGTCGTGCTTCCCGTCGGCCCGCAGATTCTGATAGCCGCCCAAGGCGGCGTCCCACAGCAGCGGGCCGGCGGCTGCCCGTGCCGCCGTCGCCTCAGTACGCAACCGTCGCGCCACCTCGGTTTCGCCGAGCACGCCGGCGATGTCGGCCAGCGCGTCGGCGTCGGCGATGTGCAGCGCGACGAGCCCGACGTCGGCGAGGTCCATCGTGTGCGTGTCCGGGTCGTAGGCCGCCTCGTCGTACATGGGCGAGTCGTCCAGGCCGGACTCCCGTTTCGTCCGGTCCAGGGTCGCCGACTCGAGGTCGCCGGCGATGGGGTCCGAGCCCCAGGCGAGCAGGCCGTGCGGGCCGCGGCGGGCTCGGGGCCACCAGTCGTGCCAGGCCAGCAGCGCCGGGAAGGTGCTGGTGAGCAGTGCCCGGTCGCGGGTGTCGTCGGACAGCCCGCCGGCGAGGTAGGCCTTGCGCACGGTCAGTGCTCCCACCGGGGGTTGCGAGCGATCGGCGGTGGTGCCCCTGTCGTCGGACACGCGGTTCGGGACCATGCCCTGCTCATTGGCGAAGGGGAGGATCTGGCCGAAGATCTCGCGGGCGTGGTCGCGGTCGACGGTGGCGGCGACCAGGCCGGTGAAGAACGTGTCCCAGGCGTGCAGCGCCCAGCTCCCGTAGAAGCCCTTGCGCTGGGCGGAGACGAAGTCCCTGGAGGTTGGCGTGAGGACCCGGCCGAGATCCGGCGCGTAGATCGTGTTCCAGGTGACGGCGCGCGTCGCGGCCGCGGCGGCGTCGCCGAGCCAGCCGCCGGAGCGCGGCGTGGTGCGCTCGGCCTCGGCCAGCCGGCGCCGCAGCACCGCGGGTACGTCGCGGACATCGCCGGGCATGCCATCCGGAGCCACGTACAGGTCGACCTCGTCGGCGAACTCCAGCTCCAGGCCTTCCGCCGGCACCGAGGTGGCGACCCGCCAAGGCTCACCGCCGACCCGGACGAGCCTGCCGTCGGCGGCCACGCCGGTGTCACGCCACCCGTCGAGGACCACGAGCACGCCCGCGGTCCCCTGGGCCCGGACATACAGCGCATCCGTGGGTCCGCCGGCCATGACCAGATGCAGCCGGCCGCCGCCCGCCTCGACGGTGACCTCCGCGTAGCTCCCGTCGACGGTGTGATGCCCGAGCCGGACCAGCCCGTCGCGCCAGGTGAACCCGTCGAGGGGGGCGCCGGGCACGCCGAACCGGATCCGCAGCCCGGACGGGAGGTGGACCATGCCGGTGTGGGTCGTGACGTCCCAGGTGTTCCAGCCTGCGGTCATGCTTCGACTCCCAGGTCGAGTGCGGCGTCCAGCAAGGTCTGCGTGTACTCGTGCCTGGGTGCGCCGAGCACCTCGCCGGCGGGGCCCTCCTCGACGACGACTCCGCGCCGCATCACCGCGACCCGGTCGGCGATCTGGTGGACCACGCCCAGGTCGTGCGAGATGAACAGCAGCGCGAGCCGGTGGCTGCGCCGCAGATCCACGAGCAGCCGCAGGATCTGCGCCTGCACGGACACGTCGAGGGCCGAGACCGCCTCGTCGCACACCAGCAGCCGTGGCCGGACGGCGAGCGCGCGGGCGATGCTGACCCGCTGGCACTGGCCGCCGGACAGGTCGCCGGCGCGGCGGCCGGCCACGTCGACGTCGAGGCCGACGTCGGCCAGCACCCGCCCCAGTGCCTGGGCCGGGTCGCCCGGCGGTGCCGCGGCCGGATGCGTGCGCCAGGCCTCGCCGATCAGCGCGGCCACGGACATCCGCGGGTTGAGCGACGAGCGCGGGTCCTGGAACACTATCTGGATCGCGCGCTGCAGCTCGGGCGGGCGCCGGCCGGCCGGGCCGAGCGGCTGCCCGTCGAAGGTCACCGACCCGGAGTCCGGCCGCTGCAGCCCGACGACGCAGCGGGCGACCGTGGTCTTCCCCGAGCCGGACTCGCCGACCACCGCCAGCGTCTCCTCCGGCGCGACCCGCAGGTTCACCCCGTCGACGGCGATCAGGCCGTCCCGGCGACGGCGGCCACGGCCACCGAAGGTGACCCGCAGGTCGGAAACTTCGAGCATGTCGCTCACCGGTCGAGCACCTCCTCGGCGAAGTGGCAGGCGCTCCACCGGCCCGGCTCGACCTCGCGGGCGACCGGTGCCTCCACACGGCACCGGTCCCTGGCGAGCGGGCATCGGGGATGGAACGCGCACGCGGCCGGCCGGTTGGCCGGGGTCGCGGGAGCTCCGGGCAGGGGGGCGGCGAGCGCGGTGCGGGTGCGCACCGCGGGGACGCTCGCGACCAGCGCCCGCGTGTAGGGATGCGCCGGCCGCCGCAGAGTCTCGCTGGCCGGGCCGCGCTCGGCGACGCGCCCCGCGTACATGACCACGACCTGGTCCGCGACGTGGGCGACCACCCGGAGGTCGTGGCTGACCAGCAGCATCGCCAGCCCTCGCTCCTGCTGGATCGAGCGGAGCAGTCGCAGGATCCTGGCCTGCACGGTGACGTCGAGCGCGGTGGTCGGCTCGTCGGCGAGCAGCAGTGACGGGTCGCCGGCCAGGGCGAGGGCGATCATGGCGCGCTGCCGCAGCCCGCCGGAGAGCTCGTGGGGGTAACTCCGCATCCGCCCGGCCGGGTCCGGCACTCCGGCCCGGTCGAGCAGGTCGATCACCGCGCGCCGGACCTCGGCGCGCGGCCGCCCGTCGCGCCGCAGGATCTCGCCGACCTGCCGGCCGATGGTCAGGCTCGGGTTCAGCGCGGCGAGCGGATCCTGGAAGATCATCGAGATCTCGTGGCCCCGGACCCGCCGCCGGTCGGCGCCGGGCCGCAGCAGATCCTCGCCGCGCCACACCAGCTCGCCACCGGTCACGGCACCTTCGGGCAGCAGGCCGATGACCGCGAGCGCGGTCATCGTCTTGCCGCTGCCGGACTCGCCGATCAGGCCGACCGTGCTGCCCGCGGGCACGTCGAACGACACGCCGTCCACGACGCGGACCGTGCCGCCCGCGCCGTCCTGGGCGGGCAGCTCGACGACGAGGCCGCCGATCCGCAGCAGGGAGCCGTCGGGCTCCGGGCTCGCGGGGCCGGCATCGTGCGACCGGGCGGTCACTCTCTCGCCCATCACGCGCCGTTGAGCCGGACGCTTGAGAAGTCGGGCAGCCCGCTGGGTTCCGGCGTGAACCCGCCGACCCTCTTGTTCCAGGCGTATGCCAGCTTCACCGCCATCGGGTACATGCCGACCGCGTCCCGCCAGATGATCTCGCTCGCCTGGCCGTAGAGCCCGGCGCGCTCGGCCTCGACGGCGTTCGCGCCCGCCTTGGCGAGCAGCTTGTCCAGCTCGGGATTGCAGTACCCGGTACGGCCGGCCGCGCACGGGTAGAGCCGGCCGAGGTTGCTCGCCGCGTCGTAGGTGGGCGTCGCGAGCTGCTGGAAGTTGATGTCCCAGTTGAGCGCGAGCAGGTCCTTGGTGAAGACGGCCTTCTCCTTCTCCAGCACGTCCGCGTGCACGCCGATCTCGGCGAGCCCGGATGCCACCGCCTGGACGAACGGGCGGAACTCGGCGTCGGAGAACTGCAGCCGCAGCTTGCCGCCGAAGTCGAAACCGGCCTCCTCCAGCGCGGCCTTGGCGGCCTTCGCATCGTGGCCGACCGGCTGCTGCTTGGCGTACCCGAGCACCGCGGGTGCCACCGGGGCGTCGGCCAGGGCGCCGGTCTCCGGGTAGAGCTGCTTGATGATCGTGGCGAAGTCGACCGCCTGCCACAGAGCGCGGCGCACCTTCGAACTCTTCAGCGCGGGGGTCGAGGAGTTGAACCACATCGTGAACACCGCGGTGCTCGGCACCGTCTCGACGGTCACGCCGCTCTCGCCGCGCAGCACGGGAAGCTGGTCATCAGGGATGCCCCAGACCACGTCCACCTCGCCGGTGCGCAGCGCGGTCAGCCGGGCCGAGAGGTCGGGGATGTTGCGGATCTCCAGCTTTCCGACCTGCGGCGCGGCATCCCAGTACGTCTTGTTCGGGGCCAGCGCCAGCACCTCGCTCGGCGCGAACCGGTTCACGACGAACGGGCCCGAGCCGACCGGGCGCTCGAAGAACGCGGTGTCCTCGGCCTTGATGGTGCCCGGAATGACATAGAACAGGCCGAGTTTGCGCGGGATCGACGCGTCCGGGGCCGGCGCGGTCAGCTTCACCTCGCCGCCGGCAGAGGCGGTCATCTTGTAGTCGGGGAAGTTGGCGGCGTTCGGGCCGTCGATCTTCACCATCCGGTCGAACGAGGCGACCACGTCTGCGGCGGTCACCGGTTTGCCGTCGGAGAACGTGACGCCGTCGCGGAGGTGGAACGTCCACTCCGCCGCGGTGGCGCCGGGCTCCCACTTGTCGGCGAGGTCGCCGGTGACCTTGCCATCGGCGTCCGGGCGTACGAGCCGGCTGAAGATCGCCTGTGCGGCGAGCTGCGTGCCGGTCGTCGCGCCCTGCGCCCCGTGCGGGTCCAGGCTCTCGATCGGATAGGTGCCCGCGGCCGTCAGGCCCTTGCCTGCGGCGGCGTCGCCGGGTCCGGCGCCCCCGGTGGTGGTGGAGCAGCCGGTGAGCAGGAGCAGTGCCACGGCCGCGATCGCGGCTCTCTTGCGGAACTCGGTCATTGAGTTCTCCCGTCAGGAAAAGGGGGGTCAGGTCCGGCTGCGACGGTGTCCGTAGCGGGCGGTGAGCTGATCGCCGAGAATGCCGATGCTGACGATCAGCAGGGACAGCGCGATGCCCGGCAGCGTCGAGATCCACCAGGCGGTCTCCAGGTACTGCTGTCCGTTCGCGATCGTCTGTCCCCATGACACGGCCGTGTTCGGCAGCCCGATGCCGAGGAAGCTCAGGCCTGCCTCGGCCAGCACGACGAGGGCGAACTCGAGCGTGGCCAGCGCGACGACCGGGCCGATGGTGAACGGCAGCACGTGCCGGGCGACGATCGACCGGACCGGCACGCCCATCACCCGGGCCGCGTCGACCCACGCCCGCTCGCGCAGCGACAGGGCGACGCCGCGGGTGACCCGGGCGAAGGAGATCCAGGCCGTCACGGACAGCGCGAGGACCACCACCAGGACGCTGCGGGCGAACACGCCGGCGATCACGATGGCGAGCAGGATCGCCGGGAACGCCTGGAGCACGTCGATGATCCGGGCCAGCACCGCGTCCAGCCAGCCGCGGGCGTAGCCGGCGACGATGCCGACGGCGACCCCGACCAGGGATGCGACCAGCACCGTCGCGAGCCCGATCGTCAGCGACGTGCGGGCGCCGTAGACGATCTGCGCGAGGATGTCCCGGCCGAGCGCGTCGGTGCCGAGCCAGGCGACCTCGCCGGACGCGGTCGGCGTGCCGGGGGCGAGCAGGCGGTCCGGCAGCGGGGTGTGCACCGGGTCGTAGTCGATGAGGAGCGGCCCGATCGCCGCCACGAGCGCGTACAGGGCGATCACCGCGTACGGCACGAGGGCGGGCATGCCCCGGCGCCACCTGCGCATCGCGACCTGCTGGGGGAGGACCCCTGCCTCGCTGCTCATGACGCGGCCTCCGTGCGGATGCGCGGATCCAACCGGGTGTAGAGCAGGTCGGCGACGATGTTGAGCGCCATCACGATGCCGGCGATCAGCAGGGTCACCGCCTGCACCACGGCGTAGTCGCGGTTGGCGACCGCGCCGACGACCAGTGATCCGAGCCCCGGCCAGGCGAAGACGTTCTCCACGATCACCGCACCGCCCATGAGAGCGCCCATCTGCAGCCCGACGATCGTCACGACCGGGATGAGTGAGTTGCGCAGCGCGTGGCCCAGCAGGACCTGCCGGTCGGTGAGCCCCTTGGACCGCGCCGTCTGGACGTACGGCTCGCGCATCGCCTCCGTGACGCTGCTCCTGGTGAGCCGGGCGACGATGGCGGTGAACGGGAAGGCCAGCGTCACCGCGGGCAGCACCAGGTGCGCGGGCGTCCCGACCCCGGCACTCGGCAGCAGTCGCAGGCCGAGCGCGAGGGTCAGGACCAGCATGATCCCCACCCAGAACGTCGGGAAGGATTGCAGCGCGATCGTCGCCGCGGACACCACCCGGTCCACCACGCCGCCCGGCCGGCTGCCTGCGACGAGCCCGAGTGCCAGACCGGCGACGACGGCGATGGCCGTCGCGGTGAGCGTGAGGTCGATCGTCGCCGGCAGCCGCTCGAGCACCGCCTCCATCGCCGGGCGGCCGAGCCGGTAGGACTGGCCGAAGTCCAGCCGCAGCACGTCGCCGAGGTAGCTGAAGTACTGCTCGTACAGCGGCCGGTCCAGCCCGAGGGCGGCGGTGAGCCGGGCGATCTGGTCCTTGCTCGCGTCCGGGCCGAGGAACACCGTCGCCGGGTCGCCCGGGGTGGCGCGCACGATGACGAAGATCACCGATGCCGCGCCCCACATCACGAACACGCCGATCAGCAACCTGCGCACGACCATGCGGGTCACCGCGGCTGCCTCCGCCCGGGAGCGGGACCGATGGAGTCGCCGGGGACGAAGCTGCACGGCACGGTGACCTGGCGGGGCGCGCCGAACGGCTCGGCGAGCAGGTCGACCAGGATCTGTACCGCCGTGCGGGCCATCTCCGCGCGCGGCAGGGAGAAGCGGGTCCAGTCCCGCAGGTCCGGCGTCCACGACGGAGGGTCGCCGAGCAACGCGATCGAGCAGTCGCCGGGGAAGCTCGTCCTGGCCGCCGCGCTGGTCGCGTCAAGGGCGGTGGTCAGCCGGTGGTCCTCGCTCGGCTCGACGAGGATCGCGGTGACGCCGGCCGTGCCCGTCCAGTGCTCGACGAACTCGGGCGACAGGTCGGCAGGGTCGATGAGCCCGCAGATCAGCGACTCGTCCACCGCGATCCCGGCCGCGGCGAGGCCCTGCCGGTAACCCGTCTCGCGGTCGCGGGTGGGCTCGGTGTCCTCGACCGCACGCAGGTAGAGGATTCGCCGGTGTCCCAGGCGGACCAGCTCCGTGACGAGGCCGCTGGTGGCCGTCACATAGTCGGCCCCGACATAGGAGAGCTCGGCGCCCTCGAGCTCGCGGCGGCCGATGAAGACGAACGGGAAGTCCTCGCGTACCAGCTCCGCCAGCTCTTCGCGGCGCACGTTGCGACCGAGCAGGACGCAACCGTCGGCCAGCTTCAGGCGGTTCACCCCGCCGGTGTAGATGGCGCGGTCGCCCGAGCTGACTGAGCTGAACAGCAGCAGGTCGTAGCCCTGCCGCGCGGTCTCCTCCTCGACGCCCAGCAGGAACGGGAAGTAGAAGTCGCGCTGGTCGGTCGGGAAGACCGGCTCGAACGTGTACAGGCCCAGCAGATGGTTGCGGCCACCCTTGAGACTGCGGGCGGCGACATTGACTGTGTAGCCCAGCTCGGTGGCCGCCGCGAGGACCGCCTGCCGTGTCGACTCGGCGATCTTGTCGCTGACCGCGCCGCCGCTGAGGACGAGCGAGACCGTCGCTTGCGAGACACCGGCGCGCCTGGCGATGTCCACCTGGGTAGCCCGCCGTTGTCGTTGGGGAGGAGCCACATCAACCCCTATTAATACGTATTAAGAAGTGTGCCAAATGTTAATCGCCGATTTCGGCGCCAGTCAATAGATGACTCGATTCGCCATCCTGGTGCGTGCTCGCACCATGGCCGTAACACGGCCGTGACGGCGATAGTGGGGTGGTGACGAACCCCGACATGAAGTCCCGGTACGAGCGCGACGGCTATGTCGTCCTCGAGCATGCCTTCGACCCCGGTGAGGTCGGCGAACTGGTCGAGGAGGCCGTGCGCATCTGCCGTGGCGAGCTCGGCGACATCCAGGGCGCACTCCCCGCCGGAGCCGCCGACACCGACGACGACGTGCTGCGCAGGTTCCTGTGCATCCACTATCCGCACAAGCTCTCCGATCTGGTGCTCGCCACGATGCGCCATGCTGCGATCGTTTCGGCGCTCACCTCACTCATCGGCCCGAACGTCAAGGCGATGCAGTCGATGCTGTTCATCAAGTCCGAGGGGGAGCCCGGGCAGGCCTGGCACCAGGACGAGATGTTCATCCCGACCCGGGACCGTTCGCTCGCGGCGGCGTGGCTCGCGCTCGACGACGCCACAGTCGACAACGGGTGCCTCTGGGTGCTGCCGGGATCGCACCGGGCCGGCGTGCTTTACCCGAACCGCGAGCACGACGACCCGCGCTACGACTGCACGGTGGAGTCCTACGGCTTCCCGTTCGACGACTCCGACGCGGTGCCCGTCGAGATCGCGGCCGGCTCCGTGCTCGTGTTCAACGGCTACCTGCTGCACAAGTCGCTGCCCAACACCGGCCGGCACGGCTACCGGCGGGCGCTGGTCAACCACTACATGAGCGCCGAGTCCCTGCTCCCGTGGGATGCCCCGCCGGCGGGGACGACCATGGCACAGGCCGACTTCCGGGACATCGTTCTTGTCTCGGGCGCCGACCCGTACGCGTACAAAGGTCTCCAGGAGGTGCGCCGACCACGGATTCGCCCGAACCGGGACGGCGGCTGTGACAGATGACGGCTGCCACATGATCTCCATCGACCTGGTGCCACGCCTTGGGCCCACCGTCGCCGACTACCCGCCGGGCTCGACCTTCGGCCCGCGGGAGGCCAGGTCATACCAGTTCGTCTGGCTCCTTCGGGGCAGCGCCACCTGGCTGTGGGACGACGTCCTGCTACCGCTGACCCCGGGAAAACTGCTTCTCGTCCGGCCGGGGATGTGCGACTCGTTCCGCTGGGATCCGCACACCCCGACCCGGCACGCGTACGTGCACTTCACGCTCACCGGGCACTCGGGGGCCGACTGGCCGCTGGTGCGGGACCTGACCGGCCGGCGCGATCCGATGGGCGCCCTGTGCCAGTACCTGCTCTGGCTGGGTACCGAGTGCCCGCCTGGATGGCAGACCCAGGCCGGTGAGACGCTCCGCCTGCTGGTGCTGACCTTCCTGGCCGGGCCCGCACCGGCGGATCGCACACCTGCGGTCCTGCCGGAGCCGGTCGTCGCGATGATGCGCGCGGTGCGCGAGCACTGGTCCGACGGGGTGGCGCGGCCGATCTCGATGCGACAGCTCGCCGCGGCCGCCCAGGTCTCGCCGAGCACGCTGTGCCGCACGTTCCGCCGGCGGTTCGGCGTCGGTCCTGTCGCCGCCGTCGAGCTGCTGCGCCTGACCAGAGCCGAACCGCTGTTGTGGCAGAGCAACCTGTCGATGCACGCGATCGCCGTGCAGTGCGGCTTCACCGACGCGTACCACTTCTCCCGCCGATTCCGCGCGATCTACGGGATGGCGCCGACCACGTTCCGCGGCACCGCGCCGGAGAGCGCACCACCGTCACCGGTCGGATCTGGTCGCCTCGCGGCGCTGCAGTCGCTCCTCCCCGGCACCCACGGCCACGTGTCGCCACTGCGCGAACGCCGCTCATGACCGTCCGCTCGGAACGCCGGGCCGACGCCTCACGCGGCAGTCCTCCGGGCGCGCACGAAGGAGCGACGTACGGCCTCACCGAGCCGCGGGCGGCAGGACGCAGGCGATCGATTTGATCAGGAAGGCCCGCGAATGCCGGTGGTTCGGTAATCTCGCTGCCCCTGCCATACACGAGGTGAAGAGAGACGTGGACGAGCAGATCGCCGAGGCGCCCACTTGCTACCGGCATCCCAAGAGCGAGACGTACGTCCGCTGCACGCGCTGTGACCGGTACATCTGCCCCGACTGCATGCGGGACGCGGCCGTGGGTCACCAGTGCGTCGAGTGCGTACGCGCGGGCAACAAGTCGATGCGGCAGGCCAGGACCATCTTCGGGGGCAAGGTGGCTGCCGTCCCGCTGGTGACCTATGTCCTGATCGGCATCAACGTCCTGGCCTATCTCGGCGAAATGGCCATGCCCTCGATCGTGGACCGGCTGGACGGCCTGGGTATCGGGCTGGTGGACGCCGGCGGTCAGTACTACGTGTACGAGAGCGGCACCGGCCTCCAGACCACTGGTGTCGCGGCCGGGGAGTGGTATCGCCTCGTCACCGCCGGCTTCCTGCACCTGCCGCCCACCGCGGGCGTCTTCAGCATCCTGCACATCGCCTTCAACATGTACTGGCTGTGGACCCTGGGCAGGGTGGTCGAGCAGATGCTGGGCATGCTGCGCTTCGTCGCGCTCTACCTGCTGGCGGCCGTGGGCGGCGCGGTGTTCGCGTTCCTGATCTCGCCCGGCACGGCCGTGGTCGGCGCCTCCGGGGCGGTCTTCGGGCTCGGCGCCGCCTACTTCGTCTTCAGCCGCCGCCTGCGCCGGGATCCGCTCGGCGGTGGCCGGCTCATCGTGATGTTCCTGATCTGGCTGGTCATCTCGGCCGGATTCACCTCGTGGCAGGGGCACCTGGGTGGTCTGGTCGTGGGTGGCGCGGCCGCGCTCGGGCTGGCCTACCTGCCGCGCAGGTTCCACGTCGCCGCGATGGGCGCGCTGTTCGTGGTGCTCGCCGTCCTGGTGGCGGTGAAGACGTACGAGCTCAGCCTGTGGTGAGGCGACTGATCATGGTCCTCCACGGGGTCGGGCCCGGATGAGGATAGACCGGCGCCCCGCTTCCGCGGATGCCGCCTCCTGGCCGGGCTCGGCGCTAGCGGCGCGCTAGGGACGGGCTAGCAGGATCATGAAGCATCACTTGCCGTGGGTCTCTTGCTCGTCGCGTGCCAGGTGCTGATCGGGATCGTCTTCACGGTGGCCGCGTTCACCAAGCTCCGTAGCGGCGCGGCCGTGCAGTCGTTCGCGGCGTCCTTGACCTCTCCAGCGGCCCACCGGCCGCGGCCGGGCTGGCGGTGGCGATCGTGTTGATCGCCTTCGACGATATCGCTGAGGTGTTCATGGAAACGTCGGGGAGTGTGTGATGCCATACTTGGTCGCCGCCGTTGTGCTGGTCGGTCTGCTGTGCATGGTGAATCTGCTGCTGACCGTGGGCGTGATCCGCCGGCTCCGTAAGCAGGCCGGGCAACCGGCTCTTTCTCATCCGATGATGGCGGAGGGGCTTTCGCCCGGCGAGAGGATCCCGGAGTTCGCCGTCACGACCACGGACGGCGAGCCGATCTCCGAGGAGCTGCTGGGCGGTCCCGCGCTGGTCGGATTCTTCTCTCCGGGCTGCGCGCCCTGCGAGGAGCTGCTGCCCCGGTTCGTCGAGCGGGCACGCGGGACGTCGGACGCGGTGCTCGCCGTGGTCGTCGCCGACTCCGGCGAAGAATCCGCGACATACGTCGAACGGCTCGCGCAGGTGGCGCGTGTCGTATCGGAGCAGCCACAGGGCCCCGTCCAGACGGCGTTCAAGGTCGCCGGCTATCCGACCGTTCTCGTGATTGACACGGACGGAACGGTGGTCAGCAGCGATCACACCATGCCCGCCACGGTAGGCATGGTGTGATCCGGATCGCTGGGGTGGCCGCGGGGATCGCCATCCGGACGGCCCCTGGCCTGACGCTCCTCTACGTCCTGGTGATGCTGGTCCAGGCGGTGGCGCCGATCGCCGTGGCCTGGCTGACCAAGATGGTCGTCGACGATCTGGCGGGACACGGCTCGGCGGCGGAGCTGACCACCCTGGCGGTGGGGCTGGCCGGCGCCGGGGTTCTGATCGCGGCCCTGCCGCAGTTCAGCCAGTATCTCGGCAACCAGATCGGCCGGTTGTTCACCGCCCGCACCACCGCTCAGCTGTTCACCGCGACCTTGCGGTTCGCCGGCCTGCGCCCGTTCGAGGACCCGAACTTTCATGACCGGCTGCGGCTGGCGCAGAACAGCCTGCAGACGGGGCACAGCATCGTCACCGGTTCGTTCGGCATCATCCAATCGTCGATCACCCTGGTGGGGATGGTCGGATCGCTCCTGGTGATCAGCCCTGTCCTGACCGGTATCGTGCTGGCCACCGGGGCGCCCGCACTGGTGGCGCAGCTGCGCCTGTCCCGCCGCCGCGCGTCGATGATGTGGGAGATCGGCCCGGCCGAGCGGCGCCAGATGTTCTACGGCAATCTCCTGGGCACGGTCGAGGCGGCCAAGGAGATCAGGCTCTTCAACAGCGGCCGGTTCCTGCGCGGCCGCATGATGGCCGAGCTGCGGACATCCAACGCCGCCCACCACCGGATGGATCTCCGGGAGCTCTCCGTCGAGGGCGCGCTGACGCTCGTAGGCGCGCTGGTCGCCGGCGGTGGGCTGGTCTGGGCGGTGATCGCGGCCCGTTCCGGCACGTTGAGCATCGGCGACGTGTCCCTGCTGATCGCCGCCATCGCCGCGGTCCAGAGCGCACTCGGCGGCCTGGTCTCCGGCATCGCCGCGCTCCATCAGGACCTGATCATGTTCGGCCACTACGTGACGGTGGTCCAGGCCGATCCTGACTTGCCGATCCCCGCCGAGCCCGTGCCATTGCCGCGGCTGCGCCACGGCATCCAGCTCACCAATGTCTGGTTCCGCTACAGCGACGACCATCCGTGGATCCTGCGCGGCCTGAACCTGTTCATCCCGGCCGGAGCGGCGGTCGCCGTCGTCGGCCTGAACGGCGCCGGCAAGAGCACGCTGGTCAAGTTGCTCTGCCGGTTCTACGACCCGCAGCACGGCACCATCACCTGGGACGGCGTCGACATCCGCCAGGTCCACCCCGACGAATTGCGGCACCACACCAGCGGCGTCTTCCAGGATCACATGGAGTACGACATGTCCGCCGCCGACAACGTCTCCATCGGCTTCGTCGCCGCCCGCGAGGACGAAGCCCGCATCCGGGCCGCGGCTCAGCAGGCCGGCATCGACGACAAGCTCTCCTCCCTGCCCCGCGGCTACGACACCCTGCTCACGCGGATCTTCTTCAGCGAGGAGGACAAGGGCGACCCGGAGACCGGTGTGGTGCTCTCAGGCGGCCAGTGGCAGCGCACGGCCCTGGCCCGGGCGATGTTCCGCGGCCGCCGCGACCTCATGATCCTCGATGAGCCCTCCGCCGGGCTGGATCCCGAGGCCGAGGCCGACGTGCACGCCCGGACCCGCCGTCAGCGCCATGGCGCCACCAGCCTGCTCATCTCCCACCGGCTCAACACCGTCCGCGACGCGGACCTGATCATCGTCCTGGAGAACGGCGCCATCACCGAATCCGGGACCCACGAGAGTCTCATGGCCGTCGGCGGCAACTATGCGAGGTTGTTCCGGCTACAGGCCAGCGGCTATCGCGAGGCGGAGGAAACGGTGGTCCTGTGAGGTGCGTGCTCCTCGCCGTCGCGGCACTGGTCCTGCTGATCGTACGGCTGCGCGCGACGTCATTGGTGATCCGCGTCGACGGCAACAGCATGGTCCCCGCGCTGGCCGACGGCGATCGGCTCGTGGCGCGTAGGGCGCCGCCAGCACGTCCGGCACCTGCTGGCACATGAAGACTCCCTGCGTCTTCGGCACGCGCCGCGGCTTCCGGTGCTGCAATGACGACTTGGGCCGCGAATGCCGGCTCTACAAGAAGCAGAAGTGCTGATGGTCCGGCCGAGGTGAGGCAGGCCGTGTTCGGTCGAACGCGGCCTACTCCATGATGAGAGCGTTGTTGCCCCGGAGGATGTCTTGATGCTGCCGGCGCAATTCGTCGGCCGGCTCGATGCCGAGTTCGTCGTTGAGGATGTCGCGCATCCGGCGGTAGGCGGCGAGGGCCTCGGCGCGGCGGCCACGGTGGGCGAGGGCGTGCAACAGCATCGCCCACGAGGACTCCCGGAAGGGGTGGGCCTCGACGAGCCGCTCCAGTTCCGGAATGACGCGGTTGTGGTGGCCGAGCCGCAGCTCGGCCTCCACGCACAGCTCGCGTGCGGTCAGGTGCAGCTCGTCCAGGCGGCGGCGCTCATCGCGGACGAGCTCGACGTCTATCTCCGGTACCACCGGCCCGCGCCACATCGCCAGTGCCTCCCGCAGCAGCTTGGCCGCCAGTTTCGCCTCGCCTTCGGTCAGGGCGTCCGACCCCTCGGCGACGGCCGCCTGGAACGCTCTGATGTCGACCGCTCGATCCGGGACGGTCAAGATGTAGCCGTTTCCCATGGTGGCCAGGTCCACGCCGTTGACGGCGAGCGGGGACAGGGCGCGCCGCAGGCGATACACGTACGTTTGCAGGCTCGCCTTCGCCGTGGCCGGCGGCACGTCCTGCCAGAGCTCGGATATCAGCCGGTCGATGGCGACCACCTCGCCCGGACGCAGCACGAGGACGGCGAGAATCGCCTGCTGCCTGGCGGCCCGGACGTTGATCGCACGGCCGCTGTCATCCACCACCGCCAGGCGTCCCAGCAACTTGAACATTGATCCACACCTCCGACCGGCATCATGGTCGAAGGCGGTATGTTCCGCGTATAGCGCGGGTATGGGCGCTACCGCCCGATCTTCACCGACAGCCCGTATGAGCTGCCGCCCGCCACCGGTTGCCTGGCCTCGGCCTTCCACATTTCACACCCCGGCGCGTGGCGCCACCCTATGCCGCCACTTGATCTGCGTCCCGGCGCCGCCGGCCCGGAACGGGCGCGGGGCCTCGCCGTCCGACGGGATGACGGCCATGGGAAAGCGAGGCCGGACGCACCGACGCACCCGGCCTCGCTTTCCGTTCTCCGGGCGACCGGCGGTAGCCGCTCAGCCTGTCAGCAACAGCTGTTGCATCTGATTTCGTACTTCGCGCAGCTTCCGTCGCAGCAGCGTGCTCGGAGCAATACTCCTGCAACGCATTTATAGATGTAGTAGCACTCCACAGCCGCAGCGCTGCGCTGCGGGACGATCATCGCCAGCATGCCGTCGCCCAGTTTTCCGACGAGGTCCTTCATTGCTTTCTCGCCGAGTTCTCTGATGATTTTCATGGCGTTCTTATGCCTTCCTGCATTATTGGTTCCGGGCTCGCAGATTCCGTCATGCCCCGCCCCAGGGAAGCCATCGTTCGACCGTTGCCGGAATGCGTGGCAGCCGAGATGACACGCCATCAATGCTTGCCCATCCCCATAGCCCGTCGATCGCCTGTCGCTAGCGCGCCGCTGGCGTTAACAGGCGAGTTCGACGATCACTCGGTACGCAGTGCCTCGGCGATGGTCAGCCGGGCCGCCGAGCGGGCCGGGAGGAACGCGCCGAGCATCGCGATCGCCACCCCGGCCGGCACGAGCGCGGCCAGCCCCCGCGGCCCGCCACACGTCGAGCATGAATTCCGGCGCGGTGAGGCCCGCCGCCCCGCACATGGCCTCGACGATCAACCGGTGGCAGGCCCAGCCCGAGGCCGACCGCGCGCGGCAGCCGCGCGCCGGCCAGCAGGCGCTGCGCCCGCTGCCCGCGCCCCGAGCGGGACGCGCTGCCGGCGCTGATCGTCTGGGCGGCGGACAGCCGGTGTGCCCGCGAGGCCGGGACGAGCGCGGCCAGCACCGCCACGGCAGGCACGCCGAGCAGCGTCGCCACGTAGACCCAGACGCTGACGCCCAGGCCGATGGCCGACCCGAGGCCCTGGAGCACCAGGTGCAGCAGGGGCTGCGCGGCCAGGCCGCCGAGCACGGTGCCGATCAGGCACCCGGCGAACCCCGGTAGCAGGACCATCGTCAGGTATACCGCGACGACCTGGTTGGGGGTGAATCCCAGGGATGGACATCCGCATGCCGAACATGGACGGACTGGAGGCGGCCCGGCAGGTCTTGGCGCAGGACTCGCGCTGCCGGGTGCTCATGCTGACCACTTTCGATCTGGACCGCTACGTCTACGCCGCGCTGGCCCTCGGCGCGAGCGGATTCCTGCTGAAGGACGTCACGCCGGAGCACCTGGCCGCCTCGGTGCGGCAAGGGTCTCCCCACGCCTGCGCTCGGAGGCGGTCTTCGCCACTGACCGCCTACGACGCCGAGTTGGAGGAGCTGTTCGGGAGGGTCGGCCGGGCAGACGGATCGCGGCTGCTGCGACGGCGGATCTACGCGGCCATCGCCCGGGCGTACCCGATGCTGGCGGAGGAGTGCCAGCGGCAACTCCGTGAGCGGCAGCCCATGGTGGAGACGACCGGTGAGCCAGTCCGGGGAAGGTGAGGGAGTCGGCGATGGCGTCCTCCCAAGGGACAGAGCCGGAGCTCCTGGCGCGAGTTCGTGCTGTGCGAGAACAGGATGGCGGTTCTGAGGGCTGTCGATCGCTGCTCAGGTCGGGCAGGAGGGCGGGGATCCCCAGGTCGGCGGCGAAGCCGTGTGGGCGAGGTCGGGAGAGGTCGCCGTGCCGTGTCACCTCATGACACGTACGTCGATCCCGATCTTCTCGGCTTCCTTCATCTTGGCATCCGAAGTGATCAGTGGTGCTTCCAGTGCCTGGGATAGGACGATATAAGCAGCGTCATAGGTGGTGAAATTATCCTTCAGATTGAGGATGTGGCGGAGAAGGTCCGTCATCTGGTACCGCTGGATCCGCAGCGCGGTGAAGTCCTCTGCCGCCTCGTCGAGCCGGAACTGATCGAGCTTTCCCGCCAGGCAGTGTCCGCGCAGAGCGCTGATCACCTCGAAATCCAGCAGAGCGGGTGCATGTAGCTCTTCGTTGGCGATGAGCGCCAGGAGCGCGGGGTACCTGGCGGACGCGGGGCGACCGGCTGGACAGATTGGTCACGCACCCGGCGCTGGCAATCAACTCGCAGGTCCTTGGGCGGGATACGGCTCAGGCGGGCAGAGGCGCGATGCACACCCGCAGGCGGCGTGCTGCCGGAGGGGGATGGGGGACGCCTATCCGTGGGCGCGGTGGTAGGCCTCCAGCACGTGCGGACGCAGCCGTCCCCGGTCGGGCACGTCGAGACCCTGGTCGCGGGCCCAACTGCGGATCTCAGCGGTGGTGGGCTCGGGTGCCGGCGCGGCCCCCGGCTGGTCGTCGTGGCCGGCGGCGGTGTAGGCGGCGGCGAGGAAGCGGTAGGTCCACTCCTCGGCGAGCTGACGGCTCTCGCAGAACACGATGGGCACCGTGGGGAAGGTCACTTGGAGTTCGGCGATCCCGTCGGCCACGACGGCGGGGCGGACGTGGTCGAGCTTGAAGATCTGGGAGTAGCGGTCCTCGACCACCACGGCGGCATGCGGCAGGGTGGCCAGCTCGGTGAGCTGGTACTTCAGGCGGGTGTTGAGCAGGCTGGCGACGAGATCCTGGAGGCTTTTGCGCTCCACGGCGGCCTGGAGGCGTCCGCTGGACTCGACGGCGTAGTCGCCGCAGGTCAGGCGCCGTTTCACCGTTTCGACCTGCTGGCGGGCGAAGCGGTAGGCGTAGCGCTCGCCGCTGTCGACCACGATCGTCAGCGCGGCCACGCCGGAGGCGCGGGCGGTCGGGGTGGTCACGTTGGGGCGAGCCTGCTTGCGGACGCGGGCCGTCTGCCAGAAGATCGCGTCCCTGCCACGGGCCTTGGTGAACACGATCTGTGAGCGGCTCTCCCTGGCGCGGTCGAGCACCAGATCGATGGCCGCGCCTCGACGTACGCAGGCGCGTACGGGGACCTGCTCGACCACTTCGGGGTCGGGCGGCCACTCGTCCGGGCCTGCGGGATAGCAGTAGATCGCCTTCTCCCTCGGCCATGTCCCACCCGCCCGCAGGATCAGCCCGTCGGGGCCGAGCGGCAGCCTGACCAGGTAAGGGAGCCGCGAATCCGGATCTGGGTTGCGGATGATGACGAGCTCGCTCATCCGTCCAGTGTGGTCGATGACGCGGGAGTGTTCATGGGTGGCGCGGCGAGTAGGGCGGGAATGCCACTCGGCCGTCGAGGTCGAGGTCCGCGTCGGGCCCGCCTGGGACGCGGCGTGCGCGCTGCTGGTCGCCGATGTCAGGCCGTACGAGCGAATGAAACTGCGCCTGCTCAACGTCTCACTCGGCGATGGCCTACCTGGGCGGACTGGCCGGGAAGGAGTAAGTGGCCGCCGGCCGGGCCGACGACGGTGAAGTCCTGCGGGTGGACAACCCGCTGGCGGGCGGCTCAGAGGATGGCCGCGGGGGATGTCCGGGGCGGACCTGCTCGAGAACGGCGTCTTCCGCGGCCTGGTGGAGGAGGCATCGGACCGGCTGGTCAAGGACGGGACGGCTGCGACCATTCGATCGCTGGTCCGGGCGTAAGGCCGGGGTCTTTCGACGGTCGGGTCATCCAGATACGGGCCGCTGCTCGGTGCCGATGGGCGCGGGGAGCAGCTTGCCGAACGGGACGGCGCGCAGGGCCCGGAGACGTTCGTTGGCGCGCGGGTGGCCGTCGTCGGCGGCGAGCCTGTAGGAGAACCTGGCGATGTGGTGGTTGTTCGGCTCCAGATGCCACTCACCGTTCAGGACTGCCTCCTCCTGAACCGTCGTGCGTGCAAGATCCACCCTCACGGTAGCCCCGGCAAAACGGCTCCCGCCAAAGAGGGAACGAGGGCTCGGTGGCAACAGAGGGCCCGCCGCGTCGCGCTCTGGGGGCGCCAATGCTGACAGTTGAGCAAACTCGGGCAAGGCCTTCAGGGAACGGGATGATGGCTGCGACCAGGTGTGAAAGGGTACAGATCATGTTCACAACCGATCGGCGAGCTGGCGTTACCGGTGTTGGGTACGAAGGATGCGACCTCGACGGGTTCATCCGGCGTCTCCATCGGGAACACGTCACGCTGCTGATCGACGTACGGCTCAACCCGATCTCCCGTAAACGAGGCTTCAGCAAGACTGCGTTCTCCGCAGCGCTGGCCGACGCTGGGATCGGCTACGAGCACATGCGGGAACTGGGCAACCCGAAGTGGAACCGAGCGGGCTTCGCTGGCAGTCCAGTTGAGCTGGGCACCTCTCGTGGCATCTATGCGCAGTCTCTGGGCGGTGAGGACGCCCGCGAGTGTCTGGAACGCATCGCTCGCGCGGCCCGGCAAGAGAGGGTGGCAGTCATGTGTTTCGAGGCCGATGAGCACCGCTGCCACCGTGATCTGGTCTTGGAGGCCGTTCGGGAGCGGCTCAGCTGCGCGATTTGGGTGTAGGTCGCCTGGGATACGCCACGCCGAGGACGATGAAGCTCCTCGGATGGGCTTGTTGATTGCCGACGTAGAAGATGGTGTCTCGGTCTGATGCGCACATCATGTCCCAGAACTTCTCTCGTATGACGTCTTTGAGGCCTGCGTCGTCACGGTTGTTGAAACGGCGCTGCAAGGCGACGAACTCCCAGTCCGGCATCGCGTCCTCGCGGTCGATCCGTGAGCGCGGCTGCCCTTTATCTGGTCACGTAGGCGGGGTGCTGGTCGAGGAGACATAGCGTCTTTTCGGGGGTGTGATGGCCGAGCAGAAGGTCGGAGGCCAGGCGGCGGCTATGTCGAGCCGCATGCCGCGGCCCGGAAGATGGTCGACGAGGTGGTGGAGCCGTATCTGGCGGACCTTGCCCGCCGGGCGCGGGTCGGGGCCCATGCGGCTGCGCTGGAGATCGGTCTGGGTCTGGTCGCGGGCCTGTACGCGTGCCGTGAGGAGAAGGACAACGAGCTGGCCCTGGTCCACGCCGCGCTGCCGGATGTCGTGGACCATCAGGCTGATCGTGTCCTCAAGGTTCTGGACAAGAACGATCTGATGGTGCCCGAGGGCTGGATGGATGATCACTGCCCGGCGTGGGCGTGATGGCGTTACAGCAGGCCGGCACCGTCCAGTTGGGTGTGGAAGGCCTTCTTGCCGGGGTGGGCGGCGCGGAGCCGGGCGACGTAGGAGGGGAACTCGGCCTGACTTCCGGCGCGCTCGAACAGGGTCCGCAGGGTGAAGAGGTATTGGATCGCCTCCTGGTAGCCGGGTCTGCTGGCCCGGCTGACGCTGGATTCGGCCAGTTCCTGGTAGACCGGGATGGCGTCCTGGGGGTGGGTCCGGGCACGGGCGTTGACCACGCGCATGCGCAGGTCAGAGCCGAGTCCGTAGGTCTGGAGGACCTCCCAGGCGCCCGCCACGTCCCCGTTGATCAGCAGCACCTCGGCCAGTGTGTGGGCCATGGCGGCCGACGAGCGGAGGTGCGTGATGGCCTTGGCCTTCCACGGTGCCGCGTCCGCGTCGGCCAAGCGGGTCAGGCTTTGATAGGTGTGCATGGACGGTGAGAGTGTGAAGAGCTGCCAGCGGGTCTCGAGCGCGTGCTCGGTCCGTCCGGCGTACTGATGGCAGTCCAGGGCGAGCGTGAGGAGGTGCTGATCGCGGCCGTAGCGGCCCATCCCCTGATCGATCCAGCCCAGGGCTTCGTCGTGACGTTTCTCGTCGATCAGGAGACGAGCGATCTTCGCGATGTCACGGCTGTTGGCGGCCCGCCGGGCGAGCATGGCGACCACGGCGTCGGTGCCGCCCTCGGCGCGGGCGAGCGACTCGCGCAGCGTGCTCAGCTTGTAGTCGGGGACTCTGCCTGCGATGGTCCCGTCCAGCAACTCGTGGCAGCGGCGCAGGCCCAGGTCACCCAGCGCGGGAGCATAGGTGGGCAGCGAGCTCTCGAAGGTGCACCAGTTGCTGGTCAGCACCTTGCCCATCAGCCACTCTGCCAGCTTCACCGGGTCGGGCGAGCCGGACAGGCAAGCCTCCTGATGCATGCCCTGAACGCGTTCGAGGTCGTCGACGAGCTGGCCGCCGTAGATCTCCCCGGTGTCCAGCGCCTCCTCGATGAGGTCGACCGCGCGGACGATCAGCTCGCGGGCAGTGTCCGGTGTCTGCTCGATCAGGTCGTCGATCTCGTCGAGGATCTCCTCCAGGTCCTCGAGATCGGGATACCACCCATCCTCGTCCCAGGAGTTGTCCTCATCCTCTGCCTCCGCCAGCATGTCCGCCATGACCTCTTCCAGATCGGCGAGGAGGTCGGTCGTCTCCTCGGCGACGATGGTCTCTGCGAGCTCGGTCCGCAGCCGGTCGGCGAGTGCGGAGTCCGCCGCGGCCAGAGTGGCGAGGCGGCGGGCCAGCCAGCCGGAGTCCTGGGTCCGCAGCAGCGCGTACAGGTCAGGCACAGGCTGCACATCCCCCATCCGGACCCAGGACACCGCCGCGGCGGCCGCATGGGCGCACAGCTCGGGATCCAGACACTCGCAGGCCGCGAACATCCCGCTTGCGGTGAAGGTGACCGTCACCGAATGCCCGCTCACCAGCGCGGAGACCGACGCTCCACTCTCGGTCAACCCCGCGACCTTGCCGTCATCGGCCAGCGCCAGAGCCTCAGCGAACACCGGCTCGCTGACCTGGCTTCGCACGGTTTCCTCGTCAATCTGGATGAGCGCCATGGCCTCAATTGTTCCGCAACGATCAGGTGTGCTCACCCCGGTTGAAGTTCAGCTGTACCTCCCGGGGGCGGCAAGCACTGCTTGTACTTGCCTTCAGAGCCGCACCAGCGCTTTGCGTTGCGCTCCGGCGGCCAGCGCGGTTCGATCATTCGGCCGCGCGGGCCCTCGGCGCCAGCGGCTTCCTGCTGAAGGACGTCACGCCCGAGCACCTGGCCGCCTCCGCGCGGCTGATCAGCGCCGGTGACGCGCTGCTCGCGCCGTCGATCACCCGGCGGCTGGTGGAGCGGTTCGCCGCCGCCGACCGCGCCCAAGCCGTCGTCGTCGCGTACGAGACGGGCCTCGTCCGCGCAGATGAGGGCCACCCTTAGGCTGTCGGGTATGGCCTTCATCGTCACCACGGGCGCCACCGGCCGGCTCGGCGGCCGGGTCGCCGCCCTGCTCGCGGCGGCCGGAGCCGAGCAGCGGCTCGTCGCCCGGAACGCCGGCCGCGTCCCGCCGCTCGATCGCACGACCGCAGTCAGCGCCGACTACGGCGACCCGGAGGCGGTCAGGCAGGCACTGGAGGGCGCGTCCACCGTGCTGTTCGTGTCGGCGTCGGAGAGCGCCGACCGCGTCGACCGGCATCGCACCTTCGTCGACGCCGCCCGCGACGCCGGCGTCACGCACCTGGTCTACATCTCCTTCTACGGCGCCTCGCCGTCGGCCGCGTTCACGCTGGCGCGCGACCACTGGGCCACCGAGCAGCACATCCGCGACAGCGGCCTGCCCTTCACGTTCCTGCGCGACAACCTGTACGCCGACTTCCTGCCCGCGATGGCCGGCGACGACGGCGTGATCCGCGGCCCGGCCGGGCAGGGGCGGGTCGCGGCCGTGGCCCAGGACGACATCGCCGAGGCGGCGGCCAGGGTCCTGCTCGACCCGGGCGCGCACGAAGGGGCGACCTACCATCTCACCGGGCCGAAGGCGCTGACGCTTGACGAGGTCGCCGCCACGCTGAGCGAGGTGACCGGGCGGGCGATCACGTACCATCCCGAGACCCTCGAAGAGGCGTACGCCTCCCGCCAGGTGTACGGCGCGCCGGACTGGCAGGTCGAGGCGTGGGTTTCCACGTATCTCGCGATCGCCGCCGGAGAGCTGGAAGGGGTCAGCGACGACATCCCGGCCCTGACCGGGCACCCCGCCACCACTTTCGAGGAGCTGCTCGCCAGGCCGCGATGAGAGATCCGCCTGGGTGACCTCCCCGCACGGCAGCGGATCCGTACGCTACCTCGACGCGCTGATCCTCGACGGCCACTGGTGGTTCTACTACGAGATGACCCGCGCGGACGGCGCACATGAGCTGCGCGTCCTCCGGGTTCCGGCAGAATGAACCGGACGCACCCCCCGAGCCCGACTACGCTCCCATAGAAGGGCATTCATGGGGGCGGAGGGATTTGTGACGGTCAACGGGGCGGCGAGCCGGGAGGCGACGCCGGCGACTCCTGCGGCGCAGGTGGCCGGCGAGGCGGTCGGGCGGGTCCTGGGCACGCAGGCGGCCTCGCCGCTGTCGTTCTGGGTCGGCCTGGAGCCGGGCAAGATTGTCCAGCTCGACGACGTGGTGGTGACCAGGCGCGAGGTGCCGGGATACGGCACGGTGCTGGTCGCGGGCGTGGTGACGACCGTGGAGGCCAGGCACGAGGGCGCCGCCTACGACTCCGACGTGTTCCTGATCGCCGACGGCGCGCTGCCGGCCGCCGTGTTCGAGGTGGCCGAGGTGCGGGTGACCAGGGTCGAGCCGGAGGTGTTCGTGCCGCCGCTGCCCGGCTCCAAGGTCTACCTGGCCGGCGCAGGCGACCGCGACCAGGCGCTGTACTTCGACGTGATGGACCGCCGGATCCCCATGGGCATGGGCCGCGACGGCCAGCCGCTCTACGTCAACTTCGACTTCCTCGACGGCACCCGCGGCGCCCACGTGTCGATCTCCGGCGTGTCCGGCGTGGCCACCAAGACCTCCTTCGCCACCTTCCTCCTCTACTCGATCTTCAACTCCGGCGTGCTGGACGCGGAGTCGGCCAACACCAAGGCGCTGATCTTCTCCGTCAAGGGCGAGGACCTGCTCTTCCTCGACCACGACAACCTCCGGCTCGACGAGCGCGCCCGCGGCGTCTACGCCCGGCTCGGGCTGCCCGCCCGGCCGTTCGGCAGCGTCCACGTCTTCGCCCCGCCCCGGCCGAACGACCCCAACGGCGTGCCCCACGTCGCCGCCCGCACCCAGGGGGTGAGCGCCTTCTACTGGACGCTGGTCGAGTTCTGTGAGGAGGAGCTGCTGCGGTTCGTCTTCGCCGACGCCGACGACGAGCGGGCCGGATACTCGCTGCTCGTGGGGCAGATCGCCGCCCGGCTGAAGGCGTGGGCCGAGCCGGTGGGCGACGGCGGCGCCGTCATGGTGCAGGGCACGGCCTGCCGTACCTTCGCCGATCTGGTGGAGCTGCTGTCCGACCAGTTGCAGGACGACGCCAGCCGGCAGCAGTGGACCGGCGCGCAGACCCCGCTCGGCACCGTCAACGCCTTCCTGCGCCGGCTGCGCAGCGCCGTGCGCCCGCTGTCCCCGATCATCCGCGGCGACCTGCCGTTCTACCGCAGCCACTCGGTCAGCACCTCCGACGCGCAGGTCTCGATCGTGGACCTGCACAACCTGCCGGAGCGGGCGCAGCGGTTCGTGGTGGGCGTGGTGCTGCGCGGCGAGTTCCACCGCAAGGAGTCCTCCGGCACGGCCCGGCCACTGCTGTTCGTGGTGCTGGACGAGCTGAACAAGTACGCACCGCGCGAGGGCGACTCCCCGATCAAGGAGATCCTGCTGGACGTGGCCGAGCGGGGCCGCTCGCTCGGCGTCATCCTCATCGGCGCCCAGCAGACCGCCTCGGAGGTGGAGCGGCGCATCGTCTCCAACAGCGCCGTACGCGTCGCCGGCCGCCTGGACCCCGCCGAGGCGGCCAGGTCCGAGTACGGCTGGCTGCCCACGGCCATGCGGGAGCGCGCCACGATCGCCAAGCCGGGCACCATGTTCGTCGCCCAGCCGGAGATCCCCGTCCCGCTGGCCGTGGCCTTCCCCTTCCCGGCGTGGGCGACCCGGCCCTCCGAGGCGGCGGCGCCGGCGACGGGGAAGGTCTCGGCCGACCCGTTCAAGGGGCTGCCCGGCATCGAAGACGACATCCCGCCCTTCTGACCCCAGGTGGTTTCGTGAAGATCCTGCACACCGCGGACTGGCACGTGGGCAAGGTGCTCAAGGGCCGTCTGCGCCTCGACGAGCACCGGGACGTGCTGCGCGAGCTGGTCGCCGCCGCCCGCACCCACGACGTGGACGCCGTCATCGTGGCCGGCGACCTCTTCGACACCTCCGCGCCCACGCCCGAGGCCCAGTCGCTGGTGCTGAACGCGCTCATGGCGCTGCGCGGCGACGGCAGGGACGTGATCGTGCTGGCCGGCAACCACGACAACCCGCAGCTCCTGGAGGTCTACCGGCCGGTGCTCGGCAAGCTGGGCCTGCACGTGATCGGCGCCTTCCGCCGCCCCGACGCGGGCGGCACGCTCGCTTTCACCGCGCGCTCGGGCGAGCCGGTGCGGCTGGCCGTGCTGCCCTTCCTGTCGCACCGGTACGTCGTCCGCGCCGCCGAGGTCCTCACCGGCACCGCCGCCGACCACAACCGCGACTACGCCACCCGCATCGGCGAGCTGATCGGCGCGCTCACCGCCGGCTTCCACGCCGACACCGTCAACCTCGTCACCACCCACGGCACCCTGCCCGGCGGGGCGTTCGGCGGCGGCGAGCGGGAGGCGCAGTCGATCTTCTCCTACTACTTCGAGCCGACCGCCTTCCCGACCTCCACCCAGTACGCCGCCCTCGGCCACCTGCACCGCCGCCAGCAGATCCCGGGCCCCTGCCCGATCTGGTACAGCGGCTCGCCCCTCGCCGTCGACTTCGGCGAGGAGGGCAACACCCCGGGCGCGCTGCTGGTCGAGCTCTCGCCGGGGCGGCCCGCGGTGGTGCGGGAGCTGACGTTCTCCTCGGCCCGCCGGCTGCGTACCGTGCGCGGCACGCTGGAGCAGTTGGAGGCCATCGAGCCGGGCGACGACTGGCTCAAGGTGATCGTGGAGGAGAAACCCCGGGTCGGCCTGGCCGACGACGTACGCGACCTGCTGTCCGGCGCCGTCGACGTCATGCTGGACGAGAAGTTCCGGCCGGTGACCGCCACGCGGCGGGCGAGCTCGGCCGGCCGCAGCCCGCGCGAGCTGTTCCGCGACTACCTCGCCGCCACCGGCCGCCACGACGACCAGGTGGCCGCGCTGTTCGACCGGCTCTACGACGAGGTGACCGGCTGATGCGTCCCCTGCTGCTCCACCTCGACCACTTCGGCAGCTTCCGCGAGCCGGTGACCGTGGACTTCTCCGACACCGACTACTTCGCGCTCATCGGGCCGACCGGGGCGGGCAAGAGCACGATCATCGACGCGATCTGCTTCGCCCTCTACGGCACGGTGCCGCGCTGGGGCAGGGAGGGCGCCATCGCCCACGCCCTGGCTCCCTCCGTCAGCGCCGGCAAGGTGGCGATGGTGTTCGAGGCCGACGGGCGGCGCTACGGCGTGGTCCGCGCCATGGTGCGCGACGCCAAGGGCGCGGTGCGTACCAAGGAGGCCCGGCTCGACGAGCTGGATCCCGCCGCCCCGCTCGAGCAGGCGTACGACGCGGTGGTCAAACCCCTCGCCGAGGGCGAGAACGTCACCCCCGAAGCGCAGCAGGTGACCGGGCTGGAGTACCGGTTCTTCACCCAGTGCGTGGTGCTGCCCCAGGGCCGCTTCGCCGAGTTCCTGCACGCCGCGCCGCGCGAGCGGCAGGACCTGCTGGTGCAGCTGCTCGACGCCGACGTCTACGAGCGGATCAGGCAGCAGGCCGGCCGCGAGGAGGAGACCGCCAAGCAGGCCGCCTCCTTCGCCCGCGACCAGCTCGCCAAGCTCTCCGGCGCGACGGCGGAGGCGGAGCGGGAGCTGGCGGAGCGGCTGACGGCGCTGCGGCGGCTGGCCGAGACCATCGGCGCCGACCTGGACCTGCTGCGGGCGCGCGAGGCCGACATCCGGCGCGCCGAGCAGGAGCGGGCCGCCGTGGCCGAACGGCAGTCGGTGCTGTCGGCGCTGCGCATGCCCGCCGCGGTGCCCACCCTCGCCTCGGCCCGCCGCGCCGCCGCCGAGTCGGCCGAGACGCTGGCCGCCGAGGTGACCGCGCTGGAGGCCGATGACCACGAGGCCTACGAGGCGCTCGCCGCGTTGGGCGACCGGGGCGCGCCACGGGCGGCGCTGGCCGCGCTGGACGCCCGCGAACGGCTGGCGGCCGAGGCCACCCGTGTCCGCGCCGACGCCGCCTCCGCGGCCGCGTCGCTGGAGCGCCTCGCCGCCGACCGGGCCACGGCCGAGCAGTCCCTGGCCGCCGCCGAGGCCCAGCGGGAACGCCTGCGCGACGCCCACGCCGCCGCCCACCTGGTCCAGCGGCTGGCCGTGGGCGAGCCGTGCCCGGTCTGCCGGCACCCGATCGCCGAGCTGCCCCGCCACGAACCGCCCGCCGACATCCGCACCGCCGACCGCGCCCTGGCGAACGCCCGCGAGCGGGCCGACCGCGCCAGATCCGCCCACGCCAGGGCCGAGACGTCGGCGTCGATGCTCGCCGCGCAGGTCACCCGGCTGGATTCCGAGCTGGCCGCGCTTCCCGCACCGGGCGACCGGGCCGAGATCGAAGGACGGCTGGCCGCGATCGCCAAGGCCGACGAGCTCGCCGCCCAGGCACGACAAGCGGTACGCGCCGCACGCGGGCGGCTGGAGCGCGCCCGGGCCGACGCCGAACAGGTCGAACGCCAGGCCGAGACCGCCTGGCGCACCCTGGAGGCCGCCCGCGACCGGCTCCTCGTCTCCGGCGGACAGGAAGACCCGCCGCCGCCCCTGGTCCGCGGAGACCTGCACCGAGCCTGGACCGAGCTGCTCGGCTGGCGGGACCGGGCCGCGCAGGCCGCTCGCACCGCGCTGGCCGCGCGCGAGGAGCAGCTCGCCCAGGCCGGCACCCGGCTCGCCGCCGACCGCCGCAGGCTGACCGAGCGCCTGGCCGAGCACGGCGTCGTCACCCCGGGCGACGCCTCGCCCGACCAGCTCGGCGCCGCCGTCGCCGGAGCCGTCGCCCGTGCCGACAGCGCGCTCGAACGCCTCAAGGAGGAGCGCAAGCGCGCCGCCGACCTGGAGACCCGCATCGCCCTGAAGGAGCACGAGGCCAAGGTCGCCCACGAGCTCGCCCTGCGCCTGCGCGCCAACGCCTTCGAGCGCTGGCTGTGCGCCGAGGCCCTCGCGGTGCTGGTCGCCGCGGCCTCCGAGACGCTGCGCGAGCTCTCCGACGGCCAGTACGAGCTCGCACTCAGCGACAAGACCGGCGACATCGAGGTCATCGACTACGGCGATGCCGGCATGCGGCGCAGCGCCCGCACGCTGTCCGGCGGCGAGACCTTCCAGGCCGCCCTCGCGCTTGCCCTGGCCCTTTCCGGCGCCGTCGCGAGGGGGCTCGACTCGATCTTCCTCGACGAGGGCTTCGGCACCCTGGACCCCGCCACGCTCGACACCGTGGCCACCACGCTCGAACGCCTCGCCGCCGGCCAGGACCGCATGATCGGCGTCGTCACCCACGTGCCCGCGCTGGCCGAGCGGGTGCCGGTACGCTTCGAGGTCAGGCGTGACGGCAAGGGCTCCCACGTGCGGAAGGCAGGATCGTTCGAGAACGGAGGGGCCGATGGCGGGCTTCACCGTTGACCCGTGGGACCCCGGCTACGCCGCCGCCCTCGCCGTCGAGGCCCTCTCCGAGCTGGGAGCCACCAGTGCCGAGCTGGTGCTGGACATCGAGCGGCCGGCCGCCGACTGGAAACCCGTCACGCCCGGGCCCGACGCCGCCGCCCCGGAGACGCTGCTGGTCGCCGACGGCGTACGCAGGATCGACGCCCGAGTCTGGGTCGACGACCCCGACGCGCCCATGCCCGTGCCCGGCATCGCGGCCTCGTACGCGGCCGGGATCGTCAGCTGCGGCCCGGACGGCGCCGAACTGGCGGAGATCGAGGTCAACCGGTCACTGATCTCCGCCTCGCCGCACGCGCCCGAGGTCAAGACCCGGCACGCCACCTACCACCCCGGCAAGGCCGCCGACGCCAGCTTCGAGGAGCTGTCCCTGGCGCTGCAGCGGCAGGTCACTCAGCTGGAGGTGGACCTGGCGGTGCGGCACCGGTCGAGGAGCGACGACCTGCTGCTGGTGGACGGGCCGCTGCGGGGGCGTACGCACCTGCCGCGGACGGTCGGCTACATCAAGACCCACCACACCGCGTACCTGCCGGCGCCGCAGTCGGCGGTGGTCGCCGCGCTCACGCCCGGGCAGCGCACGCCGGTCTTCCTCATGGGCACGAGCTGGCGCCGGCACGCCTGGTACGTGCGGCTCCCGGTCCAGTCGACGGCCCCGTGGGCGGGCGTGGCGCGCTGCGAGGCCAGCGCGGAGCTGGACCCGGCCCAGGTCGTACGGCTGGCGGACGCGGTGACCCTGGCCCTGCCGCCGCTGGCCGGAGTGGACTACAAGGACCCGCGCGCGCCACAGAATCTGGTCCCGATCGGCGGCCTGGAGAAACTCCTGCGCCACCACCTGGGCGACGCCCGCCTGCTGTACCGCGCGCTCCGCACCGCCGCGGCCGGCTAGCATCCGCGTACCCGAGGGCGCTGCAGGAGATCAGGCCGGCCCTACCAGCCTTCGCCCCAGCTTTCGCTGTTGCTGCAGATCTTCACACCGGCGCTCTTCCGGACGCTCCTAGGAGTGATCACCTCGAAAACGATGCTGTACTTGCCGCCCCCCTTCCACGTGATGGACGGGAGCAGGGGCTTCGACGACGGCGTGCCCTGCTGCCTGCCCTGGTTCTGGCCGTTGACCAGCCACCGGTAGCTGTAGGTGCCGGTGGCCGAGACGGTGGCCCAGATGTTCGTGTCGTTGCGCCAGCAGTCGCCCACCTTGATGCCCTCGTACCTGAACGCCACCGACGTCACACCGCCTCCGCCGCTCGTCGCGGTCGTGGCCGGCTTGCTGCTCCGCGTCGCCGTGGGATCGGCGGTCGTGCGGGTGGCGGACGGCGCGGTGGCGCTGGGCTTGGCGGTGGTGCTCGGCTTGGTCGTCTTGGCGGGGCTCGGGCGAGCGCTCGGACGCAGGGCTCTGGCGGACTCCTTCGCCCCGGTGACCGGGCTGGAGGTGGCGGAGGCGGAGGCGCCGGAGGAGTCCGTGGCGATCGCGGCCGTGCTGGTCCGGCCGGGGAACCCGGGCAGCCACGCCCAGGCGGCGACCAGCGCCCCGGTCACGGCCAGCGCCGCCCCGGCGGCCAGGAGCGCGGGACCGCGCGGGCGACGGGAGCCGGCGCTCCGCCCGGTCAGGTCATGCGAGAGCGAGGGCCGGAATCCCGGAACACCGGAGCCCGCCCGCCCCAGGTCTCCGGGAAAGCCCGCCTGTGCCGCAGGGGTCTGTGCCGCTGGAGCCTGGCCGCCGATGAGCTGGAAGAGCACGCCCTGCATGGCCGGACGGGCGCGCGGGTCCTTGGCCAGGCAGGCGTACACGATCGACCGCAGCGGCTCGGGCACCCCGTCCAGCCGCGGCTCCTCGTACTGGATCCGCCTGAGCACCGCCGGCAGGGAGTCGTTGCCGAACGGCGGGGCGCCGGTGGCCGCGTACACCATGACGGACGCCCAGGCGAACACGTCCGCGGCCGGTCCGACGACGGCGCCCGCGAACTGCTCGGGCGCCATGTACGCGGGCGTCCCCAGGACACTGCTGGTACGGGTCACCCCGTCGTCCATGGCACGGGCGATGCCGAAGTCGATGACGCGCGGCCCGTCCCGCCCGAGCAGGACGTTCGCGGGCTTGAAGTCGCGGTGGACGACGCCGGCCCGGTGGATGGCGACGAGCGCGGTGGCGGTGGCCACGGCCAGCCGCTGCAGGTCGGCCCCGCTGTGCAGGCCTGCCTCCCGCAGGGACGGTCCTTCGACGTACTCGGTCACGATGTACGGCCGGGCGCCCAGCGACGCGTCCAGCACCTGCGCGATGCAGAACGGCTCCACCCGCCGCGCCGCCGCGATCTCCTTGGCGAAACGGCCGTCACCGCTCACGCCCTCCCGCAGCACCTTGACCGCGACGCGGGCGCCATCGGGGGCCTCGGCCAGGTAGACCACCCCCTGCCCGCCCTCGCCGAGCTGCCCGATGACCTTGTACGGGCCGATCGCGTCCGGCGTCACCAGGTCTCCAAGGCACAGACGTCGATCGAGACGCTCTTGCTCACCGTGGAGGGCGAGGTGACCCGCAGGGTGACCCGGTGGCTTCCGGTCTTCAGCATGTACTGCCCGGTGGTCGCGAACGCCGTGTAGCCGTCCTCCGGAACCCATGACCTGCCGCGGTGGATGGCCTTGCCGTCCACCTCCCAGACGAAGGAGACCCATATCCCCTGCTTGGACGACTCCACGTTGGTCTGGAAGTGCACCGGCGGCATGTAGCAGCCGTCCGCACTACCCTGACCGGGGCCGCCGGATATCTCGATCTCCAGGATGCTGAGCCTGGCGCTCGTGACAGGCTTCTTGGTGCTCCGCGTGGGAGTGGGGGTCGGCTGCGTGGTCGTACGTTTCCGCGTCGGTGAGGACGACGGCGAGGACGTGGCCGTGTTCCTAGGCGTGGTCCGCCCTGTGCCCTTCCCCGTGGGGGTGCGTGTGGGCTTGCGCGTGGACTTGCGCGGCGGCGGTGTCGTTTCCGGGCGTTGGGTCACCTGCGTGGACGGGCTGGGGGAACCGACGGCGAAGGACGCCGACCCCGGCCACCCGTTCGTCCACGGGGCCAGCCAAACAACCCCACCGACCAGCGCCGCCACGACGACCCCCGACACGCCGATGGCCACCGGAAGACCGACCCCCTTACGCCCACCAGCCCGCATGCCCGGCCCTGCGCCGCCCCCTGGCATGGCGCCATGCCAGGGAATGGGGCCGGGCATGGGGGTCCGCGCAGGACTCTGCCCCTGCACTGGAGCATGCCCCTGCACTGGAGCATGCCCCTGCACTGGAGCATGCCCCTGTGCGGGCTCGCCCAGCAGCCGCAGCAGCACATCACGCATGGCCGGGCGCGCTCGTGGATCCTTGGCCAGGCAGTCGTACACGATCGACCGCAGCGGATGCGGCAGATCGCCGAGCTGCGGCTCGTTGTGCAGGATCCGGTTGATGATCGCAGGCAGCGTGTCCTGCCCGAACGGCGGCGTACCCGTGGCCGCGTACACCATGACGGAGGCCCAGGCGAACACATCCGCGGACGCCCCGACCGCCTGCCCCGCCAGTTGCTCGGGCGCCATGTACGCGGGCGTGCCGACGATGCCGCTCGCGACCGTGGCCGCGGCATCCGCCGCCCGGGCGATGCCGAAGTCGATGACCCGGGGTCCGCCGGGACCGAGCAGCACGTTCGCCGGCTTGAAATCCCGGTGCACGACGCCCGCCTCGTGGATGGCGACCAGCGCGGTGGCGGTGGCGACGGCCAGCCGCTGCAGGTCGGCCCCGGTGTGCCGACCGGCCTGCTGCAGCGAGGGGCCCTCGACGTACTCGGTCACGATGTACGGCTGCCGCCCCAGCGACGCGTCCAGCACCTGCGCGATGCAGAACGGCTCCACCCGCCGCGCGGCCTCGATCTCCTTGGCGAACCGGTCGTCGAACCCGGCGCCGTCACGCAGCACCTTGACCGCAACGGGCCGGCCGCCGGGTGCCTGACCGAGATAGACGGTCCCCTGCCCGCCCGCGCCGAGCCGGCCGAGCAGGCGATATGCCCCCACCGCCGCCGGATCGTCCCCCCGCAGCGGTTCAACATGCGCCATGAGAGAAGTGACTCCTGAGACGGTTGCGGTGGATCTTTACGTACGATAGCGACTCATATTCGGACTTGTGGTGAAGTTAGTTAGCTGGAGAAAATCTCCACTATCGCCAGCAACGCCCGTAGAGTGTCGAGATCATGCCTCTGACCACGGACGATGAACTCGAGAACTCATCAGTGGTGGCCAACTCACTGATGAACCGCGAGCGCCGCCTCCGGAGCTACAACCGCGAGCTGGGCATCGACATCGTCAACGTCCTCAGCGCCGCGCCCGGCAGGCCGACCCGCCGGCTGGACCTGTGCTGCGGCACGGCGAACGCCCTCAACGAGGCCGCCGCCCTGCTCGGAGACGACGCCGAGATCGTCGGCGTGGACCTGGTCGACCTCTTCACCTGCCGACCCAGACCCCCAGGCTGCGCCTGATCACCGCCTCTGTGGCCACCTGGCATCCCGGCACCCGCTTCGACCTCATCACCTGCGTCCACGGCCTGCACTACGTGGGCGACAAGCTCGGCCTCCTCACAAAGATCGCCGGCTGGCTCACCGACGAGGGCGTCTTCGTCGCGAACTTCGACGCCCGAAGCATCCGCCTACCGGACGGCGCCCCAGCCGGCCGCCGCCTGACGACGGCCCTCCGCGCAGCGGGCCTGGCCTACGACGGGCGTAGCCGAAGGATCAGCCGCACCGGAGGCGCCCGCATCGACCTCCCCTACCGCTACCTGGGCGCCGACGACCAGGCCGGCCCCAACTACACCGGCCAGCCCGCCGTCGACTCGCACTACGCCCCGGTCGGAAAAACGATCGCGCGGCAGCGTACAGGCGGCCTATCGTGAGCGGCGTCGACCACGGATCGAGGAGGCCCGCCATGGACCGCGACGAGATGTCCTTTTGAGCCGACCAGCAAGCGCCGCCGGGGGTTCCCCTTACCGAGACCCACGTCAAGCGCGGCGACCGGCGCGTCGGCAGAGACAAGGAGCTGATCGAGAAGCTCGGCGCCAACGACCTGTGCCCCTGCGGCTCCGGACGCCGCTTTCCGCCGCTGCTGCCGTTCCAGCGGCAGGTACGACGACGCGCTCGGGCACTACTACGTACGCGACCGCCCGTAGGACGAGACGTCCGCAACCGCCCCCGGAACGAGCACCGCTGCCGATGCCGCGACATCGACCACCGGCCGGTACTGCGCCGTTGACCACGGCCGGTGCGGCACCGGCCGGATTCTGTCGGTGTGGCCTGGCAAGGTGGCCACGGATCTTCCCGGCCACCACGGCCGGGCGCCGACGTCGCGGGGACCGGCTGGAATGAGGTGCGCTGTGCTCGACGCGGATGGGCCACTCGGCCGCGACCATGAGGCCGGACCGCTGGACGGCGGTGGCGGACATGGGGCAGGACCGCTGGATGCCGGCGGCGGCGGACATGGGGCCGGGCCGCTGGATGCCGGCGGCGGTCTGTGAGCTCGGCCTGGTCGATGTTCGCGCCGCTGGCGGTCCGTGACTTCCGCCGCTACTACCTGGGCCAGACGGCCTCCGCCTTCGGCGACTCGCTGACGCCGATCGCGATCGCGTTCGCCGTGCTCGGCCTCACCGGATCGCCGGTCGACCTGGGGATCGTGGTGCTGAGCACCCGGCTGCCCATCGTCCTGCTGACCCTGCTGGGCGGCGCGGTCGGCGACCGCTTCTCACGCCGTGCCGTCATGCTGATCGCCGACCTGACCCGTTTCGCGGCGCACGGCGTGACGGCGGCGCTGCTGCTGACGGGCACCGCGCACATCTGGATGCTGGTGGTCCTGCAGCTCGTCGCCGGCGCGGGATCGGCGTTCTTCAACCCGGCCGCCGTGGGGCTGATCGCCTCGCTGGCCGGCAAGGAACGCGTGCAGGCGGCCAACTCCCTCATCTCGATCTCCCGGAGCGCGTCCTCGATCCTGGCGCTGGGCGCGGCCGGAGCCTTGGTGGCGCTGGCCGGACCGGGCTGGGCGATCCTGGCCGACGCCCTGACGTTCCTGGTGAGCGCGGCCTTCCTCTACCGGCTTCCCCGGACCCTCACCGCCGAGCGCCCCGGGAAGCAGGGCGGGTTGCTGGCCAGCATCGGCGGCGGGATCGCGGAGGTGCGGCGGCACACCTGGCTGTGGGTCTGGACGATCCACGTCGCGGTCACCAACGTGATCGTGGTCGCTCCGATCCTGGTGCTCGGCCCGTACGTCGCCGAGCAGCACCTGGGCGGGGCTCCGGCCTGGTCGGCGATCGGCATCGCGTACGCCGCCGGCGGCCTCGCCGGAGGGTTGCTCAGCGCCCGCTGGAGGCCCGGACGTCCCATGGTGGCGGCGATCCTGGTCTTCCTCCTGATGGCGCCGTTCCCGGCCCTGCTGGCGGTGCCCGCCGAGGTCTGGCACCTCGTGCTCGCGGCGATGGCGGCCGGCGCGCAGGTCGTGGTCTACAACGTCCTGCAGACCACCGCGCTGCAACAGCACCTCCCCGAACGGTTCGTGGCCCGCGCGACCTCTGTGACCATGCTCGGCTCGCTCGTGGCCGCACCGCTCGGCATGGGCCTGGCCGGCCCCGCGGCAGCGCTGCTCGGCACCCGCCCCGTCCTGGCCGCGGGCGCCGCGACGGCCGTCCTCATCACGGCCGCCACGCTGCTGGCGCCGTCGGTGTGGCGCGTCCGTGGCACGCCGACGCGCGAGGCCGATACGGATACGGAATGGCGTCGAACTTCTCGTCGCGAGCGGCACTCGAAACAGGGGTCCGGTTCGCGACGACAAGGAAGGCCGTCATGAGAAATGCGCTCGTTGTGATCCTGGCAGGCGGGGCGTTGCTCCTCGCCGGCACGCCCGCGCTAGCCCAGACCGCGAAGACCACGTTGGGGCCGTACGGCTACGGCAAGGTCAAGCTCGGGATGAGCGCGAAGAAGGCCAAGGCCACCGGGAAGATCGTGCTCAAACAGGCCGCCGGGACGGGCTCCTGCTCAGGCTGGGACCTGAAGGCGCACCCCACCGGCAAGAACAGCGTGGGCCTGTACATCTCCAAGAAACGCGGCGTGGCCGTGATCGCCGCCCCGAAGAGCGTCAAGACGCCCGAGGGCATCGGCATCGGCTCCACGATGAAGCAGGTCAAGAGGGCCTACCCCCGCCTGAAGACCTCGGCGGGCGGGATCCCCTACGTCTCCGTCCCTCGCAGCCCCAAGGCCTACTACGCTTTCTTCCCCAACTCGAAGGGTGAGCTCGAGGGGGTGTCCATCGGGCTCGACACGCAGGACTGCGTCAGCTGAGCCCGGTCAGGGCCCGGATCGGCGGCGTCTCAGGCTGATGGACGGGATGCTCACCCGCGGGGCCGACCGTGCTGCCGGCTCGATCGCCTAGTGATGGGCGCGGGGGAGAGCGGCGGTCACCACCAGGCCGCCGCCCTCGCGGGGCCGCGCCCTGACGTCGCCGCCGTGCGCGAGCGCCACCGACCGCACGATCGACAGCCCCAGCCCCGCGCTCGGCGCGGTGACCACGCGCTCGGCGCCGTGCCGGTGGAAGGGCTTGAAGAGCAGCGGCACATCGTACGGCGGCACGTCCGGCCCGGTGTTGCTGACCTCCACCTCGACCTTCCCCCCCGACACGGTACGGCTCACCACCCGCACCCACCCGGTGCCGTCGTCCACGTTGTACCGGATACCGTTCTCGACCAGGTTGTGCACCAGCCGTTCGAGCAGCAGCGCGTCCCCGGTGGTGGGCGCCTGGGCGGTCACCTCGTACACGGTGAGCTTCGCCTCGGCGGCGGCCGGGGCGGTCTGCCGGACCACGTGCGTCACCACGTCGGCCAGGTCGACCGGCGACCGGTCCGCGATCTCCTGCTCCGACCTGGCCAGCAGCAGCAGCCCGGAGATGAGCCGCTCGTGCCGGGCGTTGATCTCCAGCAGGCTCTCGCCCAGCTCCTTGACGTCGGGCGAGGCCGTACGGCGGTACATGGCCAGCTCGACCAGCGCCCGGTTGAGCGTCAGCGGCGTGCGCAGCTCGTGCGAGGCGTTCGCGACGAACCTGCGCTGCCCGTCGAAGGAGTGGTCCAGCCGCTCCACCATGGTGTCGAACGTGTCCGCGAGGTTCTTGACCTCGTCCTCCGGCCCTTCCAGAGCGATCCGCTCGTGCAGGCCGCGCTCGGCCATGGGAGCGGCGGCGATCTTGCGCGCCGTGTCGGTGACCTGGTGCAGCGGGGCCAGCACCCGGCCCGCGACCACCCATCCGGCGCCCACCGCCGCGCCGCCGACCACGACCAGCGCGATCGCGCCCTGCGTGAGCAGCGAGGTGACGGCGGCGCTGCGCAGCTCCGCCTCTTGCTGCCGCATCCACTCGAGCGCGTCCTCGCCCCTGAGCATGACGCCGTCCTTGACCAGGAACAGCTGCTTGGTCTTGCCCGGCTCGGCCGTGAACCGGCTCTCGAACGACTGCGTCAGCTGCTGGTTGAACAGCAGATAGGTGACGCCGAGCAGCGCCAGCCCGGCGAGCATGAAGACGGCGCCGTACACGAGGGTGAGCCGCAGCCGCAGCGTCGGCTGCGGCGCGAGCCGGGTCAGTAAGGACGGCCGCGCCAGGCTCATGTGATCCGGTACCCGACCCCCGGCACGGTCTCCACGACCGGCGGGTCGGCGAGCTTGCGGCGCAGCTTGAGAACGGTGAGCCGGACCGCGCCCGTGAACGGGTCGGCGTGCTCGTCCCACGCCTTCTCCAGGAGCTGCTCGGCCGAGACGACACTGCCGCCCGCGCGCATCAGCTCCGCCAGCACCGCGAACTCCTTCTTCGACAGCGGCACGAAGCGCCCGTCCCTGAACACCTCCCTGCGCGCCGGGTCCAGCGTGATCCCGGCCCTGCGCAGCACCGGCGGCGCCGCCGGCCGCGAGCGCCGCCCCAGCGCCAGGACGCGGGCGGCCAGCTCCGGGAACGCGAACGGCTTCGACAGGTAGTCGTCGGCCCCCATCGACAGCCCCATGACTCGGTCGTCGAGCTGGGCGGCGGCCGTCAGCATCAGCACCCGCGCGTCGGAGTCCGACGCGACCAGCTCCCTGCACACCTCGTCGCCGTGTACGCGCGGCAGGTCCCGGTCCAGCACGACCACGTCGTAGTCGTTCACGGCGATCCGCTCCAGCGCGGCCTCGCCGTCGTGTGCCAGATCGACCGCGTGGGTCTCCTCACGCAGCCACTCGGCAATCGCGTCGGCGAGCATGCGCTCGTCCTCAACCACCAGCACCCGCATGGCGTACCTAGGCCCTTTCATCCGCTTACAGAGCTGAGTGTGGCCTAGGTGGCATTTGGTCAGAATAAGCCGCGGACGGAAACGCTGAGGAAACAGCGGCCCCTATTGCATCTCTCCTCGAACGATGTTCATTCGACGGAGGAGACATTCATGCGAGGACGAGTCCTCACCGCACTCGCCGCGGCCACCCTGCTCCTGGCCGGTTGCGGCTCCGACGACGGCGGCGGCTCCGACGTGGCGTCGGTGAGCGGCACCGGCCCCCAGGCGGCGGCCAGCGCGAAGCCGAGCGAAGACCCGCACGAGAAGGCGCTCAAGTACGCCCAGTGCATGCGCGAGAACGGCATCGACATGGACGACCCCGAGCCGGGCAAGGGCGTCATGCTCAGGCTCGACAAGAACACGCCCCAGGAGACGATGAAGAAGGCCCAGGAGGCCTGCAAGCAATACGCCCCGAGCGGCCAGCGGGCGGGAGGCGGCGACCCCAAGAGGGCCGAGGCCCTGCGCAAGGTCGCGCAGTGCATGCGCGACAACGGCGTGGAGAGCTACCCCGACCCCGAGGGCGGCAACATGCGCATCACCGGCGACGTCGGCGAGGACCCCGACTTCAAGCCGGCTCAGGAGAAGTGCCAGAAGGAGATGGCCGAGGCCGGGATGGGAGGTAATTGATGGGCCCAGCAACGGAGAGGGTCACCCTTGACGGAAGGGCGGAGCCGGACGCGACGCCCTCTCGGAACCGCCGCCGCGGGCGGGGCAAGGCGGTCGCCGTGCTCCTCATCGTGCTGGTCGCCGCGGGCGGCGGGTTCGTGGCGGTGAACAGCGCGGGCCTGCTGGAGGGCGGCTCCGGCCCCACACAGCCGGCCGCCGCCCTGCCTCCGGCCACCGCCACGGTCGAAAGGCAGACCCTGAACGACACCACGGACGCCGACGGCGAGCTCGGCTACGGCCCGGTGACCACGGCGACGAGCAGGAAGCCCGGCACGATCACCTGGCTGCCCGAAAGCGGCGCGACGATCACGCGCGGGAAGTCGCTGTACCGGGTGGACAACGAGCCGGTGATGCTCATGTACGGCGACACGCCCGCCTACCGCGACCTCAAGATCGGCGCGGAGGGCAAGGACGTCGAGAACCTGGAGCGGAACCTCAGCAAGCTCGGCTACGACGGCTTCACGGTCGACGACGAGTACACCTACGACACGGCCGAGGCCGTCATGGAATGGCAGGACGACCGCGGCCTGGGGGAGACCGGCGTAGTCGAGCTGGGCCGGATCGTCTTCGCCCCCGGCAAGGTACGGGTGGAGAGCCTGGAGGCCGAGAAGGGCCAGCCGACCGCCCCGGGCCAGAAGATCCTCACCTACACCGGCACGTCCAAGGTCGTCACCGTCCAGCTGGAGGCCGAGGACCAGCGGATGGCCAAGAAAGGGGCCAAGGTCGAGGTGACGCTGCCGGACGGCAAGAGTGTCAAGGGCAAGGTCACGGAGGTCGCCACGGTCATCGTGCCGGGCGAGAGCCAGAACGCCGACCCCGAGACGCGGGTCGAGGCGCTGGTCTCGATCGGCGATTCCAAGTCCGCCAAGGGGCTCGACAAGGCGTCGGTGGACGTGACGTTCACGGCGTCGCAGCGTAAGAACGTGCTGACGGTGCCGGTGGCGGCGCTGGTGGCGCTGCAGGAGGGCGGGTTCGGCCTGGAGGTCATCGAAGGCGGCAAGTCCCGATATATCGCAATTGAAACGGGATTGTTCGCAGGTGGGCGGGTCGAGGTCAAGGGCGACGGGCTCACCGAGGGCATGACGGTGGGGATGCCGAAGTGACGTACCCCATGATCGAGCTGACGGACGTGTCCAGGACCTACCCCGGCGGCGTGGCGGCGCTGAAGTCGGTGTCGCTGCGGATCCAGCACGGCGAGCTCGTCGCCATCGTCGGCCCGTCCGGGTCGGGGAAGTCGACGATGCTCCACGTCGTCGGCACCCTCGACCGGCCGTCCTCCGGGACCATCCACATCGACGGGTACGACGTGTCCAAGCTGTCCGACAACCAGCTCTCCGCGCTGCGGGCCACCACGATCGGCTTCGTCTTCCAGTCCTTCCACCTCGCCGCGAAGGTACCGGCACTCGACAACGTGGCCGACGGCCTCGTCTACACCGGCCTGAGCCGGGCCGAGCGGCGCCGCCGCGCGGCGGTCGCGCTCGAGCGGGTGGGGCTCGGGCACCGGATGGACCACGAGCCGCACGAGCTGTCCGGCGGCGAGCGCCAGCGCGTCGCCATCGCCAGGGCCGTGGCGGGCGACCCGCCGCTGCTCCTGGCCGACGAGCCGACCGGCGCGCTGGACTCGGTGTCGGGAACGGGGGTGATGGAGCTGCTGCACGAGCTGAACGCGAGCGGCACCACGATCGTGATCATCACTCACGACCGGGAGATCGCCGCCAGCCTGCCCCGGCAGGTGAGCATGCGCGACGGCGAGATCATCGCGGACTCCGCCACGCCCAGCCAATCCCTGGCCGAATCCGGGGTGGCGTGATGGCCGCCGTCGAGATGCGGCGGCCGAAGCCGGCCCCGGCCAGGATGCGGCCGCGCGACGTGATGCGGGTCGGCGCGATCGGCCTGCGCACCCGGCCGCTGCGCGCGTTCCTGTCCGCGCTCGGCATCGCCATCGGCATCGCGGCCATGGTCGCCGTGGTCGGGCTGTCGTCCTCCTCGGGCGCCGAGCTCGACCGTACGCTCTCCTCCCTCGGCACCAACCTGCTCACCGTCTCGTCGGGCACCACGCTGACGGGCGAGGCGGCGCAGATGCCGAGGGACGCCGAGGCGATGATCGCGCGGATCGGCCCCGTCGAGGAGGTCTCGTCGATCGGGAAGGTCTCCGAGGCCAAGGTCTACCGGTCCGAGGAGATCCCCGAGGCCCAGACCGGCGGCATCAACACCTACGCCGCCAGCCTCGATCTGCCCGCCACCGTCGGCGCCACGCTGCGCAGCGGGACCTGGCTCAACCAGGCCACCGAACGCTACCCGGCCGCCGTGCTCGGCTCGGCCGCCGCCCAGCGGCTCGGCATCGGCTCGGCCGGCCCGGACACGCAGGTCATCGTGGGTGGCCAGCGGTTCACCGTCGTCGGCGTGCTGAACCCGGTCGCGCTCGCCACGGACCTGGACAGCGGGGTCATGGTCGGCTGGCCGGTGGCGGAGGAGCGGCTGGACTTCGACGGCCACCCGACCATCCTCTACACCCGCGCGGAGGAGCCCAAGCTGGAGGCGGTACGCCAGGTCCTGGCCGGCACCGCCAACCCGGAGGCGCCGAACGAGGTGGACGTCTCCCGCCCGTCCGACGCCCTGGCCGCCAAGCAGGCGACCAGCCAGGCCTTCGCCAACCTGCTGCTGGGCGTGGGCGCGGTGGCCCTGCTCGTGGGCGGCGTCGGGGTGGCCAACACCATGGTCATCTCGGTGCTGGAACGCCGCGCGGAGATCGGCCTGCGCCGCTCGCTCGGGGCGACCCGGGGCCAGATCCGCACCCAGTTCCTGGCGGAGTCGCTGCTCCTGTCCGCGATGGGCGGAGGTGGCGGAATCCTCCTGGGCACCGCCGTCACCATGGGGTACGCGTTCTACAGTGGCTGGCCATCGGTGGTGCCCGCCTGGGCCACCATCGGCGGCCTCGCGGCGACCCTGGCCATCGGCGCCATGGCCGGCCTCTACCCCGCCATCCGCGCCTCCCGCCTTTCCCCAACAGAGGCACTGTCAACTCCCTAGACCC
>NZ_VCJS01000099.1 GCF_005893125.1 Nonomuraea basaltis | reverse complement strand
AGGGGCGGATGGGGAGATAGAAGGCTGGATAGGGGACGTCGAGGACGCGATGGGACGGATGGTACGGGGTGGCGGCACGGGTCGAGTGGTAGCTGGCCGCCAGCGCGACCGCGTCCACGCCCAGCGCGGCCAGGCGCTCGGGCGCGGCGGGGTCGCCGACCACGTCCCAGGGGTAGACGTAGGCGATGTTCATGAGAGCGGCCTTCCGGTGGAGGACCCGGACATGGTGCACGGGTAGACGTTGGTGACGTTCATGCGCGGAGCCTCCCAGCGGAGGAGCCGGACATGATGGCAAGGAGAGACGTGGGCGATGGTCATGCGAGCGGCCTCCTGGCCGAGGATCCGGGCAGGGTGCATGGGCGGACGTCGGCGGTGTTCACCAGCGTGGCTTCCTCGCCGTGAAGCCGGGCTCGAACCGCTGCATGTACGTCGTGTCGTCGCGGGCGACGATCCCGCACTTCTCGTACTGCTCGTTCATGCGGGCCAGTGCGTCGCGGTCCAGTTCGACGCCCAGGCCGGGGCCGGCGGGCACGGGGACGGCGCCGTCCACGAAACGCAGGCTGCCCGGCACGACCACGTCCTGGCCGTCCTGCCAGGGGGTGTGAGTGTCGCAGGCGAAGGTGAGGTTCGGGGTGGCGGCGGCCAGATGGGTCATCGCGGCCAGGCTGATGCCGAGGTGGGAGTTGGAGTGCATGGACAGCGACAAGCCGAACGTGTCGCACAGGGTGGCGATGTGCGAGGAGCGTACGAGGCCGCCCCAGTAGTGGTGGTCAAGGAGGAGTACGCCGATCGCGCGGGATGCGATGGCGGGCGGCAGGTGTTCGGGGGTGACCACGCACATGTTCGTGGCGAGCGGCATGGGGACCGCCGCAGCCACCTCCGACATGCCGGAAATTTCGGCCGTCGGGTCTTCCAGGTACTGGAGGGTGCCCTCCAGTTCGCGACCCACGCGAATCGAGGTCTCGACGCTCCAGACGGCGTTCGGGTCCAGGCGCAGCGGCATCCCGGGGAACGCCTCGCGCAGCGCCTTGATCGCGGCGATCTCCTGGTCGGGCGGGAACACGCCGCCCTTGAGCTTGATCGACTGGAAGCCGTACTCCTTGATCAGAAGCGCGGCCTGCTCCACGATGCCCGCCTCGTCCAGCGCCGCGCCGAACCGGTCCGGCTCCTCGCCCGGGTGGCCGGCCCACTTGTAGAAGAGGTATGCGCTGTACGGCACCGCGTCCCTGGCCTTGCCGCCGAGCAGGTCGACGACCGGCACTCCGGCCGCCTTGCCCCGAATGTCCAGGCAGGCCACCTCGAAGGCGGCGAACACCCGGTCGACGCTCTTCTCCTTGGTGGCGGCGCCGGTCAGACCGTGCAAGTCGCTCACCACGCCGCCGACGATCGCGCCGATCCGGGCGTACATCGTGTTCATGTCATGTACGTCGAGCCCGATCAGGGACTTCGCGCACTCGCGCACCTTGCCGAGGTGCCCGAGATCGCCGTACGTCTCGCCCAACCCCGTCAGGCCCTCGTCCGTGACGACCTCGACAATGGTACGAAGGGCCCACGGCTCGTGGACCCCGGCGGCGTTCAGGAGGGGCGGATCCCGGAAGGCGACAGGTGTTACGCGGATCTCCCTGATAGTCATACGACCGCCGTCCATATATGTGAACAATAGCCAGATTTGTGGACAAGTTGCCAAAACTGTAAGAATCGGGATGAAGAAGTGTCAAGACTCCGAAGGGCCATTCGATGATCTACGGACACGACCCCAGGACCGGCGAAACCGTGGGCGCCGCCCTGCCAGAGACCGACAGCGCCGGGGTCGACTTGATCGTTTCCGCCGCGGCGGCGGCCGGCTCGGCCTGGCGGGCGACGCCCGCGGCCGAGCGGGCGCTCGCGCTGGAGGCGGTCGCCGACGCCCTCGCCGCGCACGTGGACGAGCTGTGGCAGCTCGCCGACCAGGAGACCGCGCTCGGCGAGGTACGCCTGCGCGGCGAGGTGGCGCGTACGGCCGGGCAGTTCAGGCTCTTCGCCCAGGTGATCAGGGATGGCGGTTATCTGGAGGCCATCATCGATCACGCCGACCCGTCGCTGACGCCGCCCAGGCCCGATGTGCGGCGGATGAAGCACCCGCTGAAGGGCGTGGTCGCCGTGTTCGCGGCCAGCAACTTCCCGTTCGCTTTCTCCGTGGCCGGCGGTGACACCGCCTCCGCGCTGGCCGCGGGGTGCCCGGTGGTCGTCAAGGCGCATCCCGGGCATCCGAACACCTCCGAGCGGGTGGCGAAGATCGTACGGGAGGCGCTGCCGTACCCGGACCTGCTGGGTCTCGTGCAGGGCATGCAGGCGGGGATCGACCTGGTGAAGCACCCCGGGGTGGTCGCGGCAGGGTTCACCGGGTCCGTGGCCGGGGGCAAGGCGATCCAGAAGCTGATCGACGAGCGGGAGGTGCCGATCCCGTTCTTCGGCGAGCTGGGCAGCGTCAACCCCGTGGTCGTGCTGCCCTCCGCGCCCGTGGAGAGCGTGGCTGGCGGGTTCGCGGGGTCGCTGACGCTGGGGGTCGGGCAGTTCTGTACGAATCCCGGCCTCATGTTCGTGCCCGAGGGCGACGAGCTGCGCAAGGCCCTGGCCGAGGCCGTCGAGGGGACCAGCGGCGGGCCGATGCTGGCCGAGCGGATCAGGGACGGGTATCTCGGCGGCGTCGAGCGGCTCGGCGAGCTGCAGCTGCTGGCCGAGGGCAAGCCGGGCGAGGGCGGCTGGGCGGTCACGCCGAAGGTGTTCACCACGGATCTCGGTACGTTCGCCGAGAAGCTCCCGCACATCGGCGAGGAGTGCTTCGGCCCTGCCTCGATCGTGGTGACATATCGGGAAATTTCCGAGCTGCGGCCCGTGCTCGAACGGCTGGACGGCTCGCTGACCGCCACCGTTCACGGAACCGACCCCGACGAGGCCGGCGAGATCGTCGACGTGCTCGGCAGGAAGGCCGGGCGGCTCATCTGGAACGGCTGGCCGACCGGTGTGGCCGTGTGCTGGGCGATGCATCACGGCGGCCCCTGGCCCGCCGCCACCACGACGTCCACCTCCGTCGGGGCCACGGCCATCGATCGGTGGCTGGCGCCGACCGCGTACCAGGACTGGCCGGAGGCGCTGCTGCCGGACGAGCTCAAGGACGACAATCCGCTGTCCATTCCGCGAAGGGTCGATGGGGCGTTCGCATTTGTGAGCGGGGGCTGATGATCCGGAGGCGGCGGTCGCCGGCCAATGACCATGGCGGCGGCCGCCTCCGCACACTCGCCTCCGTACCCGTACAGATCACGCCCCGGCGATGTCCAGCCCGGTGGCGATGAGCCGCTCCAGCGCCGCCAAGTGCTCGGGCGCCGGATCCATCAGCGGCGCCCGCACACCCCCCACGTCCAGCCCCCGCAGCCGCACCCCGGCCTTGACCAGTGAAACGGCATAGCCGGGCACGAGGTCCCGCAAGTCCACCAGCGGCAGGTAGAAATCGGTGAGCAGCCGCTGCACCAGCACCTCGTCCCCGCCCGTGACGGCCTTGTGGAAGGCCAGCGCGATCTCGGGTGCGAACGCGAACACCGCACTCGAGTACAGGCTCACCCCGATCCCCCGATAGGCCGACACGGTGAGCTCGGCGGTCGGCAGCCCGTTGAAGAACGTGAACTCCTTGCCGGTCGACCGCCGGACGGTCAGGATGATCCGCTGCAGCAGGTCGAAGTCCCCCAGCCCGTCCTTGAAGCCGACCACGTTGGGCACCTGGGCCAGCTCCGCCACGGCCGCGGGCGTGAAGCGCGCCGTGCCCCGCTGGTAGATGATGACGGGCAGCCCACCGGCCTCCGCCACCTCGCGCACGTACCGGACGAGGCCGGGCATCGGGCCGCTGACCAGGTAGGGCGGCATCAGCAGCAGCCCGTCTGCCCCCTGCGCGGCGGCCGCGCGGGCGATCGCCTTGGCCGCGGGCAGCGTGCCGCCGGCCCCGGAGAAGACGGGTACGCGCCCCGCGGCGGCGGCGACGGAGGTGGCCACCGCCCTGGTGTATTCGTCGAGATCGAGGGCGTTGAACTCACCCGTGCCGCACGCGGTGAACACTCCTCCCGCCCCGGCTGCGACCCCGTCGGCGACGTGCCGGGCGAGCACCGCTTCCGCGAGCTCGCCATCGGCCCCGAAGGGGGTCACCGGAAAGAAGAGAACACCATCTAGCCGCATCGACAATCCTTTCTAGCGGATGCCCTCCCTGCGAAGAGTGGCAGCCAGCTTGCGGGTGTGTTTGATCACCGCTTCGATGATCCGCTCGACCCCGGCGGGGGCGAGACCGGCCGGCATCGAGCAGCTGATCGCGTCCGTGGCCGGGATGCGGTAGTCGACCGCCACGGCCACGCAGGCGACGCCAGGCGTGCCCTGTTCGCGCTCGTAGGCCCAGCCCCTGGTGCGGACCTGGTCCAGCTCGCCGGTCAGCTTGGTCAGGTCGATGATCGAGTGCTCGGTCATCCCCGTCAGCGGGTCGGGCAGCAGGGCCCCGACCTCGTCGTCGGTGAGCTGGGCGAGGAGCGCCTGGCCGAGCGCCGTCACGTGGGCGGGCAGCCGCCGGCCCACCCTGGGGATCACGTGCTCGGCCTCGCGCGACTCCCTGGTCGCCAGGTAGAGCACGTGCCCGCCGTCCCGGCGGGCGAAGTGCACGGTCTGCCCGATCTCGTCGCGGAGGTCCTCCAGCGTCTCCTGCGCGAACGGCAGCGCGGGATCCTTGTCCAGGTACGCGGTGCCGGTGAGCAGCGCGTGCGGCCCGATCCCGAACGCGGACCTGCCCGAGTCCGTCTCGACCCAGTTGAGCTCGACCAGCGTCCGCATGAGGGCGTGCAGGCTGCTGCGCGGGAACCCGGTGCGCTGCTGGAGCTCCGACAGCGTCAGGGTGTCGTGCGACTCGGCCAGGACTTCCAGGATGCGCACCGTCCGCTCGGCGGACTTGACTAGCTGGGGCTCCATACTCATCCCATCTCGTATCCCTCAGAGGCTTAGGACATCCAGGATATGGGATGCCGTCCAGATACATGGACACTTAACCCTTGACCGCGCCGCTTGTCAGACCACGCATGAACTGGCGCTGGAAGGCCAGGAACGCGATGATCGACGGCAGCAGCGCCAGCAGCGAGGCCGCCAGCAGCACGCCGATTCCGACCTCCTCGTCGGAGCGGAGCGAGCGCAGCGCGATGGGCAGCGTCCATATCTCTGAGGTGGGCGCGACGATCAACGGCAGCAGGTACTGGTCCCAGATCATCGTGAACCCGAAGACGCCGATCACGCCGAGCGCGGGACGGCACAAGGGCACGATGATCGTGGCGAAGATCCGCAGCTCGCCCGCGCCGTCGATACGCGCGGCCTCCTCCAGCTCGACCGGCACCTCCTTCATGAACTCGGTCATGACCAGGATCGAGAAGCCCCAGGCGCCGACGGGGAGGATCATTCCCGCGTACGTGCCGATGAGGTTGATGTTCAGCCCTGGCAGGTCGGCCAGCACGAGTGAGAGGGGAATCGCGATGATCTCCTCGGGGAGCATCATCGTGGCGAGCATGATCAACATGACGAACGTCATGCCGCGGAACTTCTTGCGGGCCAGTGAGTACGCGGCGAAGACGCTCACCAGCATCTGCAGCAGCAGCCCGAAGCCCACGACGATGAACGAGTTGAGCAGGTAGCGGTAGACGTTCTTGTCCTTGGCCTGGATGAAGTTCTCCAGGGTGAACTCGTCGGGCCACAGGGTGAACGACGTCGGGTCGAGGGTCTTGCTGAACGCACTCATCAGCAGCCCGACCAGGGGCCCGGTGAAAACCACCACCATGAGCCCATATATCAGGACTTTTCCGGTTGTTGCCAAAGGTCCCTTGCGCGACTCCAGCCCCAGGGCGCTGTCGAACCTCATTTCGTCTGCCTCCTGCGCATCATCTGCACGACCACGGTGAGCGTCAGCGTGGCCACGAAGAGCACGATCCCGCCCGCGGAGGCGACGCCCAGCTCGTTCTTCTGGAAGCCGAGCTTGTAGATCAAGGTCATCAGCACCTCGGAGGAGCCGTTCGGGCCTCCGTTCGTCAGCACGTACACCTCGACGAACACCCGCAGCCCGCGGATGGCGGCCAGCGTGAACAGGATCCAGAACACCGGCCGCAGCGCCGGCAGCGTGATGTGCCGCAGCCGGTGCCACGTGGAGGCCCCGTCCACCGCCGCCGCCTCGTAGAGCGTGCGATCCACGCCGACCAGCCCGGCCAAGAAGATCATCATGTCGTACGGGGTGCCGCGCCAGATGCTCATCAGCATGATCGACCCCAGCGAGGAGTCCTCGCTGGCCAGCCAGGGCTGCGTATCGATGCCGACCCAGCCGATGATGACGTTGAGCATCCCGTTGTCGGCCGGGTGGAACATGATCCGCCACACCTCGGCCACGGCCGCCATCGTGGTGACGACCGGCAGGAAGGCCGCCGTCCTGACGAACCACAGGTACCGGGCCGGACCCTCGATGAGCAGCGCGAATCCCAGCCCTAAAACGATCGAGCCGACGGTGGTGCCGAGCGCCAGCACGACGCTGTGCCAGATCGCGGCGGCGAACTCGTCGTCGGAGATGATCGTCTCGTAGTTCTCCCAGCCCACCCACGTGTCGGACAGGTACTTGACCTCATGGAAGCTCTTCCACAGGCCCAGGCCCATCGGGATGAACTTGAAGTACAGAAACAGCAGCAGCGCAGGCGCCAGGAACAGCCAGGCGATCAGCGGCCCCCGCCACCGCACCGACTTGGTGCGGCGGCGAGGGTGCGCCGTCCCGGTCCCCGCCCGGGTGAGGGTGGACGTCATGATGCTTTCTGGCTCTGCAGTTCCTGGGTGAGCTTGGTGTTCAGTCCGTCCATCGCCGTCTTGACGTCCGCCGAGCAGTCGGCCCAGACGGTGTTGATGGCGTCGGCGGAGGTCTGCCGGACCGGCGCCCAGTTCGGCACCGGCGGTGCGTAGACGGCGAACTCGTAGGAGTCCTGGAACACCTTCCAGCGCGGATCCTGCCGTTCGGCGCTCATGTCGACGCCGGTGTTGACCGGCAGGCGGACGATGGCGCCGTTGGCGTCCTTGTTCATGCCGATCCGCTGGCCCTCAGGGGAGATGGCGTATTCGGCGAACTTCTTCTGGCCCTCCTCGTTGTCCGAGCCGACCATCATGTAGACGTTCTCGCCCTCGCCGAGGGTGCCGGGGCCACCGGACGGGCCCTTGGGCACGGGCAGGACCTCGATCTTGTCGGTGCCGAGGCTCTTGACGAACCTGGCCAGCACGTAAGGGCCGACCAGGTAGATGCCGCCCTGGCCCTTCTCGAACACCTCGTGCGTGACGGTCGTGTCGTTGCTGACCGCTCCGGGGTTGACGGTCTTGGTCTTGCAGAACTGGTCCTGGAGGTACTGGACGGCCTCCACGAACTTGGGGTCGTTGGCGGTGGCCGTGTACTTGCCGGGGCCGCTGGCCTTGAGGAAGTCGCCGCCGTTGGCGTAGATCATGGAGGAGGCGTACCAGGAGGCGTAGCCGCGCTTGGTGCCCGCCGGGACGACGAACCCGGCGGTGTCGGCCTGGCCGTTGCCGTCGGGGTCCTTCTCGGTGAACGCGGTGGCCAGCTTGGTCAGGTCCTCCCAGCTCTGCGGCGGCTCCATGCCCACCTTCTCGCGCCAGTCCTTGCGCACGATCAGCGCGAACGCCTGGGCGGAGAACGGGGCGGCGTAGAACTTGCCGTCGCTGCCGGTGGCGGCACCCCAGGCCCTGTCCGACAGCTTGTCGCCGCCGGCCAGGGAGGCCTTGTCGATCTCGCGGAGCCAGCCCTGCGACTGCATGTTGCCGAGCTGGGCGGTGTCGTTGATGACGATGTCAGGTAGCGCCTTCTGCGCCGCCTGCTGGTTCAGCTTGGTCTCGAAGTCGTCGAAGAGCGCGACGACCTTGGTCTTGACCCCGCTGGCCTTGGTAAATGCGTCGGCGAGCTTCTGCGCCGTCTTGGCGGAGTCCGAATCGGGCGCCTGCCTGATCCAGATCTCCAAACTGTCGTCAGAACCTGACGATCCCCCGGAACCGCAGCCTGTCAGCGTTACGGCTAGAGATGCGACGATCGCACCCCCAAGCAGACGACGTGACATCAGACCGCCTCCCGTTCACATACGTGGACATGAGTCGCACACTTGAACTCGTGGGTGTGACCGTAATCACTTCACGCATCACGGTCAATATTCAAGGATGTGAATTTCGGCCAGAATCGTGTACACCATGGATCCATGCGCATTCTCATGACCGGTGCCGCGGGGAAAGTCGGCACGCTGCTCCGCCCACGGCTCGCCCGGGACGGCCGTACGTTGCGGCTCTCCGATCTCCACGCGGTCGAGACCGGCCCGGGTGAGGAGTGGGTGACGGCCGACCTCGCCGACCCCGCCGCCATGGCGGAGGCGATGAAGGGCGTGGACGCGGTGCTCCACCTGGGCGGCCAGAGCAGGGAGCGCCCCTGGGCCGACATCGTGCACGCCAACATCAACGGAATGCAGGTGCTGATGGAGGCGGCGCGCAACGAAGGTGTCCAGCACGTCGTGCTCATGGGCAGCCACCACGCGGCCGGCTTCCACACCAGACCGGACAGCGGTGAGGACCTGCCCGACTACGCCTTCCCGCGCCCCGACACCTTCTACGGCGTGAGCAAGGTCGTCATGGAGGCCCTGGGCAGCCTCTATCACGACCGGTTCGGCATGAACGTGACCGTGGTCCGGCTCGGCACCTGCAACGAGGGCTCGCTCGACACGCGTGGACTGGCCACCTGGATCTCACCCGACGACCTGACCCGTCTCGTCGAGGCCGCGCTGACCGCGCCCGGCTACCACGTCGTCTGGGGCGTCTCGGACAACACGCGCCGGTGGTGGTCGCTGGAGGAGGCCAAGTCCATCGGGTACGTCTCCCGCGACAACTCCGAGTCCCAGGCCGCCGCGCTCATCGCCGAGCACGGCGAGCCGGACCTGACGGACCCGTTGCACCACCGCGCGGGCGGCGTCTTCACCCTCAAGGAACTAGGCGGCTCCTGGTAGCCGCTGCCACCCCGGCCCGCGCCGCCTCCCAGCCCGCGCCGGGATCGCACCGAGCCTGGATCCCTCCTGGCTTCCGGCCCCAGCACGGCACGGCGTCCGCGTCGCCGCGGCCGGGCGCGAGGTGGCGGGCTGTCATGGCAACCGGTTGCAAGAACCTTGACGGCCGGACCGGTGAAGGTCAAGGTTTAGTCTGGCAACCGTTTGCAAGGGAGGACGGCGATGGCGGCGACGATCAAGGACGTGGCGCGCGCCTGCGGCGTGCACGTGTCCACCGTGTCCCGCACCTTCTCCGCACCGCACCTGGTCAATCCTGCCACCAGAAGCCGCGTGCTGGCCGCCGCGGACGACCTCGGCTACCGGCCCAACCGGGCGGCCAGGGCGCTCACCACCGGACGCACGTTCAACATGGGCCTGATCGTCGCGGACATCGCCAACCCGTTCTTCCCGCCGCTCATCAAGGCCGCTCAGGCGCAGGCCAGGGGCCGCGACTACCACGTGTTCGTGGCCGACACCGACGAGGACCCGCGGGTCGAGGAGGAGCTGATCAGGACGTTGACCAAACAGGTGGACGGCGTCCTGCTGTGTAGCCCTCGTCTGTCGAACCGGATGATCGAGCGCCTGGCCGAGGACGTGCCGTTCGTGGTGATCAACCGCCGGATCAAGGGCATGCCCTCCGTGCTGATGAACGTCGCCCAGGGCGCCAAGCTCGCCCTGGAGCACCTGTCCGGGCTCGGCCACCACAGGATCGCCCTCGTGTCCGGCCCGATCGGCTCGTGGACCAGCAACGAGATGCAGGGCGTCGCCGCCGAGGCGCCAGGGCTCGACCTCGTCTTCTTCGGTCCCAACCAGCCCACGGAGGCCGGCGGCCTGGCCGTGGCCGCCGACGTGGCGGCCTGCGGGGCCACCGCCGTGCTGGCCTACAACGACCTCGTCGCGCTCGGCCTCATCGAAGGGCTGGCCGCGATGGACATCGGGGTACCAGCCCAGATCAGTGTCATCGGGTTCGACGACATCCTGCCCGGCCGGCTCAACCGGCCCAAGCTGACCACGGTGGCCATGCCCGCGGTCGCCGCTGGGAGAATGGCCGTCGACCTGCTGCTGCAGTCGGGGGGCGAGGGCGCGACAGTGACCCTCGACACCGCCCTCATCGTCCGCGAGTCCACGGGAAGGGCACAATAAATGAGCGCCGCAATGATCTTCGGAACGCTGCCGTCGGGGGAGCAGGTCGAACGCGTGGAGCTGTCATCGGGACGGCTGCGCGCCGAGGTGCTCACCCTCGGCGCCATCGTGCGCTCGCTGGAGGTGTCGGGCGTCAACGTCGTGCTCGGGCTGGACACGCTGGAGGACTACCTGACCCGCAGCCGCTACTTCGGCGCGGTCGTCGGCAGGTACGGCAACCGCATCGCGGGCGGCCGCTTCACCCTCGACGGCGTCGAATACCGGCTCCCCGTCAACAACGGCCCCAACAGCCTGCACGGCGGCACCGAGGGCTTCGACAGCAAGGTGTGGACGATCAGCGACCGCACGGACTCGTCGGTGACGCTCACGCTGACCAGCCCCGACGGCGACCAGGGCTACCCGGGCACGCTGACCGCGTCGGTCACGTACACGCTCGGGGACGACGCGCTCCGCATCGACTACCTCACCGAGACCGACGCGCCGACCGTGGTCAACCTGACCAACCACTCCTACTTCAACCTGACCGGCGGCGGCGACGTGCTGGACCACGTGGTGCGGATCGAGGCCGAGCACTACCTGCCGGTGGACGCCGACAAGATCCCGACCGGGGAGCCGGCGCCGGTCAAGGGCACGGTGTTCGACTTCACCGAGCCGCACACCGTGGGCGAGCGGTACGACGGCGCCTACGACCACTGCTTCGTCCTCGACGGCGGCATCCAGGTGACCGCCGGCGGCCTGACCATGGAGGTCACGACCACCGAGCCGGGCGTGCAGTTCTACTCGGGGAGCATGCTGGACGGGGTCGCGACGCCGTACGGGGCCTTCGCCGGATTGTGCCTGGAGACGCAGCACTTCCCCGACTCGCCCAACCAGCCGCAGTTCCCCTCCACCGTGCTCAGGCCGGGCGAGCGCCGCACCTCCACGACCACCTACACGTTCACGTCCTGACCTGGCGCAGGGCGGCGGCGGCCTTGATCACCAGCAGGGCCACGTCGTCCTGCGACGGCTCGGCGGCGAACGTCTCGACCGCGTGCCGCACCCGTTCGGCCACCGCGTGGGCGCTCAGCCCCGCGCAGCCGGACAGCAGCCTGCCCAGCCCGTCGCCGTCGTCGAGGAGGCGGTCGCCGTTGCGCCGCTCCGTCACGCCATCGGTGACGCACAACAGCACCTCCTCCGGCGCCAGCTCGAACGTCTCGACGTAGAACCTGGCGCCGGCCTCGATGCCCAGCAGCAGCTGGGGCGTCGCCACCGCCTCGACCGCGCCGTCCGCCCGCAGCAGCAGGGGCGGCGGGTGGCCGGCCGAGGCGATCGTGCACAGCGCGCCGCCCTGCGGAAGGGGGGTCAGCTCGCCGCACAGCAGGCTGAGGAACCGGCCGTCATCGCCCTCCTCCAGCAGCGCCTGGTTGAGCCGGTCGAAGATGTCGGCCACCGTGTAGTTCTCCTTGGCCAGCAGGCGTACGGCGTGCCTGGCCAGCCCGGTGACCGCCGCCGCCTCGGGTCCGCTGCCGCACACGTCGCCCAGTGCGAAGCACCAGTGGTCGCCCACCGTGAACAGGTCGTAGAAGTCGCCGCCCACGTCCGCGCCCTCCTCAGCCGGCTCGTAGACGACCGCCGACTCCAGGCCCGGCATGGGGGCCACGCGCATGGGCAGCAGGCTGCGCTGCAGCACCCGGGACGTGGTCGCCTGCCGGGCGTACAGCATGGCCGTGTGCAGGTTGAGCGCCACCAGGCGGCACAGGTCCGCCAGCAGGTCGGCCAGCTCCAGCGGCAGGGTCGGCTCGGCGCGGCCGATCACCAGCGCGCCGTGCGACCTGCCCTGGGTGAGCAGCGGGAACGACAGCACGGTCTCCGGGCCGACGGGCCAGCTCACCTCGTGGAGCGCGCTGCGGGGGATGGTGGGCAACGACTTGCGCAGGTCGGCGTTGTGGCGCTCCTCGCTGTGCCACACGTGGGCGAGCCTGGTCATCCCCGCCAGGTCGGTCAGGTAGACCGCCGCCCAGTTAGCGATCTTCGGTACGACGAGCTGCGCGGTCAGCGCCGCGATCAGCTCCTCGTCGTGCACGCCTGCCAGCAGCTCGCCCGCCTCGGCCAGGAACGACAGCCGCCCCCGGTGCGCCCGGTCGTGCTCGGCCAGCCGCTCGCGCTGCACCGGCACGGCCACCTGGTCGGCGATGTGCTGCAGGCTGACCGTCAGCTCCTGGTCGAAGCGTCCCGGCTGCGCGGCCGTCACCACGATGTAGCCGGTCACCTCACCGGACACGAGCAGCGGCGCGCACGCCAGCGACCTGGCGCGCAGCTGCTCGGCCAGCTCGACGTCCTCGGCCAGCAGGTCGTCGATCATCATGGGCGTCTTGCGGTCGGCGCCGAAGACGCCGGTGGCCAGCACCCCGACCAGCCCCGCCGTCGCGCCGGCGCCCGCCGCCACGCCGAACTTGTCGCCGCACTCGGCGCCGAGCAGCACGTACGCGGCGTCGCCGCCGCTGGACACCTGGACGATCTGCGCGATGGTGTCGAGCAGCTCCGCGAACGGCATGTCCTGGTCGAGCAGGTCCTTGATGCGCCGCCCGGCCTCCCTGCGCATCGGCGGGGGCGGCGGCGTCAGGACGTAGCGGTGGTCGTCACCCACCACCATCCAGATGGCGGACCGCTGCCCCCTGGCGTGCAGATGGGAGATGTAGACGGGCACCAGCCTGCCGTCGTGGTGCCGCATGCGCGCCTCGCCCCGCCATCGGCCCAGGCCGATCGTGTCGGCGAGGGTCAGTGCGTAGGGGCCATGGCCGCGCCAGGCGACCAGCTCCTCCAGCGACATGCCGATGACCTGCTCCGCCCGCCAGCCGAGCAGCTTCTCCGCCTCCGAGTTCCACGACTGCACGATCCCCTCGCGGTCGCAGACGACGACGCCGACGTGGAGGGCCTCGACGGGCGCCGCGATGGCGGCCGGGGCCAGGCCCGGCGCGCCGGCCGCCGCCTCGTGGTGGTCGCAGCCGTCGGTGAGCTCCATGCGCACCCAGACGCGCTTGGCGGTCCTGGTGTAGGTGACGCCCCAGGCGTCGGCCAGCATGCCCGCGAGCGCCAGGCCACGCCCCGAGGTGCGCATCGCGTCGGCCGGCATGGCCTCGGCCGCCACGATGGCCCGGGTGGGGTGGTGGTCGTCGACCTCGATCTCCAGCTTCGCCGGGGTGGCCTCCACGTCCAGGCGGCAGGTCAGCTCGATGCCGGTGCCGGCGTGCACCACGGCGTTGGTGACGAGTTCGCTGGTCAGCAGCACGGCGTCCTCCGCCAGATGGCTCAGCCGCCATTCGCCGAGCACCTGGCGGACGAACCTGCGGGCGTGCGCCGGAGCGTGGGGAGTCCCGTCGAAGGCCGTGCTCGACACTCTGGTCGTGTCCACTGTGCGTCCTACGAGAGGGTCTTTGGGAATCGGAGGTATCAACGGCATCAGTCTGCCACTCTGAGAGTGACCGAACTGCCACATTGAGTCAACGACCCCACTTCTGACGGAGGGGGCTCGAGGTGCGGCTCTGCTGACATCCCCAGCCCGAGCTGCCGCTTAGGGAGGTGCGTCCAGGTGGCTGCCTATGACGGAAGACAGCGGACCCACTCAGGAGTGCCTCCTGCGCGCCTGCAGCTTCCAGGAGGAATCATGCTGGTTTTACGCCGCTTCCTTCCGGGCTTGGAAGTCAGAGCGCTTACGGCGGTGACTCGATGATCGCGCAGTTGGAATCTCCGTACGTCCGTGGATCGCTCCACCCGTCGGACCTCCGGCCACTGCTCACAGCCCTGCAGGGGCTGCGTGACGGGAACTTCCGGCAGCGTCTCGACGTGCCGGACGATCCGGTCCTCGCCGAGCTGGCGACCGCGTTCAACCAGGTCGTCGAGCGCAACGAGCACCTGACCGCCGAGCTGACCAGGGTGCGCGGCGAGGTGGCCAGGCGGGGGCGGCTCGACGAGCGGTTGAGCCCGAGCCCGGGCACGGGCGGCTGGGCGGTCAACGTCATCGCGGTCAACTCCCTGATCGACGCGCTGGTCATCCCCGCGGCCAAGGCCACACGGGTGCTCAACGCGGTCGCGGACGGCGACCTGTCGCAGCGGGTGGATCTACAGGAGGACAACCGGCCGCTGCGCGGCGGGCTGCGGCTGATGGGCAAGGCCGTCAACCGCATGGTCGATCAGCTGGCGCTGTTCTCCAGCGAGGTGACCAGGGTCGCGCGGGAGGTGGGCACCGAGGGCAGGCTGGGCGGCCGGGCCAAGGTGCAGGGCATGTCGGGCAGCTGGCGCGACGTGACCGAGGCGGTCAACGCCATGGCCGGGCGGCTGACCGCCCAGGTCCGCGACATCGCGGTGGTCACCACGGCCGTGGCCAGGGGCGACCTGACCCGGCAGGTGACGGTCGAGGCCACCGGCGAGCTGCTGGAGCTGAAGCTGACCGTCAACACGATGGTGGACCAGCTGTCGGCGTTCGCCAGCGAGGTGACCCGGGTGGCGCGCGAGGTGGGGACCGAGGGGCGGCTCGGCGGCCAGGCCCACGTGCGCGGCGTCAGGGGCGTCTGGAAGGACCTCACCGACAACGTCAACTTCATGGCCGCCAACCTCACCGAGCAGGTGCGCGACATCGCGCAGGTGGCCACCTCCGTCGCGAAGGGCGATCTCGGCCGCAAGATCAGCGTGGACGTGAAGGGGGAGATGCTCCAGCTCAAGGACACCGTCAACACGATGGTGGACCAGCTGTCCGCGTTCGCGGACGAGGTGACGCGGGTGGCGCGCGAGGTGGGCACGGAGGGGCGGCTGGGCGGTCAGGCGCAGGTTCGGGGGGTGAGCGGGGTGTGGAAGGACCTGACGGACAACGTGAACTTCATGGCCTCCAACCTCACCAGCCAGGTCAGGAACATCGCCCAGGTGGCCACCGCCGTCGCCAACGGCGACCTGTCGAAGAAGATCGACGTGGACGCCCGCGGCGAGATCCTCGAGCTGAAGACGACGATCAACACCATGGTCGACACGCTGTCGTCGTTCTCCTCCGAGGTGACCCGGGTGGCGCGCGAGGTCGGCTCGGAGGGCAGGCTCGGAGGGCAGGCCGAGGTCGAGGGCGTCTACGGCACCTGGGAGCGCCTCACCAAGAACGTCAACGAGCTGGCCGGCAACCTCACCACCCAGGTACGCGCCATCGCCGAGGTGGCCAGCGCCGTCGCCCAGGGAGACATGAGCCGCTCCATCAGCGTCGAGGCCAAGGGCGAGGTCGCCGAGCTGAAGAACAACGTCAACCTCATGGTCGCCAACCTGCGCGAGACCACCCGCGCCAAGGACTGGCTGGAGAGCAACCTGGCCCGCATCGCCGGGCTCATGCAGGGGCACCGCGACCTCGTCGAGGTGGCCGACCTCATCCTGCGCGAGCTGACGCCGCTGGTCAGCGCCCAGTACGGCGCGTTCTTCCTGGCCGACCCCGACTCGCTCGACGGCGGCCCGGCCTACATCGCCGGTTACGGCGCCGCCCACGACGTGCTCCCCGGACCGGGCACCCCCGGGTCCGGGCTGATCAGGCAGGCGGCGCTGGAGCGCAAGCGGATCCTGCTGGAGGACGTGCCGGCCGGGTACATCAAGGTCCACTCGGGGCTCGGCGAGGCCGCGCCGGCGAGTGTGGTGGTACTGCCGATCGTGTTCGAGGACAAGGTCCTCGGTGTGATCGAGCTGGCCTCGTTCAGCCGGTTCAGCGACGTGCACCTGGCCTTCTTCGACCAGTTCGTGGTGACCATCGGCGTCGCGATCAACACGATCATCGCCAACGCCCGCACCGAGGTGCTGCTGTCGGAGTCGCAGCGGCTGGCCCAGCAGCTCCAGGGCCGCTCGGACGAGCTGCAGCGCCAGCAGGCCGAGCTACGCAGGTCCAACGCGGCACTGGAGGAGAAGGCCCACCTGCTGGCCACCTCCTCCCGCTACAAGTCGGAGTTCCTGGCCAACATGTCCCACGAGCTGCGCACCCCGCTCAACAGCCTGCTCATCCTGGCCAGGCTGCTGGCCGACAACCCCGAGGGGAACCTGTCGGCGCAGGAGGTCGAGTTCGCCACCACGATCCACAACGCGGGCAGCGACCTGCTCCAGCTCATCAACGACATCCTCGACCTGTCCAAGATCGAGGCGGGGCGGATGGACGTGCGCCCGGAGAAGCTGCCGCTGAGCAAGCTGCTCGACTACGTCGACGCCACGTTCCGTCCGCTCACCGTCGACCGCGGGCTCACGTTCGAGATCGAGGTACGCCCGGGCACGCCGTGCGAGCTCTACAACGACGAGCGCCGCCTCCAGCAGATCCTGCGCAACCTGCTGTCGAACGCCGTCAAGTTCACCGCCACCGGCGAGGTGCGCCTGGAGGTGTCGGTCGATCCCGGCAGGCGGACGCCGGACGGCGACGTGATCGCGTTCGCCGTCAGCGACACCGGCATCGGCATCGCCGCCGACAAGCTGCCCGCCATCTTCGGCGCGTTCCAGCAGGCCGACGGCACCACGAGCCGCAAGTACGGCGGCACAGGGCTGGGCCTGTCGATCAGCAGCGAGATCGCCCGCCTCCTCGGCGGCGAGATCCACGCCAGCAGCGCCCCAGGCGAGGGCAGCACGTTCACGCTGTACGTGCCCGCCAGGTGCCCTGCCCCGCCCGTCACGGGCGAGCCCGAGCGGCAGCCGCAGCCCCTGCCCAAGAGCGTCGAGCCCCGCACTGTGGTGGAGAACGACGACCTGTGGCAGGCCGCCGCCAAGCTCACCCGGCTCAAGGGCGGCCCGCCGGGCGAGGTGTTCTCGGGCCGCCGGGTGCTGATCGTGGACGACGACATCCGCAACGTCTACGCCCTGACACATGTGCTCGGCCGCCTCGGCATGGAGGTCGTCTACGCCGAGAACGGCCGGGAGGGCATCGAGGCGCTGGAGCGCGACGAGGGCATCGCGCTCGTGCTCATGGACGTGATGATGCCGGAGATGGACGGGTACGAGACGCTCGCCGCCGTACGCCAGATGCCGAGGTTCGCCAAGCTGCCGATCATCGCGCTCACCGCGAAGGCGATGCCGGGCGACCGGGAGAAGACGATCTCCTGCGGCGCCTCCGACTACGTTCCCAAGCCCGTGGACCTCGACCATCTGCTGGACGTGATGCGGGGCTGGCTCGCAGGGGAGGGGAGAGGTAGGGGATGAACCGTCAGGTCAAGATCCTGCTGGTCGACGACAACGAGGAGAGCCTGGTCGCGCTGGAGGCCATCCTGCGCCCGCTCCAGCAGCGGTTGTTCAAGGCCAGGTCGGGGCAGGAGGCCATGAAGCTGATGCTGCGCCACGACTTCGCGGTCGTGCTGCTCGACGTGCTCATGCCCGGCATGGACGGCTTCGAGACCGCCACCCACATCAAGCGGCTCGACCAGACCCGCGACGTGCCCATCATCTTCCTGACCGGCACCGAGCCCAGCTCCGGCGCCGCCTTCCGCGGCTACGCGGTCGGCGCGGTCGACTACCTCACCAAGCCCTTCGACCCGTGGGTGCTCAGGTCCAAGGTCGCGGTCTTCATCGAGCTGTTCCGCAAGACCGCGGTGCTGGTGGAGCAGGCCACGCTGCTCACCCAGCTCGTCGACGACCACGAGGCGCTGTCGGACTTCGCGCTGCGACTCGGCGCGGTCGAGTCACGGCTGGAGAGCCTGGTCGGCACCGCCTCCGGCGACGAGGGGCTGCGGGACGCGGTCAAGGAGCTGGCCGACCAGGTGGCGGCCATGCGGGCCGCCTTCGACGCGGTCTCGTCCATGGGCGGCTCAGGGAGTGAGCGCTCTGCGGGGCCGCTGATCTGAGAGTGTTCGGCGAGCCTACGCGCGCTCCGCGGTGTCTCCGACGTACCTTTGGCATCATGGCCACCCGTACGCCGAAAGGCGCATCGAAGGGGCCGGCGAAGCGGTCGACCTCGTCTCGCTCGACCCCCGCGAAGCGGACAGGAACGTCGGCGGGGCGGTCCAGGGCGAGGGGAACCGCCTCTGGCCGCAAGCCCCCCGCGACCCACCAGGATCCGATCAGCTGGGTCTTCACGATGATCGGCAAGCTGGTCGTCGGGCTGTGGATGCTGCTCGCCAACGGCATCGGCAGCGCGGCTCGCGCGCTGGGCAAGAACGCCCGCGAGCTGGATCCCGCGCACCGGCGCGACGGGGTGGGGCTGACGGTGCTCGCGGGCGCGATCGTGCTGGCGTCCATGACGTGGCGCACCACCGACGCGGCGGTCTCCGGCGTGGTGAACGCGACCGTGCACGGCGTGTTCGGGTCGCTGGCCTGGGCGCTGCCGCTGCTGCTGGGCCTGCTGGCCTGGCGCTACCTGCGCCATCCCGACCAGAACGCCGACACCGGCCGCATGGGGATCGGCTGGGCCGCGCTGCTGGTCGGTGTGCTCGGCGTGATCCACGTGGCCAACGGCACGCCCTACCCGGCCGGCGAGGGCCAGGGCATGGACAAGGTGTCGGCGGCCGGCGGCATGATCGGGTTCATCGTGTCGGCGCCGCCGATGAGCATCCTGCCGCCGTGGATCACGATCCCGCTGCTGCTGCTCCTGTCCGGGTTCGGCGTGCTGGTGATCACCGCCACCCCCGTGCACCGGATCCCCGAGCGGCTGTCCGAGCTCAAGCACCTGCTGTTCGAGCGGCACGCCGATCCGCAGCCGCGCGAGCCGGGCAAGAAGCGGGTCAGGGCCAAGAAGCCCGAGAGCGGCGATTCCGGCGAAACGATCAAGCCCTTTGACACGCCTGTATTGACGGAAAAGGAGAGCAAGCGGGCCGATCACTCTCCGGAGATCGTGCCCGGGCTCACCGACGAGGATGTGCCGCCGGCGGTCGACCTGGAGCGGAAGCCGGAGCCGCCGCAGCCGTCGCCCGCGCCGCGCAAGGTCGAGCAGCTCGTGCTGTCGCCGCAGGCGGGGCCGTACAGCCTGCCCGACCTGCAGTTCCTCAAGCAGGGCACGCCGCCCAAGCCGCAGACCAAGGCCAACACCACCGTGGTGAACGCGTTGAGCAGCGTGCTGGAGCAGTTCACCATCGACGCGCAGGTGATCGGGTTCACCCGGGGGCCGACGGTGACCCGCTACGAGATCGAGCTGGGCCCGGCCGTGAAGGTGGAGAAGGTCACGGCGCTCACCAAGAACATCGCATATGCGGTCAAATCCGCGGATGTCAGGATTTTGTCGCCCATTCCGGGTAAGTCGGCGATCGGGGTGGAGATCCCGAACGCCGACAAGGACCTGGTGGCGCTGGGCGACGTGCTGCGCGCCCAGGTGGCGCAGGCCGACCACCACCCGATGATCGTCGGCCTGGGCAAGGACGTCGAGGGCCGCACCATCGTCGCGAACCTTGCCAAGATGCCCCACCTGCTCATCGCGGGCGCCACCGGCGCCGGTAAGTCGGTCTGCGTCAACGGCCTGATCACCAGCATCCTCATGCGCGCCACGCCGGACGAGGTCCGCATGGTGCTGGTCGACCCCAAACGGGTCGAGCTGAGCGTGTACGAGGGCATCCCTCACCTCATCACGCCGATCATCACCAACCCGAAGAAGGCCGCCGAGGCCCTCGAATGGGTGGTGGGCGAGATGGACCGGCGCTACGACGACCTGGCCGCGTCGGGGTTCCGGCACGTGGACGAGTTCAACAAGGCCGTGCGGGCGGGCAAGCTGGTGCCGCCGCCCGGCAGCGAGCGGGTTTACCAGCCGTACCCGTACCTGCTGGTGATCGTGGACGAGCTGTCCGACCTGATGATGGTGGCCCCGCGTGACGTCGAGGACTCGATCGTGCGCATCACGCAGCTGGCCCGCGCGGCCGGCATCCATCTCGTGATCGCCACCCAGCGGCCGAGCGTGGACGTGGTCACCGGCCTGATCAAGGCGAACGTGCCCTCCAGGCTGGCCTTCGCGGTCTCCTCGCTCACCGACTCGCGGGTCATCCTCGACCAGCCCGGCGCCGACAAGCTGATCGGCCAGGGCGACGCGCTGTTCCTGCCGATGGGTGCGAGCAAGCCCATCCGCCTGCAGAACGCGTTCGTCTCGGAGAAGGAGATCGCCGAGATCGTCGCGTACTGCAAAGCGCAGATGCAGGCCGAATACCGCGAGGACGTGGCGGCCGCAACGGTCAAGCGGGAGATCGACGAGGACATCGGCGACGACCTCGAGCTGCTGATCCAGGCCGCCGAGCTGATCGTGACCACCCAGTTCGGCTCGACCTCGATGCTGCAGCGCAAGCTGCGGGTCGGCTTCGCCAAGGCCGGGCGGCTGATGGACCTGCTCGAGAGCCGCAACGTGGTCGGCCCGAGCGAGGGGTCCAAGGCCCGCGAGGTGCTCGTGAAGCCCGACGACCTCCCGGGTTTGCTGGCCGACCTGCGTGGCGAATGACCCCGATGCATGCCTCCCTGACGGTAACTGGTTGAATATAGACAACTACGCAATGTCGTGGTGGAGAGTCCAGGCGCCATCGGGGAGGCGTTCGCTGTGCAGGAGCAGAGCATCGGAGCCATGCTGGCGTCAGCCAGGCAGTCGGCCGGACTGACGGTCGCGCAGGTCAGCGCGGCCACCCGGATCCGCGAGTCGATCATCCAGGGCATGGAGCAGGACGAATACCGCCAATGCGGCGGCCAGTTCTACGCCAGGGGGCACGTCAAGGCCGTGGCCAAGGCCGTGGGGCTCGATCCCGAGGCCACGGTCCATCTGTACGACCAGGAGCACGGCGGGGCGCCCGTGCCGGTGCGGGCGGCGGCCGTGTTCCAGGCCGATCGCAAGTTCCATGTGCCGGACCGGCGCGGACCCAACTGGACGATGGCGCTCGGGGTGGCGCTGACGATCGTGGTGGTCTTCGGCATGATCCGGGTGCTGGGCGGGTCCGGCGACCAGGTGAAGACCGCCGGCGTGCAGCAGGTTTCCGCCCGGCCGAGCGTGCCGCCCAACACACCCATCACTGAGACGCCCGAGGCGTCACGGAGCGGGACCGGCAAGGGCATCGTGACGGTGCGGATCAGAGCGAAGCGGACGTCGTACGTGAATGTGCACGACGCGGAGGGGCGCAGCTTGTTCTCGGGGAATCTGAAGGCGGGCAAGACCTCGACGTGGCAGGCCCCCGGCAGGCTGAACCTGCTGCTCAGCGACGCTGGGGCGGTGTCTTTGCAGGTCAACGGCAAGAAGGTGAAGCGGCTCGGGGGTCGCGGGGAGACGGTGCGGCGCTCGTTCGAGGCGCCGAAGCAGCAGCCCCGGCAGCGATCGCGGTAGTCACGTTTCATGGCCTCACTTCGTGAGGCGGGTTCGGTCGCCATATGCCGCCGCCTGTTCATGGCCTCACTCCGTTCGGCGGCTCGGTCGCCATATGCCGCCGCCTGTTCATGGCCTCACTCCGTTCGGCAGCTCGGTCGCCATACGCCGCCGCCTTCCCCCGCTCTGGTCGCTTCGCTCCCGCCGCTCCTCCAGGCGACGGCACTCCCTCGCGGCCCCCGCTCTGGTCGCTTCGCGCCCTTACCCGGCGGGGGGTAGTGCATCAGGTGGTGGCCAACTCCCGATACCGTAGTGTTCACCATGTCATCCCGCCGAACCGCATCGCTGATCACTCTGGGCTGCGCGCGCAACGAGGTCGACTCCGAGGAGCTGGCCGCGCGCCTCGAGGCTGCCGGCTGGCAGCTGGGCGACGACGACCCCGATGTCGTCGTCGTCAACACCTGTGGCTTCATTGACTCGGCCAAGAAGGACTCCATCGACACACTGCTGGCCGCCGCCGACTCCGGCGCGAAGGTGGTGGCCGCGGGCTGCATGGCCGAGCGCTACGGCAACGAGCTGGCCCAGGCCCTGCCCGAGGCCAGCGCGGTCATCTCCTTCGACGACTACGCCGAGATCGGCGGCCGCCTCGACGACGTGCTCGAGGGCCGGCCGCTCAAGCCCCACACGCCGCGCGACCGCCGCACCCTGCTACCCATCTCGCCGGTGGACCGTGCCAGCGCCCCCAAGACGCACATCCCGGGCCACGGCGACCTGCCCGACGGCCTGGGTCCCGCCAGCGGGCCGCGGGTGCTGCGCAAACGGCTCGACGAGAGCCCGGTGGCCTCGCTCAAGCTGGCCTCGGGCTGCGATCGGCGCTGCACGTTCTGCGCCATCCCGGCCTTCCGCGGCTCCTACGTCTCGCGCACCCCGGAGGAGCTGCTCGCCGAGGCTGACTGGCTGGCCCACCGGGGCGTTCGCGAGCTGGTCCTCGTCAGCGAAAACTCCACCTCCTACGGCAAGGACCTGGGCGACCTGCGGGCGCTGGAGAAGCTGCTGCCCGAGCTCGCCGCCGTCGAGGGCATCGAGCGGGTGCGGGTCAGCTACCTGCAGCCGGCCGAGCTGCGCCCGGGCCTGATCGACGTGCTCACCGGCACCGAGGGCATCGCCTCCTACTTCGACCTGTCCTTCCAGCACGCCAGCGGCGGCGTGCTGCGCAGGATGCGCCGCTTCGGCGACCCCGAGCGCTTCCTGGGGCTGCTGGAGAGCGTGCGCGAGCGCGCCCCTGAGGCGGGCGTGCGCTCCAACTTCATCGTGGGCTTCCCCGGCGAGACCGAGGAGGAGTTCGGCGAGCTGGCGAGCTTCCTGGAGGAGGCCAGGCTCGACGTCATCGGCGTGTTCGGCTACTCCGACGAGGACGGCACCGAGGCGGCCGGGCTGCCGGGCAAGCTCGGCCAGGACGTCATCGACGAGCGCGTGCGGCTGCTCACCGAGCTGGCCGAGGAGCTCACCGCCCAGCGGGCGGAGGAGCGCATCGGCACGGAGGTCGACGTGCTGATCGATGACGACCTGGGCGACGGCGGCTACGAGGGCCGGGCCGCGCACCAGGGGCCCGAGGTCGACGGCTCGGTCACGGTGCAGGGCATCGGCCTGGTCAGGGGGCAGATCGTGCGCGCGGTGGTGGTCGACGCCGAGGGCGTCGATCTGATCGCGCGCATCAAGGCCGGTCCATGACAAGGGACGAGCGCCGGGTGGTCAGCCCGTGGAACATCGCCAACATTCTCACGGTCCTCCGATTGGCGCTCGTCCCGTTCTTCGTCTTCTGCCTCTTCCTGCCGGGCACCGGCTGGCGGGTGGCCGCGCTCGCGGTGTTCGTGGTGGCCTCGATCACCGACCACCTCGACGGCGAGCTGGCCAGGCGCTACGGCCTGATCACCGACTTCGGCAAGATCGCGGATCCGATCGCGGACAAGGCGCTCACCGGCGCGGCGCTGGTGTGCCTGTCGATCCTGGGCGAGCTGCAGTGGTGGATCACGATCCTGATCCTCGGGCGCGAGCTGGGCATCACGGCGCTCAGGTTCCTGCTGCTGCGGCACGCGGTCATCCCGGCCAGCTACGGCGGCAAGGTCAAGACCGTGCTGCAGATCGCCGCCATCGTCCTCTATCTCGTGCCGATCGTGCCGGAGGTGGTCCGGCTGGTGGTGATGGGCGCCGCGCTGATCGTCACCCTCGGCACGGGCGCCGACTACGTGATCCGGGCCCTCAGACTTCGTAAGGTGGCCAGGCAGGCGCGAGGGAAGTGATCGATGGTGGATGTCGCCGAGGTTCTGTCCATGCTGGTACGCCGATCCGCCACGGTGGCGGTGGCCGAGTCGCTGACCGGCGGGCTCATCGGGGCCGCGTTCACGTCGGTGTCCGGGTCCTCCAAGGCGTTCAGGGGCGGGGTGATCTCCTACGCCACCGATCTCAAGCAGGAGTTGCTGGGCGTGCCAGAGGAGCTGCTGCGGCGCGAGGGGGCCGTGCACCCCGAGGTGGCGGCCGCCATGGCGACGGGCGTCGCGAAGCTGTGCGGGGCCACGTACGGGTTGGCCGTGACCGGTGTGGCCGGGCCTGAGCCCCAGGACGGCAAACCGGTCGGCACCGTATATGTGGCCGTTTCCGGGCCAGGCGGGGAGATTTCGGCCCGGGAATTGAGACTTGTGGGGTCTCGCGAACGTATCAGGGTAGAGACGGTGGACGAGGTCGTTGATCTCCTGGCAGGTGTGCTGAAGGCGAACATGGGGGAACATTCCGGGTGATTACCGTGTTACGTCCCGAGCGAACATGCGATGCGCGGTCTGACGCGGTGTCGGTGGATACGGGTACGGTGGAGCTGTGAGTGAGGTCCGTGAGCCAACTGCAAGCACCGAGCGCCCGGCAGGCGGGCCTGAAAAGTCGCGCACCGAGGCACGAGTGGCGGTCCAGGGGCGACGGCCCCCAGTGATGACGGCGAGGAGTATGTACGAAGCTAAGAAGACCAAAGTGCGGCACGATCCGATCGCGCGGGGCGTGGTGAAGACATCCACGCCGGGGAGGGAGCGACAGATGATTCTGCTGCGTCAGCTGCTCGGTGACGTGCTGAGGCGGTTGCGGGTGCGGCAGGGACGCACACTACGTGAGGTGTCCACGCTTGCCCGTGTTTCGCTCGGTTACCTGTCCGAGGTGGAGCGCGGCCAGAAGGAGGCCTCGTCCGAGCTGCTCGCATCCATTTGCGGCGCGCTCGGAGTGCCGCTTTCACAGGTGTTGCGTGAGGTGTCCGACCAGTTCGCGCTGGCGGAGCTCCAGGCCGCTCCTGTGCTTGCCGATGCGCCTGAGCACGAGCGACTGCCCCTTGCTGAGACGGTTCCCGGGTCGATCTCCGACTCCGTGTTCCCCGAAGTCAAGGACATGGTGGCTGCCTAACGCGGCTGGCAGCCGGCACACCACAGGATCAGCCGTTCCTGTGGCTGCGTCCCCATCTCCCCGCGGCTGACGCGGGTGCCGCAACGGCGACAGGGCCTCCCTGCCCTGCCATAGACCCAGGTCTGGTTCGCCGGGCGGCGATCACCCGTGGTCACCGTGCCCGCATGATCCTTGTTGGCCGCCAAGAGCCGCTGCGCCAATGACACGAGCCCGTTGAGATCCTCGATCTCCCCGACCTTCTTCCACGGCCAGATCCCCCGCAGGAACAGGGTCTCGGCGCGATAGATCGTGCCGATCCCCGCCAGGTTGCGCTGATCGAGCAGCGCCTCCCCGATGGTCCTGCCGGGTGCCGCTCGCAGCCTTCGCACGGCCTCGTCCGGGTCCCAGCCCGGGCCGAGCAGGTCCGGTCCCAGGTGGCCGATCAGGCGTGCCTCGTCGCCGGTCCTGACGAGATCCACCATTCCCAGCCTGACCCCCATCGCCTGCCACTGCTGGTTGGCCAGGATCAGCCTGACCTGGTCGCCGGCCGGGGCGCGCCCGGTCGCGGCCATGATCCGCCAGCTGCCGTCCATGCGCAGGTGGGTGTGCACGGTCAGGTCGCCCTCGACGCGGGTGAGCAGGTGCTTGCCCCGGGAGAGCGTGGTGAGGACCGCGCGGCCGGTCAGGTCCGCGGTGGCGTGGCGGGGGACGCGGAAGTCCGACCTGGTGAGCACGCGGCCGTCCAGCGCGGAGCGCAGCCGCGTGGCCGTGCGGTAGACGGCGTCTCCTTCAGGCATCCTTCCAGTCTAGGAAGGGACCGCCGGGCTGAGCCGGTCGCTGGGTCAGTCCCAGGCGGCGGGGTCGGCGGCGAGCTGGCGGACGCGCTCGGGCAGCGCCCCGGAGGCGACCTGCTCGAGCGTGACCTCCTCCAGGATGGCCCGCTCGGTGGCCCGCAGCGCGATCCACACCTGCTGCAACGACTCCGCAGGCCCCCGGTAGCCGACGTGCTCGGGCCGCTCGCCGCGTACGTTGGCCAGCGGGCCGTCCACCGCCCTGATCACGTCGGCCAGCGAGATGTCGGAGGCGGGCCTGGCCAGCACATATCCGCCCTCCGGCCCCCGCTGCCCGCGCACCAGCCCGGCGCGGCGCATCTGCAGCAGGATGTTCTCCAGATATTTGGGCGGCATGTCCTGCTCCTTGGCGAGCTCGCCCACCGTAGTCGGGCCCGCACCCGCTGCGGCGAGTTCGGCGGCGGCTCGGAGGGCGTAGTCGACTCGAGCGGAAAGGCGCATGTTCTCGATTATCCCTCCTGGTCAACACTGGTTAGGCGCAAGGTCGTCAGAACGGGCAGGAGATCAGAATCCGGGAGGGGCCCGCGCGACCTCGTGGCGCTAGCATGGCGGCGCGAGCCCGGTGCGACGATCACCAACCATCCTGGTGTTCACCTGCGGCGTCTCGCACGGGCCGGAGCGCTAAACTTTCAACAACCTTTTCGATTTTGACGGTGGGATTCAGCGTGGAGCGACGCCCTGGTGTGCCCAGACTGCTCAGGGAGATCAATGACCGGGCCGCGCTGGAGCTGCTCTTGGCCACAGGTCCCATGACGCGTGGCCAGATCGGAGACCTGACCGGCCTGTCCAAGGTCACGGCCTCGCAGACGCTGGCCAGGCTGGAGGAGCGCGGCCTGGTCGAGGTGGTCGGCGCGCAGGCCGGCGGGCGCGGGCCCAACGCGGCCCTCTACTCCGTGATCCCCTCCAGCGCCTACGTGGCTGGCCTCGAGGTCGGCCCCGAGCTGATCTCGTCCGCGGTCGCCGACATCCACGGCCACACGATCGCCGAGGTCACCGTCGACCCCAAGGGCCACGAGGACCCGGTCTCCGCGGTGCACGACGCGATCGTGAAGGCCTGCCGCAGCGCCAAGGTCGGCCTCGGCAAGCTGCGCGGCGTCGTGATCGGCACCCCGGGCGTGGTCGATCCGCGCAGCGGTGACGTGCGCTTCTCCTTCGACCTGCCCGGCTGGCACGAGGGCATCCACGAGGCGCTGGCCGGCGATCTGAGGCGCGAGGTGACGATCGAGAACGACGTCAACCTCGCCGCCATCGCCGAGCGCGCCGACGGCGCCGCCAAGGGGCTCGACGACTTCGTGCTGCTGTGGTCGAGCCGCGGCCTCGGCCTGGCGGTCATGCTCGGTGGCAAGCTGCACCGGGGGCGTTCGGGCAGCGCGGGCGAGATCGGCTACCTGCCGGTGCCGGGCGTGCCGTTGCCCGAGGACATCCGCACCCTGCCGGGGCGGCTGCCCTCGCTGGCGGGCGGCCTGCAGTCGCTGGTCAGCGCCGAGGCGGTGTCGGAGCTGGCCCAGGGGTACGGCTTCGCGGCCGGCAGCGCCGGCGAGTGCGTGCAGGTCGCGGTGGCCGCCGGGGCCGAGGGCGAGCCGCTGCTCGACGAGGTCGCCGACCGGCTCGCCCTGGGCGTGGCCGCGGTGTGCGTGATCCTCGACCCTGGCCTGGTGGTGCTGGCCGGTGAGGTCGGCCAGGCCGGGGGCGCCGCGCTCGCGTCCCGGGTGGAGGAGGCCGTGGCCCGGATCTGCCCGGTGCGGCCCCAGGTCGTCGCCACGACGGTGACCGTCGGGAACCCGGTGCTGCGCGGCGCCGTACTCGCGGCCCTGGACCAGGCGCGCGAGGAGCTCCTCGCCCCATGACCGGGGCGAGCGGCGTGGCGGCTCAGGCGGTGAGCAGCTCTACGGCGGCCTGGGCGTTGGCTCTGGCGGCGCCGTACGTGGCGATGTAGGCGGCGCTGGCCGGCCGCCACACGGGCAGGCCCATCTCGATCACGGTCGCGTCCGGACGGACCGTCACCAGCGCGGAGACCAGCTCCTGGCTCGCCCGGTGGCGGTGGGCGTCCTTGACCACGACGACCAGGGACCGGTTCGCGGCCTTGGCCAGCAGGCCCGGGACGTCGGCGGCCGCGGGCTCGACACGGACGATCTCCGCGTCGGGCAGCCACGGGCCCACGCCCCACGGCACGTCGCCCACGGCGATCGTCGGCGGGGTGTCCACCTCGATCACCAGCGGCTCGACCAGGGGCTCCGTCGCGCCGGTCAGCCGCACCGCGCGGCGTGCGGCGTGCAGGCCGACGACGTTCTGCTCCGCGGGGACCTCCCGCGCCGAGCCGAACCACGCCCGCAGCGCCGCCGCCCGCTCCGCCGCCTCCTCCAGCCGCTCCAGCGGCAGCCGGCCCTCGCGCACCGCGGAGACGATCTCCGCGATGATGACCTGGACGTCGTCGTACGTGGGGATCGGGCCCAGGCACAGCAGGTCGGACCCGGCCGCGAGCGTCAGCACGGCGCCTCCGGCCAGGCCGACGCTCTTGGTGATCGCGTGCATGTCCAGCGCGTCGGTGACGACCACGCCGTCGAAGCCGAGCTCGCCCCTCAGGAGTCCGGTCAGCGCGGCGCCGGACAGGGTCGCCGGGGTCTCGCCCGTCACCACCGGCACCGCCACGTGCGCGGTCATCACCGACTTGGCCCCCGCGCCGATCGCCGCCCGGAACGGCGCCAGCTCCCGCGCCCGCAGCACGTCCAGGTCGACGTCCACGACCGGGATGGCCAGGTGGGAGTCCACGCGGGTGGCGCCGTGGCCGGGGAAGTGCTTGACGCAGGCCGCCACGTGCACCGACTGCAGGCCCTGTACGGCCGCCACCGTGTGCCTGGCGACCAGCTCCGCGTCGGCGCCGAACGACCTGGTGCCGATCACCGGGTTGTCGGGCTCGGTGTTGACGTCGGCGCTCGGCGCCATGTCCAGGTTGATGCCGCACGCGGCCAGCTCGGCGGCGATCGCCCGGTAGACCCGGCGGGTCAGCTCGACGTCGTCCACCGCGCCCAGCGCCGCATTTCCCGGGTACGGGCTGCCGACGTGGTACGCCAGCCGCGTGACGTCGCCGCCCTCCTCGTCGAGCGAGATGACGGGCTCACCGGCTCCCCGCAGCGCGGTGGTCAGCTCGCTCACCTGGCCGGGGTCGGCCACGTTGAACCCGAAGAGCGTGACGCCGCCCAGGCCGTGCTCCAGCTCGCGCAGCACCCATTCGGGCGCCGTGGTGCCCTGGAAGGCGACGAGCAGTGTGCCGGCCGCGAGACGGCGCAGCCCCCGATCACTCTGACTCATGGCTCCTCATCAGTTTTCAGGCAGGATCGAGTACGGCACCGACGTGCCGTACGGACATTTCGTGATTTGTCAGCCCTTCACGGCGCCGGCTACCAGGCCGGAGACCATGCGCCGTTGCACGAGAAGGAAGAAGACGACGACCGGAATCGTCATCAGGGTGGAACCGGCCATGATCGCGCCCCAGTCGACGCCCTTCTGACCGAAGAAGTACTGCAGGGCCACCGGCATCGTGTACCCCTCCGAACCCGACATCAGATAGAGAGCGAAGACCAGGTCGTTCCACGCGGTGATGAACGAGAAGATGCTCGTGGCCACCAGACCGGGCGCGACCAGCGGGAAGAGCACCTTCCAGAAGGTCGTCATACGCCCCGCGCCGTCGATCCAGGCCGCCTCCTCCAGCGACTTGGGCACCGCGGCGACGAACGTCCGCAGCATCCAGACGCCGAACGGCAGCGTCAGCGCGACCTGGGTGACGATCAGCCCGATGAGCTGGTCACCGAGCCCGACCCGCTTGACCATCATGTACAGCGGGATGAGCAGACCCTCCGACGGCAGCATCTGCACGATCAGCAGCACGACCAGGAAGGTGCTGCGGCCCTTGAACCGGAAGCGGGCGATGGCGGTGGCTGACAGCAGGGCGAAGGCCGAGCCGATGAGCACGGTGCCGAGCGCCACGATGGCGCTGTTGCGCATGTAGAGCCAGATGGAGTTGTTCGCGACGCCCTCGGTCAGCACCCGCGCGAAGTGGTCGAAGGTGAAGTGCGTGGGGAACGGGATGAACTCCGTGGTGAAGATCTGGTCGTTCTCCTTGAAGCCGGTGGAGACCATCCAGTAGACGGGGAACACGGCGTAGAGGAAGACCAGGACGCCGGCCGTGTTCAGGAGGATCTTGCCGAGCCTCTTGCGTGCGAGGGGGGTCACATCTCCTCCTGCTTCACGATCTGCCTGACGTACACGACGGTGATGACGAGCAGGATGATCGTCAGGACGACGGAGATCGCCGCGCCGGTGCCCAGCTTCTGCGGAGGCTTGAACGCCTCGGCGACGGCGTACATCGACAGGTTGAAGCCATCGCGATTCGTAGGACCGTTCATCAGCACGTAGAGCTGGCTGAACACCTTGAAGTCCCAGATGATCGACAGGATCGTCAGGACGGCGAACACGGGCTTGAGCATCGGCACGGTGATCTTCGTGAACGTGCGCCACGGTCCGGAGCCGTCCACCCTGGCCGCCTCGTACAGCTCGGCGGGGATGCCCTTGAGCCCGGCCAGCACCGAGACCGCGATGAACGGGAACCCGGCCCACACCACGCACACGACCAGCGCGACGTAGAGGGGGAGGGTGTCGTTGAGCCAGGGCTCGCCGGTCCAGTCGGAGCGGCCGAACACCAGCGTCGACAGACCATCGGGGAGGAGGTTCAGCGCCCAGTTGACGATGCCGGCCTCGGCGTCGAAGAGGGAGCGCCAGATGACGCCCTGTGCCACGGGCGGCACGGCCCAGGCGAACATGCATCCGATGACCACGAACAGCGACATCTTCCTGCCGAGCCGGTGCAGCAGCACGCCGACCGCGGTGCCCACGATCAGCGTGAGGCTGACGGCGACGAAGGCGAACGCCACGGTGTTGCGCAGGGCCGACCAGAAGATGTCGTTGCCGAGGACCTTCTCGAAGTTCCCCAGGCCCACCCACTCGGCCGGCCTGGTCCCCCTGATCTGCGCCAGGCCGACCTTCTGGAAGGCCATGACGCCCAGCTGGAACATCGGGTACAGCAGCAGTCCGGCGATGACCAGTAGGCCGGGGATGAGCAGGACGTACGGGATGCTCCAGACCGGCATCCCGCTGGCCCGCACGCGCCCGTCGTTCTTCTTCCGCCGGTGCCCCGGGGCGGGGGAGGAATCCCCGCCCCGGGTGACCGTAGTAGTGTCCGCCATCGTTACTGGTTCAGGATCTCTTCGAGTTCCTTGTTGGCGTCAGCGAGGGCCGTGGTGGTGTCCTTCTTGCCCTCGATGACGGCCCGCGCGGCGTTCTGCAGCACGGCCTTGGTCGCGTCGGCCTCGGACCAGTTGGCGTCCGCGGGGAAGGCCCTGGCCTTGGCGAACGCCTGGGCGAAGGGGCCCTGTGCCGGGTCCTCGTTCAGCGCGGCGAGGGTGTCCGGGTAGACCGGGAGCAGGCCGCCCTCCGTGGCGTAGCGGTCGGCCCAGGTCTTGCTGGTGGCGAGCTTGATGTACTCCTTGCCGAGGTCGGCCTCCTTGGTGCCGCCCCACAGCGCGATGTCGTTGCCGCCGAAGAAGGACGGGGCCACACCGCCGGTCTTGGCGGGCAGCGGGAAGAAGCCGAGCTTGTCGCCCTTCAGCTTGCCCTTGGAGTCCTCTTCGATGCCGGACAGGTCCCAGGCGGCGGTGAGGTACATCGCGACCTTGTTGTTGGCGAAGCGCTTGCGGATGTCCAGGGTGTTGAGCGTCAGGTTCGCCTTGCTGGACAGGCCGCCGCTGACCAGGCCGGTGTAGGTCTCGAAGCCCTTGGCGAAACCGGGGTCGGTCAGCTTGCCGACCCACTTGTCGCCTTCCTTGGCGGCGTACTCGCCGCCCTCGGACCAGGCGAACGCGGCCAGCAGGTGGTTGGCGTCCGAGCCGCCGTTGAAGGCGAAGCCGTCCACCCCCTCGCCCTTCTCCTTCTGGAGCTTCTTGCCGGCGGCGACGAGCTCGTCCCAGGACTTCGGGACCTCGATCTTGAGCTCCTTGAACCAGTCCTTGCGGTAGAGCACCGCCCGCGCGCCGGCTCCCCACGGCACGGCGTAGATCTCGCCGTCCACGGTCTCGTAGCCGTAGAGGTTCTCGGGGATCTGTGCCCGGTCGCCCTCGCGGGCGACGTCGGTGATCGGCGTCAGCGCGTCCTGGCTCTGCCACATGGGCACCTGGTCGTTGCCGATCTCGGTGACGTCCGGGCCCGTGCCGGTCGCGGCGGCGGCGAACTTGTCGGCCACCTGCTGCCACGGGATCCACTCGAGCTTGACCTCAGCGCCGGTCTGCGTCTTGAACTCGGCGTTGAGCTCTTCCATGTACTTGGCCGCGGCCGGGTTGCTGTCGCCCAGGCGCCACACGCTGAGGGTCTTGCCGGCGTACTTGGGGCCGCTGGCGGGGGCGGCCGCGCTGGGTGAGGACGAGGGCGCCTCACTCGAGCCACAGGCGGCCAGGCCCAGGGCCAGGGCGGCCGTGGTGACCGTAGTGGCTGTGATCTTCGCGATCCTCACAGGGTTCTCCCTTCCCGGGTGCCGGCCTAGGGTCCGCACCAGGCTGATCGTCAATGCCGAACGATGCTGTTAAACTAACAAGAAACTTTCTTAAAAGAAACGCTCGTTAGGGATTCGTGACGAGAGGGGTGCGGTAATGAGTCGAAGCCCGGGGATCCCCCGGCTGCTGCGCAGGTTGAACGATCGCGCGGCACTCGAGCTCCTCCTCGTGGACGGTCCGCTGACCCGGGCCGAGCTGGGGGAAATGACGGGGCTCTCCAAGGTAACCGCAGGTCAGCTGCTTGCTCGCCTTGAGGAGAGAGGGCTGGTCGAGGTCGCCGGAGAGCGGGCGGGAGGCAGAGGGCCGCACGCCGCCCTGTACGCCGTGGTTCCCTCCAGCGCGTACGTCGCGGGCCTGGAGGTGCTGCCCGACAGCCTCAAGGTAGGTGTGGCGGACATCACAGGGAGGATCGTCGTCGAGATCACCCTCAACCCCTCCGACGGCGGTGACCCGGTCAAGGCCGTCCACGCGGCCGTGCGGCGCGCCTGCGACGCGGCGAACGTCAGCCTGTCGCGATTGCGTGCGTTCGTCATCGGCACCAGGGGCGTCGTGGACCCGGGCAGCGGCGACGTGCGCTGGTCGTACGACCTGCCGGCCTGGCACGTCGGCGTGCTGGCCAGCCTCCGCGAGACCCTCGGCGCCTCCGTCACCATCGAGAACGACGTCAACCTCGTCGCGCTCGCCGAGCACAGGTACGGCGCCGCCGTCGGCCACGACGACTTCGTGGTCATCTGGGCGGGCATCGGCCAGGGCCTCGGCGTCATGCTGGACGGCAAGCTGCACCGCGGCATCACCGGGGGCGCCGGCGAGATCGGCTGGCTGCCGGTCCCCGGGGAGCCGCTGCCCGCCGACGTCGCTCAGCCCCAGTCGGGCTCGTTCCAGCGCCTGGTGGGCCACGACGCGCTGCGCGGCCTGGCCCGCGAGCACGGAGTGTCCGGCGCCACGGTGCCCGACCTGGTCCGCAACGGCAACGAGGGCTACCTGGACGCGGTGGCGGCACGCCTGGCCGTGGGCGCGGCGGCCGTGACCGTGGTGCTCGACCCTGGGTTGATCGTGCTCAGCGGCGACGTCGGCCGGGCGGGCGGCGAGCGGCTGGCCGCCAAGGTGCAGGAGGCCGTGGCCCGGGTGTGCCCGAGCCAGCCCACCGTCGTGACGACCAAGGTGGCCGGCAACCCGGTGCTGCGCGGCGCCCTGGTGGCGGCTCTGGAGCAAGCCCGAGAGCAGGTTTTCTCCGACACTGTGTGAGAATTTCTGCCCATGTGGCAGACCTCGAACGATGTCGTGCTCATCTCGGACCCCAGGGTGAGCGCGATCCCTGTGCGGGAGTGCGGCGAGCCGCTGGCGGACATGCGCGGGCGGCTGCGCGTGGACCGGCGGCTCGCCGACGGCGAAGGCGCGTACGCGCACCTGCGCTCCGGCTTCCTCGACCGGCTGGAGCGGGCCGGGCGCCGGCTGCCGGAGGGCTTCCACCTGCTGATCGTCGAGGGCTATCGGCCGATCGAGACGCAGCGGCGGATCTTCGACGCGTACCGGGCCGAGCTCCAGACCGCATTTCCGGAAATGTCGCCTGACGAGTCATATGTCGCCGCGAGCCGGTACGTTTCCCCGGTCGAGGTCGCCCCGCACACCGCCGGCGCCGCCGTGGACCTGACCCTGTGCGGCCCCGATGGCGTCGAGTACGACATGGGCACCCAGGTCAACGACAACCCGGAGGAGAGCGACGGCGCCTGCTACATGGCAGCCCCGAACATCTCCGCCGACGCTCGCGCCCACCGCAAGCTCCTCGCCGACGCCCTGGAGTCCACCGGCCTGGTCAACTATCCGACCGAGTGGTGGCACTGGTCGTACGGCGACCGCTACTGGGCCATGTCCACCGGCTCCTCCCACGCCCTCTACGGACCCGTAGGCTTTCCTGGTTGACAACCCTTTGTTGGGAGAGTTTTCCGCGTCCTGTGGTATGGGCACAACCTCATGCGGAGACGTGTGGACTCCCCAGCGAGGTGCAGGCATGGTTCCGCTGATCGGGATCGAAGAGGAATACCTCGTCGTAGATCCCCGCACCCGCCACGTGGCTCCCCGGGCGGCCGAGGTCCTGGCCGCGACGACGGGCATGCTCGACGTGGTGCACGAAATCACCAGATTCCAGGTGGAGGCCCGCACACCGCCCTCCACCGATCTCAGCGAGCTGGGGTCGCAGCTGCGCGCCGTGCGCAAGGAGGTGGCGGGCGCGGCGCGCTCGTGCGGGCTGGCGGTCGTCGCGAGCGGCATCCCCGTGCTGGGGGACGTCGCGTCGCCACCGCTCACCGACGAGACCCGCTACCTGCGGGGCAGGGTGCTCTACCGCGCGTTGCAGGACGAGATCACCATCTGCGCCCTGCACGTGCACGTGGACGTGCCCGACCGGGAGCACGCGGTCTATGTCGGCAACCACCTGCGGCCCTGGCTGCCGACGCTGATCGCGCTGGCCGCCAACTCGCCGTTCTTCGCCGGCCGCGACACCGGGTACGCGTCGTGGCGGGTGATCAGTTGGGGGCGGTGGCCGGTCTCGGGCGCGCCGCCGTACTTCCCGTCGTACGCCGACTACGAGCTGGCCGTGCGCGCGCTGGGGGAGTCGGGCGCGCTGATGGACCCGAAGACGGTCTACTGGGACACCCGCCCGTCGCCCAGCCTGCCCACCGTGGAGATCAGGGTGGCGGACGTGCCGCTCGACGTGAGCGACAGCCTCACCCTGATCGGCCTGGTCCGTGCCCTGGTGGTGACCGCGCTGGCCGCGGTGCGGCGGGGCGACCTGGGGTTGCCCGTCTCGTCCGAGGTGCTGCGCGCCGCGTACTGGCGTGCGGCCCGGGACGGGCTGCTGGGCGACAGCCTGGACGTGCGGCACGGGACGCTCGTGCCGGCGCCGGTGATGGCGGGGCGCCTCCTGGAGCACGTACGCCCGGCGCTGGCCGAGGCCGGCGACCTGGCGTTCGTCCAGGAGGGCCTGGACCGGCTGCTGCGCCAAGGCTCGGGGGCGATGCGCCAGCGCCGGGTGCACGCCCGGGGCAACGACCTGGCCGAGGTGGTCGACGACCTCATCGAGGCGACGGTCGCCTGACGCACGGTCAGGTCCGCCCACCGCAGGGCCAGGTCGCTCAACGCAGGGCCAGCGCGACGGCCACGCCCAGGCCGAAGGCGACGACCACGCCCCGCAGGACCTTGGCCGACATGAGCCTGGCCAGCCGCGCGCCGATGAACCCGCCCGCCAGACTGGCCGGCGCGATCGCCACCACCGCCTGCCACTGCACGGCCCCGAACAGCGAGAACGCCACCACCGACACCGTGCTGACGACCAGCGCGAGCACGGCCCGCACGGCGTTGACGCGATGCAGGCCGTCGTGCAGGAACATGCCGAGCACGGTCAGCAGCAGCACACCCATGCCGCCGTTGAAGTACGCGCCGTAGCACCCGCCCAGGAACACCCCGGCGTACACGAGCCTGCTCGGCGGCTCGTCGCTCTCCCCGCCGAACCACCGGCGCAGCCACGGCTGCGCCAGCAACGCGAGGCTGGCGAACGCCACCAGCCACGGCACGATCGACTCGAACAGCCGGCCCGGCGTGAGCAGCAGCAGCGCACTCCCCGCGCCCGCGCCCAGCACGGCCGTGGCGCCCAGCGCCGCCGCCCGGCGCCGCTGCCCGCGCAGCTCGGCCCGGTAGCCGAGCACGCCGCCCAGGTAGCCGGGCCACAGCGCCACCGCGTTCGTCACGGACGCGGTCAGGCTCGGATAGCCGAGCGCCAGCAGGGCGGGGAACGAGATGAGCGTGCCGCCACCGGCCAGTGCGTTCACCATCCCGGCCAGCAGACCTGCACCCACCAGGAAGAACAGGTCAGGTGTCATCGGCCGGCGGCGTAGCCCTGGGCGCCACGCGGGTTGGCGGCGGCCTTCAGGAATCCGCCGTCACGGGCGACCGCGCTGAGCCTGCCCAGCGTCCACGGGCCCTGGACCTCGACCTCGTGTCCGCGCCGCCGCAGCTCCGCGATGACGCCCGGGTCCACGCGCTCCTCGACGTGCAGGACGCCGGGGCGGGAGCCGCGCGGGAAGAACGAGCTGGGGAAGTGCTCGGAGTGGAACATGGGGGCGTCGATGGCCTCCTGCAGGTTCAGCCCGCCGTGGACGACGGCCAGGAAGAAGTTCAGGCTCCACTGGTCCTGCTGGTCGCCGCCCGGGGTGCCGAACGCCAGCCACGGCCGGCCGTCCCTGAGCGCGAACGACGGCGACAGCGTGGTACGCGGCCGCCTCCCGGGACGCAGCGACGCGGGCAGCCCGTCCTGCAGCCAGAACATCTGCGCCCGCGTCCCCAGGCAGAAGCCCAGCTCGGGAATGGTAGGGGAGCTCTGCAGCCAGCCGCCGCTCGGAGTGGCCGAGACCATGTTGCCGTGGCGGTCCACGACGTCGATGTGGCAGGTGTCGCCGCGTACCGACCCGTCGGGGGAGACCGTCTGCTCGCCGCCTGCGCTCGCGCCGACCGTCGGCTCGCCGACGCCCTGTGGGGAGCGTGCTCCGGAGATGCCGGGAGCGCTGCTCGCCGTGCCGGCGGCGGGGTAGTCGGGCAGTCTGGGCGCGCGCCCGCCCGGAGCGCCGGGCCGCAGCTCCAGGCTGGCCTCGGCGCCGATCAGCCGTCGCCGCCCGACGTTGTACGTCTCGTCCAGCAGGTCGAGCATGGGCACGTCGGCGTCGCCGTACCAGGCCTCGCGGTCGGCGAAGGCCAGCTTGGCGGCCTCCGTCACCGTGTGCACGTAGTCCGCGCTGAGGTGGCCCATCGCATCCAGGTCGAACCCGTCCAGCAGCGCGAGCTGCTGCAGGAACACCGGCCCCTGCCCCCACGGCCCGGTCTTGCACACGGTGTGGCCGCGGTAGCCGAAGGTGACCGGCTCCTCGACCGACGCCGACCAGCCCGCCAGGTCGTCGCCGGTGAGCAGCCCGCCGTGCACCCCGCCCGAGCTGTCCCGCCAGGCCGTCTTGGCGCTGAAGCCGGCGATCGCCTCCGCCACGAAGCCCTCGTACCAGGCCCGGCGGGCGGCGGCGAGCTGTCCCTCACGGGTGCTGGACGCGGACTCGGCCTCGGCGACCAGCCGCCGGTAGGTTGCGGCCAGCACGGGGTTGGCCAGCCTCGACCCGGGCGTGGGCACGTTGCCGCCGGGCAGCCACGTCGCCGCCGACGTGGGCCAGTCATCGGTGAACAATCCCTCGACCGACTCGATCGTGGCGGCGATGCGCTCCAGCACCGGCACGCCGTGCTCGGCGTAGTGGATCGCGGGCGTCAGCACGTCGGCGAGCGTCCAGGTGCCCCAGCGCTCCAGCATGAGCAGCCACCCGCCGAACGCCCCCGGCACGGTGGCCGCCAGCAGCCCCGTGCCGGGCACGATGTCCAGGCCCAGCTCCGTGAAGCGCTCGATGGTGGCCGCGGCGGGCGCCACGCCCTGCCCGCACACCACGGACACCTTCTGCTCCGCCTCGCTCCACAGCAGGATCGGCACCTCGCCGCCGGGGCCGTTCAGGTGCGGCTCGGCGACCTGCAGCACGAATCCGGCGCTCACCGCCGCGTCGAAGGCGTTCCCGCCGCGTTCCAGCACTCCCATGCCGGTGGCCGAGGCCAGCCAATGCGTGCTGGCGACCATGCCGAAGTCGCCCGTCAGCTCGGGCCTGGTGGTGAACAAACTCTCTCCTCTATCCGATCGCGGCCGCGTCGGGGACGCGGTCCGCGGTTACAAGATGGCATGCGGCCGGATGGCCGTTCCCACGGGGATCGTCCAACGGGGGCTCGTCGGTACGGCAGGCGTCGTACGCGAGCGGGCACCGCGTGTGGAACCGGCACCCCGCGGGCGGATCGACCGGGCTCGGCACGTCCCCGCCGAGCACGATCCTGTGCCGTTCCCGCTGCCTGACCGGGTCGGCCACCGGGGCCGCCGACAGCAGCGCCTGCGTGTACGGGTGCCGCGCCCCGGCGAAGATCTCCGCCGTCGGCCCTGACTCCACGATCTTGCCCAGATACATGACGGCGACCCGGTCGGCCAGGAACTCCACGACCGACAGGTCATGCGTGATGAACAGGCACGAAAACCCCATGTCCCGCTGCAGATCCGTGATCAGGTTGAGCACCGATGCCTGCACCGACACGTCCAGCGCCGACACCGGCTCGTCGGCCACCACCAGCTTGGGCTCCAGGATCAGCGCCCTGGCCAGCCCCACCCGCTGCCGCTGCCCGCCGGACAGCTCGTGCGGGAACCGCGAGCGCATCTCCGCGCGTAGCCCGACCTTCTCCAGCATGGCCGCCACGCGCCCGGAGGTCTCGCGGCGGTCGGCGACCTTGTGCCTGAGCAGCGGCTCGCCGACGATCCGCTCGATGGTGAAGCGCGGGTTGAGCGAGGAGTACGGGTCCTGGAAGACCATGTGGACGTCCTTGCGCAGCGGGCGCATGGCCCGGCGTGACAGGTGCGTGATGTCGCGCCCGTCCAGTTCGATCCTGCCGCCGGTGGGCTCGGTCAGCCGCAGCACGCACTTGCCGACCGTGGACTTGCCGCTGCCCGACTCGCCGACCAGCCCGAGCACCTCGCCCTGGCCGATCTCCAGCGACAGGCCGTCCACGGCGCGCACGGGGCCGTAGTGCTTGACCAGGTTGTCGATCCGCAGGATCACTGCTCGCCTCCAGGGTGGAAACAGGCCGCCAGATGATCGGGCGCGTGCCGTTCGAGCGGGGGCCTCAGCGTGCGGCAGTCGGCCTGCGCGCGCGGGCAGCGGGCCTGGAAGGTGCACTCGTCCGGGTCGGTCAGCGGCGAGGGCACCATGCCGGGGATCTCCGACAGGCGGCCGTTGACGGCGGCGGACGGCAGGGCCTTCATCAGCCCCAGCGTGTACGGGTGCCGCGGGTTCGCGAACAGCTCGGTCACCGGGGCCTGCTCGACGGCGCGGCCGGCGTACATGACCACGGCCCGGTCGGCGATGTCGGCCACCACGCCCAGGTCGTGCGTGATCAGGATGATCGCCGTGCCGAGCCGGTCGCGCAGGTCGCGGAACACGTCCAGCACCCCCGCCTGGATCGTCACGTCGAGCGCCGTCGTGGGCTCGTCGGCGATCAGCACCCGGGGCGAGCAGGCCACCGCGATCGCGATCATCACGCGCTGCCGCATGCCGCCGGACAGCTGGTGCGGGTACTCCTTCATCCTGCGCAGGGGCGCCGGAATGCCGACGAGTTCCAGCAGTTCGACGGCCCGGCTCCGGGCCGCCCGGCGTGAGAGGCGCTCGTGCCTGCGCAGCACCTCGGCGATCTGGTATCCGACGGCGAACGACGGGTTGAGCGAGGTCATCGGCTCCTGGAAGACGACGGAGACCTCCTTGCCGCGCACGTGCCGCATGTCGGCCTCGGGCAGCGTGGTCAGCTCGCGCCCGTCCAGCGTGACCGATCCGGAGAGCCGGGTCGTGTCGGGCGGCAGCAGCCGGGGCACCGACATCGCGGTGACCGACTTGCCGCAGCCGGACTCGCCGCACAGCGCCAGGATCTCGCCCTCGTCCAGGGTCAGCGAGATGTCCCTGACCGCCTGCACCAGGCCGTCCTCGGTGTCGAAGCCGACGGTCAGGTCGGTGATCTCCAGCAGGCTCATCGGCCGCTCCTCGGGTCCAGGACGTCGCGCAGCCCGTCGCCGAGCAGGTTGAAGCCGAGTGTGGCCAGCGCGATCATCAGCCCGGGCCAGATGGCCAGCCAGGGCGCATCGCCCAGGTATTGCTGCGCGGTCGTCAGCATCACGCCCCACGACGCCGTCGGCGGCTGCACGCCGAGCCCCAGGAACGACAGGGTGGACTCGCCGATGATCGCCGCCGGGATCGCCACCGTGGCCTGCACGATGAGCGGGCTGGCGCAGTTCGGGAGCACGTAACGGAAGATGAGGTACGCGTCGCTCGCGCCGTCGGCGATGGCCGCGGCCACGTAGTCCATCTCCCTGACCGCCAGCACCTCGCCGCGGGTGATCCGGATGACGGCCGGGAGTTGCGCGAAGCCCAGCGCCAGCACCACGCCCTTCAGCGACGGCCCGATGATCGCCGCCAGTCCCACGGCGAACACGAGGAACGGGAACGCCAGCGTCACGTCCACCAGCCGCATCACGACCGGATCCAGCCAGCGCCGGTAGAACCCGGCGACCAGCCCGATCGGGATGCCCGCGACCATCGCCAGCAGCGTGGACAGCACGCCGGCCTGCAGCGACACCTGGGCGCCGTGCGTGATCCTGGCGAAGGCGTCCCTGCCCAGGTCGTCGGTGCCCATCGGGTGCGCGGCCGACGGCGGCGCCAGCGTGGCCAGGTAGTCCTGCGCGGCCGGATCGCCGGTCACCAACGGGCCCACGAGCGCCAGCAGGATGAACGCGGCCACCAGCACCAGTCCGGCCATCGGCATCGGCCGCCGACGGAAGCGCCGCCACATCCGGCCGCGCCTCATGGACACCGCGAGCGTGTCAGTCATGGCGGGCTCCCGACAGCCTGATCCGGGGGTTGAGGAACGCGTAGGCGATGTCGACCAGCAGGTTGACCAGGACGTACCCGAGTACGGTGATCAGCACGACGGCCTGGATGACCGGGTAGTTCCTGGTCAGCACCGCGTCCACGGTCAGCTTGCCGAACCCGGGGATCACGAAGATCTGCTCGGTCACGACGGCGCCGCTGATCAGCGCGCCGAGCTGCAGGCCGAGCACGGTGACCACGGTCGTCAGGCTGTTGCGCAGCGCGTGCGCGCCCACGACCTTGACCTCGGACAGGCCCTTCGACCTGGCGGTCCTGACGTAGTCGGCGGACAGCGCGCCCAGCATGGCCGAGCGGGTCTGCCGCATCAGGATCGCCGCGAAGCCGGTGCCGAGGACGAGCGCGGGCAGGATCATGCGCTGCAGGTTCGCGGCGGGGTCCTGGGTGAACGGGACGTATCCGGAGGCGGGCAGCACCCGCCAGGTGACCGCGAACAGCAGGATGCCGAGCAGGCCCAGCCAGAAGTGCGGCACCGACAGCCCGGCCAGGCCGAATCCGGTGGCCACGTAGTCGGCGATCCGGCCGCGGCGGACGGCCGCCACGATGCCGGCGCCCACGCCGACGACGATGGCGACGAGCATGGCCAGCGCCGACAGCTCCAGCGTCACGGGCAGCCGCTCGACGATGATGTCGAGCACCGGGAGCTGGTCCTGCGTCGAGCGGCCGAGGTTGCCGGTGAGGGTCTGGGCGACATAGTCGACGTACTGGGCGGGCAGCGGCTTGTCCAGGCCGAACTCGTGCCGGATGGCCGCGACGACGGCGGGCGAGGCCTCCTCGCCCGCCATGACCGTGGCCGGGTCGCCGGGCAGCGCCCTGATCCCCAGGAAGATCAGGACGCTGGCCAGGAACAGCACGATCACCGCCGAGCCGCAGCGCCGGAGGATGAACCAGAGCATCAGGCGGCGATCCCGGCGGTGACGAAGCGCGGCAGGCCGTCCTGGAAGTACTGGACGCCGGCGACGGTCTTGCTCATGCCCAGGTAGTACTTGCTGTGGTACAGGTACACGACGCCGCGCAGCTCGGCGGCCTTCTTCATGGCGGCGGCGTAGAGTTCGGCGCGCTTGGCGGGGTCGGACTCGGCGGCGGCCTGCTTGATCGGGTCGTCGATGCCCGGGTCGGACATGCCGCTGTAGTTGTTGCTGCCGCGGCTGGTGACGAGGTTCGTCAGGTTGCCGTCCAGGTCCACGCGGCCCGACCAGCCGTTCAGCAGGGCGTCGAACTTGCCGGACTTGCCCTGCTCCAGCGTGCTGACGAACTCGGCGGTCTGCACGCTCACGTTGAAGCCCGCCTCCTTGGTCATCTGCTGGATGACCTGCGCCAGGCGTACGTTGGTGGCGTCGTTGGGGCTGGTGAGCGTGACAGGGATCGGCGTCGGCACGCCGCTGGCCTGCACGAGCTGCTTGGCCTTGGCCACGTCGCGCTTCGGGCACTGCAGGTCCTTGGCCCGGAAGGGACTGTCCAGGGGCGCGGGGAAGCAGTCCGGCTCGTACAGGCCGTTGTAGACGGTCTTGTTGATGAGGTCGCGGTCGAGCGCCAGCTCGAACGCCTCGCGCAGCTGGGGGCTCTTGCCGAGCGCCGTGCTGACCGCGCCGGGCTGCTCGGTGGAGCCCTCGGCGTTCGCGATGTTGATCGTGATGCCGTAGTAGCCGAGGCCGCCTCCGGCGACGACGGTGAGGTTCGGGTCGGCCTGCACGCCCTTGACCGTGGTCGTGGCGAGCTGGTCGGCCACTTGCACGTCGCCGGACTTCAGGTTCGCGGCCCGTACGTTCGGGTCCACGATGATTTTGTATACGAGCTGGTCGAGCTTGACCTTGGCCGCGTCGTAGTAGTCCGCGGACCTCTCCAGCACGATCTGGCTGCCCGAGGTGCGGCTCACGAACGTGAACGGCCCGACGCACACCGGGCTCGCCCCGAAGTTGTCTTCGTTGGCGTCCAGCGCCTTGGGCGACATGATCATCCCGGCGCGGTCGGCGAGCTGCGCGGTCAACGGGGTGAACGCCTGCGTCAGCGTGAGCCTCACGGTCGAGGGGTCGACCACGGTGACCTTGGACACCGCCGCCAGGTCAGCCTGGCGCGCGGACTTCTCCCAGGTGCGATGGCGGTCCAGCGACTTCTTGACCGCCTCGGCGTCGAACGCCGTGCCGTCGTTGAACTTCACGCCCTCGCGGAGCTTGATCGTCACCTCCTTGCCGTCTCCGGAGACCTCAGGCAGGGCACTGGCCAGCTGCGGGATCAGGGTGGCCGTCGCGTCGATGTCGTAGAGCTTCTCGCACATGTTCGCGAACACCTCGCGGCCCACCAGCGTGGTCGCGGTGCTCGGGTCGAGCGCGTCGGGGTCGGCGTTGAGCGCCACGTTCAGCGTGCCGCCGCCCTTGACCGGCCGGTTGTCGGCCGAGGCGTCGGCTATCGAGGGAGGCGCCGCGGGCGTGCTGCTCCCGCCGCCGCCTCCACCGCAGGCCACCAAGGCCAGGGGGAGGGCGGCGAGTGCCGCGACGAGCCTGGGGGACGGTCTCATGGGGGCCTCCGTGAAAAGGGTTAGGAGACTGTATACAAGACCTTACATTTCAGTGGTGTTTCATGACACTGTGTTGTTATCTAGGCTTTTTCTAATCGTTCGGGTGTTTTGCTGTGCGGCCGACCGCCGCCAGGAACGACCGCCTGGCCGCCGCCACGTGCGCGACGGCCCTGGCCTGCGCCTCGTCCTCGTCTCCCGCCGCGATCGCCTCGCACAGGCTGAGGTGCTCCGACCAGGAGTGCGGGCCGCGTGCGGAGGCCGTCTGACTGAAGATCCACTGCGCCCGCTGCAGCATCGGCTTCATCATCAGGCTGAGGTACGAGTTGCCCGTCGCCTCGCCCACCGCCAAGTGGAAGGCGGTGTTGAGGTCGGCCACCTCTGCCAGCCGCCCGTCCTCCACCGCCTCCTTGGCCTGCTCCAGCACCCGCCGCAACCGCTCGGCCGAGGCCGGGGTCCGCTTGCGCGCGGCCAGCCGGGCCGCGAGCCCCTCGATCGCCATGCGCACGTCGAAGAGCTCCTCGCCCTCCTCGGCGGACAGCCGCGCGACCGTGGCGCCCAGGCGGGGGACGACCTCGATGAACCCCTCGGCGGCCAGCACCCGGATGGACTCGCGCACCGGGTTGCGCGAAACGCCGAGCAGCGCGGCCAGCCGGTCCTCCACCAGCCGCTCGCCCTGGGCCAGCTCGCCGGAGAGGATGCGGCGCCGCAGCTCCCTGGTGACCTCGTCGCGCAAGGTCCGATGGGCCGCGCCCAGCGTCACATCAGTCATATCGGGCAATCGTATACAGAGAGGTCAGCTCTTCCGGTCGGGATACCAGTCGGCCTCGGTCGGCTCCCTGCCGACCTCCCACATGCGGTCGAACTCCGCCTTGAAGTGCTCGAACCAGAAGTGGTCGCGGCCCGGGGTGACGGTGAAGACCGGGTCCCGGCCCGCCGAGCGGTGTGTGCCCAGCTCGACGTGGATCACGCCGTCGTCGTCGCCGGCATCCAGCAGGACCAGCCCGAACGCGGGGACGAACGGCAGGAACCGCACCTCGATGGAGCCCTCCAGATCCCGCAAGAAGTAGATCGTGGACTTGACCCGGTGCTCGAAAACGTCGGAGTGGCCGGGGATCGTGCTCCTCCTCGCGGCCTCTTCCGGCACCGTGCCGTTCGGATCGATCAGCAACACCTTGACCGAGGCCCCGCGCCCGAGGCTCTTCCGCAGGTCGTCGACATGGGCGCGGACCGTGCGGCTCAGCGTCACCCCGGCGAAGCGGATGTCGTCGGCCCGGGCGACGCGCTCGTCGAGCCCCTTCTTCACGGTGGTCAGGAAGGCCTCACCGGCGAGCCTCTCCTCCACCAGGCGGTTGAGGGCGGCGACCCGCGACTCGAGGTCGGCGACCTGGTGCCTGGGGCCGAGCGCGTTCACGGCAACCAGGGCCAGAGTGGCGAGCGTGGCGGCGCCCACGACCTTCGAGTCCACGGTGCCGAAGACGCCGAGCACGCCCACCGCCAGCGCGATGAGCGCGGTCAGATAGATCTCGAGATTCTTGCCGGTGCTGAAGTCGGCGCGTAAGCGCTGCAGAGGCCCCATGGCACTCAAGTCTCCACCCCCTCCGGAGCTGTACACGACCCACCGCGTCCGGACACGGCCGAGGCCCCTCCACCTGCCGCATTCACCACGGGCGGAGGCGCCCGGGCGCCTCCGGGACAACGTGGCCGCGCTTCACGTCGTGGGCGGCGGCCTCATCCGCGGCACCGACTGGGGAAGGCGCTGGTCAGGCCCGCAGGCGCAAGCCCCGGGGGGTCGGATGGAACCCGGCCGCCTCCAGAGCCGCCGCCAGGGGCGACTCGATGATCGAAGCGCCGTCGGCCCGCTCCACGGTCAGCTTTCCGAGTGCTCCGTCTCGTACGGCGAGGGCCAGCGCGTCCACGGCCGGCTGCAGCCGCTCGTCGTCGGCGAACGACAGCAGCGTCTTGCCGCCCCGTTCGACGTAGAGCACCAGATGGCCGTCGACCAGCACGACCAGCGATCCGGCCTTCCTGCCCGGCTTGTGGCCGACGTCACCGGGGTGCTGCGGCCACGGGAGTGCGGCGCCGTACGGGTTGGCCGGGTCGGCCGCGGCCAGCACCACGGCCCGCC
>NZ_VCJS01000098.1 GCF_005893125.1 Nonomuraea basaltis | reverse complement strand
TCGTCGATCCGGTCGTGGACGGCGGTGTCGCCGGGGTCGGCGTCGGTGAAGGCGACGTCGGCCTGGATGCCGCCGGCCGAGATGCGGCCCTGGTGGCGGGTCCGGGTGCCGCGGTACCAGGCGCCGGAGCGGCCGTTCATGCAGCGCACGTACAACGCGTCTCCGGCGCGGACGACCCACATCGTCACCGGGCGGCGCAAGGTGCCGTCGGCGGGGCGGGAGGCGAGGTCGAGCTCTTCGGCATCGCCGATGGCGGTGAGTTCGTCGCTGGTCCAGGCGGTCATGGTTCTCCTTACGGCTGGATGAGGACCTTCAGCGCGGTGCGGTCGTTCATCGCGCGGTAGCCGTCGGGCACCTGCTCCAGGCCCACCGTGCGGTCGAAGACGCGGCCGGGCTGCAGGGTGCCGTTCAGCACCTCCGGCAGCAGTTCCTCGATGTAGGCGCGGGCCGGGGCGACGCCGCCGGTCAGGGTGAGGTTGCGCATGAACTCGCCGAATCCCATCGGCACCTGCTCATACTGGGGCGCGCCGACGCGGCTGACGGTGCCGCCGTCGCGGGCCACGGCGAACGCCGTGGCGATGGCCTGCTCGGTGCCGACGCACTCCAGCACGGCGTGGGTGCCGTCGCCGCCGGTCAGCTCCCGGACCCGCTCGATGCCCTCCTGATCGCGTTCGGCGACGACGTCGGTGGCGCCGAAGTCGCGGCCCAGTTCGGTGCGGTCCTCGTGGCGGCCCATGAGGATGATCTGCTCGGCGCCGAGGCGCTTGGCGGCCAGCACCGCCATCAGCCCGACCGCGCCGTCGCCGATCACGGTCACCGTCGTGCCTTGCCCGACCCTGGCGGTGACCGCGCAATGGTGGCCGGTGGGAAGGACGTCGGAGAGGGTGAGCAGGGACGGCAGCAACTCGGAGTCCTCCCCGACCGGGAGTTTGACCAGAGTGCCGGCGGCCTGCGGGACGCGGACCGCCTCGCCCTGGCCGCCGTCCACGCCGTCCGCGCCCCACTGGCCGCCGTGCCGGCAGGAGGTCTGCAGGCCTTCACGGCAGAAGCCGCAGGTGTTGTCCGACCACACGAACGGGGCCACCACGACGTCGCCGCGCCGCAGCCCGGACACCTGCGAGCCGGTGTCCTCGACGACGCCGAGGAACTCGTGCCCGATCCGGTCGCCCTGCTCGGTGGCCGGGCGGGACTTGTAGGGCCACAGGTCGCTGCCGCAGACACACGAGCGCAGCACGCGCACGATGGCGTCGGTGGGCTCGCGCAGCACCGGGTCGGGCACGTTCTCCACGCGCACGTCGCCGGCGCCGTAGATCAGGGTCGCTCGCATGAGAGCCTTCCATGTTCGTCGTGGTCGTACCCGCGGCCGGTCCAAGCCGGGTGAGCGGCCCGCCTGCCGCAGGTCCGCTGTCGGCAATCCCCGGGCGTCACTCGCCCGGCGGAAAGTCGGTGGAGGCGGCCAGCTCGGTCTGGCCCTCGAAGTCGGCGACGCGCTTGCGCAGCACGGCCAGGGTGCTCTCCAGCGCCTGGGAGCCGAGCACCAGGCGCAGCGGCGCGGGCTCGGTTGCGACGCTGTCGATGATCCGGGCGGCCATCCGGGCCGGGTCGCCGGGCGCGAGGCCGCCTGCCGGGTCGAGCATCTTCAGGAAGGCGTGCGCCGGGGTGTCGTCGTAGACCGGCATCAGGTCGGCGACCCGGGCGCTGCCGTAGCGGAACTCGGTGCGCGCGCCGCCCGGCTCCACGATCGTCACGCCGATGCCGAACGGCGCGACCTCGGCGGCGACCGACTCGGCGAAGCCCTCGATGCCCCACTTGGTGGCGTGGTAGAGCGAGTTGCCGGGGAAGGCGACCTGGCCGCCGTAGGACGAGATCTGAACGATCCGGCCGCCGCCCTGGGCGCGCAGGTGCGGAAGCGCGGAGCGAATCAGCTGGATCGAGCCGGTCAGGTTGGTGGCGATGATGTGGTCGACCTGCTCGTCCGACAGCTCCTCGGCGGCGCCGAACAGGCCGTACCCGGCGTTGCTGACGACCACGTCGATCCGGCCGAGCTCGGCGAACGCGCGATCGACCACCTGGCGAACGGCGGCGGCGTCGGTCACGTCCAGCACCTCGGCGCGGAACGTCTCCGGGTACTGCTTGACCAGGTCGGCAATCTTGCTGGTGTCGCGGACGGTGCCGATCACCCGCTCGCCGCGCTCCAGGAGCTGCCCGGTCAGCTCGCGGCCGAAGCCGCTGCTGACACCGGTGATGAGCCAGGTACGCGGGTTCACAGGGTCACCTCGTCCAGGACGCGCAGGCCGTTAAGCGTGCGCGGATAGCCGATGAAAGCAATGAGCTGGGTGAGCACCGCCAGCAGGCGGGCGCGGTCGTTGCCGATGTTGAGGTTGGCCGCGACGTGCCCCCTGACCTGCGGCTCGCAGCCGCCGAGGGCGACCAGCATGGCGAAGGTCAACAGCTCGCGGGTCGGCACGTCCAGGTCGGCGCGGGTCAGGTGGTCGCCGAAGCAGTTCGCCGACAGAAAGCGCTGGATGTGCTGCTCGTCCTGCGGCGCGGAGGCGTAGAGGGCCTCGACCCGGTCGGCGCCGACGATCTGCTTCTGCACGGCCAGGCCCTGCTCGTAGCGGGTGTCGGGGGTGGTGGTGGACTGGCCGGGCAGCGGCAGCTCGACGCCACGCTCGGTCAGCACGTCGTTGGTGGCGTGCAGGAAGTCGAAGACCTTGGCCATGCCGGCGTAGGGTACGGCCTGGTAGACGATCTCCTTGACCTCGACCGGGGTGACGCCGGCGGTGAGCGCCGCGCCCAGCATCACTCGGTACTCGCCCACCGCCTGGCAGGCGATCAGCGCGGCGAGCTGAACCATGAGCCGCGTCCGGGTGTCGAGGTCGCCGTGGCGCAGCACCTCGTCGAAGGCGAAGTTGTCGAAGACCTCGACCAGCTCGGGATCGGTGCGGGCGAGCGTCGAGACGTGGTCGGGGAACAGCTCGTCGTGGGTGTGGCGGGCTGCTTCGCTGATGGCCATGCGTGCTCCTGTTCAGGGTCTTCAGGGTCGGATGAGGACCTTCAGCGCGATGCGGTCGTTCATCGCGCGGTAGCCGTCGGGCACCTGCTCCAGCCCGACCTCGCGGTCGAAGACCTCGTGGCCGATGGCCGACGTGAGGCCGGGCCCGGGCTTCGCCCCTGTAGGGCCACAGACCGCTGCCGCATATGCGGGACCGCGCATCCGCACCACCGTGTCGGTCGGTTCACCTCATGCGCCCTTCCCTCTGAAGGCCGACGTTTTGCCTGGTCAGCCTCCATCAAACAGGCGCGTTCGGACATGCGGCAGGGCCTGCTGTTACAGGTAATGACAGAACCCCCCAGCCGGGTTTACGGCCCCGCTGCGCGGTGCCGTCCCCGGGCCAACCGGAGGTATGGACAGTGCGCGGGGAATGGATCTCGCGCCGCGAGTCGCGCCCTTGGGGATGCGGAGCCAGGAGGTCGGTGACGCGGGTCAGGCCTGGTCTGGGGCCGCCTGCTGTCCCTCGGCGAGGTCTTGAGTGGCCGCCCAGCTGGCGAGCATCTTCAGCCCGTCGGCGGTGGGGCTGCCGGGGGCGGCGGTGTAGACGTTCAGGGTCAGACCGGGCTCGGACGGCAGCTCCATCGACTCGAAGTTCAAATCGAGCCGGCCGACCACCGGGTGACGCAGCCGCTTCATCCCGCTGCGGTGGTACTGCACGTCGTGGGAGGCCCAGCGCTGCCGGAAGACCTCGCTGCGCGTGGACAGCTCACCGACCAGCTCGACCAGCGCCCGATCGTGCGGGTTGCGGCCCGCCGCCAGCCGGAGCATGGCGGCGGCGTCGTTGGCGACCCGGTCCCAGTCGACGAAGAACTCGCGCGCGGCCTCATCGAGGTAGAGGAACCGGGTGGTGTTCGCCGGGCGGCGCGGGTCGGCCAGGATGGGCGCGTACAGGGCGCGGGCGAGGCGGTTCATGGCGACGATGTCGTGGCGGCCGTTGCGCACCCAAGCCGGCGCGTCGGTGATGGCATCCAGCACCTGCTGGATCGCCGGCCGCACACTGGCCGGCGGCGTGCGGCGGCGGCGAGGGCCCGGACCGGCCGCCCGGGCCAGGGAAAACAGGTGGTCACGCTCGGCCTCGTCCAACTGCAGGGCGCGGGCCAGGGCGTCCAGCACGCTGTCGGAGGCACCGGAGAGGTTCCCCCGCTCCATGCGGACGTAGTAGTCGATGGAGACGCCGGCGAGCATCGCGACCTCCTCCCGCCGCAGTCCCTTGACGCGACGGTTACCGCCGTAGGCGGGTAGTCCCGCCTGCTCCGGGGTGATGCGCGCCCGCCGCGAGCTGAGAAACGCGCGCACCTCGGCGCGGTGGTCGATCTGGCCCATAACCCCAGGGTAAGCAAGGTGACGGCAGCGGAGGAGGTAAGGCCAGTACCCCTAACGAGCGTCACTCCCTCGGCCGCCGGGACCGTCGTTGACTAGGAGCATCCGTCCTGCGGCCGCAAGGGACAGAAAGGGCGAAGCGAACACATGACGGCTGGCCGATGCACCCACAGCCTCGAATTCAGCGACGACGTCGCCGCCGTGGACAAAACCCGCGCCTGCTCGGCCCCGACGGGCCGGCGACGCCCCACAATCCAGTCGGCACCCTGGAGCGCCAGGCCGAAAGGTTTCTGCAACTGCTCGGCTGGCGGCGGGCACCGCTGCCCGCCGTACACGAGGCTCGGCGGGGCACCGGCGCGGCGCGCAGGCCAGGCGCCGGGAAGCGGCGGTCACATCAGAGCCACGTCCGCAGTTACCGGACGCAGGGGCCGCCAGCCACCGCCGTCCAGCTTGGCCAGCTCCGCCTCGACATCCACGGTGATGACGCCGAAGAAGTTGATGTTCTCGCTGTGCGCCGGGGAGATGTGGGCCAGCAGCTCGTCGGGCACCTCCCGGCCGGCGGCCCGCAGCTGCCGCACGGCCAGCGAGTAGTACTCCGCCATCCAAGTGATGACAGAGTTGGTCAAAACGGTCAAACACCACGCCTGGTCGGTCTGATCGACCAAGGCCGGCTTGGTGACGGCGCCCTGCTGGGCGTAGTGCAGATCCCGGCGCAGCGCGTGCAGGCTCTCCCCCTTGTTCAGCTGGCGGGCGATCTTCCTGCGGTAGGCCGGGTCCGACAGATACTTCGCCACGTGCAGCGTACGGCGCAGCATGCCCCACTCCTTCAACGCCGCCGCCAGGGTGTTCTGCCGGGAGGCGGCCGACCACTTACCCACCACCAACGAGGCGGTCGCCTGCCCGTACTTCAGCGACCCGGCCATGCGCAGCAGATCCGGCCAGCACTCGGCGATGAGGTCCTCATTCCAGCGGGCGCCCAGCAGCGGCCCCGCGTGCGGATAGCGCTTGACCATCTCGGTGGGGGTGTCATCCCGGATCAGGGTGATCTTGCCAAGGTCGCGGATACGCGGGGAGAGCAACTTGCCCACCAGGTCGAACAGCGCAAAGTTGATCAACGTGACGCCATGGGTATCCGTCGCGTGTTCGAACAGGGGCAGATCGGTGGCGTTGCCCAGGAAGTCGTCCAGCACGAAATGCGCCTCGCGGGCGTTCGGCACGATGATCTTGGTGCCGAACGTGGAGTGCTGATCCGACACGTGCGTATAGCTGGACAGCACCTGGCCGCCGTGGATGGTCATGTCCCGGGCCGTCGTGCTCTTTCCGCGAACCGGAAATCGCTGCCCGTCGGAGGAGGACATGGTGCCGCCGCCGAACACCTTCGACAGCTCCAAGGCGTGGTGGTGGTTCACGATGCAGGTGTTGGCCTCGCGCAGCGTCTCCTCCCGCACGTACCACTCCTGCGTCCAGCGCAGCACGTCATACGGGATACCGCAGGCCTCCGCCATCCTGGCCAAGCCCAGATTCGTGGCGTTGGCGATGAGCACGCTGAGGATGTTGCGCTTGAGATCGACCGAGCGGGCCTGCTTACGGCCGCCGGCGTGGGTGAAGCAGTCCAGGAACCCGGTGCGCACATCCAGCTCGATCAGCAGCGAGGCGATCGGCGCGAACGGCAGCATTCCCGCCAGCTCCGCCTTCAGCTCCTTGGCCTCCCCCGGCACGTCCTCGGCCGACAGCGGCGGGATGACGAGCTTGTCGTCCTCGTCCAGCCGCACCGCGCCGCTGTCGTCCGGCAGCGCCTGGGCCAGCGTCTGGTCGAGCTGGGTCAGCGCGGCGTGTAGTTCCTCCTTGCCCTGTTCGATCGCCTCGGCCGCATCGGCGGGCTTACGGACCAGCTTGCAGAAGTCAGCCCGCCGCGGCGCCCACTGCTCGGGCGTGTACAGGTAGGTGGCCGGGTCGGCGTAGCGGCGCGAGCCCGGCACGAACACGTCCCCCGAGCGCAGCCCGTCGCGCAGCGCCAGCACCGTGCACAGCTCCCAGTAATGCCGGTAGGCGGTCTCATCGCCGTCCTTGCGCGCCTTGGCCAGGTACTCACCATAGCGGGTCGGTACGAACGAGGTCGGCGCCTCCTCGGGCACCTTGCGGCCACCGCTCTCATTCAGTCGCTTCAAGATGGCCACCGCCTCCATCAAGTCCCCGGTGCCGGTCCCGCCCTGAAAGTCGATCGCCGCCAGCACCAGCGGGGTGAACTGGCGCAGGTAGGTGTAGGAGGCGTGCAGCGCCGAGAGCCGGCCGTGATCGCGCGGCAGCTTCTTCCAGCCTTCGGAGACGACCTCGCGCAGCTTGCTCATCCCGATCGTGTTGCGCAGCAGCCCGCCGATCTGCTCGTCCGGGATAGCCGGGTCGGCGAGCACCGGCAAGATCACGTCCAGGAGCAGTTGACGGGCCTCACCAGCCTTGGCCCGTTCGATCAACGCCTCGTCCGTCTTGGACTTGGCCCGCGACTCCCGGGCCGAGACTGCCTGGTCGAACAGCATCACCACCTCGTCGACCTGGTCGATCGCCGACTGCGTGACCACCGCCAGCAAGATCGGATAGCGGCGCTGCTCATCGCGGCGTTCCAGCGCCTGGTTGGTCGAGCGGCGGCCGACCGAGGCCAGAAAGCGGCGCCGCTCGGCGGCAAGCCCCGACACATCCAGGGTGTGGGCGTCCATGTTGCGCAGGTAGAGCAGTTTGTCGATGGCGGTCTTCACCGAGGTCGCGCTGGCGTCGGTGGCCACCTTGATCAGCCAGGCTAGCCGGGTCATCTTCAGCCCGGCGTCGTAGACCAGCAGCCGGTCCAGATCCGCGCGTAACTGATCGGTCAGCAGGTGCGCCACCTTCTCCCAGGTGAGCGCGGTGGCGCTGGTCCGGGCGGTGGCCACCATCTTGGCCAGTGTGGTCACGCCCGGCCGGATCGTCTTGGCCGCCATCAGGTACTCGGTGGCCAGGTTGAACAGCAACGTGGGTGAGTCGTGTTCCATGGCCCGGTCCAGCAGGAACTGCTCCAGTTCCTTCATCGCCGTGCTGTCGGCCGGGGCGTTCTTCCACCCCAGATAGCCGGCCACCAGCCGCAGATGATCGCTGCGTGTCTGCTCGCGCTGGCCATAGTCAGCGAGAACGGCTGGATCCACGCTCAGCCGCTCGGCCAGCCGGGCCACCGCCACCGGTGGCGCCGCCCTGACCTCGTCCGGGACGAACCCGAGCCAGGACAACGTGGCGAGCTGGACGGCCAGTCCGAGGCGATCGCTGGCGCCTCGGCCTCGGCCCGGGTCGATGAAGGCGACGTCGGCGGGTGTCAGGGTGAAGTACCGGATCAGATCGTCGCGGCCGATGTCGGGATACGACCGCAACCGCTCCAACTGGTCCTCAGAGAACATCCGGGTCGACATCGACCACCGCCTCCACACCGCAACCCGGTTCAGGACCGTACGAACGGTAGCGGAAGTGATCAACAAACGGAACAGGCTTGCATCAGTGCAGGTCAGGCAAATCCGTTGGAAATTTCCCCAGGACTACAGGAAGGCCAGGACAGCGGCCCGCCGCGACCGTTGATCGAGGCGCGGAACAGCGGCCCGGCGGCGTAGCCGGCGCGGGTCAGGTAGAGCTTGAGCAGGGTGACGTAGCCGCGGTCGTCCAGCAGCACGGTGCGGACGCTGCCGCCCTTGCCGCGGATGCGGACGTGTTCGTCGTCCAGGCGCAGGTCCAGGTCTTCGACGTACAGGCCGCACACCTCCGAGGCGCGGGCGCCGCAGACGTAGGCGGTCTCAAACAGCACCCGATCCCGCAGCCGGTCCAGCGGCAGGTCTTTACGCGGCCGCCGCGAGCAGATCACCGCCAGCACCTTGGCCACGTCGGCGGCCGCGGCCGGACGGGGCAGGGCTTTCGGGACCTTGACAGTGTCGATGCGGTCCATCGGGTTGGCGACCAGCAGGTCGTGGCGGACGGCCCACTTGGCGAAGGAGGCGATGGCGGCGCGCTTGCGCTTGCGGCTGGCCGGCGACAAGTCGGCGAGCCCGGCCAGATAGGCGCGGATTATCTGGGGTGCCGAGAAGACGTCAGGCATGTAAGGCAAGCGCGTTCCCGACGAACATGCCTGACAAGTTATCTGGGGTTGTCAGGCATGTTCGTCACCTGCGGAAATCCTTCTCGAGGATCTCGCTTTGACCCGGTCGTACGTGTCGTACGTCAGCGTTTCCGCGGTCACGCTGCCTCAGACGCCCACCGGGCTCGATGCTGGGGGCCGACGAAGGAGGCTTGCAGCGGCGATCGCCCCAGCCCGTACCGAAGCCCGGCCACCGCCAGCGATCGTCACGGCCATACTCGGTCCTCGAATGGGTGTCCAGGTGTTTCGAAACACTTCCGGACAGCCTCATGTGCCTACATGCCCGTCAAGATCATCTGTCTCTGACCTGGGAGAAGGGGCCAAGAACCCAGATAACGATGGACCTCAGCAGCCAGGCACCGTCGCCACCGCTCAGCCGATCTGAAACGAAACGCTCAGGACCGGCACACCAGCCATCGCCTGGCACTGCTACGCAGTGGCGTCGGGGAGAAGGCCTTCGAGCTCGGGCAGGGGGCGTTGACAGATTTGGTGGGCCTCGTCGGCGGGGATGCCGAAGGTGCGCAGCAGGTCTTCGGCGATCTGGTCGGTGGCCTGGGCATCGTCGCGGTCGGGCTGGGTGTGGAGCAATTGGCCGAGGCACAGTGTGGCGCCTGCGGCCATCACGAGTGCGAGCTCCGGGTCGCCTATGGTGAAGCGCCCGGCTTGGATGCCGGCTTGGAGGTCGCGTCGGGTACGCGGGGCGAGGCCGTGCTCGGAGGTGGCGATGGCCAGGCCGGTGTTGAGCAGGACTTTGCTGAGCTGGGGATGGCGGCGGTGCAGCCGCCCGGTCAGCCGGAAGCTGTAGGCGAAGATCTCGGCGGGGTCGTCCATGCCGCGGGTCAGCTCGTCCAGTGCCGCGCCGTGCCGGTCGAGGGCGTCTTCCACGGCGGCCTGGAAGAGTTCGTCCTTGCTGGAGAAGTGGTTGTAGAACGAGCCCATGCCCACGTCGGCGGCCTGGGTGAGTTCCAGGATCGCCACGTTGGTCTTGCCGTCGGCGATGAAGGTATGGGCCGCGTGGATGAGCGCGGCGCGGGTGCGCGCCTTGCGCCGCTCCAGGCGGCTCGGTGCGGCCTCAGCCATCTGTTCTCACTCCCGTCGCAGCTTTCGCCGGCGATGTGCCCACTGTAGTGCACTTCGTCAAGACTGACGGAATACTCAACTCCTCTTTGACGAATCATTTCATTAGTGACGGTAGTGTCCATAAGTGACGATATCGTCATATATGTGGAGGTAGCCGATGGGTGTGCGTCGTGATCCACGCGCTGGCTTGCACGGCCGGCAAGGCGCGCTGACGGGAGAGCGCTCCAGCAGAGCGAGCAACCCGGTGATCAAGGTGCGTGACGGACTTCCTCGGCATGGCACTCGGCGGCATCCCGCCGAGGTTGTCACTGCGGCCACCGCCGCGCAGAAGGAATCCATCCATGACGTGCACGAACACAAGCACGCCCGGGCATCGCGGCAAGGTCGCAACGCCCTTGCCGCCATCAAGGAGGAGTTCGGCCCTCGGCTGAGAGCACAAGTCCACACCGCGGCAAGCCGGCCTGCTGCCGCAGCTTCCCTTTCCCAATGGAGGAACCATGACCGACCAGCTCACCACCACCGGCCCTCGCCCCATACCGTCCCCGCGCGGGATTCCTCTGCTCGGTCACACGCCGCAGATCCCCGACACCAACCCGGTCGAGTACTTCGGCGAGCTGTCCAAGCAGTTCCCCGAGGGGATCTTCAGCCTGGACATCGCCGGCCAGGCGAACGTCTTCGTCTACGACCCGGACCTCGTGACCGAGGTCTGCGACGAGACCCGTTTCGGCAAGCCGATCTTCCCGCCGCTGAGCCATGTCCGAGACTACGCCGGCGCCGGCCTGTTCACGGCGCACGACGATGAGGAGGTCTGGGGCATGGCGCACCGGATCCTCATGCCGGCCTTCAGCCAGCGGGCTATGAAGGGCTACTTCGGGCAGATGCTGGAGATCGCTCAGACCCTGGTGGGCAAGTGGGAGGGCAAGCAGGGGCAGCCGGTCAAGGTGACCGACGACTACACCCGGCTGACGCTGGACACGATCGCCCTGTCGGGGTTCGGTTACCGGTTCGACTCCTTCGGCAAGGAGGAGCTGCATCCCTTCCTTCAGGCACTGCTGGAGGCGCTGGTGGAGTCGATGCGGCGCTCGCAGGAGCTGCCGATGATGACCAAGCTGCGCAAGGCCGACGACAAGAAGTACGGCGAGAACATCCAGCTGATGCGCGAGCTGGTCGAGAGTGTGATCAAGGAGCGCCGTCGGGGGAAGAGCGGCGGTGAGGACGACCTGCTGGGCCTGATGATGGAGGCTGTGGACCCGGAGACCGGCAGGCGGCTGGACGACGACAACGTCCGCGACCAGGCGAGGGAACTGGACTCGCACGAGCAGGCGATGGAGGTGGAGCGCTACGTCCCCGCCAAGGAACTGCAGGAACTGAACGAACAGCTGAGGGAGGCGAAAACGCACGTTGAACAGCTGTTCGAACGGCAGTGTCGGTTCGCCGCTGACGCCTCGCACGAGCTCCGTACGCCAATCGCCGGCCTACGCCTGCAAGTGGTGGCAGCGCAGCTGCATCCAGACGACGTCGACCTGCCCGATCTCCTGAACCACGTCAAGGGTGACCTCGATCGGCTGGAGAACATCGTCAATGATCTCCTCCTTCTGGCCCGGCCGCAGGCCGACACCGGGAGAATTCTCCAGGACGTGGACCTGACAGAACTGATCAAGACAGAAGCGGCTCGCTGGGCCGACCGGTGCAACCTGCAACTCGACCTCGACCCCGCGGTGACGGTGAACGCCGCCCCCGGCGAGATCGCCCGATTGTTCGTCAACCTGCTCGACAACGCCCGACGTCACGCCACCCACATGGTAGAGATTCGCCTGCGCCGCGCAGGCGAACATGCCGAAGTGGCCGTGACTGATGACGGCGAGGGAATTGCCCCTGCCGACCGCGAAAGCGTATTCCGGAACTTCGTCCGGCTGGACACCGCCCGCAGCCGCGACCGCGGTGGTGCCGGCCTGGGGCTGGCCATCGCGCGCGACATCGCCTCAGATCATCATGGCACTCTGTATATCGAAGACTCGGCTGCCGGCGGCGCGTGCTTCGTAGTCCGCCTTCCCCTCGCCCGCCAACAGCGGGCCTGATCCGGTTGGACGGACATCCGTCGAGCGCTGCGCCCGCAGCAGACGCTCTCGCTGCTGCGCGGTCAGTCCAACGACCCGGAGTTCGAACGCGCGCTCATCCTGGAACGCCAGCGCGAGGGCATCACCGCGGCCAAGCAGCGCGGCGCCTACACAGCGCCAGGTCCGTGCGGACACCGCGGTCATCCAGTCGACGCGGAAGCTGCGCCAGTCGTCGCGCTCAAGGTCGTAGGCAAGTAGATACCAGCGCCGGTCGGAGGCGACCAGGCGATAGGGCTCGACCCGCCTCCGTCGTATCTCGTTCCCGGACGGGTAGTCGAAGTCGGCCTCGACCTCGTCGCGGCAGGCTCTGACCAGCGTCATCAACACCTCGGTGGCGTCGACCGGCGCACGCCCTCCGCCAAAGGGCTCCACCGAGCCGGAGAGCGCGCGCACTTCGTGCCGCAGCCGGGTGGGCAGCACCCGGCCGAGCTTGGCCAGCGCCCGCAGCGCGGCGTCACCGGCGCCGGCGACCGCGCCACCCGCGCCGACGAGCAGCGACACCGCGGTGGCGATCGCCTCCTCGTCGTCGAGAAGCAGCGGCGGCAAGTCCTGCCCCGGGCGGAGCTGATAACCATCGACCTGGGCGGCGACGTAGAAGCGGACATGAGGTGTGGCAGCGGCATGCCGTCCTTCTCCAAGCCACGATGACGGGCTTGAGGAACAGCGCTCACGATCGCGGCTCGCCTTGCGCTCATCCAGTTGACGTCTCCCAGGATGCCCAGGCGGCGCCCTGGGAGGCGGACTTCAGGCGGGCAAAGTTGCGGCCCACTCGGTGAGCGTCTTGGTGAACAGCTGCGGGTCCTGGCCGTGCATCGAGTGGCCCATCTGCGGGAACGACAGGTAGTCGATGCGGTTGCCGGTGGCGGTGACGAGTTCTTGGACGCGTGCGGCCTGGAGGTCGGACAGGGCGCCCATGAGGTGGCCGGTCCGCTCGTCGACCATGCGGAAGTGGTGGGTGAACAGGACGGAGACCTTGACGGCCGCCAGCATACGGGAGTGGTCGCAACTGGCGGCCACGGTGCCGGTCCAGAAGGCGCGGGCCCACTCGGGGTCGTATTCCTTGAGGTTCTGCGGGGGTTCGTCGGTGTCGGGGATCAGGCCGAGCATCCAGGCCGGGAGCTCGGCGGGGGCGGCGGCGCGCATGCCGTCCCAGTCGCCGATGCTCCACTGATCGCCGAGATACTTGCTCCACAGGGCGAACTTCGGGCCGATGCCCTGGCGCAGTGACTGGCCGCAGGAGGTGTCGACCTCGGAGTGGAACAGGGGCGGGTCCTCGTAGTGGGCGCCGCGGATGGTGCCGGGTGGTGCGTAGGCCGACAGCCAGGCGGCCAGGACGGCGCCGGAGGACAGGCCACTGACGATGACCGGGCGAGCGATGACTCCGGCGATGAAGCGCACAAGGTCGTTGCCGAAGTTGTCGAGGGTGTAACGGCCGGGGGTGCGGGTGGAGCGGCCCTGGCCGCGCAGGTCGACGGCATAGCACTGGAAGTGGCCTTGCAGCAGGTGCATCGCCTGTTCGTAGCCCCACCAGGATTCCGACTGACCGGGGATGAGCAGCAGAGCGGGCCGGTCGCCGGCACCGGCCACGGCGTAGTTGAGGTGAATCTCGCCGGTGTCGAAGGTCTGCTCGGGGAAGTCGTGCGGGACGTAGGTGCGTTCGGGGCGGTCGGGGCCGTAGCGGTGGCGCGTCATGAGGTGGTGGCCTCTCCAAGGATCGACTGCAGGGTCTGGGACAGTTGGGCCGGCGCGTCGGTGGCCTCCTGCGCGCGCCAGGCGATGAACCGGTCGGGGCGGACCAGGACCGCGCCGACCGGGCCGTGTCCGCGGTGGCGGGTCCAGGTGGAGCGGGGGTCGAGCAGGTCGCCGTCCGGATGGCCGACGCGTACGACGTCCAGCGGCCAGACGTCAGCGAGTTTGGCGGCGGCCTGGAGCCAGTCGTGGCCGTCCTCGCCGGTGATGAGCAGGAAGCGGCCCGGTCGCACGAGGTCGTGGACGGACAGGCGGTGGCCGTGGTCGTCTTCCAGCCAGGCGTGCGGCAAGGGGTGTCCGGGGCGGGCGCAGGGCTGGTAGAGGCGGATGGGGTCGGGGTTGTCCGGTTCGAGGGTGCCGTCGGGGACAATGGCGGCCGAGGTGTAGGTGTAGCCGTACTCGATGTTGTGCTCGTTGAACTCCATCGACTGGCTGGCGATGGCGCGGTGGACGGCGCGGGCGTGCTCGGCGTCCACCGGGAGCCCGCTCCATAGGCGGCGCATCTGCCGCCAGTTCGCCTCAGGGTCGGCGCCGGGCACGATGCCGGCGGCTTGGGCGGTGACGGTGTGGTTGAGGGCGTTTTCGACCGAGCGTTGCACGTTTCGGGCGGTGACCGGCTTGCGTTCGGGTTCGTAGGTGTTCAGAAGACGCTCGTGGGCGTGGCCGTGCAGGACGGCGGCGAGCTTCCAGGTGAGGTTGGCGGCGTCGTGGATGGCGGAGTTGAGGCCGAGGCCACCGGTGGGCGGGTGGCGGTGGGCGGCGTCGCCGAGCAGGAAGACGCGGCCGTCGCGGAAGCGGTCGGCGACAACGCCCTCGATGGACCAGCGGGTGATCAGGTGCACGGTGAGCGGGTGATCGGGCAGGCCGAGCGCAGTGCGCAGGTCGGCGATGACCTTCTCGTCGTCGAGGCTACGCGGGTCGTCGGCGGCGTAGTTGAGGTGGACGACCCATTCCTCGGAGTCGGGGCCCCAGTGGTCGGGACCCATGGGGACCATGGTGGCACCGCCGCTGGTGTGCGGGAGGGTCAGCCAGCGGATGAGCACCTCGGGGTCGCGGGCGTAGGCCGACAGGTCGGCCGACAGGTGGACGGTGGCGATGCGGGCTAGGTCACGGGCGCCTTCCATCACGATGCCGAGCTGCCGGCCGACGGTGCGGCCGCCGTCGCAGGCCAGCAGGTAGCGGGCGCGCACCTCAATGGTCTGGCCGCGGTCGCGGTCCAGGACGGTGGCGGTGACGCCGTCGGCGTCCTGGGTGAAGGCGGTCAGCTCGTGGCCGAAGCGGACGCGGCCGGGGGCCAGTTCCTCGGCGCGGGCCTTGAGGATGGGCTCCAGGCGGATTTGGGGCAGGTTGGTCTGGCTCTGTGGGCTGGCTGAGGCCCAGTCGTTCGACAGGCCGCCGCAGCCCCACGACTCGACCAGGCCGAAGCGGCGGCCATAGTCGCCGGTGGGGCCGGCCAGGCCGGCGTACCAGCCGGAGTAGCGCATCTGCTCGGGCGGGGTGCCCCGCTCGTAGATGGTCTCGGCGATGCCGAGCTCGGCCAGGATCTCCATGGTGCGCTGGTTGAGCACGTGGGCCTTGGGCAGCACCGAGGTGGTCGGCAGGGCACTGATGAGCAGGTGGTCGATGCCGAGGCGGGACAGCAGCATGGAGGCGGTCAGGCCGGCGCCGCCGCCGCCCACGATGAGCACGTCATGCACGGGGTGCCTCCTTCAGGCGGGGGAACAGCTCTCGGGCGTTGTGGTGGTTGATCGCGTCGTCGTCGGCCCAGGTGTTGAAGTAGGCGACGGCGAGCTCGGGGGCGAAGGGCCAGTCGCTGCCGTACAGCACGTGGCCGGGCTTGGCGAAGGAGGTCAGGGAGGGCAGCGCGGCGGGGCTGGAGGATAGGGCGGTGTCGAAGTAGAAGCCGGACAGGTCCTCCAGCACCTGGTTCAGGTCGCGGCCGGTCTCACCGAAAACCGTGATAGCCAGGCGGTGGGCGGCATACGGGACGAACCCGCCGGCGTGGGCCAGGATGAACCGGATACGCGGGAAGCGCCGCGGCACGTCCTGCTTGACCAGGTTGAACGCGGCGCGGGTGGTGTCGAGCAGGAAATCGGCGGTGAACGGCGCGATGCCCTCGATCACGGGGCCGGGTAGCTGGGCCGGGTGGACGAACACCACCGCCGCGTGCTCGTCGAGGACCGCCATGAGCGGGTCGAAAGCCCGGTCGCCCAGGTAGGTGCCGCCGCTGTTGGCCAGCAGCATCACCCCGTCGGCCGACAGTTCGTCCAGCGCGTGGGCGGCCTCGGCGACGGCGGCCTTGACGTCGGGCAGGGTCAGCGTGGCGAAGAAACCGAATCTGCCGGGGTGGTCGGCGGCGATCTGGGCGGCGTACTCGTTGGCCTGCCGGGCCACGTACGCGGCGTCGCTCCCGTGGCCCAGGTAGGCGCCGGGCGTGGTCAGCGACAGGATGGCGGTGGCGATGCCCTGGCGCTCCATCAACTCCAGCGCCTCGGCCGGGCTCCAGGACGGGAGCGGCCTTCCACCGGGCGCGTCCACGCCGTGCGAGCGCAGCCAGCGGGCGTACTGTTCGGGGACTAGATGCTGGTGCACGTCGATGCGGCCGGTCATGTCGTTTCTCCCTGGTCGAGGTAGCTGGCGCCGTAGACGCGTTCGATGGTGATCTCGAGGATGACCCGGTTCATGGCGGCCAGGTCCGCATCGCTCATCGGCTCGACCGGCCGGCCACCCATGCGGGACCAGAGCTCGGCGGTGTCGGCGCCGATGCCGGTGGTGCGGATGCGGGCGGGACCCTCCAAGGTGACGGACGGGTACGGAGGCGCGCCGCCCATCACGCACAGTGAGGCGCGGCCGGTGCGGGTCACGTCCTTGGTTTTGGCCCGGCCGGGTTCGGTGGAAATGAGCAGGCGGTCGCCATCCAGGGCGAAGTAGACCACCGACTGGCGCACGCCGCCGCCGGACCGGGTGGTGGCCAGCACGCCGGCCGTCTGACGGGTGAGGAAGTCGCGGACGATCTGATCGATCATGGGGTCACCGTGCGGTAGCGGATGGGGTAGCGATCGAGGGCGGCGGCCAGGTCGGGGTCCGGGCCGATCAGCGCGGTCGGGCGGCCGTCTTCCAGGACGACCTGGGCCGGGGCGCCGGGTGCGAGCTCGGCGAGGATGCGGCGGACGGCGTCGGCGACCAGTTCGGGCTTGAACAGCTTGCCGACCGAGGTGATGGGTAGTTCGGCGACGACGTGCACGGCCTTGGGAGCGGCGGCCGGTTCCGGCGCGCGGGCTCGGGCCCAGGCCAGCAGGTCGTCCTCGGGGACCGGGCCGGTGACGGTGACGTAGGCGACGGGGACCTCGCCCGCGTGGGCGTCGGGGCGGCCGATGACGGCGGCGCCGGACACGTCCGGGTGGGCCAGCAACGATTCCTCGATCGGGCGCGGGTCGAGGTTGTGGCCGCCACGGATGATGAGGTCCTTGGCCCGGCCGGTCAGGTAGACATAGCCGTCGGCGTGCACGTGGCCGAGGTCGCCGGTGATCAGCCAGCCGTCGAAGATCTTGCCGGTGGGGTCGGGGCCGCTGGGGCCGAGGTAGCCGGGGAAGACGGCCGGGCCGCTGATGGCCAGCACGCCGGTCCGGCCGGGCGGGCAGTCGCCCGTCGGCCGATCGTCGGCGTCCACGGTGACGGCCTTGATCTGCTGGTACGGCAGGCGCAGCCCGACCGATCCGGCCCGGGGGGCGAAGGCCGGGGTGGCGGCGCTGGCGCAGGTGGCCTCGGTCAGCCCGTACCCCTCCAGCATCGGCACCTTCACCTGCTGCTCGAAGTCGGTGCGGACCTGGCCGGGCAGCGGGGCGGCGCCGACGGCGCCGGCGCGCAGGCTGGAGATGTCCACCCCGTCGGGCACCGGCGGCAAGTTGGCGTACACGGTGGGGACGGCCGAGAAGGCGGTGACCTGGTACCGCTCGATGATGCGCCAGAAGTCGGCCATGAGCGTCTTGTCGCGGTAGCCGAGCGGGCCGAGGCTGACCACGCTCGCGCCGTGCATGAACGGCGCCAGCCCGGTCACGTGCACGGCGTTGACGTGGAAGAGCGGCAGCCCGGCCAGCGCCACCCCGTCGCCGCCCGCGTAGGCGCCGGAGCAGCCGAGCGCCCAGGCCATGTAGACCTCCATGGCGTGCGTGTGCGGGGCGACCTTGGGGTTGCCGGTGGTGCCGCCGGTGTGGAAGTACGCGGCCAGGTCCTGCGGGCCCGGCCGGTGGGAGGTGAGTAGGTGGTCGCCGGGCTGCTCGGCGGTCAGCCGCTCGAAGTCGCCACCATGCACGCCCGCAGGGGTGTGGACGGCATCGAGGGTCGCGTTGCCGTCCACGACCAGCAGCGCGCGCAGCCCTGGCAGTCCTTCGGCGACGCGCAGCGCCTTCTCCCACAGGCCCGGCAGCATCGACGATCCGGCCACCACCAGGATCTCGGCCCGGGTGAGGGTGAAGATGTCGATGATGTGGTGCTCGGCCAGCATCGGGTTGACCGGGTTGGCGACGCCGACGGCCTGGGCGCCCAGCAGGGCGGCGTAGGTGTGGCCGGAGTTGGGCAGCAGCAGGCCCACCGTCCCGCCCGGCTCCAGGCCCAGGCCGGTGTAGAGGTTGGCGGCCCGGTGCACCCGTTCCAGCAGCTCTCCGTAGCTCCAGGTCACCTCCGCACCCTCGCCCAGCAGGTGCAGCGCGGGCGCGTGCGGGGCCGCGGTGGCGGTGCGGCGCAGCAGCTCGTAGGTGGAGGCGGGCAGGTCACGCTCGGCCAGCGGTACCGCCTCCACCAGCGGCAGATCCTCGGGAACCAGGACCAGCGGCCGGTCCCCGTCGGTGTGGTGGCTCATGAGCTGTGCGCTCCCGCCATCAGCGCGGCCAGGTCCTCCGGCTCGATGAACGACGGCGGCACCGGCGGTCCCCAGCTGTAGAGGATGCGCATGTCCTGGAACACCTCGGGCTTCCAGATCGCCTCGTCCACGACGCAGTCCAGGTCGCTGTAGTACTCGGAGAAGTTGCCTGCCGGGTCCTTGAGGTACCAGAAGAAGTTCGAGCCGATGTGGTGCCGTCCGAGTCCCCACACGTGCCGCTCGGGGTGGCCCTCCAGCATGTGGTGGGCGCCGCGGCCGATCTCGTCGACGTCCTCGACCTCCCAGGAGGTGTGGTGCAGGTACGGCACCGGCGCGGGCTGGACCAGCACGTTGTGGTGGTCGGTCGAGCAGCGCAGGAACGCGGCGATGCCGGGCACCTCGTCGCTGACCTTGAACCCGATGCCGTCGGTGAAGAAGCGCTGGCTGGCCTCCTGGTCGGTGGAGCCGAGTACCACGTGGCCGAGCTTGCGGGGGCGTACCGGCTGCTCGCGCAGCACGCCCGGGGCGCGGGCGTCGACCCGGTCCGCGCGGCCGGGCCCGTTGTAGAGCGGGGCGGGCTCGGCCGGCCGGGTGATCCGGTCGGCGATCGAAACCTGGACGCGGACCTTCGTGGCGGGGTCGCTCACCCGGCCGTCAGCGTCCAGGGCCAGGTCCAGTCGGGCCAGGGCGGCGCCGATGCGGCCGAGGTCGTCGGCGTCGTCCACGCCGACGCCCAGCTCGACCAGGCGGCGGGTGGGCGCGTGCACCAGGCGCAGTTGCTCGCCGCCGTCGGCGGTGGCGAACGTGTTTTCGCCGGTCTTCAGAAGGCCGAAGTCGGCGTAGTAGGCGCTGGTCTCGGCGAGGTTCGGGACGCCGATGGTGATTCGGGTGAGGCGGTGCAGTGCCATGGTTCAGGCTCCCGTGAAAGTGGTGCGGAGGGTGCCGATGCCCTCGATCGTGCTGTGCAGGTGCTCGCCCGGGGCCAGGAACCGGGCCGGGGTGCGGGTGCCGCCGATGCCGCCCGGCGTGCCGGTGAAGATCACGTCACCGGGCAGGAGTGGGGTCACGGCCGACAGCTTCTCGATCAGCTCGGGCACCGGGAAGATCATCTGGCTGGTGCGGGCGTGCTGCATGCGCTCGCCGTCCAGGTGGCAGGAGATCTCCAGGTCGTCGGGGTCGGCGAGCTCGTCCGGGGTGACCAGCCACGGTCCCATCGGGCCGAAGCCGGGGAAGGACTTGCCGAGGGAGAACTGGTGCGGCTGCGGCGGCGACAGTTGCGTGATGCGCTCGGACAGGTCCTGCCCCACCGTGAGACCGGCCACGTGGTGCCAGGCCTCGGCCGCGGCCACTCGATGGGCGCGGCGGCCGATCACCACGACCAGCTCCACCTCCCAGTCGGTCAGCCCGCCCTGCGGCAGCGCGACCACGGCGTCCTGGCCGGTCAGGCAGGAGAGGAACTTGGTGAACACCGGCGGCCTGGCCCCGGGTTCGATCTGCGACTCCTCGGCGTGGTCGCGGTAGTTCACCCCGATCGCGAACACCTGGCGCGGCGCCGGCGTCGGCGCCTCCAGCTCCGCTTCGGCGTACGGCACCGGCTCGGCGTCGGTGCTCCAGGACCGCAGCTCGTTCCAGCGCTCGAACAGCGCCTGCGGGTCGGCGGGGAAGCGGCCGCCGCTGGCTTTCTCGATGTCGATCGCGCCGTCATCGGTCAGCAGCACGGCTCGGCCGGCGAGGTTGGCAACACGCATGGGCTTCCCTTCGTCATCGGATTGTCACGTCGATTTAACGAAGGCGCTGCCACGTGCCGCTTGTGCCGCAAGCCCAAATTCCTTGCACCGATTGGGCCCTGGGCGGGCTCGATCGGGCTCAGTGCGCAGTGCGGGCGATCTCCAGCGCCAGCCGCAGCTCCAGCAAGTCGTCCGGCAGCGGGTGGCCGAGGAGTTCCTCGGCCCGCTTGACCCGGTAGCCCACGGTGTTGCGCGAGACGTGCAGCACCTCGCCAGCCCGCTGGGGGCTGCGGCCCGAGGCCAGGTAGACCCGCAACGTCTCGCGCAGCTCCGCCACCCGTGCATCACCGTCGGCCAGCCCGCCCAGCATTTCCTCGGCGAACCAGCGTGCCCGTTCCCCGCCCGCGTGCAGCAGTGACCGCACCCGGATGTCGGCATAACGGCACAACCGGGTCTCCGCCAGGAATTCCTGGGCATCCTTAGCGCCCAGATGGCTGCGCCGGAACCCGGCCACCCCGTACGCGACGGGCCCGACGGCCAGGCGCAGCCCCGTCGGCACCTTGATGTCCAGGCGAGGTGTGGGGCTGGACAGCAAGGCCGTCCAGCCCCACACGTCCGACGGGCCCGCCTGCACCGTCAGCACGCTGCGCCCGTCCATCGCCCGCGCCGCCTCCGCCGCGAAGCGCCGCAGCACCTCGGCCGGGGTGTCGAGCTCGTCGGCGGTGACCACGAACGCCAGATGGTAGCGGGTCAGCTCGTACTCCAGCGTGCGCTCGGCCATCCCCTGGTCGATCCGCCGCCCCGCCACGATGTCATCCACGATCCGGTGCCGAGCCGCCTCGGTGCTGGCCTGCCAGCGGTCCCGCTCGGCGATGTACTCCTCGGCCATCCGGCTGGCGTGCGCATCGGCGTAGGAGAACAGCACCTCGCTGACCCGGTGGCTCTCCGACGTGCGCGCTGGCTCCGGCTCGGCGTCGATGACGTCCATCAGCCGCTGGTGCAGGCACGCGTGCCCGATCCGCACCCCCCGCAACACAAGGTCCAGCGGCACCCCGCGCCGGACCAGCTCCGCGTTGCCCTCCACCGCCTCCACCGGCACCAGCTCCGGCGACGGACGGGCGTCCAGAAACAGACCGGCCAGCGCCGCCAGCACGCTCGCCTCCACCGAGCGCCGCAACGTCTCGAACGGCATCCGCCCGCCACCATAGGCCGGCACCTGCCGGATAACCTCCTGCGTCATCCACACGGCCGTCTCCACCGCCCACCCCATCGGCCCGTCCCCCAGCGTCTCGCGGGCGAAGGCCAGGGTGGCGGGGGACGCCGCGGGCGGATGCCCGCCGCCCTGCGCCCGCAGACCCAGCAGCCACCGGCACAGCATGTCACTCACGTGGCCAGTCCTAGCACGAAAGGCCCCACACCGGTGAGCTTCCCCCTTCGGCGACTGTCAAGGTCGTGAGCGTCGCGGTATGGCCTGCTGAGCTCAGCGCCTGGCTGTCCTACGGCGCCGACCGCGCAAGCCTACTTGCCTGACGTGACTGACAGACCTTCATGCGACTGACCAGCAGGTTCGCTTGACAACCCTAGATAACGCGTGCGGGCGCGGCGGTCAGCTCGGCGAGGTCCTCGCCGTGGTGGGCGGCGAAGGCGATCAGGTCGCCGCGGTATGCGCGCCGGGTATGCGCGGAGGCGCCGGCGTTGGCCAGGTCGGTGAGGAAGTCGTCGAGATGGCGGGCGAGCGGGTGTGTGCGGCCGAGCTGCTCAGTGATGACCGGATCCACCGTGCCGACCTCCACCATCCGCCAGGTTGCCAGATAACCGGGAAACGAAGCCTCCACGCCGGGCGACGGCCGCCCAGCTCGCGCCACCCCGGTGATCGCTACCTTGCCAGATAACGAAGGTTATCCAGCAACCCTTCCGCACGTCTCTGGGAATCCGGAAACGACAGCCCTTCGTCAGTGTCCTCACCGAGAATCTCGCGCAGCGTGTGCCCGAGCGCGGGCATCGACCAGCACGCCCATCTCTGCCAGCGGAACCCGAGGGGTAGTGCCTACACCTGCTGCTTGCGGGCGACGGCATCACATTTGCTGCGTGTCACGGTTTTGGGGGAACCCGGTGACGCCCTTCGGGAGACAGCAGGGTGAAATACCTACTCACGAAGGAGAGGCGTTGAGTGCTGAGACGGTCGAGATCGACGACGGAGAACTGATCCGTCGTTCGGTGCACGACCCAGAGCAGTTCGCGGCGCTGTTCGACCGCTACGCCCAGCAGATCCATCTGTACGCGGCTCGGCGGCTCGGCACGCAGGCCGCCGACGACATCGTGGCCGAGACGTTCCTGGCGGCCTTCCGCAGGCGCGGGACGTATGACACGTCGTTCGCGCTGGCCAGGCCTTGGTTGTACGGGATCGCCACCACGTTGATCGCCAGACATCGGCGGCAGGAGGAACGGCTGCTGCGGGCGCTGAGCCGCACCGGAGTGGACCCTCTGCCGGAGGCACTGGACGACACCGTGGCGCGCCGGGTGGCGGCGCAGGGCAGGGAGCGTGAGCTGGCGGGGGCGCTGGCGTCGCTGCCCCGTGGGCATCGGGACGTGCTGCTGCTGGTGGCGTGGGAGGACATGTCGTACGAGGAAGTGGCGCGGGCGCTGGACATCTCTGTGGGGACTGTGCGGTCACGGCTGCACCGGGCGCGGAAGAAGGCCAGGAACGTGCTAGGGGATGAGGAGCTGTAGTGAACGAGCTGAAGGAGTTTCGCCGGAACACCCCGGCGATGACTGACAACGCCGCGACTGCTGCCAAGGCGCGGCTGATGACAGCGATCCACGAACCGGAGGCCGTGCGCAAGCCGGCCGCGTCCGGGACGAGAAGGTTCGGCTGGCGGATCGCGGTGGCGGCGGCTCTGGCCCTGGTCGTCGGCGGGACCGTCGTGACGCTCAGGGACCAGCCGGACATGGCGCCGGTGGCCAGCGTGGCCGAGCTCGGCGAGCGTGCGGCCAGCGCGGCCGAGAACGACCCGACGCCCGCGCCGGGACCCGCTCAGTGGCTCTACACCAAGGAACTGCAGCTGGCCGGCATCGAGGCTGACGTTGACCGGGACCGGCGCGCCACCTGGGAACGGTGGACCAGCGTGGACGGCAAGCAGTCGGCCTGGTACCAGGGCGGCAAGCTGATGTTTCAGGGCAGCGCGGTCTTCAACCCGGCTGAGATGGCCAAAGCTCCTGTCAGCCCGGCTGGGGTGATCGCCAGGATCAAGGCGGCCATCCTCGACGAGGACCGCCGGGGGCCGCAGGAGCTGAAGGGCCACGTCCCGCCGGTGATGCTCTTCATGGAGATCAACCAGATCATCTCCGAGCAGTGGCTCGCCCCTGAGGTGCGGGCCGCGCTCTTCCGTGCGCTGCCCACGATCAAAGGCATTACCATGACCGAGGACGTGCCCGTGGCCGACGGACGGCGAGGCGTGGCCTTCAGCCTCGACGACGATGGGGCACGGCAATCGCTCGTCCTGGACCCGCAGACCTTCCGGTATCTGGGCACCAACTCGACGCGGCTGCAGGACCGGACGTACGAGCGCGCCGATGGCAGTAAGGAGATCTTCAAGGCAGGCACGGTGAGCCTGACCTCGCAGCTGGAAGCCATGATCGTGAACCAGCCCGGCCAACGCTCCTGATCGCAGCAGAATCAGGCCCGACGACGATAACCAGGGCGGCGGTCCAACCGACGCCCTGGTACACCGCACTGTCAGGAAGACCAGGAAGACCCCGGTGCTGCAGTGACCTGGCGTCAACGCAGTCTCCGAGCCCCTTTATACCTCCGGAGGAGGCGGTGGCCCGGTCAGGTCCAGCCGCCGGTCGCGGCGCAACTGCACCGTCCCGTACGGCGTCATGTTCGTGGTGAACAGCGGAGTCAAACCGCGGCGGTCGACGTCGGTGAGCACCTCCGCCCACTCCGGCTCAGCAAGGCAGTCTTGAATCATCAGGGTATTGATGTAGCCGAGGCTGCTCTGCAAGATCATCAAGCAGAGCATCGCCACCTCCTGCTCCTCGCGCCTATTTGAGGCCAGCTCCCCGCGCTTACCGAACCGGATGTAATCGTTGACCCCGTTATAGTTCTCCACCACGTTCAGCCCGGACTCGGTCTCATGCTGCAGGTCCCGGTCACGGAGCCAGCGAGCTAGGAAAATGGTTCTCTGGGCACACCCCACCTCCAGCATCGCCGAGTAGGCCGGGTGAGTGGTCTCGCCCTGGAACGGCGTAGCAGGGCCTCGGTGGAGGCGGTGCCCTGCCGGATCGCCGTCGCATACTTGATCATCAGATCGTAGTTGTTCTCGATGATGTCGGGGCGGATAGGCCGGGTCAGCGCCGGGCGCAGCAGGGGGTACGCGAACCGGTCTCCTCGGCCCGGCAGGTACAGCTTCATCACGTTGATCTGCTTGAAGCGGGCGACCAGGTCGAAGTTCAGCAAGCGGGTGATGCCGAACCCGATGAGGCTGGCTCCGTGGGAATCCACATAGTTGGTCTCCACGTTCATGTTCGTCTCGTGCCGCATCGCACCCTCGACCATGGCATGCACCTCCGAGGCCGAACACGCCAGGTGCTGGCTGTAAATGGCCATCGCTCCCGCGGTCTCGACCGTCCAGTAGATCAGCACGCCCCGTTTGGCCCGCTTGTACCGCGAGTGGTACTCGGTGAAAATGTTCTGGTCGTAGGCGGAGAAGTGGGTGGAGTCGGAGGCCACCGCGGTGGTGCCCTCACCCCACAGGGCGCTTTGCCGGGCGGCGAAGGTGGCGTTGGCGATGGTCTTGGCCACCTGGCGTGCCCCGGGCACCGACAGGAACCAGCGGCGGCAGTAGCGCAGGTCCTCCTCGCTATAGGGGTGTTCGCCGGCGGCCACCGACCGGATCCCGGCGCCGGTGCCGAGCGCATAGATGACCAGCAGCATGCGCTCGAAGAACTCGGTCGGGTCCATTCCCAGCCGGGTGCCGGCCGGGATCAGGGCGTCCAGGCAGCCGGTGCGCAGCGCGGTCTCGGTGAGCATGTCCAGCAGCGGCACCACGCCCCAGCGGGAGCGCACCGCGGCCTTGAGCTTGCGCAGGTTGCGCGGCTCGGGCAGCGGATCCAGCGGCGAGAGCACGATCGCGCCGCCCTTCTTACGCTCGACGATTTCCAGCCACGGCAGTGACGGCAGGGCATCGTGCAGCGCCGACAGCTCGGCGTCCATCTCCTCCAGCAACTCGGCGGTGAACAGCTTGGCCTGGAGCGGTTTGCGCAGCCGGGCGTAGTTCTCCTCTCGCTTGTCCTCAAAATCGGCCGGCAGGTCCAGGTCGGGATTGCGCCACTTATAGGCGCCGTGCACCCAGATCTCCTTGCAGCGCAGCTTCTCCCGCAACGTCTGAAACACCCCGCACTCGTAGACGCTGCGCAAGATCCGCTGGCGGCCGTTCTTGTCGGTGCGATACATCAGCTCGGCCAGCTCCGCCGGCACGATGCCCTCCACCGGCACCGTCTCGCCGGTGGCGTAGTACTTGGTGCGGTGGGTCGTCTCGGCCTTGTACCGCTTGATCAGCGCGAGCGCGGTCATCATCGGCGCGTGCATCGTGTTGGTCGAGCCAAACTCCAGCGCCTCCAGAATCTGGATCAGCCCGGCCCGGTAGTGGTTGGTGTAGGAGGCTTTGAACACCCGCTGCCGGTGCTGGCGGTAGGAGGTGCCCTTGTGCTGGTACTCGTGCCACAGCGCCACCAGCGTGTCCACGCCGCCCGGCACCACCGGGTAGATCGCCTCACTCACCGTCTCCTCCGGCGCCTCAAGCGCGGCCTGGGTCATCTTGAACAGGATGTTCTCCTTGCCCGATACGCGCTTCAGCTCGGCGATGAACTCCTCGGTGACCTTGGTGTCGGCGCGGGCGTTGATGCGGTGCACGGTGGTGATCAGCAGGTCCACGAGAGCGTCGGTGATCTCCCGCCGCCGGCAGTGCAGGTAGGCCGCCAGCAACGTCACCCTCAGCTCGTGACCGTGGCGGCGAAGGTGGCTGGGCGAGGAGACCGCCACCCGTGCCCGCCACGACAGCAGCACGCCCGGGGCGATGTCGTCGAAGACGTCCTCTGGCAGCCCGATCGCCTTGATGGCGCCGAGCTTGAACACCTCCTTCTCCATCGTGGTGACGCTGACGTTGCCGGGGTCCTCGCGGATCGCCGCGAACACGTCCGCGCCCTCACTGTCCGCCGGCGTCTCCTCCTGTTCGTCGTCCCCAGGCTCGGGTGACTCCTGCTCGGCCTGGTCGGCCGCCTCTGCGGCCTCGCTGCGGCGGGCGATCAGGGTGAACATCCGCTGGATGACGTCGTCGCTGATCCGCGAGGAGATGTGCAGCGTCAGGGCCTTCTCGGACTGGTCCAGCGCAGAGCCGACGATCCGTTGCATCCGCTGCTTGGACGGCGGCTCGATCTGCTCGTCCTTCAGGTGGGCCAGCAGCGCCGTCCGCACTCGGTCGGCGCGCCGCTCGGACTTGCACACGTTGCGGGCCAGCCACTCGGCTGCCTTGTCGGCGTCCTCGACACCGCACTCCCGAAAGCCGGTTAAGTCGCGAATGTCGGTCCTGTGGGCTTTGCTGGTCCGCCCGTCCCACTCGTACAACGCCAGATCGGAGGCCGGGACCTTCACCGCGGCGGCGACGTACTCGACCGCCTCGTCCGGCAGCTCGCCACGCCCGCGCGGGAACCGCCCGTGGAGCTGATGAAACTTCAGCATCAGCGCGAAGGCCAGCTTCGTCGGCCCTCGGCGACCTGCCAGGAGTTCCATCTCCTCATCGAGCAGCGTCCAGTGGCCGACCAGTTCGTCTTCGTCGAGGACACGCGCCATGACACTCGGGCTCTCTTCTCAGGGGTGCCGACAGGTCCAGGTCGGCCACCACAGACCAACCCCCGAGATTCGGACCAATACCTACCGCACGTGATCCGATACGTCCGGGAAACCGCGAAAGATCCGGGAGAAACTCCGCAAAGGGCTTAATGACCAGGGCGAACGCGCTCGAATGTACTTGGTGACAGCTTCGTTAACGACAGGCCATTATCGGCAGCTGCGGCGTAGAAACGAATCAAAGACCCCGCTGGCCAGGGTGTCGTGGACTTGACAGGGCTTTGCCGTATCGCCAGGCCGTCTTCATCCATTCTGGTCAGCGTCGTTCGCACCTGCGGCTCCGTGAAACCCAGTCGCTGCGCCTGGTTCACCAGGTACTCGAATGTCCGCGCCTGCCCAGCCAGCGACTCGAGCTTTCCTCGCAACCCGGACAGATCGGGCTCGGGGTCGAACAGTGTCGGTTGCCCGTACTTCCACTCGTTCGCACTCATTCCACGGTGCGGATCCATACGCCATTTGGCCTGGTTGAAGCAGGTCATCCCGCGCATGTCATGGGTGGCGAACACCAGCGAGTAGCGGGCATGGGCGTTCTTGCTGGCGACCGAGAACGACTCGGTGAACGTGCTTCCCGACAGACGCTCGATCCCCTCGCGGTAGGCCTTCAGCAGCGCCTCTTTACGGGGACCTTCGCCGCGCACCTCCAGGGCCGCCCGCCATGCCGAGCCCCCGAAGTGGCGATCGATCGCGGCCTGCTTGGGCGCGTGCTCACAGAACCGGTAGAGCTCGTCGGCGAACCAAGTGACCAACACCTCGTCACGTGGGCGCTGCAGGCACGCCTTCACCAGGTCGAACGGAACCCCTGCCCAGTCGAACGGGTCAAGGATCCACAGCGTCGGGATGCTAGGGCCATGCTGGTGAGCGATCGCATCCAACTCCTTGTGGCGCGCTAGCGCCTCCCCTGCCTCAAGAACCTGCAGCCGTAGTTTCGCGGGCCTGCTGATCCCGTTCAGCAAGCCATCCAGGTGATCCCGGCGATCTTCCCGCTTCTCCGCGCAGAGCACGGTCAGGTTCTTGAAACGCTCCAAGTGGCTGTGCTCCAGGTAACCCTTGGCGACGACCACGGGTGATCCGTCTAGCCCGTCTTTGTAGACACCTGGCCCTGCGAAGGCGTCGACGATTGTGGCGTACTCGAAGGACTGGCAGACTTTTCCCATCCAGCAGTCCAGGTACCTACGGTAGATATGGTGCTTGATAAGCGTTCTGGGCTCGCTGTCCCACAGTAATTCGTCAGGCTGCCCCATCGCCATCTACCTCCCTCGCTAAATGCTTTCTGACATAACCACCCCAATTTGTCCAGAGACCTGAAGCTATGAGAGATATGAGATCAAGAGGAGCGGTTGAGCATGACTGACCCGCTTCGACACTCTGGCGGCTGTCGCCAAAGCGAGATGGGCCACCGTATGACGACGGGCGACTGTGCACGATCATCGGCCTGTGCGCGCGGCGTCAGCCGCCCCCGTTACGGGGAAGTGCCGAGTTCACGAAGGGTGTCGGCACTTCGCAGGTTTCCGGGACACGGTGGCGCAGCGATCAGTGTGCCGCGGATCTCCCTCCAGGCGTCGCCGTTCGGCAGGGTCGACGCGGAGGAGGGGGAGCGTCCGGTGTCGCCGATGGTCGCCCGACGCCCCTCCCGCGCTGTGCCCCGGTTTTGGCGCTATGTGAAGCGGCCGTTGCCGTTGAGTGCTTCGCGGCGGTACTTGCGCCCGGTGGTCTCGTGTACCCCGAGCGCACGGGCGAGCGCGGCCCCGGTCATGTTCGGATCCTGAGCGAGCAGGGCCGCCACCTGGGCTCGCCGGTCGCCGTCCTCCCGGGCCTCGCCCGCCGACGCGTCTTGGCCTGCCGATGTGGCCGCCGATTCGGGCTCGGCGGACGCTGACCGGCGCTCGCCGGGTTCCCGCGTCGGCTCGCCTTGATCGACCTGCGGCGTGGCGTGCACCACCGGTCCCGGCCGCGGCACCCGCGGCGCCTGGTCCGAGGCGACGCTCGGGGGTGCGGGCTCGGCGAGCGCTCGCTCCGGCTGCCCCGAGTCGTGCGCGCGATCGGCGAGCTCGCGACCCGAGCGGACCACCCACATGATCAGCTCGTACGAGATCACCAACGCGATCGCCGGCCACGCGGCCAGCGCCGCGGCCAGGGGTCCCCGCTCAATCCCGTGCAAGATGTTCGCCGCCAGCGTCGCGGCCACCCCCAACGCCAGCGCCCAGCGGGCCAGCGCCGGCACCGCCAGGCGGTAGCGGGCACACCACAACAGCACCATCGAGGAGGCGTAGATCATGCCGTCCACCGTCGCCGGGACAAGATGCGCCGACAACTCGTCCTCGGCACCGTACTTCTCGATCACCGCCACCGCATGCCAGTACGACACCCACGCCGCCACCGCCGCGACCGCCAGCACCACGACCGTCATCGACACACGGATCAGCCGATCCCCGCCCCGAGGCACCTGCTTGACCGCATTCACTCCAGAAATGTTGCCATGCCCGATGTATCACTATGCGCCCGTCGGTCACTTCTGTCTCAGGAGGGCGGCGTGGATAGGTCCGGCTGGCGTCGGTCAGTCCCGCTTTGCCTGGGCCATGGAACACCTGACATACGAGAGGTAATGGTTTTTGGCCGGTCTGTCGCGCTAAGGAGGTCTACCATCCCCCGCATGAGACGGGGATACCGCTATAGCGACGCGGTCCGGGTGTGAGTAGTTGCGGTGCAGAAAGTGCCGTTGAGATTGATCTTGGTCGGCTAGCACACCTGTCGAGGGTGCCGTCGGGGTTCACGGAAAGATCGTTGGGCGGGCGCCGGCGCTGGCTACGGTCCGGTCGTGCCGGTGGAGTTTCTGACTGATGAGCAGGCCGAGGCGTACGGGACGTTCACCGAGGTGCCCACGCGCCCGGAGCTGGAGCGGTTCTTCTTCCTCGACGATGACGACCGTGATCTGATCGCGCTGCGGCGTACGGACGCGCACCGGCTGGGGATGGCGGTGCAGATCTGCACGGTCCGCTACATCGGCCGGTTCCTGGGCGATGACCCGCTGGCGGTGCCGTGGGAGGTCGTGGAGTACCTGGCCGGGCAGCTCGGCATCGCCGACGCGTCGTGCGTGAAGCGGTACCCGGAGCGGCGCAGGACGCCGTACGAGCACGCGGAGGAGATCCAGGAGCGGTTCAAGTACCGGGACTTCACCGACCGGCGGTGGGGGCGGGAGTTCCGCGGGTTCCTGTACGGGCGGGCGTGGACGCATGCCGAGGGACCGGTGGCGCTGTTCAACCATGCGGTGACGTGGCTGCGGAGGAACCGGGTGCTGCTGCCGGGGGTGTCGGTGTTGGCCCGGCAGGTGTCGGAGGCGCGCACGGCGGCCGAGCGGCGGCTGTACGAGGCGGTGGCCCGTGCCGCGCACCGGGCCGATCCCGCGCTCGCGCCGGCGCTGGCTCAGCTGCTGGTGGTGCCGGAGGGCAGGCGGGTCTCGGAGCTGGAGCGGCTGCGCACGCCTCCGGTGAAGTCGACGGGCACCGCGATGGTGCGCGCGATGGAGCGGGTGGAGGAGATCTCCGCGTTCGCCCTGGGACGGGTGAACCTCTCAAGGGTGCCGGTGAACCGGCTGTCCACGCTGGCCCGGTACGGGCAGCTCAGCAAAGCGCAGACGATCGAGCGGGCACCGGAGCCGCGGCGCACGGCGCTGCTGACGGCGGTGGTGCGTCAGCTGGAGGCGCAGGCGGTCGATGACGCGCTGGACCTGTTCGCGGTGCTGATGGCGAACCGGATGATCAGCCCCGCGCGGCGGGCCTCGGAGCGGGAGCGGTTGGCAATGCTGCCGCAGTTGGAGAAGGCGGCGCGCATCCTGGCGAAGGCGTCGAAGATCCTCACCGAGGAGCTGGACCTGGTCGCCGAGCACGACGCGGACCTGGACGTCGCCGCACTCTGGGCGGCGGTGGAGGAGGCCGTGCCGCGTACGGCGGTGGCCGGGGCCGTCGCGACGGTGGAGGCCCTGGTGCCGGAGGACGACGGGTCGGCCGAGGCCGCGATGCGCGAGAATCTGGCCTCGCGCTACAACACTGTGCGCCCGTTCCTGTCCCTGCTGGGCGAGTCGGACGCGCTGGATGCGGCCCCAGCCGGGCGGCGCATCCTCAAGGCCGTGCGCCGCCTGCCCGCGCTTTCGCGCCGCCGGGTCAAGGACCGGCCGCTGCTGCCCCGCGAGGTCGACGCCGACCTGGTGCCCGCGATGTGGCGCCGGGCGGTGTTCTCCAACGCCAAGCTGCCCCAGGGCGCAGTGGACCGGGACGCGTACGTGGTGTGCGTGCTGGAGCATCTGCACCGCGCCCTGAACCGGCGCGACGTCTTCGCGGCCCCCTCGAACCGGTGGGCGGACCGGCGCGCTCGGCTGCTGGACGGTCCGCGGTGGGAGGCGGTGCGCCCGGACGTGCTCGCGGGCCTGTCTCTGACCGAGGACGCGGCCGAGCACCTGGCCCAGCTCACGCGCGGGCTGGATGCGGCGTGGCGGCAGATGGCCGACCGCCTGGAAGAGGCCGGCGCCGACGCGAAGGTGGAGATCGTCATTCCCGAGGGCGGGGGACGGGCCCGCCTGTCGGTGGACAAGCTCGGCGCGGTGGGCGAGCCGGAGTCGCTGACCTGGCTGAAGGCCACCACGGAGGCGATGCTGCCCAGGATCGACCTGCCGGACCTGCTGTTCGAGGTCCACTCCTGGACTTCGTTCCTCGACTCCTTCGGGCACGTCTCCGACCGGCGCACCCGCATGGAGGGGCTGCTCGTCTCCCTGGTCGCCCTGCTGGTCTCCCAGAGCTGCAACATCGGGCTGACCCCGGTCATCGACCCGAACAACAAGGCGCTGACCCGCTCGCGGCTCTCGCACGTCGACCAGAACTACGTGCGCGCCGACACCATCGCCGCGGCGAACGCCGCGCTGATCGGCGCGCAGTCCCGCATCGAGCTGGCCCAGATGTGGGGCGGCGGGCTGCTCGCCTCCGTCGACGGCCTGCGCTTCGTCGTCCCCGTCAAGAGCATCAACACCGGCCCGTCACCCAAGTACTACGGCTACAAACGCGGTGTGACCTGGCTGAATGCCGTCAACGACCAGGTCGCCGGGATCGGCGCGATGGTCGTGCGCGGCACCCCGCGCGACAGCCTCTACACCCTGGACACCCTGCTGAACCTGGACGGCGGGGTGAAGCCGGAGATGGTGGCCACCGACAACGCCTCCTACTCCGACATGGCGTTCGGCCTGTACAAGATGCTCGGCTTCCGCTTCGCCCCGCGCTTCCGCGACCTCTCGGATCAGAGGTTCTGGCGGGCCGACCTGCCCGACGGCGAGGAGCTGGCCGACGGGTACGGCCCGCTGGAAGACGTGGCCTGCAACAAGGTCAGCTTGAAGAAGATCGCTACGCACTGGCCGGACATGCTGCGGGTGGCCGGGTCGCTCATCACCAACCAGGTGCGGGCCTACGACCTGCTGCGGATGTTCGGCCGCGAAGGGCACCCGACGCCGCTGGGGGCGGCGTTCGCCGAGTACGGGCGGATCGACAAGACCATGCACCTGCTCGCCCTGGTCGACCCGGTCGATGACACCTACCGGCGGCTGATGAACCGGCAGCTCACCGTCCAGGAGTCCCGCCACCGGCTTGCCCGCGCGATCTGCCACGGCGGCCGGGGCCAGATCCGCCAGGCGTACCGCGAGGGCCAGGAGGACCAGCTCGCCGCCCTGGGCCTGGTTCTCAATGCGGTGGTGCTGTGGAACACCCGCTACCTGGACGCCGCCGTGGCCCGGCTTCGCGCCGAGGGCCACGACATCAAGGACGAGGACGTCGCCCGCCTCTCCCCGCTCAAGGACCGGCACATCAACTTCCTGGGCCGCTACCTCTTCAACATCACCGCCAGCGGTCCCGGTCAGGGCCTGCGGCCCTTCCGGGACCCGGACGCCATCGAGGACGACGAGGACGACGCCTGAGAACCTGATGTGGATGCCCTGCGTATGAAAGCCGTGGCCCGTGGACTGGCCGCGGTGCGACGCTCGTGCAGCGAGCCCGCGGCTTGACGCCGGGAGAGTCCTCGTCCCGGGCAGGAGGGCAAGTTGTCCGTCGACCGTGAGCTCACCGGTGGCCGCACCACAGGGGACGGAGCCGTTCGTGGAGTCATCGTCGGCCGACGGCTCCCTTCGGGTAGTGGCGGCGCAGGTTGGCGGCGAGGACGCGGTCGAGCGTGCGGTCGGACAGCATCGGGCCCAGGCGCATGATCAGGGCGGCATCCCGGCCGGCGGTGTAGCGGGTGCGCGGTCTACGCGTCGTCACGGCCCTCGCGATGACCCGGGCGGCGGCGTCGGCGGTCAAGCCTGAAGCAGTGCCCGAGGTCATCAACTTGTTGTTCGCCTGGACCAGGCTGCCGTAGCGCTCGTCCTGCTCCGGTGTCATCTGGGCAGCCAGGTGGTTCGCCGTCTCGACCCCGCGGGCGGCCATCTCCGTGCGGACGCCGCCGGGCTCGACCACGACCACCTGTACGCCCAGCGGCGCGACCTCCCGGCGGAGCGAGTCGCTGACCGCCTCCAGGGCGAACTTCGCGCCGGCGTACGCGCCGTATGTGGCCATGGCGAACTTGCCGCCGACCGAACTGATGTTGATCACACGACCCTTGCTGCGGAGCAGCGCGGGGAGGAGCGCTTGAGTGACGGCGACATGGCCGAAGAGGTTGACTTCGAACACCCGCCGCCACTCCGTCATCGGCAGGGCTTCGACCGGGGCGTTCACCTGGACGCCGGCGTTGTTGACGAGCGCGTGCAGCGCGCGCGGGTCGTCGGCGACCCGCGCGGCGAGTGCCTCCACCTGCTCGGACTTGGTGATGTCGAGGATGACCGGCTCGATGCCGGTCGATCGGATGGCGTCGGCGTCACGGTCGCGTCGCACGCCGGCCAGGACGTGAAATCCCTGGCGAGCCAGTTCGCGGGCGGCTGACGCGCCCATGCCCGTGGAGGCTCCGGTTACGACGATCAACTTCTGGGTTTCAGATGACGTTGTCACCTTGGCTACGGTACCGGTTCAGATGACGCTGTCAACTGTATGATGGGCGTCATGACCACCCGTGCCGAGTCCGCCGCCGTCACCCGCCGCGCTCTGCTCGACGCGGCCGCCGAGCTCCTCGACCTCGGCGGCCCCGAAGCGGTCACCTTGCGCGAGGTGGGCGCGCGGGCAGGCGTGACCCGGGGAGCGCCGTACCGGCACTTCACGGGCAAGGACAGCCTGCTGACCGCCGTCGCGGCCGAACGCTGGGAACGGATCGGCGACCAGGTGCACGCCCTTCGGACCGACCCGGCCCTGTCCGCCTCCGAGAAGCTGCGCGGCGCTCTCCGCGCCCTCATCGACGTTGGCCGGAACCAGCCGCACCTGTACCAGGTGTTGTTCAGGCGGCGCGCAAACCTTCCCGGGCAGCTCGGTGACGGGATGGATCGCATCCGGCGCCAGCTATGCGGGCCGGAAGGCGACCCGGCCGTGGCCGACCGCGCGGCCGAACGCTTTCAGGACGAGTTCCTGGACATCGTCGCCGCCCTCGCGGGAGAGCGGAACGCACGGCACTACGGCGCCCTGCTGCTGACCAGCGCCCACGGCATCGCGGGCATGGAGCTCAGCGGCCACCTCGACACGGCCAAGTGGCACACCACCGCCGACGAACTCGTCGACACCCTCGTCCGCATGGTCACGGACGCCGGCGGAATGACATAGCGACGCCCACGCCCCCTCGACGGCAGACGCCCCGTGCGAGGACGGCGAGGACCCGCGGCGAGCTGATGCTCTCCTTCTCGTCTCGCTCAACCTGCACCTCCTGGGTGCCTTCGCTCTGCCGGTTGCGGAAGCCATCCGCACTATCCTCCGGTTCGCCTGAGCACTTGCCGGTTCGTCAAGAAACCTTCGTTTTTTGCAGATCTTGAAAAAGCCGCCCCAGAGCCACGAAAGCCCTTCAAAAACTCCTTCAACAACCTCGGCGGTTCAACAACCTCTGAGGACCGTTTGTTGAGAGAGTTACGAGCATGACCGACGCCCTGCAGCTGTCCGCCGACCCGCTGGCCGCCTTCCCGGCCCACCGCAGCGAGATCCGTATCGGCTACGCCCGCGTCTCCACCGCCGGGCAGAACCTCGAGCGTCAGTTGGACGTGCTGAAGGCGGCCGGGTGCCGGCGCGTCTTCGCCGACAAGAAGTCCGGCAAGAGCTCCGAGCGGCCCGAACTCGCGGCCTGCCACGCGTTCCTGAACGAGGGCGACACCCTGGTCGTGCCCTCCCTGGACCGCTACGGCCGCTCCCTGGCCGACCTCATCACCATGGTCGGCGACCTCCGCAAGCGCGAGATCGGCTTCACCTCCCTGCACGAGAACCTCGACACCACCACCCCCGGCGGCCGACTCATCTTCCACGTCTTCGCCGCCCTGGCCGAGTTCATCCGCGAACTCATCGTCGCCGGCACTCGCGACGGCCTGGCCGCCGCCCGCGCCCGCGGCCGCACCGGCGGCCGCCCCACCGTCATCACCCCCGAGCTGCTGCGCGCGGCGCGCGACATGCTGCCCAACCCGGAGAACTCGATTACCTCGATCGCCAAGCTGCTCGGCGTCTCGCCGGGGACGCTGTACAACCACATCCCCGACCTACGCGAACTGCGTTCCGGTCGCGCCACCTCCACCCTCACCGCGTGACCAACGCTCGGAGGCCTGCCATGAGGTTCCATCGGCTCGGCGACCACGAGTCCAGCGCGCGGCCGCGTCCCTTGCGCGTACTGCCATGGTGGATCGCGCTCGTCGGCGTGATCATGGTCATCATGGCAACGTGGGCAACCACGGCCTGGCTGCTGGCGGAGGCCAATCAGGCTTTACCTCAGGTCAGGGCCGGGCTCCGCATCGATGCCATCCGCACCGGCCTATCCGTAGGCGCGGGCACTGGTGGCGCCTTCGCGCTGCTGCTCGCGCTCCGCCGTCAATGGCTTAACGAGCGTGCCCAAGCCCACCAGGAGAAGGTCGCTGCAATGTCGGAACTCGACGCGGTAGAGCGGCGGATCACCGAGTTGTACACCAAGGCCGGTGACCAGCTCGGCAACGAACGGGCGCCCGTACGCCTTGCCGGACTGTACGCACTCGAACGTCTTGGCCAGACCCACCCCGATCACCGGCAGACCGTAGTCGACGTCATCTGCGCCTACCTGCGCATGCCTTTTGCCAGCCCGGCGATCTCCCAGCCCCCGGCCAGACCGCCCGCTGCCGAGCCATCCTCCGAACCCGGCCCGAAGCCTGGCGAACATCATCCCCGTCAGGAACTTCAGGTACGCCTGACCGCTCAACGCATACTCACCGATCACCTGCACGATATGCGCGAGGGCCGGCGCACGACCCCCGCCAATCCGCGTTTTTGGGCCGGGATGCAGATAGATCTGACCGGGGCCATGTTGGTCGACTTCGATTTCGGCGGCTGCCATGCTATGCGCGCGATCTTCGACGAGGTGCGGTTCGTCGGCGGAGCCAACTTCGCCTATGCCGAATTCGACACCGACGCGTACTTTGAGAAGGCCCGGTTCGAGGACAAAAGTGGCCATTTCCACGGGGCGCGGTTCGGCCGCCGCGCGGTCTTCGTCGACACCGATTTCGGCGGCGAGGAGGCTTCTTTCGCCTCCGCCAGGTTCTGCGGAATGACCTTTTTCAGCGGAGTCAGGCTCGAAGGCGGTGTCCGATTCGATGACGCCCAGGCCCTGCTGGACTTTGATACGCGCTGGGGTAACGAGCGGAACTGGCCGCCCCGCTGGAGCCTGGACAGCATGAAGCGGCAAGATGAGGACTGGGCGATGATCGTCCGGGAGGATCACCAGACAGTGGGCGGACCTCTATGAACGAGGGGGCCTGTCCGCAGCGAACATCAACACGGCCTGAATAACCACTGACCTTCCTTCTCCTCCCCGCGCGGTGGTGACCGCATTCGTCGAAACCGCCTTCAGCGAGCCCCGGCCGAGGGCTGGCCGCACTCTGGGGGACATCGGGCGCTACTCGGCGACCCGGGCGGCGTGGTGGCACATGGTGGCCACGCTCGGCTCGGCGGCGGTCGGTGCAGGCCACCTTCCAAGCAACAGCTCGAGCCGTCAGCCCTCCTGGGGTCCCCAGGAATGCTCCTGGGGACCCCAGGAGCAGGGGCTAAAACGACGTCGTGGCCTGGGAAGTGACGATCAGGTCGAGGATCTGGGGGGAGATGTTCTGAGGGCGTCGAGTGATCAAGTGACGCACCTGGGAGGTACGGATGACGTGAACCCCGTTCACGGCGAGTAGGTCTTGGGCGACCGCGAAGTCGGAGACGGCCACGGCGACGACGGGGATGAGGTCATCGCCGACGCGGATCGGGCTCACTCGGGCCACGGCGGCGGCCAGGGCGGTCACATCAGGCTGCCACGCCTGTTGCGGCACCAGCACGTACACGCCCGAGCGGCAGGCCACCAGATACCCGGCCGCGCTGCCGGACAGCAGCACGCCGCTCCAGGCGTGGAAGTCGTCGCCGACGAGGGATGCCAGCATGCGCATCAGGCGCGGTTGTTTGACGGGCCGGGTGGTCCGTAGCGTGGTGATCAGGTAGACGGTCAGCCGAATAGGCGCGCCCAACACAAAAGCGATCAATGTGTAGACCGCGTCTCCCACGGCAACCACCAGCACGAAGAGGTTTTCGCGGCTGGCCGGAGCGGAGATCGCCAGCAGCAGCAGGGCCAGGGCCGTCAGTACTCCGCCCTGCCAGCCCCACAGCCAGAACGGCGGACCGAACACGATCACGGCCAGCACCGCGGCCACGATCAGCACGAGCACGCTGGCGGAAGCTATCTCGGCCAGAGTGGTCAAGGTGATGGTCCACCACCGGTCGAGGTGCGGGATCGGGGTCAGAGCGCGCACGTCGAGTGCCCTGCCGTCGTTCCAGAAGACGCGGCTGTCATCAGGGCCGACACGGCGCAGGGAACGGTCGGAGACCCAGATCGGCGTGCTGTCCGCAGGCGCGGCGGAGGCCTCGACCCGGGACTCGCCCTCCGTGACCGCGTCGACCAGAGCTCGGCTGGAGCGCAGCCGTCGCAGCTCCGCCTCCAGTTCGACGGCGTAACCGGCGCTGGTCTGGGCCAGCTGCAGGTCGCCGTTCAGACGAGTGAGCTCGGCGTCGCGAGTGATCGCCTGTTCGCGCATCTCGGCCAGCAGGCCCCGATAGCGCTCAACTTCGATTTCCAGGGCCTGGCCGCGTGCCCGGATCTCCGCCAGTTCCTGCGCGCTGCGCTGGGCACCTGCGGTGATCTCCGCACGGGCGGCCGCCAGGTCGTTCCGAAGCTCAACCTCACGGCGGGCGGTATCGAGGAGTTCCTCGGTGAGCTGGTGGCATTTGCGCGTCAGCGCGATCACCTGCGCCTCGAGCTCAACTCGCGGGATGGGCAGGTGCGGCGTGGCGACCTTCTCTGCGGCCGCATACAGCAGGCGTCCCTCCGCGATGACTTCTGCACTCAGCAGGCCGCCGATGATCTCCTCGATCGGGATCAGATAGTTCGGCTCCACGTACTCCCAGGCCGGCAGGTACTCGTCGCCGCGCAGATCCTTAGAGATCTTGTTCTTGTCCCGGATGCCCAGGTGCTGGGCGAGCCGCACCTAGCTCACGCCCGCCTCGTCCATGACCGAGCGCAGCCACTTCACGAAGCGCACCACCTCAGGCGCCGGTAAGTCCCTCATAGCCGCTGGCCTCCTGCCCCATCGCAGATAAGCAGGGAGAGTCACCGGCGCCGCAGCGGGGTGTTCTCTCAGGACAGCGCCCGGGCTATCGCAGATAAGGGCTCACTATCTGCGATAGGTCCCTCCCTTGTCGGACGGAGAGGCGACCTCCGAACTGGCGATCACAACGCATAGCCGTTTCAGCCGTCCGGTTTGCCCGGGTTCCCGAAACGGCTATGCGTTGTCGTACGAGCCCGATCTTCCGGCGCCATGTCCGGGGTGCGGGGTTCGGAATCGTGGCTTTTGCAGGGATGGCCGGGTTCGCTGACGACCTTCAGACTGCGGGTGCAGCGAACCGCGGGGAGGTCCCGTTGAGCGAGACGCCGCCGAACGAGCCGCGAGGATCACGGTTACTGCTGGCTCTGCAAGGCGCGAGCGCTGTGATGGGCACGGTGCTGATCGTGTGGCTGTCGTTCCCCGACGTGCTGGCGTGGGCGCGCTCCCCCGCGGGTCTGGATCAATCAACATTCTGGGCTTGGGTGACCGCGGCCTGGGTGGCCGCCAGCCCCGCCATGCTGGCAATCTCGGCGTGGCTGGCCTGGCGGGACGGCCGAAGCGCCCGCGACCTGATCGCCGTGGCGTTCGTCCTGGTTGTCTTCGGAGCACTCGTGCAGTGGGGAGCCGGCGGATCGTGGGCGGAGATCCTGTGCCGGCCTCCCATCCTGGCGCTCATGGTCTGGATCCTGCGACCCGATCCCGTCCGCGCGGTAGGCCGCCAGGGCGAGGCCGCCCCGGAATGGCCGCCGAAGGCTACCGACCAGTAACGGCACGGTGCAGTGATTCCCAGATCGCTCGGCTGCTGCCCTGCCAGATAGGCAGGATGCGAGGGTCGGCGTGAGCCCTGGCCATCGCCACTTTCCTCTGCGGCACACCTTCACCACCCGCGCCAACGACTGGGCCCGGCACAGCCTGGACCGCCACCCCGCAGGTCAGGCGAGGGGCAGGTCCTTGCGAGCCTGTTCCAAGTCGGTGGCCCAGATCCACAGCCGCTGGGGACGTCGGCAAGAGCGACCACTACGCAACGGGCCTGGACCCCGACGGCCGGCGGTTGCACGACGCGCCACGGCCCAACAGCGAACCCAAACTGCGGGCGATGTTCGACAAGCTCGCCGCTCACGGCCGGGTGCTGGTCGTGGTGGACCAGCCCGCAACGATCGGCGCGCTGCCGGTCACGGTCGCCCGGGCCTGCGGTCACGACGTCGCCTACCTTCCCGGGCTGGCGATGCGCCGGATCGCCGACCTGTATCCCGGGCAACGCCAAAACCGATGCCCGGGACGCGTTCATCATCGCCGACGCTGCCCGCACCCTGCCGCACGCCTTGCGCCGCTCGATGCCTGGCAGGTACGGGCATGGCGCCGTCGCATTAGATCGCGGTGCCAGCGCAGGACGGTATCCGGTTGGACGAGGAGCCGCAGCTGGCGCAGGACCTCGCGGGGCAGCGATGCCAGGAGGGCAGCGAGAAAGGCCCGGTCCTCCGGGGCGAACCTCACCCTGGTATCGGCGCGCCGAGGTGCCGTTCAAGAACGGTGATCTGGTGACGCAAGGCGAGAATCTCGACATTCTTGTCCCGATCTCCCATCGGCAGCAACCGCAGCGCGGCGAAGGCATTCATAACGGCGATACAGGCCAAGCGAAGGACCACGGCCGATCATCCTGCCCGGATCAGCGGAGGATATCGGCGAGCTGGGTGCGCGAGGTGACGCCGAGCTTGGGGAAGGCGCGGTAGAGGTGGTGGCCCACCGTGCGGGGGCTGAGGAAGAGCTGGGTCGCGATCTCGCGGTTGCTGATGCCCGCGGCGGCCAGCCGTACCACCTCACGCTCTTGCGGCGTGAGGCGGCCCAGGAGCGTGCCGGTGGCGCTGGCCTGGTCGATGACCTCGCCGGTGCCGCGCAGCTCGGCCCGGGCACGGTCGGCCCAGGGGATGGCTCCGGCCTGTTCGAAGCCTTCGAGGGCCGCACGGAGCTGCCGCCGGGCGTCGGTACGGCGGCGTCGGCGGCGCAGCCACTCCCCGTACAACAGGTGGGTCCGCGAGCGCTCCCACTCCTGGCTATGTTGGCGGAGAGCGGTCTCGAAATGCGCTTCCGCTTCCGCTGCCGGGCTGATGAGCGCGCGGCAGCGGGTGGCAAGGGCCAGGGCGTCCGGGCGGCCGGCCTGCCTGGCCCAGCTCTCGCAGCGGGTTGCGGCCTCGTGGTGTGCCGTGCCCGTGCGGGCGGCGGCCTCGACGAGGTCGGGAAGGAGGTAGGCGGTGAGTGGCCCCGGCGGGACCTGGTCGAGCTGGTCGAGGGCGGGTTCCGGCTCACCGGAGCCGAGGTGGAGGAGCGCGAGCGCGTGGCGGGCACGGGCCGCGGCTGAGCCGATGTCGTGCGCGGTGGCGTGGGACAGGGCCGCCTCGGCCAGCCAGTGGCAGCGGTCCTGGTCGCCTTCTAGGGCAGCGAGGGCGGCGAGGGTGGCGCGCAGGTGGCAGGCGCGGTGGGCCAGCCCGGCGTACTCGGTGATGCGCAGGCCCTCCTCGGCCGCCTGCCCGGCTCGGCCGAGCTCGCCGAGCGCGAGGTGCGCTTCGGCGATCAGGTGCATGCAGGTGGCCTTCCAGCCCATCAGGCCGTGGTCGCGGCAGTGGCGTAGCAGGAGGATGGCCAGGTCCAGGGCGGCGCGGTGGTCGGCGCGCAGGTGCATGGCGTGCGCGGCTGCGAACCGTTCGCTGACCGACGCCTCCTGGCCGGTCTTGGGCGGCGGGGCGGGCACCCGCGCCAGCAGGTCGGGGTCGGCGGCCGACTGGGCCGCGTGCAGAGCGTCGGCGGCCACGGCCGGATCGGTGAGGTCCAGGGTGAGCAGCACCTCGACCGCGCGGCGGGCCGAGCCGGTGTTCAGTTCCAGGGCGGCTCGTACCCGGGCCAGGTCAGGCGAGTCGGGGCTGCGCTCCAGGAGCGCAGCGACGCGCGGGAACTGGCCGGCGTCGGCCGCCAGCTGGGCCGCGGCGACCAGGCGGCGCTGCCTGGCCTCGGGGTCGGCGCTGAGCTGGGAGGCGCGCTCGTAGGCGGCCGAGGCCGAGGCGGTGCCCAGCAGCCCGGTCGCACGGTCGGCTGCGCGCTCCAGCTCCCGGGCGATCTGCTCGTCGGGGCCGGTGGCCGCCGCGGCCCGGTGCCAGGCGCGCCGGTCGGCGTGGTCCTCGCCGTGCAGGATCTCGGCCAGGGCCCGGTGGGCGGCGATCCGCTCGGCGTAGGTGGCACCGTGGTAGGCCGCGGCACGGACGAGCGGGTGGCGGAAGGCCAACGTGGCGCCCTCCAGCCGCACCAGCCCGGCCTTTTCCGCCGGTTCCAGGTCCGTCGGGGAGACCCCGGACGCCGCCAGCACCACGGAGAGCTCGCCGGAGTCGTGGGCGGCGGCGACCAGCAGAGCCCTGCGGGTGGGCTCCGGTAGCCGCTGGATCTGCGCGCCGAAGGTAGCCTGCACCCGGCTGGAGGGTGTCGCACCACCGGGCGCCTGCTGCTCCTCGCTCATCGCCCGGGACAGCTCGATGAGGGCCAGCGGGTTGCCGTGTGCCTCCTCCATAACGCGTGCCATCAGGGGTTCGGGCAGGACGGAACCGACCACGGCCCGGGCAGCTTCCTCGTCCAGCCGGTCCAGCCGCAGCTCCGGCAGGCCCAGCGGGCGTGGCTCGCGCATGGCGAAGAGCATCACCACGCCCTCGGCGTCCAGACGGCGCGCGGCGAAGCCCAGCGCCTCCATGGAGGCCTGGTCCACCCATTGCGCGTCGTCGACCAGGCAGAGCACGGGACCCTCGCCGGCGTGCTCGGACAGCAGCGTCAGAACCGCCAGCCCGATCAGGAACCGGTCCTGTCCCGCGACGTGTGCCATGCCGAAGGCCGCGCGCAGGGCGGCGGCCTGCGGTTCCGGCAGCAGCTCCAGCTGACCCAGAGCGGGACGCAGCAGCTGGTGCAGCGCGGCGAAGGGTAGCTCGGTCTCGGCTTCAATCCCCGTGGTGCGCAGGATCCTGGCCGGTCCGGCCTCGGCTGCCAGGTGCTCCAGCAGCGCTGTCTTGCCGATGCCGGCCTCGCCGGAGATCACCAGCGCGGCGCTGTCACCCGCTTGTGCCCGGGTGAGAAGGTGCCGCAGCTGCTCCTGTTCGGGGCTCCTGCCGTACAACACCCGACAATCTACCCACATCCTCGTTCGGCGGGCCGCTCGCCTTAAGTCATGCCGACCGATTCGGGGCTAGCTCTCGCGCGCCTACCGTCTTTACCAGTTCGCGAGCTTCACGAGATGAACGGAGCGCAGATGAACCCCGCCAAGAGGCGCTGGAGCCAGCCCTGCACCCATCGCCCTCTGCCCGTTCCGACGCGGCGCGTCCGCCACATCGGGCCCCGGGGGGCGCGGTGACCAGGATCGAGACGGCGCGGCTCCAGCTGCGCCCCTACACCCTCGCGGAGGCAGGGCACGTGGTGTCCGGCCTCCGCGAGAGCCGTACCTGGAGCCCGGGTTACCCGCGCGACGACGACCGGGACATCGCCCGGCTCTTCCTGCAGGCGCCCCCGGTCGAGGCGTTGTTCGGACCGCTGCAGATCGTGCTTCTCAGCTCGGACGCGGTCATCGGGGGCATCGGCTTCTTCGACCCGCCCGACTCAGAGGGCACGGTCGGGCTCGGTTACGGCCTGGCCCCGGAGGTCGAGGGGCGCGGTTACGCCACCGAGGCGCTGCGTGCCCTGCTGCACGAGGGCTTCGCCACCGGGCGGATCACCCGTGCGGTCGCCGACACCGCCCACGACAACCCCGCCTCCCAGCGGGTGCTGGAGAAGGCCGGCCTGCGCCGGATCTCCTCCGACGAACGCCTCCACTACTACGCGACCGAGAGATGGGATCCACCATGCGCACACTGACGTATTTCGTCGCCACCACCCTCGACGGCTTCATCGCCGGGACCGACGGCACCGACCCCACGGGCAGCATCTTCACCCCCACCCAGGACTATCTGGACCACATGATCGCCCACTACCCGGAAACGCTCCCGGTCGCCGCCCGCCAGGCGCTCGGCGTCACCGCGCCCCGCACCCGCTTCGACACCATCCTGGAGGGACGCCGCTCCTACCAACTCGGCCTGGACGCGGGCGTCACCAACGCCTACCCGCACCTGCGCCACCTGGTCTTCTCCCGCACCCTCGACCAGAGCCCAGACCCTGCAGTAGAACTGGTCGCCGGCGACCCGCTGGAGAAGGTCAGGCAGCTCAAGGCCGAAGACGGCGGCAGCATCTGGCTCGTCGGCGGTGCCGAGCTGGCCGGAGCGCTCTACGAGGAGATCGACGAGCTCATCCTCAAGGTGAACCCGGTCACCCTCGGCTCCGGTATCCCCCTGTTCGCAGGGAAGATCGATAGCGGCCTCCGCCGCTTTACGTTGATCGAGAGCACCGTGTTGATCAGTGGAGCGGCCTTCCTCACCTACCGGCAGGAGCTTCCTTGGTGACCGCGGGCACCTGGAATCTCGGCGACCTGCCTGTCAACCGCATCGGTCTGGGCGCGATGCGCCTGACCGGCAGCGCGGCCTTCGACCTCGGCACCCCCAGCGACCGGGGCCGCGCGATCAGCGTGCTACGACGCGCCGTCGAGCTCGGCGTCAACCACATCGACACCGCCGCATTCTACTTCTCCCGGCTGCGCTCGGCCAACGAGCTGATCAACACCGCCCTGGCCCCGTACCCGGAGGACCTGGTCATCGCTGTCAAGGTCGGCCCGGGCCGGGACCCGTCGGGCGAGTGGCTCCCGTGGGCCAGGCCCGGACAGCTGCGCGGGCAGGTCGAGGAGAACCTGCGCCAGCTCGGCCGCGAGCACCTCGACCTGGTGTACCTGCGCGCCTACGGGCCCGGCCCGATCGCCGACCACTTCGGCGCGCTGGCCGAGCTGCGCCAAGCCGGGCTGCTCCGCCACCTGGGCCTGTCCAGCGTCGGGCCTGCCCAGCTCGCCGAGGCCCACGCCATCGCGCCGGTGGTCAGCGTGCAGAACCGGTACGGCATCGGCACGCCCCCGGAGCAGCGGGCCTTCCTGCGCGCCTGCGGCGAACAAGGCGTGGCGTTCGTCCCGTATTTCGCCATCGCAGGCGCCGCACGCGAGGCCGGCACGCGCAGCGCCGACGCGGAGCCCTTGATCGCCATCGCCCGCGCGCACGAGGCGACCCCCGCCCAGGTACGGCTGGCCTGGACCCTTCAGCAAGGCGCCCACGTCCTGGCCATCCCCGGCACTGGCAACCCCGACCACCTTGCGGCCAACATCGCCGCCGGAGCACTGCGGCTGTCGGGCGAGGAGATGGCGCTGCTCGACGCCCTCCAGGAGACGGAGCCCGTGATCAGGACTCGTCTCCTCCCTCCAGGACGTACAGCAGCAAAGCCGTGAGCGTGTCGATGACCTTGTCGTCGGGGAGACACGGCCCCTTGCCGCCCGTGGTGAGCACGGTAAGCCCCAGCAGGGCCGTCCCACGGTCGCCGCGGCGTCCTTCCGCAGAAACCTGGCCGGCGGGCCTCATCTGGCCGAACGCACTTTCACCGAATGCTGATTCAGTGGATCTTGGTTTAAGGAGCGATTCGTATGCGTGCGTTAGTGATCGGCGGCGGAGTCGCCAGGGCGGCCACGGCGCTGGCGTTGCGCCAGGCCGGCGCGCAGGTGACCGTCTACGAGGCGTACGAGGACCCGGCCGGACAGGTCGGCTCGGCCACATCGTCGATGGCCAGGCCGTAGCGGACCCACGACTCCTCTTGCAGCCCTTTCCACTGCTCAGAGGGCGGTCCGCGGGTCTATGCCCCTGATGCCTTAGTGTGATCGAGTGAATCTGTAGCGTTATGCCTGCCTGGTGGGCTCGGCTGTGCTGGGATGGCGGGGTGAGTGAGCACGGACTTATCC
>NZ_VCJS01000645.1 GCF_005893125.1 Nonomuraea basaltis | reverse complement strand
AGGGCCTGCGTGCTGGGCGGGCTCATCGGATCGCCCTCACCGCGACGACGAAGGTGTGGGCCCGCCCGCCGATCCATCCATCCGCGTCCGGCGGCGGCACGTCGTAGAGCACCGCGACGGGGGAACCGGCCAGGTGCGTGCGGAGCAGATCCAGGTCCATCTCCCTGGTGAGGTCCAGCAGCAGGCGCTGATCGTCCATGGCCAGGAGCACACGGTCAGGTACACCCGTCCGGCCGCGCCAGGCGTGCAGTTGCTCGGCCCACTCGTCCAGGCGTGCCGTACGGCCGGGCAGCGTGCGGGCGCGAAGCTGCCAGCGCGCGGCGACCAGGATGCTGCGCCGATAGTGCAGCGCCGGGGTGAACGGCAGTGTCCACGCGGCGCCCCAGTCGAACCAGGTCACCTGCGGAGTCGCGGCACGGCTGATCTCGGCCAGGAACCGGATCAGCGGCGGGGTGAAGTTGTTCCACACGAAGTTGATCGCTGTCGGCGTGAGCAGTTCCAGGCGCTCCCCGGTGGCGGCCACCGCGAGGTAGAGGTGACTGCCGCGCAGACCCACGACCAGATCAGAGGGCAACAGC
>NZ_VCJS01000097.1 GCF_005893125.1 Nonomuraea basaltis | reverse complement strand
CCCCAGGCCCCACGCCCCGCTCACCGCTCACCGCTCACCGCTCACCGCCCGGCGCGCAGGGATCCGCGCAGCCACCGCATCCCCACGGCCAGCGCGAGCGGCGCGGGCACCGTCCCGGCTCCGAGCCCCACCTCCACCAGCAGGTCGAACACCTCCTTGCGGCGCACGGCGGTCTCGATCGCCGCGTCGATGAAACCGGGGGACTGGGCCAGCCGGGCCAGCACGTCGGTGGTGCGCAGGTGCCGTCCGAGCGCCGCGCGCAGCTTGCCCCGGTACAGCGCCAGCGGATCGCCCGGCGACTCCACCGCCGCCTCGGCCGCCAGCCGTCCGGACAGCAGCGCGTAGTAGATGCCCTCGCCGGTGAGCGGGTTGATCAGCCCCGCGGCGTCACCGGCGAGCAGGACCCGGCCGGCACCGGGCGTCGGCCGGCCGGTCGAGAGCGGCAGGTGGTGGGCGCGCAGATCGCGGGCGGGCCGGTCGGGGAGCAGCTCGGCGAGCCTGCCGTGCAGCACCTGACGTCCGGGCGCCCCCGCCGCGCGCAGCCGGGGCAGCAACATGCCGAAGCCGACGTTCGCGGTGCCGTCGCCGATGGGGAACGACCACGCGTAGGCCGGCCAGCCGGCCTTTTGCATGGCGATGAGCTGGACATCGTCCTCCTCGGGCACGTCGGCGTAGCCGCGCACGGCGATGGCGGTGTGCTTCTCGGCGGCGGCGGCCAGGCCGATCAGGCGGCGCACGACCGAGCCGGCCCCGTCGGCGGCCACCACCGTACGGGCCCGCAGCCGCCCGTCGATGATCACCCCGGACCCGTCGAAGACGAGATCCTTGACGCGGTGGCGGCGTACCTCGACGCCCCTGGCCCGCGCGGCGGCCACCAGGCGAGCGTCGAACACCCGGCGCGGCACCACGTGATTGGGCCGCGCGGCCTCGGCGGAGACCCGCACCCCGCCCGGCGAGACCACGGTCAGGCGGGGAGTGGGCCGGTAGTCGTCGATGAGCGCGGGCAGCCCCAGCAGGGCCAGCTCGTCGCGCCCGTGGGCGGCGATGCCGTCGCCGCACGGCTTGTCACGGGGGAAGTCGGCCCTGTCCAGCAGGAGCACGCGCAGCTCCGGGCGTAGTTGCGCGGCCCGCAGCGCCGCCGCCGAGCCCGCCGGTCCCGCTCCCACGATCGCCACGTCCCACATGTCGCCCATGCGAGGTCTGTCCCACCGCACGCACGATCGGAAACTCATCACGTCCCGCCGGAATTCGCGCCGTTCTTGGCTGTGCGGTCGCATCGTGACGGGGATGGGGGATGGCGAACGGAAGTGACGCGCTGAGCGGGTCGAGACCGTCGGGCGGCCGCGGTCGCCATGGACCGGCCGGTGAGGGGGCCACGTCGGTTATGGTCGCCTGGTCATCCTCTGCCGAAAACCCTTTCTTGCCGCATGCCGCGTGGCCTTTGCCTGTCGACCGGGCCTTCGATCATTGACAGCGCGGCAGGTTTCTTCTAGGTTTCGAAAACCTTTTAGGTAGTTTCGGACCTCACGTCGAGGCATATCGGAAGGGGGGCCATGAAGCCACGTGCCCTCGAGCGCGGACCGCTGGTCCGCCGCGCGAGCCGGTCGAGCGCGCGGTGGACGGGCTCGTCGAACTCGACGTCGAGACGGCGCCGGCCAGGCCGGCGCCGGACGGCCGCACACCCCCGAGGACGGGCCAAGGAGGTCCCGGTACGCGGACGTCTTGCCCAATCCGCTTTGTTAGCGCTCACATCCAGTGCAGTCGCCGCCCTCGGCCGTCGCGGCCACCCCAAGGACCCTCCAGCGACAGCTCCACGGACATTGATCGCCAGTGCACATACCGGCAAAGCCCCACATTTATCCCATTTTTGTAAGGAGGAGTGAATGATCATCAGCCGCTTAGGACGGGCGCCCACGTGGGCAGTCCTCACCGCTCTCGTGGCGGGCGGGCTCGTCGGCCTGCCGTCCGCCGCGCACGCCGACGGCCCGGTCCTTCCGGGCAACGAGGGCGACGTGGGCGTCTACACCGACGGGCAACACCACGTCATGGAGATCGGGGATCCGGTCTACACCAACGTCGCCGAGGTGGCCGAGCGGCTGGAGCCCGGCGTCCCGTACACCGCGTCGAGCATGCACCAGTCCATCTTCGACAAGGATCTCGCCGCCGGGGGCACGGACTACTACCTCGACCGCGTCCTCGGCGTCCGCGGCACACTCGGCGCGGCGGTGCTGATGACCCGGGGCCGCTCCCTGTACATGCGCGGCGCCGGCAACAACAACTTCACCGTCATGGGGTTCGCCGGCAACGCCTTCGTCGGCGGGCCCAACAACCTCGGCAACCTCTACACCGTCACCGTGCCGGGGCAGACGGTCGCCGAGGTCGGCGCGGACCGGTTCAACGCACCGAGCCACGCCAAGGGCCGGTACACGATCGGGACCACTGGAGTCACCGCCGACCTGGCCAAGTTCATCACGTACGACAACGTCGCCGTGACCGCCATCGACTTCACCAACCCGGGCGACTCGGCGGCGACGTTCACCGTTCGCGCCGCGTCACCGCTGGCCACGCAGGCCGGGAACGGCGAAACCGAACTCACCGGCACCCGCACGATCACCAGCGGCTCCAACAACGGCCTCGTCGACACCCCGTGGAACACGGTCAACATCAGCCTCACCGGCGCCGATTTCACCCGCAACGGGACCAACCTGGACCGCCAGGTCACCGTGCCCGCCGGGGGCAAGATCTCGCTCTCCGTCGTCGGCGCGGTCTCCTCTGCCACCCTGCCCAAGACCGTCGAGAGCTACGAGAAGTACGCCGCGATGTCGCCGAGCAACGCGATCCGTACCGGCATCACCGAGTTCAACCGCCGCTGGGCACAGGACGTCCCGTACATCGACGTCCCCGACCCCGCCATCGAGAAGGCCATCGTCTACCGCTGGTGGGGTGAGCGCTACAACAGCCTGGACGCCCACGCGCCCGGCTACGTGTACCAGTATCCGACGACGATCGAGGGGGTGAACCTCTACCAGAACGCCGTCGCGCTGACCCAGCCGATGCACCTGCAGGACACCAAGTGGCTGCGTACGCCCTACCTGCCGTACGGGCAGATCCTCAACATCGGCGAGCTGTCCGGCTCCTCCACCTTCCTGGACAGCCCGGGTCACACGAGCTGGAACAACCACTACTCGCAGTACATCGGCACCGCCGGGCTCGAGGCCTACAACGTGCACGGCGGTGGCAAGGGGGTCGCCAACAGGTTCGCCCGCTACTTCGAGGGCGACGGCGTCGGGCAGCTCGAGCACTACGACGGCAACAAAGACAAGCTCATCGCGTACGACACCAACTACATGCCGGGCAACGACGCCGACGCGATCTCCTTCGGCTTCCCGAAGTCCGACGCCGGCGAACCCGGCGCGCGGACGATCGAGCGTCCCGAGTCGGCGTACGTGTGGGGCGCGTTCGACGCCGCCGGCAAGCTCTACCAGATCTCCGGCGCCGACCCGGCCAAGGCCGACCAGATGAAGGCGAGCGCCGACGGCGTCCGCGACGCGATCCTCAACCGCCTGTGGAGCCCCGACATGCGGATGTTCCTGGCCGGGACGTCGCACGGAGCCACCAGCGCGGCCAGCTCCAACGGCCGGCCCAACCCGCTGCCCGCGTCGGCCCGCACCCTGATCCCGGCGAAGGAGTCGAACCTCTACGACGTCTACGCCCAGAACCTCATCCCGTTCGACCAGTGGCAGAAGTACGTCGACGGGTTCCGTTTCCTGACCTATGGCGACAACTTCCCGATCTTCCCGTTCTACACGGCCAACCAGTACGACCGGTCGGCCTACGGGATCGGCGGCTCCAACAACTTCTCCAACATCAACTTCACCGTGCAGTACCGCGGTGTCCGCTCGGCGCTGCGCCACTACGACCCGGAGCACAAGTACATCACTCCGGAATACGCCAAGCGCCTGCTGAACTGGATGGCCTGGAGCACCTACCCTGACGCGGACCTGCGCGTGCCGAACCAGGCGGAGTACTACTCCAACTGGAACCCGACCACGAAGGCGTACAACCGCAACAACCCGAACCACGTGATGCTCGGGAACATGAACCACATCTTCGTCGAGGACATGGCCGGCCTCCAGCCCCGGTCCGACGACAAGATCGAGCTGTGGCCGATCAACCTCGGCTACGACCACTTCATGGCCAACAACCTTCGCTACCACGGGCAGGACGTCACGATCGTCTGGGACCCCGACGGCAGCAAGTACGGCCTGGGCGCGGGCTACAGCCTGTTCATGAACGGCGCGAAGAAGGTCAGCACCGACAAGCTCGGCAAGCTCACCTACGACCCGAAGACCAACCAGGTCCAAGCCGAGAACGGCCTGACCGTCACCTTCACCGCGACGAGCGGGACCGACTTCCCGAGCGCGGTGGACACCCCGATCCAGGACGACCGCGTCGTCGAGTACCTCAAGACGGCCGGCATCGACCTCACCGAGGACGCGCCGAACCTGGCGGCGGGCGCCGGCCTGGGCTCGTCGTACACCCAGCAGGGCGTGCGGCCGACGCCGTGGCGGCAGTTCCACACGCCCGGCTGGAGCACCACCTCGATGAACTACACGCCGGGCGCGATCAAGGAGACCGAGCGGCCGGCGTCGCTCGCCGCCGTGACCGACGGCGCCACCGCCAACGAGCCGTACTGGGGCAACTACGGCACGACCGAGAAGAACGGCTACGTCGAGCTCGACCTGAAGTCGGCCAAGTCCTTCGACAACGTGAAGGTGTACTTCGTCAGCGACCGTCAGGCCGGCGGCTACCGTGAGCCCGCGCGCTGGTGGATCCAGGTGCCTGACGGCAAGGGCGGCTGGAAGGAGGTGCCGGGCCAGTTCAAGAACCCGACCGTGCCCGCGGCGAAGTTCAACGAGGCGCTCTTCCAGACCGTGACGTCGGACAAGCTGCGCATCGCGTTCACGAACAACCCGACCTTCTTCACGGCGATCTCCGAGATCCAGGTGTTCGACTCGGGGCGCGACGTGCCCGCCGTCACCAACCAGGCGCCCGTCGTCACCGCCGCGCGCGACGGCTCCGCGGACGGCAACCTGTCCACCAAGCTGATCGGCACGGCCTCGGACGACGGCATCCCCTACGACGACGAGCTCACGTTCGGCTGGGAGACCGTCTCGGCGCCGCAGGGCGCGGGCGTCATCTTCGCCGACCCGCAAGCGCTGTCGACGCGGGTGACCGGCACGGTCGCCGGCGACTACGTGTTCCGGTTCTTCGCCGACGACGGCGAGAAGCGGTCGGCGGCCACCGTGGCGGTGACGCTCGCCAAGCGGGAGGTCGTCGCGGAGTTCGGCTCCTCGGCGACGATCACGACCAGCGGCACCGCGTCGTGGGAGAACCATCAGCGGGTCAACGAGGCCACCAACCCGAGCAGCTCGAACCCGGGTGCCGGCAACGGCTGGGGCACCTGGGGCCAGACGCAGAACGGCACCAGCACGCAGCAGGCGGCGTGGATCCAGTATCAGTGGACCTCGCCGGTGCGGCTGTCGTCGACCGACATCTACTGGTACGACGACAACGGCGGCACCCGCCGGCCCACGGCCACGACGTACGCCATCGAGACCTCTGCGAACGGGACCGACTGGACCCCCGTCACGCTCGCCAACGGGTCCACGTACGCCGACGGCCTGGTCACCAACGCCTACAACCACTTCGACTTCGAACCGATCACGACCAACCGGCTGCGCATCCGGATCTGGGGCGTCATGAGCGGCGGCGCGGGCACGGGCGTGCTGCGCTGGCGGGCCAACGGCGAGACCGTCGACTCGGTGCGCTCGCCGGTGCTCATGCGGACAGGCGTGGGCCAGGTGCCCACCCTGCCGAGCGTGCTCGACGGGGTCTACGCCGGCGGCGCCCGCGGCACCATCGGGTTCACCTGGCAGGAGATCACGCCGGAGATGGTCGCGGAGCCCAACGTCGACCCGTTCGTGGTCTACGGCACGAACGACGCCTACGGCCTGATCGCCGAGGCCCGGATCTACGTACGGCCCGAGATGTCCCAGGGCGGCATCTCGATCCAGGGCGCCGAGACGTTCCAGCAGACCGTCGAGGTGGGGGAGCTGCCCTACCTGCCGGACAAGGTGGAGGTCTCGTACAACGACGGGTCCCGGGACAACCAGGCCATCGGCGTCAACTGGCGGTTCGACGCGAACATCGTCAAAACCCCCGGCCGCTACACCGTCATCGGTGACCTGATCCTGCCCGACTACGTCAGCGAGGCCGGCGCCACCCGGACCACGCTGACCCTGACCGTCGGCGACGGCGGCTCGGCACCGACGTGGGACGTCGAGGTCCAGGCGCGCACGCAGTGCACCGGCACCAACGTCTACGTCTCGGTCAACGCCCGCAACGACGACGACGTGCCGCTCGCCATCGAGCTGGTCACGCCGTACGGCTCGCGGACGGTGTCCGATGTCGCTCCCGGGAAGTCCGCCTACCAGGCGTTCAACACCCGCGCCAAGACGGTGCCGGCCGGCACCGCGACGGTGAAGGCCACGGGAACCGTCGACGGGCAGCCGGTGACCGCGCAATTCGAGGCGCCGTTCAGCGCGCTCAGCTGTCGCTAGCCCTTCGTGGTTGCGGCGTCGCACCGGCGCCGCAACCACCCGCACGAGTAAGGACTTCACCACCGTGAACACCCTCATCGGGCGCGGCGCCGCGCCGCGCCGACGGTTACGCAGGGCAGCCGCCGCCGTGGCGGCCGCCGGCCTCCTCGTCGGCGGCCTGGCCGCGCCGGCCTACGCCGCCGACTCGCACACGTTCACCAACACCCGCAATCCCATCCTCGGCGACGGCAGCTACTACTCGGCCGACCCGGCGCCGGTCGTCGTGCCGGCCGGCGCTCCCGGCAACGAGAGCGGCCGCGACGAGCTCTACATCTACACCGGCCGGGACGAGGCCGGGCCGGCCACGAACGACTTCATCATGAACCAGTGGGGCGCGTTCCGTACCACGGACGTGCAAGCCGGTCAGTGGACCCACTATCCGTCGTTGATGCGCCCGGAGCAGGTCTTCTCCTGGGCCACGCCGGGACGCGCGTACGCGAGCCAGGTGATCCAGGGCGTGGACGGGCGCTACTACTGGTACGTCTCGGTCAGCGAGCGCGACAGCACCGCGCCGGACCGGTTCGCCATCGGGGTGGCCGTCTCGGAAACACCGACCGGACCGTGGGCCGACCACGTGGGCGGGCCGTTGATCTCCCAGCGCGTGCCCACGTCGAACACCATCCAGAACATCGACCCGACCATCCTCATCGACGGCCAGGCCCCCAACCAGCGCGTGTACGTCTACTGGGGCACGTTCGGCCAGGCGCGGATGCTGGAGTTCCAGCAGGACATGAAGACCCCGGTCGGCACCCAGCGCTCCGTCACCGGCCTGACCGGCTTCTTCGAGGCGCCCTGGATCTTCAAGCGCAACGGCACCTACTACCTGGCGTACGCCGGGAACAACGCCGGCCCGACCTCGGCGTGCACTCCGGCGAACTACCATGCCTGCATCGCCTACGCGACGGCCTCGTCGCCCGAGGGACCGTGGACCTACCGGGACACCGTGCTCCGGCCGGTCTCCTCGACGACGAGCCACCCGGGAATCCTGGAGTTCAACGGCGAGTGGTATCTCGCATACCACACCGCCGACGCCGTGGGCGGTGGCCACTTCCGCCGTTCGGTGGCGATCGACCGGGTCGAGTGGGACGACACGCAGACGCCGCCGCGGATGAAGCTCGTCACGCCGACGCCCGTCAAGGGACGCGACCTCACGCCCCGGCCGAACATCGCGCAGGAGGCGAAGGTCACCGTCTCGAACGAGCCCGTGCCCACGCAGTACTGGGTAAAGGCGCTCAACGACGAGATCGTCCGGTCGAACCCGCTGCCGCCGGACATGTGGGGAACCTGGACCGGCAACAACCCGCCGCAGCAGTGGGTGCAGTACACGTGGGACCAGCCGATGCGGATCTCCGGTTCGCAGATCGACTTCTGGAACGACCAGCCGCAGGGCAGCGGCGTCGGTGTCGCCGCACCCGCCCGCTGGCGCATCCAGTACTGGGACCTCGGCACCGGGCAGTGGGCCGACGTGCCGGACCCGAGCGGCTACCCGACGAGCACGCAGGGCTTCCAGAACACCACGTTCGACCCGGTCACCACCACGCAGGTCCGCGCGGTGTTCGACGCGTCCACCAACGGCAGCACCTACTCGGCGGTGGCGGTCGAGGAGTGGAAGATCCTCGCCGCGCAGCCGGAGTCCGTCACACCACCGGCGATGACGGTCGAGGTGGGCGAGCAGGAGGTGCCCGGCACCGTCGCCGTGTCCTTCGGCGGCGAAACGCTCCAGGTCCCGGTCTTCTGGGACCCCGTGGAGCCGGAGCACGTCGCGGAACCCGGCACTTTCACGCTCCGGGGCACCGTGCTCGGCTACGCCGCCGGCCGCGTCTCCGCGGAGGTCAGGGTCGTCTCGCCGGGCGACACCGAGGGGGACGAGACCCCGCCGACGGTGACGCTCACGCCCAGCGGCAGCGCGGGTGGCGCGGGCTGGTTCCGCTCCGCGGTGCGGGTGCGCGTCGCCGGTGCCGACGACCGCGGCGGCCGCCTGACGATCGAGTCCACGGTGGACGACGGCGAGCCGGTCGTCGCGCGGGACGTGCGGCACACCGACGTCAACGTCTCCGAGGACGGACGGCACACCGTCACGGCGACCGCGACCGACCGGGCGGGCAACGTCTCGGCGGCCGCGAATCTCTCCGTACGCATCGACGCCACAGCGCCGGTCAGCACGGCCGCCGTGAACGGCACCACCCGGGCGGTCACCGTCACCGCGAACGACGCGACCTCCGGGATCGGCCGCATCGAGTACGCCATCGGCACGGGTGCGTGGACCGCGTACACCGGTGCCGTCGCGGCGCCCGACTCGAACCGGCACACCGTGTCGTTCCGCGCGCTCGACGTGGCAGGGAACCTGGAGACCGCCAAGACGGTCACCATTCCGGCGGACCTGTCCGGGCCGCTCACCGGCAACATCGGACCCATCGCGACCCCGACCGCCTCCTACACGGCGGGCTGGAACAGCCTCACCGCCCTCAACGACGGTGCCGACCCGTCGAACCCAAGCCAGGCTCAGATCTGGGGCACCTGGTCCGGCACCCGGCCGGCGACCCAGTGGGTCCAGTACGCATGGGCCCGCCCCGTGCGGATCACCGGAACGGAACTGAAGTTCTGGCGGGACTCGGGCCCCGGCACCGGCGATGGCGTCGCCGAACCCGACGGGTGGGTGCTGCAGTACTGGGACGAGGCCGGTTCGGCCTGGCGCGACGTGACCGGCGCATCCGCGTACGGCACGAGCACGACCGCGTTCAACAACGTCACCTTCGACCCGGTCACCACGCCCCGGGTGCGGGCCGTGGTCCAGGCCAACGGCAACGGCACCACCTACTCCGCGGTCGCGATCACGGAATGGCGGGTCTTCGCCGACGACCCGGGCACCGGGCCGGCCGAGGTGCCCGTCACGGTCACCGTCCAGGCGCGCTGCCTCGCCGGCAAGGCGTACGTCAGCGTGCAGGCGCGTAACGACCACGAGGCGCCGGTGACGCTCGCGCTGGAGACCGCGTACGGCGAGCGGACGTTCGCGAACGTCGCGCCGGGCGCCAACGCCTACCAGTCGTTCGCCACCCGGGCGGCCTCGGTCGCGGCCGGCTCGGTAACCGTCCGCGCCACCGGGACCGTGGACGGCAAGGAGGTGACCACCGTCCACCCCGCGGACTTCCCCGCCGCCACCTGCACCGCCTGATTTCGGGCGTCACTTGCACCACCTGACTTCTCGGCGTCACTCGCACCGCCTGACTTCCACCCATTCCACCAACCATGAAGGACAACGGAGCATCGCATGAGCACTTATCGCAAGTGGCTGGTCGCGGCGGGTGCCGTCCTGGCCGCGACGACGGCGCTGCAGTCGCCGGCCCTGGCCGATCCCGATCCCGACAACAGCGCCGACGTACAGGTGACGGTCGACATCGAGGAGATCAAGCAACCGGGCGTGCTCGCCCTGTCGATCGCCGACGGTTCCGTCGCGCTGTCCGAGGACGGTTCGACGCTGCAGGCCCGCCAGTTCGCCGGCACCCTGCCGACGGTGACGGTCACCGACACCCGTACGCGGGAGGAGGTGCCCGGCGGCGCCGCGTGGGCCGTACTGGGCAGCGCGACCGAATTCGCGGGCAACGCCGGTCAGGCGCCGATCAGCGCCGGCCACCTCGGCTGGAAGCCGCGCCTGCTCGACGGGGGCGGCACCGGTCTGGTCACCGAAGGCGAGGAGGTGGTGACCGTCCTCGACGAGCCGACCCAGCCCGGCAACAACGTCGGTCTGGTCGACCAGGAGCTGCTGGTGTCGACGTTCGACTCCGGGACCGTCGCCGGCGGCTCGTTCTCCGTCAACGCGAACCTGTTCCTGCGCACCCCGGCAGACGTCGCTGCCGGCTCGTACACCTCGACGTTGACCCTATCCCTGTTCGAATGACGCACTGGTGGGGGGCCGCGGCGCCGCGGCCCCCCACCGCACCCCCTACGTCGAAGGACCTCGCCATGATTCGAACCTTGCCGCGGGCGCTGCCGCGGCTGCTCGCCGTGCTGGCCGCGGTGCTCCTCGCCGTGCCCATCGCGCCCACCGGTGCCGTGGCGGAACCGGCCAAGCCGACGCTCACCTGGACGGTCCAGCCGGCCGGCCAGCAAGGCCCGGACGGCCGCCGCTGGATCGAGCTCACGCTCGACCCGGGTCAGGTGGTGACCGAGCACCTGGCGGTGCGGAACCTCAGCGACGGCGCCGCCGACTTCTCCCTGAAGGCGGCCGACGGCTACCTCACCGACAAGGGACGCTTCAACATGCTCCCGTCCAACCGGCCGTCGGTGGACGGCGGCACCTGGATCCAGGTACAGGACAAGGTCACCGTCGGGGCCAATGAGACGAAAGTGGTGCCGTTCACCATCACCGTGCCCCGAGACGCCATGCCGGGAGACCACCCGGCCGGCATCGCCGCGGCAGTCACCAGCACGCAGGGGACGGTCGCCGTCGAGGGCCGGGTCGGGTTCCGGGTCATGATGCGGACCACCGGCACGATCACGGCGACTGTGGCCGTCAACGATCTCACCGCCACGTACGAGCACTCCTGGAACCCCTTCTCGGCCGGCACCATCCGGGTCAGGTACACCACGAAGAGCGCCGGCAACGTGGCGGTGACCGGCACCGGCCGGGTGACGGTCACCGAACTGTTCGGCCTCCTCGAACGCCATGCCGGGGCCGACGTCGAGGAGATGTTCCCGGGCGGCAGCCGAGCGGTCGAGGCCCGCGTCGAGGGAGTCTGGGCGTTGGGACCGCTCCGCACGAGCGTCGACGTGACGCCCTCCGTCCGCGACGGCGCCCCGGCCGGCGCCGCGATCCAGCACACGTCGGCTACCGTGACCGTCTGGTCCCCGCCCTGGCCGCAACTGGCCCTCGTGGCCGCCCTCGGAGCCCTCGTCCTCGCCTTCCGAGCCATCACGCGGCGACGCCGGCGGCGGCTCGCGGAACTCCTCGCCCGCGCCCGGGACGAGGGGCGCGCCGAGGGCCGGGAAATGGACACTCGTCAGCAGTCCACCCAGAACGCCGATGATCGCCGAGCGTGATCGCACGCTCGCCCGGCACCGAGCGGCCCGGCCCTGGGCGCGTGTCCCGGCCGAAGCGCCCCACGTGGGATCGGGGCTTCCGACACCCCCGCTAGCGCAGATCAGCAGGGCGGTTCGGCAGACGGAGATGGCGGCCCAGGCGAACCATCTCATGCAGCAGCTTGAAGCCCTCGTCGGTGGTACAGAGCCCTTCGACGATCGCTTCGCAGAACAGGTCCATGGTGTCCCGTGTAGTGATGCCCTGCCTGCGGGCATACTCCCCGGCGTCCCGATCGTCCGTGATCCAGAAGGATCCGCGGAACTGCGGCCAGTTGAGAATGACGTGGCACGTCTGTGCTTCGCCCAGGTGCTGCGTCGGCTTATGGAGCGAACCGCCGAACACCGCACGGCGTACCTGCTCGACCTGGCGGCTTTCGTTCAGATTCTTGATCTCGATAGGTTCGCCCAGCCAACCGTCCTGAGCGACCGTGTTCAGTTCCGGGAAGACGGCCTTCGACTTGCTCGCCTCGGCTTCGATGGCCTCAACCCAGCGTCCCCTGCCGCGGAGAATCTCCTCCAGGAGCCGTAGGCGTGACACTGCGGCGAAGTTGCACAGCACGGTGTTGTCGGGGAACCAGTACCAGGTCATGACGTCAGGGGAGGTTCCTCTCCGGCTTGTTCAAGAGCCTGCCGGATGGTCTCGCTATCCTCGCCGATCAGGTTGGAGAAAGGGCGCAGGGTCGAGGTGCCGTCGAGGTAGGCCTGGAATGTGTCGCGCAACAGCAACTGCGGAATCCGGCAGCGGGAGGCGGCGTCGATCCACTCAGTGAACGAACCCAGCTCGCCGGCGAGCAGAGCCGCGGACTCGGTGGTCATGCCGCGGAACCGGTCGCGGAGATCTTTGGAAATCAGGCTCACATTGTGCAGTCGCCAGGCCAGCGCGCTGGGTGAAACCCACCATCGGAAGACGAGCTTGGCGAAGGACTCATCCGTCCAGGCCGTGCCGCTCGTCTCCGACTTCAGCAGCGCTTCCGGTAGGAGAAAGGCGGTGGCGAAGGCGTTCGCTCGGATCTCGGAGGACTGTCGGCTATGACGCTTGTCGTAAACGTCGGCCTCTACCAGCAGGCCTTGATCGTCGCCGGCCAATACGTGCCCCAGCTCATGCGCGAGCGTGAAACGCTGACGGCTGGGGACCGTCGAGGTCCCGACGACAATGAGCCGGCGGTGCTCTCTGCTGGAGGCCAGACCGTCGAAACCATCAGGCAGCTCGCTAATCGCCACATCGATCCCAAAAACGGTCTCGATCAACTCGGCGAGATCGCGTGTGTGGCTGGGATCGGCTCCGGCAGCGCATGCCTGGTCGAGGGCCCAAGCGGCAAGTTGTTGCCCCTGCCCTACCCACCAACTGCCCACGGGTGTGGTTTGGGGGAGGGTGACGTGCTGCTTGTAACCGAGGAAGGCGAGGTCCGCGCGGAGCTGAGTGAGCCGATCGGCCTCCTGCATGGCACTCTCCACAGAACTGCCCAGCGGGGACGAGAGCCGCCCCGCCAACGCAGGAGTCTCATCGGCGCCGAGCAACCAGTCAACCGTCACGTCACCGAGTTCGGCGATCCGCGCCAGGTCGAGGGAGGTGAACCTTCGGGTGCCGGATAGCGACTTGGACATCTTCGACGGGTCGAGTCCGGCGAGCGTCGCGAACTCGCCTTGGCTCCGGCCACTTCTTGTGATCAGCTGGCGGACGCGCTGTGCCACGATCTCCCCGCACATGCCTCCACTCTAAGCTCCAGTTGCGAAAATCGCAACGGAGTCGCTTCGGGATTGTCTCATCGGCGCGGCTGTCGGGATCCGGCTGAAACCCAAGTACCTCAGCGCTCCTGCGCCGGACGGCTCGCTCAAAGGCTTAGGCTTCCCGCAGACGAACCAAACGAACCAGACGAACCAGATGATCTTGCCGTCCGGCGAAGGATCGACGCTCCATCGCTCGGAGTATGCCGCGACGATCGCGAGCCCGCATCCGTGCTCCTCGTTCGGACCTCCAGGCGGCGGCGTCGGCCACGAACCGGCGCACCGCCGGGGGCAGGATTCCGGCGTCGGCGACCGAGTTGAGCCGATCCGCCAGCCCCGCGACTCGCTCAGCCCATGTCTCTTCATCAGCGTATGGCGGCAAGCCAGATGACTCCTCGAAGAAGCCCGCTCCCTTGACGGGGAGGGAGTGCACGACGCGCAACAACCGTCCCACCTCGGACGCCGCCTTGAGCGTCGCGACCCCGGGCTCACCCGACACGAAGCGTGTCACCAGGTACGGGATCTCCGCGTCTGGGACGCCAGCGATGACCTCGGGGACCGGAGGTTCGCGCAGACTGGACAATGAATGTCTCGTTCAGGGCGAAATCGTCGTACTGGCTAGTGTCTGACCTGCAAGATGTCAGGTAGTTCCGAACGATGGAAGCCGCATCCGTCCGGAATAACTCTGCACTTTCGGTGTGCTTCCTTAGGCCCCCATCGATTGGTGCGCCTCCTCGTTGTCCGGTCTCAATGATCATGTCAGTCGATCAAGCTGCGATCCGGCGTTCGCCAGGTTGGTCGAGACGATTGGGACGTGCCGGACATCCAGGTCATCGCATCACGTGTTCTGCTGTGCGTCGATGTCCCAGGGATCATGTCAATCGCGTAGGCCCGGGAGCAGCGGCGCGACAACTGTCGTGCGACGGCGGTTGCCGAAGTCTCGGTGAACCTTGCAGGTTCGACTCGTGTTGACATTTGGCGGGCGTCGGCCGAAACGGCAGATCAGCGCGCAAGACGCGCGCTCATGCCGATGAGCGGACGTCGCTGTTGCGGGAGCCGCTAGGGGTGCTCCAGCGCCCAGGCGCAGATGGCGGACAACGGCTCCCGCAGGGTTTGGCCGAGTATGGTCAGGGCGTACTCGACATGCTGTGGGGCGGTGTCCTTGAGCACCCGTCGTTCGACCAGCCCGTCACTTTCCATGCCCCGCAGGGTCTCGGTCAGTACCTTTTGGGTGATACCAGGTAGCCTGCGGCGCAGCTCGGCGTGCCGCTGCGGTCCGGCGAGCAGCGCGTAGATCAGCAGGACTCGCCACTTGGCGGCCAGTCGCTCCAGCGCCTGCCGGGTCGCGCAGCTCTCTTCCAGGACGTCGGGTATCACCAGTGCCATGGGGTCTCCCGTGTGGAGGGGCACCTCAAAGTGCCTTCTGGCCGGTTCAAGATCAGGGCGCCTAGTGTTTCGGCCATGACAGAGTTTAAGGTCCACACGTACACGGCGGCAGAGCCTGGGATCTTCGTCAACAGCTACCTGCTGGAGACGGCGGACGGCGTGGTGCTTGTCGATGCCGGACTGCTGGTGTCCGACGCGCGGGCGCTGGCTGCGCGGCTCGTGGCGTTGCGTAAGCCACTGGTGGCGGCGTTCGTGACGCATGCCCACCCGGATCACTTCAACGGGCTGCCGTACGTGGTGGGCGACGACGTGCCGGTCTATGCGACAGCACTGGTCGCCAAGACGATCGAGCAGACCGCGGTCGCCAAGCGGGAGCAGTGGCAGCCCACCTACGGCGAGGAATGGCCGGACCGGTTCCGGGTGCCGGACCGCCCGCTGGACGGTGGCGGCACCCTGGACGTCGCCGGGCTGCGGATCCACGTGCATGACCTCGGAGCCGCCGAAAGTCACGCCGACTCCTACCTCCTCGTCGAGGCCGGCGAGAAGCGGAATGCCTTCATCGGTGACCTGGCCTTCGACGGCGTGCACTCCTATACGGCAGATGGGCATTCGGGTGCGTGGCTGAGTGCGCTCGATCGGCTGGTGGACGAGTTGGCCGGGGTGCCGCTCTATCCCGGCCACGGCGCGCCCGGCGACACTGGCCTGCTGATCCGGCAGCGGCAGTACCTGCTCACGTACCGACAGGCAGTGGGGCGTTTGGCGGCCGGTGCGTCGAGTCTGAGCGAAGCGCAGAAGCTGGAGCTGACGCAGACCCTGACCCGTTTCCTACCGGGGGCGCCCCTGAACTGGCTGGTCGGCCTGGGTGCGGACGCCGTTGCCGCCGAGCTCGCGGCCTCATCACCAATCGACGCAGGGGAGGGCTCATGACCACTGTCAAAGCCGAGCGCATCTCCTTCGGCAGCGAAGGCATCGAGCTGGTAGGCGAGCTCCGGGTTCCAGACGCGGACGACCCGCTACCCGCCATCGCGCTCACCGGCCCCTTCACCGGGGTGAAAGAGCAAGTCCTCGGTACCTACGCCGAGCTCCTCGCTCAGGCTGGGCTCGTGACGCTCGCCTTCGACCACCGGGGCTTCGGGGAAAGCGGCGGACGCCGCCAACATGAGGACAGTCAGGGAAAACTGGCCGACCTGAGGGCCGCAGTCGGCGTGCTGGCCGGCCGACCCGAGGTGAATCGGGCCCAGATCGGAGTGGTCGGCGTCTGCCTCGGCGGCGGCTACGCGGTACGGGCCGCGGCCACGGACTCCCGGGTGAAGGCGGTGGCAGGAATCGCGGGCGCCTACAACAGCCCGGCTCGGATCGCCCAGACCATGGGCATCGACGCCTACCGTTGCGCAATCAGCGGCTTCCTGGACCGGTACGACGAGTACGTACCCGCCGTGGCGCCTGACGGCGGCGAGGCCGCGATGACAGGCGATGAGCCGTACGCCTACTACGGCACCGCCCGGTCCGCCTCCCCCTTCTGGCGCAACGAGGTCACCAGAGGATCGCTCCACACCCTGATGACCTTCGACGCCCTTGGCGCGGCGGACTTCCTGGCCGCCACCCCGTTACTGATCGTCCACGGAAAGACCGACGCCTACTGCTCGCCGACGCTGGCTCGGGAGCTCTACGAACGCAAGCCCGGCGACAAAGAGATCCTCTGGCTGGACGCCGATCAGCACGTCGACCTCTATGACGTCGAACCGCACGTGACCCAAGCCGCCCAGGCAACCGCCGACTTTCTCCACCGCTACCTCAGGCCATGACAGCCGGGAAGATGAGCGCCCCGCGGGCCTGCTGGGCTGCCTAGGAACCTGTCGGTTGGTCGCAACTGGCCTGGTGAGCATTGCGTCGAACGCGTCCCTCATGCCGCAAGTCGCGCAGGACGCCGAGGTCAACGTGGTTGATCCTTTGAGAATCGCCAACTCTGATGAGAGGCAGTTGGCCCAAACAGGACAAGCCGGTCGGCATCTGTCCCCTTGTCCGAGAATCGGCCAGGTGAACTGAAGGATCGATTGGCCGCAGGGGTCAGGCGTCGAAGCGGCGGCGGGAAGCCTCGAGGTGACCGATGTAACGGCGGGTCCAGCCGCACATGCTGTCGACCGTTGCCCGTAGGGCCTGACCCGGCTCGGTGAGGGTGTATTCGACCCGCGGCGGGACGGTGGGATGCACGGTGCGCTCGACCAGGCCGTTGCGTTCCAGCATGCGCAGGTTCAGAGTGAGCATCTTGTGGCTGATGCCCTCGATCTCGTTTCGCAGCTCGCTGAAGCGCAGGGTGCGATCAGCGAGACCCTCGACGATCAGGAACGCCCACTTGTTGGCGACGTCCGAGAAGATCTCCCGCGCCAAAGAGTCCGCGCGCGCTATGTCTGCATCCTCGGGTGAGCCCGTGAACTGCTTGGTCACCATAAGGTGCTCCAGTCACTGAAAAGTGCGTTCTTCCATGTCAGGATTCACTCTCCTATGGTTTCTGAGTAACCACAAGAGAGCATGAGCGTCTTGGCTGGCGCGGACGCGAGCCCACAGGCGCTCAGAACGAGGAGACAGGCATCATGGCCATCACCTTTGTCAACCCCAGCGGATTGCCCAAGATCGATGTCTACCGGCAGGTGTCGATCGCATCCGGGTCGAAGCTGATCTTCATCGCCGGGCAGGTCGCCTGGGACGCCCAGGGAGTCACGATCGGTGAAGGCGACCTCGCCGCACAGGTCGAGCAGAGTTACCTCAACATCGGCACCGCCCTGGCCGAGGTCGGCGGCTCCTTCGACGATGTGGCGAAACTGACCTTCTACGTCGTCGACTGGACGCCCGACAAGATGCCCCCGCTCCTGGAAGGCATCTCCCGGGCAGCCGCGAAGCTGGGGGTCGCCCCGGTCCCGCCGGCCACGCTGATAGGCGTTGCGGCACTGGACGTCCCCGACCATCTAGTCGAGATCGAGGCCACCGCGATCCTCGGCTGAACCGATGTTCTTCGCCTACTGAGCACCGAAGCGGCCAACTGCAGCGCTCAGTGAGGCATTCCGCGTAACCGAAGATCACGGATGGTGATCGCCGCCAGGTGCTGGGAGAGCAGGCCGCCCGCCGCAGATGGCACCGAGGCGTACGGATGTGCCGCTTTCCGCGCGACTCTGCCGATGAGCGAGCACTCAGCAGTTTCGTGCCTGCTCTGGCCTCAGGGAATCCGGTCGCTGGTTCCTTGACGTCCTGTCGGTCCCCTGCTGGCCCGTGGTACGGGACGAGGAGTGCAGGTCGGTGTGTTCAGGACGTCACGCAGGTCGAGTGGGGCGGGTGGTGGAAGGGGCTCGGCCTGTTCGGCGCGGAAGGCGCTGAGCATGTAGGCGACGAGTCGTCGAGACGCGGCCAGGGCCGCTTCGGTGGATTCGGTGATGATGCCGCCGTTGGCCATGAGCAGTAGGGCGAGGTCGTCCTGCGCGAAGTCGGCGCGCAGCCGCCCGGTCGCCTTGGCGCGTCGCGTCAGCTCGGCGAAGCCCTGTATGGCGCGGTAACGTTCCTGTTCGACGTCGACCGCATCGGGGAACGCTGCGATGAAGGCCGTGCTGAAGCCACGGTCGGCGGCCTGCATGGTGCACACCTTCTCGATGGCCGTGCAGAACCCGCGCCACGGGTCCGGATCGGCCAGTGCGTCGTCGACGACCGACACGCATGCCTTGAACTGATCCGCGAACACCTCGGTGACCAGCGATGCCTTCGTGGGGAAACGGCGGTAGAGCGTCGCGACCCCCACGTGGGAATGCCGGGCGATCGCGGCCATCGGCACGTCGAGTCCGTGGTCTGCGAACAGTTCGCGGGCGACCTCCACGATGCGGTCGCGGTTCTGTCGCGCGTCGGCGCGCAACCCTGCGGCCGCGCCGGGGCCGGTCGGCATACGAGACGTCTCAGCGCTCATGGTTCTCACTTTAGGTCAACCGGACGAGGCTCTCCACTTATGGTGTTACGTTGGCCGGCAAGAGATGCCCGTCGTGATGGAGGTACTGTGCGATACCAGGGGCCGCTTCCGAAGCGAGCGATCGGCCGTTTCAACTCCTGTGTCCTGACGTTGCGCTCCTCTCCTCGATGGGGCCGACTGATCAGCAGACGCCTCACGGTCGTCACCTACGTGGGGCGCCGCTCGGGACGCACCTTCAGCACACCCGTCGCCTTCCGGCGCGCGGCCGGCACCGTCACGATCGGCGTTCAGTTCCCCGACGCCAAGCTGTGGTGGCGCAACTTCTTGGCCGAGGGCGGTCCGATATCGCTGCAGCTGGATGGGATCGACCGCACCGGGCATGCGGTCGCCAGACGTGACGAAGCGGGTCAGGTCACCGTCACCGTCCGGCTGGACGGCTGATAAGCCATACGCGCTGCCGAACAGGTAGAACGTGGGTGTCGTGCTCGCGGCCGGGTCGGGCAAGCCCGTGAGCGTGCTCTTCGCCGGCGACTTCGACCCGACCGGCCGCGCCGTGCCCCGCTCCGTAGTGGACCCAATCGCGCGCTACAGCGACGGCAATGGGCTCGACCTGGACTTCCAGCAGATCGCCGTCACCGCCGCCGACGTCCGCTCCGGCCAGTTCACCACCCGCGACGTCAACATCCGCGACGTCAACTACAAGCGCTACCGCGAGGAGTGGCTGACACGAGGGCCTCGACCCCGCATGCTCCGCGCAGGGAGCATGCAGCTCCCGCTCGCTCACTTCGGTGGAGGGCGGGGCTGCGGGCACTGATCAGCCGAAGCGCAGCGGTAGCATATCCGGGCCCTGGATACCGATGGGGCCTTGCCAGGTGATCGGCCCCACGACGGAGGGCGGGCCCAGCCGGGCGGCGAGGATGGGGAGCGCCTCCCCGATCTCGACGCGGGCGAGAGCGGAGCCCAGGCAGTGGTGCGGGCCCGCGCCGAACTGCAGCGGGGGATTGTCCCTGACGGCCGTGATGTCGAATTGATCGGCGTTCTTGTACGCGCGCGGGTCGCGCTGGGCGACGTTCACGCACATCGTGAGGAACGTGCCTTGCGCGATGTGAAGTCCCTCGTAGTCGAAGTCCTCGGCGGCGAAGCGGTAGATGGTGCCCGCCGAGGGAAGCCAGCGCATCACCTCTTCGACGGCTTGGGCAGCCAGCTCCGGCCGCTGCCCCAGCAGGGTCCACTGGCCGGGGTGCTCGGAGAAGACGACCATGGCGTTGGCGAGCTGGTGCCGGGTGTTGTCCTGGGCGCCGAACACGAGCGTGACCAGGAGGTTGCGCAGCTCGTCCTTGCTGACGCGGCTGTCGTCGGCCTGATGGGCCGCGACCAGGGCGGAGCTGAGGTCGTCGGTGGGCCTGGCCGACTTCTCCTCGATGAGGAAGTCGGCGTAGCCGTTGAGGCCGCGTACGGCGGCTTCCACCCTGGTGGCGATATCGCCCCCGGCCGCGAGGCTGAAGACCAGGCCGATGTCCCTGGTCCAGGTGCCGAAGACGTCGTAGTCCTCGGGCGGCACGCCGAGCAGCCGGCACATGACCGCCAGCGGCAGCCGGGTGCTGAAGTCCTCGACGAACTCGCACTCCTCGGCCGATGCCAGGCCCTCGGTCAGCTGCTCGACCTGCGCCCGGATGAACGGCCGCAGACTCTCCACCGTGCGCGCGGTGAACGCCTTGCTCGTCAGGCGGCGCAGGCGGCGGTGATCCTCTCCGTCGTGGTTGACGATCATCGGGACGAACCACTCGTAAATCGGACCGTCGAAGATCCCGTTCATCTCCAGGAACCGCTTGCCGTTGTGGTCCAGCCTCCGGTCGCGTAAGAGGTCGTTGGCCTGCGCGTATCGCAGCACGAGCAGGCCCATGGGGCTTGTCGCGTACCAGCTTTCCGCTTGGGCCGCGAAGACCTCGGGGGCGCCGAAGTCGAAAGCCGGATCCAGAACATCGAGGAATGGCACGTTCTGGGGAGTGGGTTCCTGGTCCACGGATAGCGACACGTCATCCTCCCTGCGATGATGGGCGTACTGTTCTCACTCTCCCGGCATCGCAGCGAAAATAAAGTAACGCGCTACGCACTCTTTTGAGTTGTGGCCATGCGAATACGACTCGGCGGTTGGCGGGGCTCGCTGGAGCCGGGGAGCCAAAGGAGGGAGCCAACACCTCAGATCAGGCGCGACTCTGGTGGGATGCGTGAGTGCTTCAGCCGCGGAACAACGCCGCATGAGCGAGTAAATCTTCGCTAGTAAAGAGAGCGGCGGGTAGAAAAGCCGGTCAGGCTGCTGGGCGGCTGTGTTCCCAGGCGGTGGTGAAGAGCAGTGATGCGTAGTCGTACATCAGCCCTGGCCGGTGCGCCAGAAGGCATGGGGAATTGCGGCCATGCTCGGCCTGCCGGTAGATGGTCAGGTAAGCGACGTTGTCGGTGATGACGACACGGTGGAGGTTGGGCAGGTCGTAGAAGCGCAACGAGACGCTGTCATGTTGCCGTGCCACTTCGCGCACGTAATCGGCGTTGACACGTACCTGCTCGGTGAGCAGCCCAAGGGACAAGCCCAGGTCGATGCGGCGCATCTCCGCTTCCCGCCTGGCAAGCCAGGATTCGGGGCCGAGTTCGGCGTCGGGCAGGAGAACCTGGACGAATTCCAGCCCCTTGCCCGCGGCCTGCCAGACGGTGGTGAAGCCGTCGCGGGTCAGCTCGTTGCCGCGTCCGGCCAGAACGCGTACCCACCGCGCCCGTTTGAGCTCCTCGGCCAGGTCTTGATTGGCGATGTTCTGGCGCGGAAAGACGCGGTGAACCCCGAATCCGGTCAGCCGGGACAGGAGCGCTACCGGCCACTGGCGGGAACGGATGGAGAAGGTCCAGCCTCCGCCACCGTGATCGCGGTGGCCAGAAGCGAGCTCACCACGCCGAGAACGAACGCGTCCATACCCGATCTCCTCCAAGGAATCTCATGAGCTCCCGATCGGGAGATAGGGGAGCAGGCTGCGCAGGACCGTTGCCGCGTGCCGTGCGGCGACGTCGTGACAGGTGTCGTTCTTACCGTCGTCGGCGTCATCAGAGATGCCACGGACCACCACCCAGCCGCGTACGGCCTGCGGCCCATCCTGCTCGTGGAAGGCCTGGGTGAGACCGCCGGCTTCCATCTCGACCGCCAGCACCTTGTCGTTGTATGCCTTCAGATAGCGGATGATCTCCGACTTCGCGTCGGCGATCACCGCCTCCCCTGATCCGATCGGCCCGGTGTGGGTGAGGAAGTCCCCTTCGTCGTTTGCGGCTTGGAGGGTGGCCGGCTCGCCGTGATCGTTGAAGAACGCGTTCACGGCATGGCCCACGGCAGATGGCGCCTCCCGTTCCTCGCCTCTGCGCCGGGTACCCTCCGGGGTCTCCTTGCGCAGGTCGTAGTAGACGACGCGGGTGGCCACGACAACATCACCGATCTTGGTGCTTGCGTGGATGCCCCCACCGATGCGCTCGGGAGGTCGTCCTGCCGTAGCGCGACGCGCACCATCGCGTACAGCCCCTCCACCTCGCCGGCCGGTTCGCCAGCCGCCCGGGCCCGCCTGACTTCGACCTCCGCAAGGTGCATGACCTCGGCACTGTCACCACGCCGGAAAGCGGCGCGCAGGCCGTCCTCGGAACTCATACGGTTCTCCTTCACAACTGGTCCGGTCATCATCTTGCAGCGTCCGAGTGACTACTTGGTGAGCCGGCTGATCGGCCGAGCGGGAAATCGGTGACTCGCGCGGAGAACGAATCCACGATGTCTTCACTTCCGTTCAACCAGGCCTGCGTAATTTCACCTGCGAATGGTCAGTCAACCTGTGCACGAGAGGTCGCCCGATGAAGAGGTCTGTGGTTTTCATCCATGGCTTGTGGATTCATTCCCTGTCCTGGCAGCCGTGGCAGGATCTCTTCGAGAAGCAGGGCTATCAGACACTCGCGCCGGGCTGGCCGGGGGACGCGGAATCCGTGGCGGAGACCCGGACCATGGCCGAGCGGATGGCTGGCGTCGGCGTGGACGCGGTCACAGAATCGTACGCGAAGATCATCGCAGGGCTGGCCGAGCCGCCGATTCTCGTGGGTCACTCCTTCGGTGGGCTGATCGCCCAGAAACTGCTCGGCAGGGGACTGGCCGCGGCGGCCGTGGCGATCTCACCCGCGCCCATCAAGGGAGTCCGCGCTCTTCCCCTGAGCCTTCTGCGTTCGAGTTTCCCAGTGCTGTCGCGCCCCGGGAACAAGCGCCGGGCCGTCGCGCTCCCGGCCGGCATCAACTCCCGACACACGACCCACACCTCAGGCCCGGCCAGAACCATCCGACGGCCCATCATGGCCCGAGTCTGAATCCCCGATCCCAGTCTGAAAAGGCCATCAAGATCTTCAGGACGCTCCTAGGGTCAGCAGACCGCTCCCGCGTCCACCACAGTGAACGGAACAGTGGACTGCTTCGGCACCGGCTCGCCGCGAATCTGCATGAGGAGAAGCTCGACGGCCCGCCTGCCCATCTCCCGCTGGTCCTGCCGGACGTGCAGGAACGCTGACCCGGTGACCGGGTCGGGCGGCGAGTCGAAGCAGGCGATCAGGTACTTGTCGCGCGCGCCGAGGACGTCCGTGGCCTTGGCCAGGACCCGGGCGAGGTTGTACTCGCAGGCGACGAGCGCGGTGATGTCCGGCCTCGCGCGCAGGAACGCGACGGCGCGCTGGACATCGGCTTCGACGCTGTCGGGAGTGAAGGCGTCGGGCAGGGTGCTGCGCATGTCCGTCAGGAAGTGCCTGCTGCCGTACGCCGGGTCGCGGTCTGCGAAGGTGGCACGGAAGCCTTCGAGCCTGGCCTCGATGCTGGAGGTGTTGTCCGGCGGCGGCGACACGAAGGCGAGGTGGCGATGGCCGCGCTCCATGACGTGTTCGGTCAGCGCCTTGGCGGCGGCCGCGTTGTCGGTGTGCACGGCGCAGCCGGCGATTCCGGACAGGTAGCGGTCGATCAGCACCACGGCGTGGCCGTCGAGGATCACGCGGAGCAGGCTCGCGTTGTAGTACTCGCCGTGGACGGGGAAGACCAGGAGCCCTTCCACGAGGCCTGATGTGACCAGAGACTCGATCGCCTTCTCCTCATCGTCCTGGTGTCCGCGCGTACGCCGGATCAGGAGGCTGATGTCATGGAGGGCGCACTGCTCCTCGATCGCGTAGAAGAGTTCGAGCCCGTAGACCTCGGAGAGATCTGGGATGACCAGCCCGATCGCCGAGGCCGAGCCGCCGCGGGGCCGGGGTCGGACGGGTGACGGCGTGGGCGAGTCGGCCGCGAGCCGGTCGAGGTCGGGGAGCTCGCGCGCGACGAAGGAGCCCTTGCCGCGGATCCGTTCCACCACACCGGCCTGCCGGAGGACCTCCAGTGCCTTCTTCGACGTGATGCGGCTGACGTCGAAGAGCTTGGCCAGCTCCATCTCCGACGGCACCCGGGCACCAGGGTCGAGCGCCCCGCGCTTGATCTCGGTCAGGAGGTAGTTGCAGATCCGCTCGTACAGCAGCGGAGCGTCGGCGGTCAACGGGCCTCGATCCCTTGGTTGGCAACTTGGTATATGCCTGATATTACAAGCATGCCAGGCGTGGCGTCAGGTTCTCCCGCCTCGTTATCGAGCTGAGACTTAGATCATGTTGACCTATATCAAGTTATGTCTTTATTTTTCAGACAGGTTACAACGCATGCCAAGTTGCGTAACGGAGAAGGACGTGGCTGTGCATTCCAGGCTTACTTGCGACACGCCGCCGTGACGGCCGTGCGGCTCGGCCGCGAGCAGGCACGGGCGGGCGCGCTGTTCGTCGCTCCCGCGATGGTGCTGTTCGCGGTGTTCATGGTGCTGCCGGTGCTGGGCGCGTTCTTCCTGAGCTTCACCGACTACGACATCCTCACCCCGCCCGAGTGGACCGGGCTCGGCAATTACGCCCGATTGCTCGACGACGTGGTCTTCATGACCGCGATGAAGAACATCCTGCTGTATTGCCTGATGTTCGTGCCGGCGATGATCGTGTTGTCGCTGCTGCTCGCGCTCGCGCTCAACCTCCGGCTCCCCGGGATGGTGATCTACAAGACGGTCTTCTTCGTCCCCGTGGTCACCTCGCCGGTCGCGGCGGCGACCGTGTGGGGGTTCATGCTCAACGGCCACTACGGGCCGGTCAACGAGTTGCTGCGGCTGATCGGGATCGAGGGGCCCGCCTGGCTCGGGGACAGCGACACCGCGATGGCCTCGATCGTGCTTGTCACGCTCTGGCAGGGCGTCGGCTGGAACATGCTCATCTACCTGGCAGGGCTGCAGGGCATCCCCGCCTACCTGTACGAGGCGGCCGCGATCGACGGGGCGGGCCGATGGCAGGCCTTCCGGCGGATCACCTGGCCCTCCCTGCGGACCACCACGTTCTTCGTCACCACGCTCTCGCTGATCGGCGCGTTCCAGCTGTTCGACCAGGCGTACGTGATGACCAAGGGCGGCCCTGCCCAGTCGACGCTGACGCCCGTCTACCAGATCTATGAGACCGGCTTCAACCGGCTGCAGATGGGATACGCCTCGGCGCAGGCGTTCAGCCTCTTCCTGGTCATCGTCGCGGTGACCGTGATCAACATGCGGGTGAACAGGGAGGAGAACAGCCGATGATCGCTTTGGTCAGGCGCTCCGCCCTCTACGGCGTCCTCACGTTGTTCGGCGTGGTGATGTTGCTTCCGTTCCTGTGGTCGTTGTCGACGTCGCTGAAACCGGACGACGAGATCGTCTCCATCCCGATCCAGTGGATTCCCAGCCACCCCACTTTGGAGCACTACCAGTACGCCTTCACCTCGGTGCCCTTCGGGCGCTACATCGCCAACTCCATGGCGTTCGCCCTGATCGGGGTCGCCACCAACGTTCTGCTCGGGGCCCTGGCCGGGTACGCGTTCGCCAGGCTCCCCTTCAGGGGCAACCGCATGCTGTTCCGGCTCCTGCTCGCCTCGATGATGGTGCCGCCGGTGGTGACCCTGGTGCCGTCCTTCCTCATCGTCCGCTCGATGCCGCTGACCGGCGGGAACGACCTGTTCGGCCAGGGCGGGACCGGCCTGCTCAACATGTACTGGGCGGTGATCCTGCCCGGTGCCGTGGGCGCGTTCGCTGTGTTCCTGATGCGGCAGTTCTTTCTCGACCTGCCCAGGGAACTGGGCGAGGCGGCCAGGGTGGACGGCTGCCCGGAGTTCCGCATCTTCTGGAACATCTACCTCCCGCTCTGCAAACCGGCGCTCGCCACGCTGGCCGTGTTCACCTTCCTCGCTGGCTGGAACGCCTTCCTCTGGCCGCTGATCGTCCTCAACGACCCGCAGATGAGCACCGTCCAGATGGGCCTCGCGGCCTTCTCCTACAACAAGAGCACCGACTACGGGCCGCTCATGGCCGGCTCGATCGTCGCCATGCTCCCCACAGTGCTGCTGTACGTCTTCGCGCAGCGCTACCTCACTCGGGGGATCGCCTTCACCGGGACCCGCTGAATTTACGAAACGGAGTAACCGCCCATGAGACCCGCACCCCCCAGGCGGTTGATCATTACGGCAGTCGCCGCACTCGCCGTGGTCCTCTCCAGTTGCTCGACCGGATCCACTCCGTCAGGCACCACCGCGTCCGGCGGCGTGGTGAACCTCAAGTTCTGGGGCGACTGGTCGGGAGAGGGCGAGCAGCAGTTCCGGACCATGACCGACGCCTTCAACAAGGCTCATCCCGGCATCAAGGTCGAATACGTCGTTCAAAAGGACATGCTCACCAAGTTCCTCACCGCGTCGACCGCGGGCCAGGCGCCCGATGTCATGTTCTGGGATCGGTGGCGTACGGCCGGCTACGCCCCCAAGGGCGTCCTGCAGCCCGTCGACGACCTGCTGAAAAAGGACGCCATCGAGCAGAGCCGCTTCTACGGCGAGGCGCTCAAAGAGCTCACGTGGAAGGACAAGTTGTATGGCCTGCCGCTGACGGTTGACGCCCGCGCGCTGTTCTACAACAAGGCCCACTTCCGGGAAGCCGGGATCGAGCCGCCCATGACCTGGGCCGAACTGGAGCAGGCCGCGATCAAGCTGACCAAGCGCGACGGCGGCGGCAAGCTCGAACGTGCCGGGCTCTCTCTCAAGGACGCCGGGCTGTTCAGCATGTACCTGCGTCAGGCCGGCGGCGACATGGTCTCCGCCGACTGTGCGGGGACCACGTTCAACACCCCGCAGGGCCTCCAGGTCCTGGGCCTGTGGGACCGGCTCCTGAAGGCGGGGGTCTACCAGCCCGGCTTCGAGGAAGGCCTCGGCGAGGGCACGAACGCGTTCGCCACGGGCAAGGTGTCCATGACCATCACCGGTCCGTGGGACATCACCACCTTCAAGAAGTACGGCAAGAACCTCGACTTCGGCATCGTCACGCCGCCCACCGGACCCGGCGGCGCCACCGGCAGCGTCATGGGCGGCTTCGGCCTGGTCATCCCGACGGCGTCCAAGCAGAAGGACGCCGCGTGGGAGTTCGTGAAGTGGTGGACCGCCGAGAAGGACAACGCCCTGACCTGGGCCAAGACCAGCTTGAACATCCCAGGCACCGTCACGGCGACGCGGGACCCCTTCTTCACCGCCGACCCCTTCTGGAAGCCGGTCCTCGACACCCTGCAGTACGCCAAGATCCGCCCGACCTGCGCGGGCTACGCCCCGATGGAGACCGACGCGCTGATCCCCGCCCTGGAGTCGTTCCTGAACGGCAAGGCCACCGCCCAGCAGACGCTGACGAAGGCACAGGAGCAGGGCGACAGCGTCCTGACGAGCAACAACATCACCCAGTAGGTGAGGATCATGAAACCACGCATCGCGGCGGCCCTGCTGTCGCTGCTGTTACTGGTGGCCGGGCTTCAGCAACCCGCGCAGGCGGCCACCGCGGCCAACGCCGACGCCGCCATGACGGCCTACGTCAACGCGTTCTGGGACCCGGCGAAGAAGTACTTCTACGTCAACAGCGACCATCAGATCCACGCCGAACACGCCCACGGACCGGAGGGCGGCAGGTACACCGACTTCTGGTGGGAGGCCCAGCTCTGGGAGCTGGTGATGGACGCCTATCAGCGCACCGGCAGCTCCACGTACCGGCAGATGATCGATGACGTTTACACCGGGTTCGTCGCGTACTACCCGACCTTCAGCAACGACTTCAACGACGACCTCGCCTGGTGGGCACAGGCCAGCGTCAGGGCCTACGAGATAACGGGAACGACCGCCTACCTCACCACGGCGCAGAACCTCTTCAACTCGATCTGGGCCTACCAGGACGCCACCTACGGCGGCGGGATCTGGTGGCGGCGCAGCGTGCAGAACCAGAAGAACGTCGCCACCAACGCCGTCGCGGCGGCGACGGCGGCCAGGCTCTACTCGGCCACGGGGAACACCACCTACCTCACTCGCGCCCAGAGCCTGTTCTCCTGGATCAAGACCAACCTCCAGTCCGCCGGCCACGTCTACGACCATCTCGAAGGCTCTGGCTCCGGCACCCTCGTCAAGTGGGACTTCAGTTACAACTTCGGCAACTACATCAGCGCGGCCGCCGCGCTCCACACGGCGACGGGCGACAACACCTACCTCTCCGACGCGACGGGCGCGGCCGACTGGGCGACGACCTACCTCACCAACGGCGGAACCCCCCTCTACGAGGGCGTCAACGACGCCGGCGGCTTCAAGACCGTCCTCGTTCGCAGCCTCGCCCGCCTGGTCACCAGATACGGCCAGGCGCAGTACCTGCCGTACCTGCAACGCAACGCGACCCAGGCCTGGAACCACCGGCGTACCAGCGACAACCTGGTCGGCCCCGACTGGTCGGCGCCCACGGGCTCCGGATACATCCAGAGCCTGACCGCCGCTGCCGCGGTGAGCGCCCTGCAGGTCGTCCCACCGGACGGATACCCGGGCCTGCAGCCGGAGAACGGCCTCTACCAGGCAGAGAACGCCGTCGCAGGCTTCGGCGCGGAAAGCATCCACTCGGGCTTCACCGGGCGCGGCTACCTGGCCGGCTGGTCAGCGCAGGGGCAGGCGGTGACCTTCCACGTCAACGTCCCGTCGGCGGGCGCGCACAAACTCCAGCTCAGGTACGCGGGGGCGGCGGGCGACGCCGGACGCAAGATCGTGGTCAACGGCAACGTGATCGCCGCCAACCGCACGTTCCCCGGCACCGCGAGCTGGGCGACCTGGAGCACCGTCACCCTCAACGCGGTGGCACTCAACCAGGGCTACAACACGATCCGCATCGAGCTCGATCAGGCCGCGGGCAACGGCAACTACCTCAACCTCGACTCCCTCCAGGTCTTCGCGCAGTTGCAGGCCGAGGCGGGCACGCTGCACGGCCTGAACACCGAGTCCCTGCACGCCGGATACACCGGAAGCGGCTATCTCGCCGGGTGGAACGCCGACGGCCAGTGGGTGGACCTGAACGCGAACGTCAGCCGTTCGGGACGCTACGACCTCACGTTCAGGTACGCCGCCGGGGCCGGGGCGGCCTCCCGCTACATCTACGTCAACTCGGCCGGCGTCGCGGGCAACTTCGCCTTCCCCTCGACCGGCGCGTGGACGACGTGGGGCACCCAGACCCTGACCAACGTCCAGCTCCAGGCGGGCGCCAACACCATCTCGGTCATCTTCAACGGCTCCCGAGGCAGCACCAACTGGCTCAACTTCGACGAGCTGACCCTGCGCTACACCGGATCCGGGTGAGGACATGACGACCGCCGACCTCGGCGCCTGGGGCGCACGTGCCGACCTGCTGCAGCAGAGCCTCGACCGGTACTTCGGCGCCCCGGGCGGGCAACTGCTCAACAACTGGCATCCGTGCGAGCCGGGTGACAACGACGTGTTCAACTTCTGGTGGCTGGCACACGTCATGGACGTGCGGATCGACGCCTACCACCGCACCGGCGAGGAGCGGTGGCTGAAGCAGGCGCGGGTGATCTACGACAACATCCGCCGCCGCAACAGCGGCTCGTTGTTCAACGACTACTTCGACGACATGCTGTGGCTCGCCCTGGCGACCGACCGGCTGGCGGAAGCCGCCCGGGACGACGAGCTGCGGGCGCAGGCGGCGCGGATATGGGCGCACGTCTTCGAGCACGGCTGGAACGACCACGAAGGAGGCGGCATCGCCTGGCGGGCCTCACAACCCGCCTACAAGAACACTCCGGCCAACGGGCCTTTCGTGATCCTCTCGGCGCGGCTCTACCGGCGCACCGGCGACCCCGGCCACCTCGCCGCGGCCAAGCGCACGATGGGGTGGCTGGAGAAGGTCCTGGTCAGCCCGGACGGGTTCGTCCAGGACGGCATCAACCGGCTCGGTGACCACGCCGTCGACACCCAGTGGCGCTTCACCTACAACCAGGGCGTCTACATCGGTGCCTGCGTCGAGCTGGCGCGGGTCACCGGCGACACCGGCTACCTGCGCAGGGCCTCGCGTACGGCGAGCACCGCCATCACCGAGCTGACCGACGAAGGGGTCTTCGCCGGCGAGGGGGACGGCGGCGACGAAGGCCTGTTCAAAGGCATCTTCTACCGGTACGCCGCCGAGCTCGTCAGGGCCGGTGATGAGCCGCGGCTGCGGGACTTCCTGCTGGCCAGCACCACCCGGCTGTGGGAATCGTGCCTGCGGGGCGAGTCCCTGCTGGCCAACGACGACTGGCGCAGCCCTCCTCAAGGAAAGATCGCTTACTCCACCCAGCTAAGCGCGATCATGGCCACCGAGATGTGCGCGGCCATCGCGCATCGAGAGTGACGGTGCGACATGTCCTTACGAAGGAAACTCCTGGTTCTGCTCACCGTGGTGCTGCCGGTGACCGGCCATCTCGTCGCGGCTCCTCTCGGCGCGGCGGCGGATCCTGCGGTGCCCAACTTCTCACCCACCTCCCGTACGGTGCGGCCGACCGCGATCTTCCGTACGACCGGCTCGGTGAGCAACCCGCAGAACGTGCTCACCAACCAGGCCACCCGCCTGTCCGGCACCGGTTCCAGCCTCACGCTGGACTTCGGCAAGGAGGTCGGCGGAGTGGCGACGCTCTCCTTCGGTGCGACGAGCGCCGCAGGGCAGCAGGTGGGCCTGGCCTTCACCGAGTCGTCCCTGTACGTCGGGACAGGCAGCGACAAGAGCGCCGGCTACGACACCCCTCCTGACGGCGCCCTCACCGCCTCGGCGGCAGCCGGTGGCTCCTACACCATGCCGACGGCCCGGCTCAGGGGCGGATTCCGCTACCTGACCGTGTTCATGGGGACCGGCGGCTGGATCGACCTGACCGGGGTGAGCCTCGCCTTCACCCCCGCTCCGGGCAAGGCGAACCCGGCCGACTACGCCAACTACTTCTCCTCCAACGACGACCTGCTGAACCGCATCTGGTACGCGGGCGCCTACACCGTGCAGACGAACACCATCGCCTCCGACCAGGGCCGCGCCTGGCCGCCGCCGTCGTCGCTCTGGGACAACAGCGCCGTTGTAGGCGTCGGCGACAGCGTGCTCGTCGACGGCGCCAAGCGGGACAGGACCGTCTGGCCCGGCGACCTGGGCATCGCCGTACCCACGGCGTATGTCTCGACCAACGACCTGGTGGCCTCGCGCAACGCGCTGACGACCATGTTCGGCGTGCAGTCCAGCTCTGGGGAGATCCCGTGGTCGGGTCCGGTGTTCAACCTGACCGGGTCGGATACCTACCACACCTGGACGTTGCTGATGTCGTCCACGTACTACGGCTATACCGGCGACCGGACCTGGCTGGACTCGGTGTGGCCGAAGTTCAAGCTCGGCATGAGCTTCATCATCGGCAAGATCGACGGCAACGGCCTGCTGAACGTGACGGCCACGCAGGACTGGGCCCGCCAGGGGATGGGAGGGGAGAACATCGAGGCCAACGCGATCCTCTACGCCGCGTTGGCCGGCGCGAGCCGGCTGGCGACGATCAAAGGCGAGACGGCCCTGGCGGCGAGCTACTCCAGCCGCGCCGCGACACTGAAGGCGGCGGTGAACGCCCGGCTGTGGGTGCCGGGCGCCGGGATGTATCGCGACAATCCGACCAGCGACCTTTACCCGCAGGACGGCAACGCCCTGGCGGTCTGGTACGGCCTGACGGACTCGGAGAGCAAGTCGTCGAGCATCGCCAGGAAGCTGGCGGCGCGCTGGGGCCCCTTTGGGGGGATCACCCCGGAATGGGACGTCCGCGGCGCCCACCCGTTCACCGGCTCCATGGAGGTGAACGCCCACTTCACCGCGAACGACGACCACACCGGGCTGGCGCAGATCCGCCGCACCTGGGGTTACATGCTGGACAGCCCGATCGGCACCAAGAGCACCTTCTGGGAGGGCATCGACCCGCAGGGCGGGTTCCCGTACGGCGGCGCCTTCATGAGCCTGGCGCACGGCTGGTCCACGGGCCCGACGTCGGCCCTGACGTTCTACGTCCTGGGCCTGTCGCCGGAGCCGGACCCGGGCCGGTACCGGTTCGTCCCCCACCCCGGAGATCTGACCAGCGTCGAAGGCCGGATCACCATGCCGCAGGGCTCGGTCGGGGCGTCCTGGTCGCGTCACCCCACCAACGGCACGTACACGGCCCGCCTGACCAGTCCGGGCGGAACCGTCGGCAGGATCGGCGTCCCCAAGCTGGGCGGCACCGCACTGACGATCACCGTCAACGGGTCGGTCGTCTGGAACAACGGCACCTTCCTCGGCGGGACCAGGATCGGCGGCGCCACACAGGACGCCAGGTACGTCTACCTCGACCAGGTAGCGCCCGGCGCCTACGACATCAGCGCCACCGGCCTGGGCAACCCGCCGCCGCCTCCGACGGCCGACGGCGACCTGCCACCGGGCTTCACACAGTGCGCCGGTGAAGGGGAGCAGTGCGCCTTCAGCGGCAACCGGGTGGTGGCCTACGGAGCGGGCGCCTACACGTACAAGATCGCCGGGTCGGGCACCGCGTGCACGAGCGCGGCGTTCGGCGGCGACCCCGCCTCCGGGGTGCTGAAGTCCTGCTACGTGGCCCCGATGGGCGGGCCGCCCGGTTACACGCAGTGCGCGGAGGAGGGCCAGACCTGCTCCTTCACCGGGTACGGCAGGACCATCGCCTACGGCGCCAACGGCGCCTTCTACACCAAGGTCGCGTCCGGTCCGACGCCCTGCACGAACGCCGTGTTCGGCGACCCCATCGACCGGCTCGGGAAAGCCTGCCACGTGGCACCGGCAGGACCACCCCCCGGCGGATGGACCCAATGCGCGGCGGAGAACGGCACTTGCACCGCAGCCAACGGCCAGCCGGTGGCCTACGGGGCGTTCGGATCGTTCGTCTACAAGACGGTGACCGGCCCCGTCACCTGTAACAACCAGACTTTTGGCGAGGCCGTCCCCGGCGAGGTCAAGGCCTGCTACGTCAAGGCGGGCGGGCCAAACGGCTTCAGCACGGCCTGCGCCGTCGAAGGGAACAATTGCGCCTTCACCGGCACCAGGACCGTCGCCATGGGCGCCCGAGGTCGTTATCTGTTCAGATCCTTCACCGGCGCCACACCCTGCACCACGGCCGCGTTCGGCTCTGATCCACTCCCCGGCGTCCAAAAGTCGTGCTACCTCACGCCCTGACCACCTGCTCCTGAAACGGGATGGGGGAAGCTTACCGATGGGCCGCGCTCGTCTCCGGCCACCAGCACGAGACGGCCGCCGCCTCCAGCCCTGGACAGCACCGGCCCCCCGAGCACAACGCTCGCTCCGCCCCGGGATCGCAAGGTCAGGTGATGACAACGAATTTCCCGCTCGCGCCCAGTTTCCATGGCGGCGTGGGCGTCGGCGGGGTGAACGGTCGGCCGCTGTCGGCCGTTCGCCCCGCCGATGTCATGCAACATGATCGACTGGGTGGCGGTGGCCTCACGCGGCAGCCCGAAGACCTCCAGCGCGGCCAGGAACGCCTTGCCCCAGCCCGCTGCGTTGCCCCGGCGCTTGGTGGCCACCCTCCAGCGAGGCCAGAACGCCTCGCGGGCCGCCGCCATGCGGGTGAGCGAGATCGCCATGCAGGCGGGCCAGCGGACGGCGACCTCTTCATGGCCGTAGACGTGCCCGAGCGCTTCGGCCGCAGCCGTCGACATCTCCTCGGGAACGTCGGCCTCCGACACCAGCGACACCTGGCGCAGCTGCGCGGCCCACTGCCGTTCGAGCAGGTCGAGAAGGGCGATGAACGGCATCACCGGCGTGCCGGCACCCAATGGGTCCGGTAAGCGCGCTCCAAACCTCGATCTCCGGTCTTGGAGAAGCGCAGCGGACGGCGATCGCGGGTGCGTGAAAGGTAGACGGTCTCAGCTCACGGGCCTGAGCCCAGCAGCGCAGGATGCGCAACGCGCTGGACAGCTTGCCGAGGTTGGCGTCGACGATCTTCTCCAGGTACGGCACGCGGGCGCGCCGCCAGTTCTCGATCCCCGCGGGGGTGAGCCGGCCCATCCCGACGAGCACGCCGATGGGGTCCACGAACCCCTGTTCGTCCAGCGCGGCCTCGGCCGCCTTCGCGACTCGGGATTCCAGAGGGCATAACCGCTTATCGTAGACGCGTTAGTGGCGAGGCCCAGCAGCCCCTGGGAGTCCAGGACGACGTTCGACGTGCTCGATCACGCCCGGCAGGCGGGTCCGAGGCAGCCGGACCAAAGGTGGTGAGGCCGCGGGCATGAGCTTCGCGGCGGAGATTCACGATCGGTCGAGAGATCAGCAGAGATCGACGTCGATGTACTTGCGGGCCACCTTGTAGATCTTCTCGTCCGTGGTGACCAGGGTGCAGTCCAGCGCTTCGGCCAGGGCGACGTAGGTGGCGTCGTAACCGTTGAAGTTGGCTCGCAGGTCCCAGGCGCGATCGGCGGTCAGGTCGTCCGCGTGACGGGTGAAGGGCAGGCCCGCCTTGACGATCCGGGCTCCCTCGGCGCGGGCCTCGCTAATTTTCCCGCCGAGGAGCAGACCGCGCATGGCGTTGCGGAACTCGTAGTCGAGCAGGTGAGGGATGTGGAGCCGGTTCTCGGCGACGCGCGCGAGCAGTTCGTCTGCGGGGGCATCTCCGGCCAGGGCCTCGACGAGGGCCGAACTGTCGATGACGATCACGACTCGCGGATCTTCCGTATCTCCGTTACGACGTCGTCGTGACTCGCCCCGCCGCCGAGCGACCGGAGCGCCTCCAGCCGTTCTCTGATCGTGTCCGGGGCGGGAGTAGCGGCGACCTCGGTGAGGATGTCGGCCACGTACGCGGACAGCGACATGCGCTTACGTGCGGCCCGCGCTTTCAGTTCGGCGACCACTTCCGCGTCCAGCCCTCTGACTTGCAAGGTGGCATCCATGATGTAAAGCATAATGCTTTTCGTCCATGTGAGATATGCAGACAGCCACTGCCGGCCATGGTCACGCAGGATCTCCATCACAAGCTGGGGGCCTCGACAGCAACGGAGAACCCGGCGAAGGCGACGGACGTCCAGACATTCTCATCCACTTCCCCGTCGAACCGTGGGCGGTGCACGCAGAACGCTTCCTCGAGGAGACGGGAGCCCCTCCGCTGCCGACCGCGACGGTCGCGATCGCCCCCAACGTCGCCCGTCCGCACAGCCGAGGTCGAGTCCGGGTTCGCTCCGGCGACCCCGACGCGCCGCCGGCCATCGATTTCCGTTCATTCACCGACCCCGGCGGGCACGACGAGGCGATGCTGCTCGCAGGCATTCGTCTCGCCCGCCGGATCGCGTCGGTCGAACCGATGAAGTCGTGGGTCAAGCGTGTTTCCCGGCCCCACTGTCACCGACGACGAGGAGCTCTCGGCAATCGCCCGCGCGACGCACCAGACCGTCTACTACCCCTCCGGCACCTGCCGCATCGGAGCGTCCGGCGACGACACGGCCGCCGTGGTGATCTTGTATTTCATCGTGAGCCGTCCTCCATGCGGGGTTCGGACAGAACCACAAGATCATAGAGCTCATGGGCCGATCCTGAGGGCGCCTTCCCCTTATCCGGAGTCGGCCAGACCGATCAATTCTGAGGCCGACGCCGAGCGTGTGATTCATGTCGGCATGGTGCTTATGTGTCCCGCCGCTTGGCCTTATCGCGTTATTTATGAGCTGAGAGCAATATTTAGTGATCCGCATTGCGTTCCCGGGGGCCACGATGCCACCGGTCCCATCAGCGGCCCAGCCAGGGTGGAAGCCCAGAGACGGTGGCCCGCGAGCTGACCGCCTTCCTGCGCGACTTCTGACGGGCCGTACAGTTCGGGCATAGGCGAACAGTGCCGCCGATGTCCAAGCCACCTGGGCGGCGGCCGATGTCGTGATGTATCTCTGCCGTCCCCGAATCCTGGGGACTCGGGCGCGGCGCGATATCCCAGCACGAGATTTCAGAACGGCCATCACAGTTAGTGGCGCCTCAAATACGGTATGGCCATGGGGAGTCGTGCACACTATGCCACTCTGCAGGACGGCACTTTCGGGCTCTACTGCTCGCAATGGGGCGCCCACCATCTCGAACTCGACCTCTTGCCCGGCCCTGAACCGGCAACTCGGTTCGCCCGCCGCCAGCGCGAGGAGAGCTCATGGATGTGGGAGGCCGAATGTGACGGCGCATGCCTGATTGACCATGACGAACGGCGACTGCTGTTCTTCTGCCACTGCGACGGTGATCAAAGCTACCGGCTCGCGGCCCTGGCCACACTCGCCCGGACCTGGCCCGGCTGGCGTGTGGAGTGGGCCTATGACGGCCTTCAGCAGATTCAGGTGGCAGTCGGCCACGCCGCCGAGGTCACCCCATCATCCCCTCGCGCTCCGCAGGCGGGCGAAGTATGGTGCGACGTGTTGGTCACCATGATCCACCAAGGCTGGACGCGGGCCTACCTCGTTGATTCGGCCGAATCGGTCATCTGCAATGGGGCGAGGTTCCTCGACGACTACCGCTCTGCCTGGCCGACAATCACTACCTGCCCCGAGAAGGTCGTCGCCGGTGTCCACCTCGACCTTGATGACCAGACCGCCGGCGTCTGGACCTCTTCGACGTTGCGTGGTGCTCTGCTGGACGCCGAGCAGCGGTGGCCCGGCTGGCACTGGACGAACTGGAGGGACAGGTCCGCCGAGCAGGCACACCGGGTTGCCGGAGCCTTCACCGTGCCAGAGCCGGACCTCGCCGAAGGTCTGCGTGCTCTCGCGGCGGAGTTCGATCAGCATCAGGACGTGGACTCCGCCACCAAGTCGGCATCCCTCCTGCTCGGCCTCACCGACATCCTGAGCGCCGGTGCCAGGTTGTCGGGGCTTCAGGTGCACGTCCACACGGACAACACCTTCACACACCGCCCCATGGACCTGACCGGCGATGAGGAAGCTTTGGTTCATGCCGCGATCGCCAGCGTCATGACGTCGTCCCGTTGACCGGGTTGCGATGGCACCCGCCGCATGTCACTCAGGGGTGGATCACAGGTGGGCGAGCGGCGATGGACTGGTGGAGCGCGTTCGCCACAGCGTGGACGAGCGGGACCTGAGAGGCATCCCAGACGAGGTTGAGACCGCTGTGGCTGCGGAGGATGAGCCTGCCGTACAGCAGGATGGGCAGGCGGGCGTTGTTCTTGAAACGGCGGTCGGGGCCGCCCTTGACGTTGACGTAGCGCCAGGTGGAGTCCACGACCGTACCGTCGGGTGGCACCGGGCCTTCTTCGATGAAGCGGGCGTGTTCCACGCCGACTTGGAGGTGCTGATAGGCGAGGTCGGCGACGTGGCGGCCGTCACGGAACAGGACCCGGTCGGGGAGGAAGTGCACCGACAGGCTGCCTGCGGTCAGGGTTGGGACGGCGACGTTGGTGATCAGTATCCGCGGTCCCGTCAACCGGGCCGAGGCGGTCATCCTGCGCAGCAGCCTGGAGGCGCCGGCGTTCAGCTTGAACTGGTAGGTGCTGGTGATCGCGCCGGATGCGGTGATCAGCCAGAACCCGTGGGCTCGTTGGAGGTCGGTGATCGAGCTGACGAGGTGATCGAAGCGCCAAGCGGCCTCGTCGGTCACGTCGTACATGACGACGACCGCGCGTGCTGCCCGATCGCGCAACGCCACCCAGAGCACGCAAGGCAGCCCGACAGCGATGATGACCAGGCCGAAGCGTCCTGTCACCAGCCCCGCGAGGAGCAGGGCGGCCAGGGCGAACGGCCAGTACGGTCGGCGTTCGGCGGCCTTCTGCAACTGCTGGACGACGTCACTCGGCTGGGCCGGGACCAGGCTGACGACATCGTGCATGACCACATGGTCGGGCGCGATGGTGCGGTAGGAGATCGCTCCGCGTCCCATGCTCACGACGTTGCCGCGGGGGCCCATCCCCGCCCGAAGGCCCGGGATTCCGGTCGAGACTGCCATCCCGGCCTGGCTGAGGGTGAAACGGAACGGTCCAACCCTGAGGCTGGTGCGCACATAGAAACCCACGATGAGGAATCCTTCCGACCCGGGTGCCCGTTACCGCGGCAGATCGAGAGGTCGGACGGCCGAAGCCCACTGGGCCTACACGTGTGAACCTAGGGCGCGTTGACCGTGGGTCTATGGCCCTGCCTTAACTTCGGTTCTTGATTGCACTTGATGTGCCCACTTGCTGGGCTACCTACCTAAATGTTCCTCTTGTCTGGGTCTGTCGTTGCTCGACTCGTACGTTGCTCTTGAACGGACGCTGGAGGTAAGCGATGACGGGCAGCGACGACAGGCATTGCGTGGTTTACAAGCGGTGCGGGTGCAGCGACGAGGTCAGCGGCAGGCGGTTAGGTGGTCGCTGTGGCCGTTTGGCCGAGGTGGGGCATGGGAGCTGGTATTTCGCGGTCCAGGTTGTGGGGGCGCCGGGTCGGCGGGAGCGGGTTCGGCGCGGTGGGTTCGCAAGCGCGGAGGCGGCGCGGTGTGCGGGCGGTGAACTGCTGCTGGCGGAGGAAGAGGGGCCGCTCTCTGCTGGGTGCACGGTGGGGCAGTGGTTGCGGTACTGGTTGTCGGTGGTGGAGTCGCGGTTACGGCCGACCACGCACCGGGCCTACCGGGATCACGTGCGGCTGCATCTGGTCCCGTATCTGGGCAGGATTAGGCTGGCGGAGTTGTTGCGGTGGGACGTGACGCGGACGTTCGTGGCGCTGGGGCGGCGGCGGAATCGGTACGGCCAGCCGATCAGCGCATCCACGTTGGAGCGGATCCGGGCGACGCTGCGGGCGGCCTTGAACCATGCGGTGCGCGAGGACCTGATCATCGCCAACCCCGCGCAGGAGTTGCGATTGCCTGCGCCGGTGCGAATCCATCCAGTGGTGTGGACGGCTCGGCGGGAGGCGGCCTGGCGGCACGGAGGAGAGCGGCCGCCTGTGGCGGTGTGGACGGTGGAGCAATTGGCTGCCTTCCTGCGTCTCGCACACGAAGACCCGTTGTTCGTGCTGTGGTGGCTGGTCGCCTTGCGTGGGCTGCGGCGTGGCGAGGTGGCCGGGCTGCGCTGGCTGGACGTCGACTTGGGGCGGCGTGAGCTCACCGTGGCGCATCAGCCGGTGCACACCGATGATGGGCTGGTCTTGTGTGAGCCGGCCCAGGGTTTCGGGCGTTTCCCAGGCGGTCAGCTGCCGCTCAGGGTGGTGGACGATGCCGGCGATGCCCTCCATGTCCACCGAGATCAGCACCTTGATGGTCACCTTGTTCCCCTCGCCGAGACTGGGAGCACCGCTCCCAATACCGAGAGGGGAGCCTTGCGCACGAGAGGTGGATCCGTGCAGAAAGTTCTCCTTACCCTTACCTGCGTGCTCGCCCTGGGTCTCTCCGCCGCCCCGGCGCACGCTCAGGATCCGGCGCCCCCGAGCGAATCGATGGCGGGCGGTGACGCCTGCACGGCCTTCGGCTGCTACACCGGAGACGGCTGGGGCTCCGGCTTTTCCCGCTGGGTGGCCGACGGCGACAAGATGTGGGTCTGCGATCGGGCCGCCGACGGCTACTCGATCGTGACGAAGGCCTGGATCGGGGGCGACTCCCAGTCCGACAAGTGGCACACGGGCGGCGGCGGAGGATGCACCGAACGTTCGTACGGCGATGTCGCCGAGGGCCGGGCGATCGCCTTCTACACCTGCCTAGGGGACTACAGCGAGAACAAGATCCTCGGGGATTCGTGCGGTCCCTGGCAGTACAGCACCACCTGAGCCCTGCCTGACGTTCCACCGATCCCCACCGGGCCATCTATAACGGGGTCGTGGTCATATCCGGCCGAAACTCCCGCTACCGGCTGTCTCCGCAGGCCAGCAGCTTCCGAGAAGACCGTGTTCCCGGAAGCTCTCGACGCGCGGACTTCTGAGAACGGAGGTCCAGGGCGCGACGTACGACCAGCTCAGCACTTCAGAGAACAGCGGCCGGACAGCAAGCGGGAAAATCCGGCCGGATATGACCAGCACCCGGAGCCAGTCAGGCCAGCCATCGGGCCGCTCAACAAGTCTCCTCGTGCCACGCCCGCGTGACAGCTCGTGATCTTCTCCCGATCGTAGCGGTCGTTTCCAGGCCGATCACCTACAGATAGGACAGGCGTATCGCATCGTGGGCGGCCTCATCCACCCACGCCCGTTCACAACCTGCCTGACCTGCGGCGGGAGGCTTATCGTTCAATTCCGGCTAGATAGTCCCAAGACCCCTTGAAATCCCAGAGTTCCGGCGAACTGATGGGCGTTCAGGAGGAACCCGAGGCTGTTCGCTCTTCATGGACCATTCCGCGCCTTGGGTTCTCGTGAACCCAAGGGCGGTGTTCTTCGGCGGCGGTCGTCAGGACTGTTCTGGTGTTATGTGCCCATGACTGCTCCAGCCTCCTCCCAAAGGGCGGGAGGTGTCCGGTCTCCCGATCGCAGGGCTGGCGTTACGCCCCTTTCGAGATCGCCGAGTTCTGTCGGCGGTAAGTGCCGGGAGCGGTGCCGAAGTGCCGTTTGAAGGCGGTGGCGAACGCATACTCCGAGCCATAGCCGACCTTCCGCGCCACCGCCTCCAGCGGCTCATCGGACTCGCGGAGCTGCTGAGCCGCCACGTTCATCCGCACCCAGGTGAGATAGCCGAGCGGCGGCCGGCCGACGAGCGAGGTGAAGCGGCGGGCGAACGCGGACCGCGACAACCCCGCCTCCGCGCCGAGGTCGTGAACCGTCCATGACCGGCCAGGGTCGTTGTTGATGCGGCACAGCACGTGGCTGATCACTCGATCGTTCAAGGCCGGCCCCCAGCCGACCCAGGCGCCACGTGACCCGTACCAGGCGCGTAGTGCGAACAGCAGCAGAGCGTCGAGCAACGAGCCGATCACCGACTCTGTTCCGATGCCTGGCTTGTCCAGCTCCCCGCCCAGAAGGTCGATCACATTGCGCAATGGTGGCTCGTGGCCCAACTGGGCCGGAAGGTGAATGATGTCGGGCAGGTCGTTGATGATCGGATGGCAGCGCTTGTCGTCAACGGGGAACATTCCGCTCAGCACCACGGCGGAGACCGGCTGGCCGGAAGGTCCCAGCGAGACCGTCCGCGGTTCGAGCCGGAATTCGTCCCTCCGTGTCAGAGGGACATCTTCCAGCTCCATCCCGGGTCTGTCGGCCAGCCCGTGGCCGTGCCCGTTGGCGAGTAGCACGACATCGCCCACACCCAGCGCGACGGGATCGCCCGCACTGGGAATCAGCGTGCAGGCCCCGCGCAGCACCACATGGAACGTCACGCCTGCGACGGGCTGGAACCGGCCTCCCCACACCGCATGCCCCGTGACGCGAGCAAACCGCGGTCGACCCGAGCGCATGGAATCGATCACTTGACTCAGCACGTCCACCAGCGCAGGCTACCGGAGTCCTTCGCCAGGCGATCAATGAGGACGATGACGTATCCATGAAGGATTCTGACGCATGGATCATCTCGGTGGCTCTCCGTACGCTGGCTGCCGCCGACGTCAGCACGCCGGACCCGCACGGCACCTTGAACGAAGGGTGATCTCATGATCAAGATTGGTATCATCGTCGCGAGCACCCGCCCCGGACGCGTCGGTGACGCGGTGGGCCGCTGGGTCCTCGACCGCGCGAAGCGGCAGGGCGGTGCGCAGTTCGAGCTGGTGGACCTCAAGGACTACGAGCTGCCGCAACTCGACGAGCCGGTACCCGCGCTGATGGCAGCAGACTACAGCCAGCCGCATACCCGCCGCTGGGCCGAGAAAGTCGACTCGCTGGACGCCTTCGTCTTCGTCACCCCCGAGTACAACCACAGCTTTCCCGGGGTACTGAAGAACGCGCTTGACTTCATCTACCATGAGTGGGGTAACAAGGCGGCGGGCTTCGTCGGATACGGCATGGAGGGCGCGAGCCGGGCTATCCACCACCTGCGCAGCACCATGGCCGCGCTCGGAATCGCTGACGTCCGCCACCACGTGGCGCTGCAGATGCACCACGACTTCGTCGACTTCACCGAGCTCAAGCCGCAGGCCCACCAGGACGACGCGGTAAGCGCCATGCTGGAAGACGTCATCGCCTGGGGCCGCGCGCTGAAGCCCCTGCGCGACAGCTGACCACCGACGACCGTTTGGTTCCTTTGATGAGGCCGCATGTCTCCGCCTGTACGTGCTCATCTCGGCAAGTATTGATCTGATTGCAAGCGGCACGAAGCGCCTTCACCATCACCGCAAGCTGAACGACCAGGTTGATAGACCTTCACGATCCCTGAAATCTCATCAACATCCCAATTGGCCCGAGCGCTAGCGGATAAGCCCAGGTCCTGCGGCTTGGGAGGCTGAAAAAGCCCTGCGGAACTCAAGAGATATTTCTCAGCAGGCGGATCGCCTCGGCCGCGCGGCGGCAGACCGGGTACACCGGGTTCCCGCCCGCGTCCAGCCCCACGACCAGCCGGTCATCGATCACCACGATCTCCCACTCGCCCGGGGGCGACCATGGCCACCACCAGCCCCGTCAGCCACGGCCACGACCTCTCATCGGTGTCGTCGGCCGTCAGCGGGTGGCGGACCGCACCGGCGACGCGTCCGGGAACGGGTTCGCCTGCCGGGCCAGCGCCCCCGCCAAGGTCCCCACGCCCAGCTCCAGGTCCGACTTGGCCAGCGTCTTGTTGATCGTGCCTGCGGCCAGCTCGTCGGCCAGCGCCAGGATGACCGTGTTGCTCGCCGCGAACGCCTCCACCGCCGCCACGTACTGATCGACCTTCGCGGCCTCGGCCGCGGTCAGGTCCTGGGCCTGCCGGCGCTCGCCGGTCTCGACCCACAGCCACAGGTCATCGCGCTGCTGCCCGAACACCTGCTTGATCCGCCCGACGGTGTGGTCGTCCAGCAGATGCGGAGCGCGCCGCGCCGGCTCCAGAGTCCGCAACTGATCGCGGTTGGCGCCCAGCTGCTCCAGGACGACCGCGGTCATCATGTCCATGTCGCTCACCGGCCGCCACTCGGGCTCGCCCCGGCCGTCCCTGCCGCCACCATCACCACGCGCCATGCCTCAGATCGTCCCAGAGCCCCGCCGGCCGCCCGCCGCACCTTCACCACATCGAGACCCTGGACTGCCTCCCACACCATGTGCGATGGAACGGAATCCGGCGTTAACCATGTCCGGAGGACCGCAACGGCAGGGACTCACTGACCAGCGGGAACCCCGTTAACGCCGGATTCCGTTCCAAATCTCTCTGACCGGGCCCGCGCCCACGGCGACGACCCCGACAGCCGGGTCCGGGCACTGGACGCGCTGCTGCGCGAACAGCTCGACCGGCTGGAGCACCGCGACCTGGCCGCCGCCGCGCGGCTGCTGTTCGGAACCGACCCCGCCACCGCCGGGGCCAGACTCACCACGCGGCGAGGCGCGGCCGCGCACGCGGCCGGGTAGGGGCGCAGACCAAGTAACGCCGAAAGGGACAGTCCCCTGGTCACGGCGGGTGTGCGGGCGAGAGTTACGGCTCGAACATGGCGGGATAAGTCCGGCGCGATAACGATCACCGCAGCGTTTCCGCAGGTCGCGATGCTCAATATCAGACTTTATGTCGACCCACTAGCCCTTTCCGGCGTACTTGGTCTGTGGGCCTTCGGGGGATTGGGCCCACGCCAGCATCTGTGTGAACGACAGCCCCACCAGCAGGAACGCGCCTAGCGCGATGAGCACAGCCTCGGCGGCCAGGCGCACCCGCCGTCCCCACTTCGACTCGCTCGGCGGCATCTCACTCATCGGGGGAGACTCCCTTCGCGACGCCGGCGACGTCGACCGGGTCACCGGCCAGGCGGCGGTCACGACCGCGACGGTACGCCGAGCCCCGGTTCCGCACCAGCCAGACCCGGGTGACCGCCGCGGTGGTCGGGCTGTCCCGGGCTGGCGGCCGGTAGACAACCCACTACCGATCACCGCGATGAGGACGCGTGCAGCGCTGTGAGGATGGCCTGCTCCACGCTGTGATGCACGGTCAGGACGGGCTTGGCCCCGGTGTTGTTCAGCAGGCGGGTGGGTGACTCCTGCAGGGCGGCCAGGTGCAGGTCGCCGCCGTGCTGGCGGGTCAGGGCCCGGACGTTGAGCAGGACGCGCAGGCCGGAGTGGCCCACGAGCGGTACTTCGCTCAGGTCGAGCACCACGTGGTCGCCCGGCTGCTGGCGGGCGCGGCTGATGAAGGCGTCCAGTTGGTCGGCGTTGGCGGTGTCCAGGTCTCCGGCCACCGAGATCACGGTGACGCCGGGCATGTGCTGGCAGGCGAACGTGGGCGGGGTCATCGTGGCTCCCCGGCAGCGGGTGGACCTTCTTGCGGGACGGGAACGGGTGAGGGTGGCCATGGGCTCAGTCCTGCGCGCGGGTCAGGAACGTCATGACGGCCAGGGCGAGGCCGGCGAAGCCGGCCGCCCCGGCCAGGACGGCCAGCGGCACCGGGGTGCCGCCCAGCCAGGCGAGGCCGCCGCCGGCGAAGGCGACGAAGAGACCGGCGGTGACGATCACGGCCACCCACAGTCCCCGGTTGTTGTTCATGGCGTTCCTCACGGCGTTGTGAAGGGGGTCAAGGTCATCGGCCACACGCACCCCTTTGGGGGTGTACAGCGGCGCCGGAGCGTGCCCGTGCCCCCCGGGCATGCGGTCCCCTCCATGCCTAGTGCCTCGCCCTTCCGCAGCCGGCCGGACAGATCACAACCGGGTCGTTCCGGAACGAACCCGTGCCGTCGAACGGGTTTCCCAAGTCCACTGCGGGACATTCGGCCTCGGCGGCGTGCCACGCCCTCCGAAGGCTCGCCGGACTGCCCCCACATCGCGTCCCGCGTCGTTCCGGAACGTCTCCCGGCAGGCGTTCCGGAACGGCCCGCGCGGACCGTTCCGGAACGATCCGGAACGATGGAGGCCTGCGCGGAAGCCCGATCGAAAGTTGGGGAGATGACCATGTCGTGCCGTGTCGTTCCGGATGCGGCGGCCGCGAGCATGTGGGCTTCAGCGCTCCGCGCAGTGCGAGAGACTTTTGCTTTCCGTTTACCTCAAGGCGCACTCTGTGATTGGCGGTGACCGCCACGATGACTGGCCGTGCGGTCGACGCTCCCCTGGAGCGGCTCTATGAAGAACTGCGGCGGTTGCGCCGTAAGGCTGGCAATGTCTCCTACGGGTGCATCGCCAAGAAGAACACGCTTGGCCTGAGCAAAACCACCGTGGCGGCATCTTCACCGGCCAGGGCCGTAAGGGGCCTCCATGCTGGGAGAGCGTGGCCAGCGTGTACGACGTCCTGCACGCCGAGCTGCAAAGCACCGGCGTGAGCGCCGACAGTCTCGGCACCAAGCAGGACCTGTATCTGCTCCACCAGCAGGCCGTCGACGCGGCGCAGACCGAGGCCCCGGCGGAACCGAGGGCCTCGCCCTCCCCGCCGCCGGTCTCCACCCCGGAGGCCTGCACCCCGGAGGCCTCCGGAGGCCTCCCGCCCGGCACGGCGCTCACGATCCCGCCACCCGTGCCTTCCCCCGACGCCTGCACCTCGCTCAGCCCCGCACCGGCGATGCCCCTGGACGGGCTGGACACGCTGCCCCAACCCAACGGCCCGGCGGACAAGCCCTGGCCCGCGTCGCAGGACATCCCCAGCGGGCCGATGCCGAGCACGGACCAGCCTGCGCCGAACCCGGCCCCTCGTGGAACAGAGAACCTGGCGACGCCCGACCTTGCCCGCCACACCCAGCACCGGCCTGACCCATCTCGCCGGCTGAAGGACGACACTCAGCCCGTGGAGAAGGAGGCCGCCCTGGCCCTCATGGGCAGCTCGCCCCCCCGGACAGGCCGCAGCGGATCGCATGCGCAGCTGGTTCGGCCCGCGCGGCCCAGAACTTCTCAGCGCCTGCGATGACGACCAGGACGACCAGGACGCCCTGGCGGCCTTCAGGCTCGGCATCCTGCTCATCAACAACGACGCCCCCCAAGAAGGCGTTTTGTTCCTCCAGTGCGCCGCCCGCGTGAACAGCAAGCTGAGGCTCACCCTGCCCGACCTCACCGTCCGCGACCGGCTGTGCGGCGCCATCGTCAGCGACGTCTGCCGCGACATCGCCGACGCCTACCGCGCCAGCGGCATGAAGACCAGCGCGAGAAGGTGGAATGCCTACAGTGACACCATCTGTGAGTTCCAGCGATAATTGGGTCTGGTGCATTTGCCGGGGAGCGGTCACGGAGTGCGACTTCCAGGCGCGAGTGAGGCCGGGGCTGCATGGAGGGTGGTAGCGATCGCGTAACGCGTTGCGCGTGAGAACGGCCGTTCTGCCAC
>NZ_VCJS01000644.1 GCF_005893125.1 Nonomuraea basaltis | reverse complement strand
CTCGCCGACAAGTTCTCCGAGCTGGCCGCCCGCCACCTCGGCAAGCGCACCGACGTGCTGGCCGTCCCGCTCACCCACGACACCCCCGACGAGCTGGCCCAGCCCGGCGGCCGGGTGCGCGACTGGAGGCGCGGCGAGTGCGAGCCGGTGCCCGGCAAGACCATGCCGAAGATCGTCACCATCGAGCGCGACTACGCGGCCGTCGGCGAGCGCGTGCGCGGCATCGGGCCGCTCTTCGCCGACCTGGGGCTGACCACCAAGGGCATCACCTACCGTGTCGAGCCCGAGCTGGAGTACCTCCGCAGCCAGAACGGCGTCACCGGCGAGGGCCGCATCTCGCTGGACACCGCCGATCGCATGTGCGAGGCCATCCTCGCGCTGTCCGGCACCACCAACGGCCGCCTGGCCACGCAGGGCTTCGAGACGCTGGAGAAGCGCACCGGCACGAGGCTCGCCGACCTGGCCTCCGAGCACGAGGGCAAGCGGATCACGTTCGCTGACACCCAGTCCAGGCCGCAGGCGGTGATCACCTCGCCCGAGTGGTCCGGATCGGAGACCGGCGGGCGCCGCTACTCCGCCT
>NZ_VCJS01000643.1 GCF_005893125.1 Nonomuraea basaltis | reverse complement strand
CTCGCCGACAAGTTCTCCGAGCTGGCCGCCCGCCACCTCGGCAAGCGCACCGACGTGCTGGCCGTCCCGCTCACCCACGACACCCCCGACGAGCTGGCCCAGCCCGGCGGCCGGGTGCGCGACTGGAAACACGGCGAATGCGAGCCCATCCCCGGCAAGACCATGCCGAAGATCATCACGATCGAGCGCGACTACGCGGCCGTCGGCGAGCGCGTGCGCGGCATCGGGCCGCTCTTCGCCGAGTTGGGGCTGACGACGAAAGCCGTGACCTACCGGGTCGGCCCGGAGCTCGACTACCTGGCCGGCAAGAACGGCACCACCGGCGAAGGACGTGTCTCGCTGGCCACGGCCGACCGGATGTGCGAGGCCATCCTCGCGCTGTCGGGCACCACCAACGGCCGCCTGGCCACGCAGGGCTTCGAGAGCCTGGAGCGGCGCACCGGCACGAAGCTGGCCGACCTGGCCTCCGAGCACGAGGGCAAGCGGATCACGTTCGCTGACACCCAGTCCAGGCCGCAGGCGGTGATCACCTCGCCCGAGTGGTCCGGATCGGAGACCGGCGGGCGCCGCTACTCCGCCT
>NZ_VCJS01000096.1 GCF_005893125.1 Nonomuraea basaltis | reverse complement strand
GCCACCCGGGTCTCCAGGGCGATCAGGCCCTCACCGAGCAACTGCCACACCAGCGAGGCCACGACCGGCTTGGTGGCCGAGAACAGGCAGAACCGGTCGGAATCACGGGCGTCGCCGAACGACTCGAACACCACGATCTCGCCGTGCCGGGCGACGGCGAACTGCACGGCCGGCCAGACACCGTCGTCAACCGCTCTCTGAATGTGGTCGCGCATGAGAGCTCGGCCAGTGGGCTTCATTGCGTCTCCTCGCACAAAAGGCACACAAATCTACACGGAGCGTTACTTATACGTCTCAGTGTCTCTGGGAGAGCAACTTAACCGCTGGTGAACTGCGGAACAAGAGCTTGTTGAAACGTTTTTTAGCCACGTTCGGAAACAGGCGCGACACCGCCACCTCGATGGCCATCAGGGCAGGCGGCCCAGCCTCCGGGCGATGACCACGGCCTCGTGCCGGGACCCGGCGCCGAGCTTGCCCATGAGGGACTTCATGTAGCTCTTGACCGTGAAGGTCGTCAGGCCGAGGGCCGAGGCGATCTGCGCGTTCGTCAGGCCGCCCGCCACCAGGGCGAGCACGTCGCTCTCGCGGGCCGTCAGCATGAGCGCCGCCGGCTCGGCGTCCTGATCGACGTGGCTGCGGGCGGTGAACCGCTCGGCCTCCCGCAAGAGCTCCTCGCGGGTCACCGGATCGGTGGTCCGGGCGGCGAGAAGACGCAACTGTGTGTAGGTGTCGCGCAGGGATGTGCGAAGCCGGCGGTTCTCCTCGATGACCGCCTCATCGCCGCCCTGCGGCCGCTCGATCGTCTCCAGTGCCTGCGCGACGACGAGATCGTGCTCGAGCGCTCTCGTCTCGTCGGCGACGACGTCATAGATGCGGCCGCCGATGATCTGCGCGTCGCGGAACGCGGCGTAGATGACGGCGACCGTCCGCTTGGCGACCACCACCGGGACCGCCACCATCGCGCGCAGCCCTTCAGCCTGGATGATGCGGTCGTACTGGTGCGTGATGTGCGGAGCGCGGACGTAGTCGTTGACGACGACGGGCCGCTGGATCGAGGCGGCCTTCCCGCCGAGGCCGTGCCCGAAGGAGAGCTTCACCCCGGACAAAGGGCCCACGACCGGGCCGTCGAAGCGTTCGAGGAGCACGCCGTCACGATCGACCGGCCCGGCGAACGCCAGGGAGACCCCGGTGAGGGACCTGATTCTGGCCAGCGTGGCCTGCACGCGCCCGGCCTGCGGCTTCCGGGTCACCATCGGTACCCTCTTCGGAGGGTACGCGTGTTGAACATCACGGCGCAGAGTATGGCCCATGTCATACGCGGATCACAGGGCCTGCCACTCCTCGGTGAAGGCGCAGATCGAGTCCTGGCAGGTCGCTTTCGGCGGCGCCGAGGCGTGCGCGGCAGAGCTGTTGTGCGACCGTCACGACCCGTCCGCGGTCGCCTTCACCTTCGTCGAACCCGACCTCAGCGCCCGCGATCTGACCTACGCAGAGCTGGCGGACGCGTCCAGGAGGCTGGCGACGGTGCTGGCGCTGTCCGGAGTCGCCGCCGGCGACAGCGTCGCCGTGCTGATGGGCAAGCGCAGGGAACTGATGGTGACCCTGCTGGCGATCTGGCGGCTCGGCGCGGTGCACGTGCCGTTGTTCACCGCGTTCGCGACGCCCGCGATCGAGATGCGCATCCGGGCGAGCGGCGCCCGGTTCGTCGTCACCGAGCCGGGCCAGCAGGACAAGATCGCTCCTCTCTCGGATCTCACGGTGCTCGTGGCCGGGCCGGAGCTGGACGAGCTCATCGCCGGGTGCGAACCGATGCGTGACGCGGTGGCCGTCGGGGGAGAGGGGCCGTTGATCCGCCTGTTCACCAGCGGCACCACCGGGGCGCCGAAGGCCGTTCCCGTCCCGGTCAAGGCGCTGGCCTCCTTCGCCTGTTACATGCACTACGGGCTGGACGTCACCGCCGAGGACGTGTTCTGGAACGCCGCCGACCCCGGCTGGGCCTACGGCCTGTACTACGGCATCCTCGGGCCGCTGGCCACAGGCCGGCGCAACCTGCTGCTGAACGCCGGGTTCACCGCCGAATCCACCCTCGCCGTCTTCCGGGCGTTCGGAGTCACGAACTTCGCCGCCGCGCCGACCGTGTACCGCGGCCTGAGGCGCAGCGGCATGGTGGACGGCCTCTCCCTGCGCCGCGCCTCGTCGGCCGGCGAGCCGCTCACGCCCGACATCACCGCATGGGCTCCCGGCGCGCTCGGCGTCGAGGTACGCGACCACTACGGGCAGACCGAGCACGGCATGATGATCGTGAACGCCTGGCACCCCGACCTCGCCGAACCCACCCGGCCCGGCTCGATGGGCAAGCCGCTGCCCGGCTTCGCCGCCGGCATCATCGACGGCAAGGTGGCGCTCGACGTCACCGCCAGCCCGCTGATGTGGTTCACCGGCTACACCGACGCCCCCGACAGGACCGCCGAACGGTTCACGTCCGACGGGCGCTGGTACCTGACCGGCGACGCGGGATCCGTGGACGACGACGGGTACTACTTCTTCTCCTCCCGCGACGACGACCTCATCCTGATGGCCGGCTACCGCATCGCGCCCTTCGACGTAGAAAGCGTGCTGGCCACCCACCCGGCCGTCGCCGAGCTGGCCGTGACGGGACGGCCCGACGAGCTGCGCGGCGAGGTCGTCGAAGCGTTCGTCGTCCTGGCCGACGGGGTCGCCGGCTCGCCGGAGCTGGTCGCCGAACTGCAGCAACTCGTCCGTACCGGCTACTCCGCCCATGCCTACCCGCGCCGCGTGCACTTCATGGACGCGCTGCCCAAGACCCCCAGCGGAAAGATCCAGCGCTACCTCCTCCGCCAGTCCGGCGCCCCCGGCCGGCCCTGACCCTGAACGAGCGCCCCCGATCCATTGGAGGATCACTTGTTCCGACGCATCCCCCGCCTGCGCCGTACCACCGCCGTGATGGTCGCCGCCTGCGCACTCGCCCTGTCGGTCGCGATCCCGGCCACCGCACGCGACATGGATCCGAATCAGCCGCTGCCCGGCTACACGGCGGACAACCCCCAGTTGCCCCCGCTGACGGTCGGCGGCCGGCCGACCCGCGTTCTCCAGGGCATTCACCGGCACGCGGCCTACACCATCGAGATCCCGCCGAAGTGGAACGGACAGCTGGCGATGTTCGCGCACGGGCTCCGCGGTGACAGCACCGTCCTCACCGTCGACGTCCCGCCCTTCGGGCTGCGCGAGACCTTCATCGAGCAGGGCTACGCCTGGGCGGCGTCCAGCTACACCAAGAACGGCTACGACGCCGGTGACGGCGTGACCAGCACCCGGAACCTGGCCCGCCATGCCGCCCGGCTTCTTCCCCACCGGCCCAGCCGCATCTACTTCACCGGCGGCTCGATGGGCGGGCATGTCCTTGCCCGATCCCTGGAGGAATACCCCGGCTATTACGCGGGCGCCCTGTCGCTGTGCGGTCAGCTGGGCGACAACCGCGTGTTCGACTTCTTCCTCGATGCCAACCTGGCGGCACAGGCCCTGTCCGGCGTGGACGCCTACCCGGCACCGGCGGACTACGCGAGCGCCCTGCTGCCGCAGATCCAGTCCAAGCTCGGGCTCACCGGCCTGCAGCCCGGCCAGAACCCCGCGGGCGAACCCGGTCGGCAATTCCAGCAGATCATCACACAGCTGTCCGGCGGCCCACGGCCGGGTGCCGACGCATCGTTCTCCCTGTACGCGAACGCCATGCTGACCTTGGCGCCCACCGGACCCGGCTTGGCCCAGAACGTGACCACCCGTTACACCCCCACCACGCCCATCGACATCAATCCGATCGTCGAGCGCGTCGCCCCGGCCAGCGTCGAGGAACGCAACAGCATGGCGTTGAACGCCGTCCCGCGGATCGTCGGCAAGCCCCGGGTACCCGTGCTCAGCCTGCACAACCTGGGCGACCTGCTCGTGCCGTTGTCGATGGAGCAGATCTACGCGCGTGCGGTCGCCCGCCACGGTCAGTCCGACCTGCTCGTGCAGCGCGCGATCCGCAGCGCAATGCACTGTGATTTCACCTCTGCCGAGGTGATCACAGCGTGGAACGACCTGCGCGCGTGGGTCGAGGCACCCGGGCACCGGGCGCGCGCCGGCGCCCGTCCGGCCGGAGACGACTTCCTGAACCCGCGGAACGTCGCCTCGCCCACGTTCGGCTGCCGCTTCACCGACCCCGCTGCGACCCGGCCGTTCTACGAGGCATGCCCCGGGCACCCCTCGCTGACCGGAACGGCAAGCACGCCCATCCGATCCATGGCGCGCGGGACCTGGGTCGGGTGGGCGCACGGCGTGGTGGCGTGCTGAGGCCCCAGGGGATTCGCCGACGGCTCAGGCGGAGCGGCGGATCACCAAGGTCGCGCTCTCCGGCGGCGCGGAGCGGCGGGCGTCCGGTCTTTCCAGGCCGTTGAGCACCGCGTCGGCCAGTTTGGCGGCGACGGCCTCCATGTGCTGGTTGATCGTGGTCAGGGGCGGTTCCGCGAAGCGGGCCATGGGGATGTCGTCCACCCCGATGACGGCCAGGTCGCCGGGCGCCGACAGCCCGGCGGCGCGCAGGCCGGCCAGCAGGGCGATGGCCACGTCGTCGTTGAAGGCGCACACGGCCGTGACGCCTTCCGCCCGCCAGGCCCGCGCCGCCGCTGCCGCGGCCTCGGCGTCCAGCACGACCTCCCGCACCGACGGCGGCGTCAGGCCGTGCTCGGCGCAGCCCTGCCGGACGCCCTCCAGACGCGGGTCGAAGAAGGCGCGCATGCGGGAATCGGCCGGGGCGGCGTAGCCCATCCGGACATGCCCCTGCGACACCAGGTGATCGAGCTGCATCCGCCCGATGCGGATCTGCCCGCGGGTCATCACGTTCGGCTCGCCCTCGCTGTCGCCCCAGACGTTGACCACGTACGTGCCTGCGGCACGCATGTCGGCGCGGTGCTCCTTGGCGACGGGGGCGAAGGAGACCACGGCGGCCGGTGTCAGGTCCTTCCACAGGGTGGCGGCGGTGCGTCCGCTCTCGATGCGGGTGATGACGCTGAGCCCGTGCCGTTCCAGGTCGGCGGTGAGGTGTTCGATCAGCTCGATGGCCGTGGCGCCGAGCGGGATGTTCGCGATGAGCAGCAGCACGATGTCGCTGCGGCCCAGGCGCAGGGTGCGGGCCGCGGCCGAGGGAGTGTAACCCAGCTTTTCCACGGCCGCGAAGATGCGCTGCCGGGTTTCCCCGGAGATCTTCTGGTGCGACACGTTGTTGAGCACGTAGCTGACCGTGGTCTGCGAGACTCCGGCCTCCCTGGCCACGTCGATGGACGTGACTCGCCGCGCTTTGGCCATCGAGTCTCCCTGGTCCAGCCTGCCACCGTACTGAATCGTATCAGCGGTGCGGGCCAGGAGTCGTCCGGCGGCTCCAGCATGGCGGTGCGCCATCCCTGCTCCATTTGGTCAGGGACGGCCGGTGTCCAGGCAGGCTCCGTTGGTCGCGGCCACCTGTCCCAGCCAGTGCAGGCTCGGCTTCGGGGTGCGTTCGAAGGTTTCGCGGTCCACGGTGGCCAGGCCGAACGTCATGGCGTAGCCGGCGTGCCATTCCCAGTTGTCCAGCAGCGTCCAGTGCAGGTAGCCCAGCACGTCGGTGCCGTCGGCGATGGCCTCGCGCAGGCTGGTGATGGCCTCGCGGGTGTAGGTGATGCGCAGGTCGTCGTCGGCGGTGGCGATGCCGTTCTCGGTGACCAGGACGGGCACGCCGGTGAAGCCGGCCGCGAGGCGGACGGCGTTGCCCAGGGCTTGCGGGTAGTACTCCCAGCCGGTCTGGAAGGTGCGCTCGGTGCGGGGTTGCCTGAGCGGGGCGTCCGGTCCGAAGACCATCCGGGTGTAGGTCTGCACGCCGACGAAGTCGTCGTCCTTGGACAGCTCCAGGAACGGTTCTGCGATCTGCCGCAGCATGTCGGCCGTCTTCTGCTCACCGCCCTCCGCCGCCTGGAAGTCCTGGATGGTGAGCGACCAGCCCACGCGGGCCTTCGGCTGGAGTTCCTTGACGGCGGTGCGGGCGCGGCGGTGCGCCTCGCAGAGGTTCGCGACGCCCTCGGGGGTGGTGACGGGCAGGGCGACGGTGGCGGTGCCCGGCTCGCCGCCGACGCGGCGGGCGAACGCCTCCGCCGGGTCCTCCTGCGCGGCCTCGGCCGGTCCGCCGTAGGCGAGCAGGCCCGTCGCGGTCAGCAGCGCGCCCACGTTCGGCTCGTTCAGCGTGACCCACCAGGTGACCTCGCCGGCGAAGTGGGTGACGACCTGGCGGCAGTAGCGTTCGAACAGCTCGGGCGCCTCCGGCTGGTTCCAGGCTCCGTCACGGGCGAACCAGGCGGGGACGGTGAAGTGGCTGAGCGTGACAATGGGGGTGAGGCCGCGTTCGTGGCAGGTGGCGGCCATGCGCAGGTAGTGGTCGAGCTCGGCGCGGGAGAAGCGGTCCTTCTCCGGTTCGACGCGCGACCATTCGACGCTGAAGCGGTAGGCGTTGAGACCGGCGTCGGCCAGCAGGTGGATGTCCTCCGGGTAGCGGTGGTAGCTGTCGCAGGCGTCGCCGGAGGGGGCGGCGAAGGTGCTGTTCGGCACGTGCTCCATCGCCCAGATGTCGCTGGCGGTGTTGTTCCCTTCGACCTGGTGTCCCGAGGTCGCGGCTCCCCACAGGAAGGAGTCGGGGAAGGCGGGCATGCGGTTCTCCATTCACTTGACCTTCTTGACCGGGACGATCGCCACGGTCGCCACCAGCGCGATCAGGATCGCCATCACCCAGACCAGGCCGTAGCCGCCGGTCAGGCCGACGACCTGGCCCGCCAGGACCGGACCGATCGCCCCGCCGAGGCTGAAGCCCATGCCGCCCAGGCCGAGGTCGCGACCGGCGGCGCCCTGCCGGTCAGGCAGCACGTCGATCAGCAGCGCCCGGTCCACGGCCAGGTAGCAGCCGATGGCCAGGCCGCCGACACGATGGCCTGGACGAACATGGCCGGCAGCGCCGGCCACACCAGCGGCACCAGCATGGAAGCGGCGAACAGGATCGAGGCGCCGATGACGAAGGGCTTGCGGCGGCCGATCCGGTCCGACCACCTGCCGGTCACGAGCATCGAGACGAGCATGCCCGGAAGGGTGACGATCGACAGGACCGGGATGATCCGGGTGGCCTCGGCGGCGCTGAGCGCGGGCTGGACGTAGCTCTGCAGCATGTAGAGGCCGAAGGCGTTCGACACGGCGTAGCTGATCGCCATCGTCAGTGAGGCGATCCAGACCCAGCGGAAGTCGGCCGAGCGCAGCGGGACCAGGAACGACTTCAGCAAGCCCGCCCAGTTGGCATCTGGCGCCTGGAGCGCGAGCGAGGACCGGTCGCGGGCGACCAGCACGAACAGCAGGCCGGTGACGGCCAGGGCCAGGGCGAAGGGGTAGTAGCTGTCCAGGCCCATGACACCGAAGACGATGCCGACGGCGACGGCGCCGAGCAGAGCCCCGACCGACGTGCCGATCCCGGACAGCGCGGAAACGGTGGCGAGCTTGTTCTCCGGTATCCGGTCGGGCACGGTCGTGTTCAGCGGCCCCTGTGCCAGGTTGATCGCCACCTGGGCGAGGGACCAGAGCGCGATCATCAGGCCGATGCCAGCCGAGTAACGCACCCCGATCAGCAGGGCGGCACCGAGCACCGCTCCGCCGGCGATGTAGGGAGCGCGCCGTCCCCAGCGGGAGCGGGTGCGGTCCGACAGCAGCCCGGCGACGGGCTGAACGAGCATGGTGGCGATGGCGCCGACGGCGGTGACGATCGACAGGCTGCTCGCCCGGGCCGCCTCGTAGGAGGCGAGCAGGCCGAGCTGGTGCTGCTGCTGGGCGGTCGCCGTAGCGGTGCCCGCCTCGATCTGCGCCTTGAGGTTGGTCAGCTGATGCAGGTCGGCGGTGGCGTCCGGCCCGGTGAACCAGATGGCGAACTCGATGTCCTGGATGTGCAGCGGCAGGATGATGGAGCCGATACCACCGTAGGCCGCTGTGATGCCCGCCATCGCGAGGATGTACACGAGCAGGTAGCGGCGGAAGGGCGGCCCGCCGAGGTAGGTCATCGACGTGCCCGGCACCGAGGGTTCGGCGAGGTGAGGCGGGAGGGGTTGGGCTGTGGTCATCGCAGTGGCTCCTCACGAGAGCGCGGAGGGTGGGAAGCGGCGCCGTCCATCGGCCGGGGTGGCCCGCCGCTGCCGGCTGTCACGCCAGTGCCGGTACCTGCGACTCGATGGCGAGGTGCCGTTCCAGGTCGGCCACCACGTCGCGGTCCATCCCGCTGGTGACCAGGCAGAACGACAGGCCGGTCGCCGGGTCCGCCCAGGCGGACTGCCCGCCTCCTCCGCCGTGGCCGAACGCGCCGGGCGACACCCGCGACCCGAAGGGCTGCAGTGGCACCTCGATGCCGTGTGACGGGATCTTCAGGGACGCGCCGTCGTCCGGGTCGGCGATGACGAGGCCGATGCTGCGGTTGGCGGGGGCTCCCATGCGGATGGGGTCGGGGAAGGTGTTGCGGATCTCGCCGGTGGCCGTCGCCAGGACGTCCGGCCGCCACAGCCCCGCGGTGTTGTGCAGCAGCTCCTGGTAGAACAGGGCCATACTGGCCGCGTCGGAGAATCCGCCCGCGCCCGGCACGCCCACGGTGCGCAGCTCCGGGTCGTTGACGATGGCCAGCACCTCTGCCAGCTCGGACTCCGCGGCGGCGTCGTCGACCGGCTGCCCGAACAGCGCCTCGAACACATCGACCGAGCGGGTCCCGGTCGCGGTGACCCGCGTGAGGTTCCCCTGCCGCTCCACCGGCACGCCCAGCTCCAGCCGATCCAGGCCCAGCGGGTCGAGCACCCGGGCACGCAGTGCCTGCCGGAAGTCCTGACCGGTCAGCCGGTGGATCACCTCCGTCAGCACCCAGTGCGCCGACATGCCGTGGTAGAAGAACCGGCTGCCCGGCTGCCACTCCAACTGCCACGCCTCCATCTCGGTGGCCCGCTTGTCGCGGGAGGTGATGGCGTCACGGCTGATGGTGGCGGTGGGGAAGCCGCAGGTGTGCAGCAGTACCTGTTCGAGGGTGATCACGCCCTTGTCGTAGGCGCCGAACTCGGGCCACACCTCCGCCACCCGGGTCTCCAGGGCGATCAGGCCCTCACCGAGCAACTGCCACACCAGCGAGGCCACGACCGGCTTGGTGGCCGAGAACAGGCAGAACCGGTCGGAATCACGGGCGTCGCCGAACGACTCGAACACCACGATCTCGCCGTGCCGCGCGACCGCGAACTGCACGGCCGGCCAGACGCGGTCATCGACCGCCTTCTGAATGTGGTCGCGCATCACCGTCAGAGGCCGGCTGCCGGTCACGTTCATCGACTCTGGTCTCCTTCATAGTTGCTGGGGGCAGCGGCCCGCACTGATAGGGCACGGTCGATGGCCACGCTTCACCGCTGCGCAGCGGAAACGACTGACGAAGCAAGCCACAGCCCAGACGCCGGGACGGACGCCGTGTAGAGACTCACACATCGCTACTTATACGTCTCAGTTGCTCTGGGAGAGCAACTTAACCGCTGGTGTCCCGGAGAACAAGAGGTTGTTGAAACGTTTTTAGGCACATGGCGGAAACAGTCTCGGATCCGCGATGCTCGCCGCGAACGGCTCGACGACGAGGCCTCGTCAGTGAACCGGCCCCCGGTGACGTCGAGGAGGTGCTCGGCGGAACGCGTCTTCCCGACTCTCGCCGAGTGCCGGAACCGCCGCGCGGCGGGGCCCGGTTCGAGCCGGGCCCCGCCGCGCGGATGCTGGATCAGCCGGTGACCGAGTTGAGCGCGGCCAGATAGCCGAGCCGGTAGCCGTTGGCGTTGGGGTGGAGCGGAGTGGGGTTGAGAACGGGGTGGATCCACGCCTGGCTGGAGCAGACGGCGTGCCCGGCGAAGAACGACTGGGCGTCGACGAACTGGAAGCCCGATTTCGCCGCGCTCTGGGCGAGACTCTGGTTGAGGGCCCGGCCGAACCGGTTGAGCTGCTTGCGCTGGTACTGGTTGGGGACGATCCAGGCGCTGCAGCCGGCGGCCTCCTCGAACAGGAGCGGGTAGCCGAGCACGTAGACCGCCGCGTTCGGGGCCGCCTGGCGGATCGCGGCATAGGTCGTGTCGACCTTGGCCGCGATGGCGGGCAGGCCGGCCACGACCTGGTCGACCGCGTTGGTGCAGGCCGTGTCGCCGGACTGCATGCAGGTCAGCACCTGCTGGCCCCAGCCGGCGTCGTTCCCGCCGATGGTGACGGTGACCACATCGGTCTCCGCGTTCAGCCCCGAGATCTGCTCGGCCAGCACGTCATCGGTCACCGCGCCGCCACAGGTGACGTCGGTGAACGCGGTGATGCCATGAGCCTGGGCCCAGAGCGTGGGATACCCCTGCGGGCTGCGGCCGCAGTCGAGGCTGGCGCCCGGCGCGCCGAGACCGGAGGAGAAGGAATCACCCATCGCCACGTACCGGGTGGTCGAGTCGTAGGCGGGGGTCGCGGCGTGAGCGGGCGCGGGGAGCAGGCCGACGGCGGCCAGCAGGGGGAGCGGGGCGGTGAGTAAGCAGACGAATTTCCGCATGGTGCCTCCAAGGGGGTGCGAGGGCGTGCGCGTTCGCGTCGTGCGACCGCGACGACGGAGGTTGACGCGGAGTAAAGCTAGACCGACCTTTACTTGAGGTCAAGGTATTGTTCGCCACCCACCGTTCATCCTCAGTGGGCGTCCTCGATCCGCGACGCGACATGCCAGTCGAGGACCGGCATGTCGTCCTTGAACGGGGTCGGCAGCCAGACGTAGCCGGCGACGGACGTGTCGACCTCCGCCGCCGTCAGGGCGTTGCCGGCTAGACCGGCTCCCCCGTAAACCCGCGTCGGTGCTCGCGAAGATCGCGGTCGCTGGCTCCTGGCGTTGCAGCGCGGTCCAGCGCGCCCGTGTAGCCGCCTTCCTCGCTTGGTCGGTGGTGATCGATTCCAAGCCGTGCTCGCGCCTCGCCTCGCCGTGACGCATTCGTCCTCGCGGGCGGTCTGCGGGAGGACCGACGGCCGGCGGAGCTTTCTCGTCGGCATCGCGATGTGGAGAGTCGCTCGTGCCTCAGGGCGACCAGGTCCGACAGTCGTGACAGGGCAGTCCCGCGATGGATCGAAATGCCGGTCGCTGGGCATCAGCCCGGTTGACGTCCTGTAAATCCGAAATGTCTTTACCTCTGTCCTCCGTACACTTGCACGGTGTCCGCCCGCACACAGAGCAGTCTCAGCGGCCGCCGCTTCGAGGAGGGCGACCTCCTCGACGCGGCGCGAGCCGTCTTCCACGCCGAGGGATACGCCGCCGCGCAGATCGCGGACATCGCCAAGCGAGCCGGTACGACCAAGCCGACCCTCTACGCCCGGCTCGGCAACAAGGAGCAGATCTACCTACACGTCGTACGACGTGAGGCAGAGGTCTTCCGGGGGTGGGTCGCCGATGCCTACGAGAAGGGGAGCCGCTTGCCCCTCGCAGAACTGGCCGAGGTCGGCATGGAGCCGCTCTTCCGCTTCGCGGCCGAGCGCACCGAAGGCTTCAACCTGCTCTTCCGGGGCGAGAAGACCGGCGACCGGCCGGCGGCCCTGAGGCAGGAGGTCGTCAACAGCGTGATCGAGCAGCTCACCGGCCTCATCAAGCACCGCCAGGAGGCGTTCGGGCCCGACCTCGGGTCCGTCGCTGACGCCCTCGCCGCCGCGTGCGTGGGCGTCGCCCTCCAAGTCTGCGAGCACACCATCGACCGCGGCGGCGATCTGAACGCCGCCCGGCACCTCGCGGCCCGCTTCGTCGAGAACGCCTTCCACAACCTTGACCTTGAGACCCTGACGCCGTGACGGGTCTGTACGACCAAATGGTGGATCTTGAAGTTGGAATGACACCTGCTGGCAGGTGTGATCGTGTCGGCGACGATGGACGTATCCGTGCAACGGGGGGAACCTCATCGTCGGTGGCGACGCCACCCGCAGGCGTTCGGTGAGCGGAGCACTTCGGTGGCCACTCATCTTTCGCCACCGGGTGTCAGCTCTGCCGAGGCCGCCGTGGAGCGCGCACCGATGCAAGAACACGGTCCCGACCTACGGGGCCGTCAACGTCTCACGTGGTTGAAGGAGTGTCGTCAGCGTGTACGCCTGCTGCCGTGGCGGAACGGCGGCGTGTGTCGACCGCAGGAGCCAGGAAGACGACGGAGGCGACGAAGGCGAGCACCACCAGCATGGCTGAGCGCAGGCCCCAGTGCTCGCCGAGGAAGCCGAGGCTGGGCGGGCCCACGAGGAAGGCGGCATATCCGATCACAGCCACCAGGCTGACGCGGGCGGTCTGTTCCGGTCCCGATTCTCCCGCGGCTGACAACGCGACGGGGAAGCCCAGTGATGCGCCGAGTCCCCAGAACAGAACCGCTGCTCCGGCCAGCACGGCGTTGTCCGAGAAGATCACCAGGATCAGGCCCAGCGCCCCCGAGACGGCGCTGGCGCGTACGACGGTGGTCCTGCCGAAACGGTTGAGAAACCACGTGCCGCTGAAGCGGCCGATGGTCATGGCGGCGGCGAACCCCGTGAAGACGAGGGAGCCGGAGGCGGCGTTCAGGCCGTGTCCGTCCACCATGAGCAGTGGCAGCCAGTCGTTGGCGGATCCCTCGGCCAGGGCCATTGCCAGCACGATCATGCCGATCAGGAGGAGTTTGCGGTCCTTCCAGACTTTCGGCGGTCTGCGGTCGGCGGCGGTGCCGGCTTTGGCTGGTGCGAGGATTGCAGTGCCTGAGGGGATGGAACGGAGGGCATAGAAGAAGATCGCGGCTGCGATCAAGGTGACCACTGCCAGATGCCAGTGCACCGGGAGATGGGCGGCCGTGGCGGCGATGCCCGCGCACGCACCGATGACGGCGCCCAGGCTCCAGCAGCCGTGCAGGGTGGGCAGCGTCGTCGTGTCAGTGATCCGTTCGACGTCGGCGCCGTCGACGTTGACGGCGACGTCACCTGCTCCCATGCCCGCGCCGAACGCGCACAGGCCCGCCATGACCATCGGCGCGGACGACATGAGGGTGCCGGCGCTGATGACGGCCATGCTCACGACGACCAGTGCGGTTCCCACGCCGATGACGGGTCTCGTCCCGTAACGGGAGACGAGACGTCCGGAGCACAGAATCCCGATCATGGAGCCGAGCGACAGGCCGAACAGCACCCAACCCATCTGGCCGGTGGACGCCTCCAGCCGGTCGCGGATGTCCGGAGTGCGGGTCACCCACGACGACATCGCGACTCCTGGGAGGAAGAAGAACAAGAACAGCGCCTGCCGGCGCCGACGCATGGCAAGGTCCATGTAGATAGGTCTCCGTGGGAGTTCGGATCTCCGGCAGGTCTGGGCATCGGCGCCCACCGAGCGTGCGTAGAGGTGATGAAGCTGATCATATGGGGACAAAGCCCTCACTTGGCACTCCCGCCCCATCGCGTCCGCGCGATAGGGAGTGGCCGGAATGCACGGCACCGGCGACTACACCATCGCCGAACTGATGGAGGTGTTCTCGATCGGGAGGGCCACGGTGTACCGCGTCCTCGAACGCGCCGCCAAGACCCCCTGAACCCCCGCCGAGATCACCATGCTCTGCAGCATGAAGCCACGCGTAACGCCGTCGGCAGCGGAGAACCCGTTCTCGGCGGTGCCTCAACCGGCCGCCCGTCTCAAGGAGGGATACGTGCGACAGACCATCACCCGGCCCGGTGGGCCCCAGCCCGCCGCCCCGGCGCGCAGGGCATCCGGTCGCGGACTGCGGACGCTGATCACCTTGCCGGGCATCGCTGCACTGGTGCCGGTACTCGTCAGGGCCTGACCGAGGGGGGATCGTGCACTGTTACGCCTGCCCGTTACGGACCTGGGAGATCGCCGTGGCACAGCCCGGCCCCCGGTTGCGCCGGATCGTTCATGCCTACCGGGGCTTCCGGTTGGATGACCAGCAGCCGGGGCGGTGGCTGGGCGTGCCGTCCGGAGCGGTGACCCTGCTCTTCGGGTTCGACCACGAGCGCGCGCTGTGGTTCACCGCCCCGGCCGACCGTGCCGCCGAGCGCCCGTACGTCTCGATGCTCACCGGGCTGAGCACCCGCTCCTGGTTGTGCGCTCACCGCGGCAGCACCTACGGCATCGAGGCCGTTCTCGCCCCGTGGGCGGCGTTCACGCTGTGCGGCGTCGCCATGCACGATCTCGCGGGGATCATCATCGAGCCGGACGAACTGCTCGGCGACCGGCTGCACCAGCTCACCGGCGCCCTCGCCGCTCTGCCCGGCTGGCGGCAGCGGTTCGCGCTGCTGGATGAGGTGCTGCCGCAATGGCTCGGCCGCGGCCACCCGTGGTCGCCGCGGGTGGAGTGGGCGTACGAGGCGCTGCGCCGCAGTTGCGGACGCATCCCGGTGCGCCGCCTCGCCGACGACGTCGGCTGGACATCGCGCCAGTTGGAGTACCGCTTCCGGGAGCAGATCGGCCTGCCGCCCAAAGCGGCGGCACGCGTGCTGCGGCTGTACCGCGCCGTTCGGCGGCTCGCCGCCGGCTGGCTACCAGCGGACGTGGCTGCCGTCGGCGGCTTCAGCGACCAGGCGCACCTGACCAGGGAGGTCAGGGCGATGACGGGCCTGACTCCCGGCCACCTCCGCGCTCCGAGCCGCTTGCTGGGCGCGGTGGCGACATCGGAGCGGGCGATCGGACAGCTCAGAAGCATCCCGCTGGCACCTGAGACGCTGCTTGTGAGCAGAGAGTGATTTCCCCTCCGGGGAGCGGCGGCTGCCTCTCCCTGTGGGGACGGCGTAGCGGAGAGTCCGCCATCTGCAGACCGGCCGCGGCGGCGATGTCCATCTGGATCTGGGCAACAGCTTACCCACGGTTTCGCTGGATTCCCTGACACTCGGTCTCGACTTCGCATTCCTTCAAGACAGGCCCCGGCACCGGCTACGAGACTCGTAGTTCCAAAGGTTGAGGGTGTTCAGGGTCCTGTCGCCGCGTCCGTGTTCAGGTCAAATCCTCCTGGAGGTGGCCCATGAAGCTACGTGACCAATTCCGACTCCTCGTATCGCTTGCCCTCCTCGGGGCATTGGTACCTACACTCGCGCCAGGGGCAAAGGCGGATGTCGTGCCAGCGGGTTACCGTTGCGTGGGCGAGCAGGTGCGCCGCTGCATCGAATTGCGCTTCGACGACGTGAATAGAAGGTACAGGGCGTGGGGGCTCATCTATGACGCCTCGGCGGACAATCGCTACAACGTCGACGTTGTAGCGATTGTCCTAGTCGGCACTTCGACGGTTATCGATAACGACTTCGACGGCACTTCAGATCGGGCACCTTCAGAATTCTTGTATTGTAGGGACATTTCACGTGGGGACAGGCTAAGATATGTAGCCCAATTCCGCTGGAGAAATGTTGCTGCAGGTACTGCAGCAACTGAGGAATACTTGAGCAACGAACGGACCGATGTGCGCTGCTGATGGTAATGGTGCCTGACTCGGCCAGGTACGTACTTGCCACGAGAAGAGACGGCGCACTGGCTGGTCAGCATGATCGCGTACGCCGGATACTCCCCTCCTAGCGCCACACGTCAGCCCATAGCACGGTGCTTGAAGACGAGATCGTCCGGCCGGACGGGATCCACCGGCATCTACTGCTCCGCCGTGCCCTTGGGCAGCACCGGAGACCGTTGCGTCGCTATGGCCGAGACAAGACGCCGCTCTTTTCAGGGCGTCACGCGCGAGTTTCGCTGTTCCCAACATCACCTGGGAGGCAAACCATGAAGTTACACAAGACAGTCGGCGCGACCCTCACCGCCACGGCCGTGACCAGCCTCCTCGCAATGGCCCCGGAGGCCGCTTCCGCCGCTCCGTCGAGGACTGTCGCGAAGCACTGCGTCCATGGCTCGAACGTAACGCGCTGCGCTTACATCAACTACGACGGGGTGCATATCCGCGCGCACGGGATAGTCAGAGACAAGACCTCCGGACACGACCTTGTGGGGATAAGCGTTCATCTCTATGAGAGAAAAGGAGACTACGGCGCTCCCAAGTTCGTCTCCTCCACCCCGTTCAAGTGGGGCGACAATACTGTCCGTGGACACCATCCCACGCTCGTAAAGTGCCGACGTGAACCCATTGGGGCATGGGATTACCAGGCCAAAGTCGTCTGGAAGTGGAACCACAAGCCATGGGAGGTCGTGGCGACTATATGGTACAACTGCCCCCATTAGCAGTTCGTCTGCTGCTTCCGGTATGGCGCTGCTGACCACACTTTGAAACGGTTTCCCGATGTTGAAATAGGGCTCATTCAGTTCACCACTCGGCGGAGGTGGCTCATGAAACGATGGCGCCGGATTCTCTCAATCGTCGCGATAGCGGTAGCCGCTGTGGCGCTCACGGCACCCAGCGCAGCGGCCGGCGATGATGTGTCTCTGGACAGCACCGACAGGTTGCCGACAGGCGGCAAAGTCTTCTTCGACGCCGACAGCCGCAGGGGTGAAAGCCTGACGGTATGCGATCTCAGCGGAGCTAGGGACGGCCACTATGCGCGGGGGCGTCTCAGCTGGGAGGATCGGCTCGCGAGAACCCAGCGCTTTACACGGTTCGACACGGAGGGCGGTGGGTGCAAGGTCAGTTATAAGAATATTCCGGAAGGCACGAGAGTGTTCGTCCAAATCTGCCTGATTAACAGGGCAAACCACCGGTGCGAGTACGTCAACTCCCGGATGACAACAGCCTGACCACGGTGGGGTCCATCCCGCACCCGGACGCACAGAACGCCGACAGGTTCGCCAGGTGTTCGTAGACGTGTGGCGCCTCGGTACGCGCCGGACGACGTGACGGCGGCGCCCGCGGCCGCGGTGGGCCGGCTGTCGCAGCGGCTGTCCATACCGATGGGCGAACTGCGCGGCTACGGCGAGCGGGAGTAGACCCGCACCGATCACCTGCGCGAGGTGGCCGGGTATGCCGGGCTGGCCGCGCACACCTTGGACCTGTCGAGGCTCCTGGAGCAACGCCGCCGCTGGCCCACCCACCACGAGAACGTGCACTTCTACGGCATCCAATCCGTCGACATCGACGGCGAGCTCGCCCAACTCGACGCTGACGGCTACCGGCCGCTGCGGCTGCCAGAGGCCTCCGCAGCCGGCGGCTTGACCGGCCGCAGCCTGTGGCGATCCGGCGGCGACGTCGAGCAGCACCTCGGTATGGCACGGCTGATCATCCAGCGGGCACCAGCAGGCCAGAGCAGAACAATCCGGATGCACTACAGCGAGCTGGGGCTGACGCCGTGAGCGACCCTGCGCCGCGCTCCGTGGAGGCGGTGGAGGAGGTGTAGGCCGGGGGTGATGGCCCGCGCGGTGTGCGGGCCATCGTCGTGCTCACGGGCGGGCCTGGGTGAGCAGGGCGATGAGTTGGAGCATGCCGCAGGCGGCCGTCATGTCTCGGCATTGAACACGACGGTGCGTCCGACCATCGTGACGCAGGAATCCGGCACCACCACGACGATCGCCGAAACCGACCCAACCTCGAAGCCGGACCCTTGGGTACGGCGGGTCAGCGCCGCATTTTCACGCCGGAACCGGCGTCACGCAGCGATACAAAGACTCAAGAGTTATTACTCTAGTTATGCGCTGTGGCGAGGCAGACATCCCGCCGGTGGTGCGCCGTTCGTCCGGCTCCTGAATGTTGTCCTCCGGCGCTTTCGCCGGATTTGGATGCGACGTCAGCTCACGGCCTTCTTGACAAGCTTTCTGATCGCCGCCTCGCCGGCTTCGCTCAACTCTGTCAGGGCGTAAGACGTCGGCCACATGCCACTGTCCTCATCGAGATTTGCCTCCACGCTGAACCTGAACGTCGAGTAGCGCTCCTTGTCCACCTGCCCGCTGCGGAAGAAGCACACCACCTTCCCAGCCTTGGCGTAGGCGGGCTGGCCGTACCACAGCTTCGGCGCCAGCTCTGGAGCAGTAGCAGTGACGATGGTGTGTACGCGCTCGGCCAGCGCACGGTCCGGCGACGCCATCTCAGCGATCGTCGACAGCACCGCCGCCTCATCGGCGGCTGCCTTCTTCGAGCCACGGCCGCCGCGTGCCTCTACCTTCAGCTCTGTGGTGCGCGCTTTTATCGCGGCGCGCTCCTCCTCGGAGAACCCCTCCGCCGAGGAATCGTTTCGCTTCTTCTCGCTGGCCCTCGATGTGCCGCTCATCGTGTGTTGCTCCTTGTCAGTCGCTGGTTAAGGGTGCTCTCACGCTAACCGCAACGACAAGATCGGGGCTTCTCGATTCCTGATCGATCTAGTACTCCAGCCGGTGCGCCCAGAGATCAAGGAGGTGGTCGTCCAGCGGCCATGACCTGATCACAAGCTCGTCGTCGCCTGCCGGTGTGAGTCCGGTCCGGGTAATCGCCAGGGAGCCCGGTAGCAGGCTGGCGGCTTGGTCTGGAAACGGGCCGGGTCGAAGCCCAGCGTCGAAAGCCCATTTTGGGGGGCAACTGAGCGGTCCGTAGCGGAAGCGAAGCCTGCCGCGTCGTTAGACACCAAGAGAGAGAAGGGGGCCATGCCCAGCACCTACCTGGGCACGCTCGCGCCTGCGGTCTCGTTGACGGACGCCGCCCCGTCCTCCCGCGTCAGCCACCCTTCCTTGACCAGCTTGTACACCTGGCCGGCCACAGCGCGCGCGTAGACACCATGGTCGGGGTAGAGCTGCTGCAGCTTGCTCGGGGTGAACGGGGTCATATGACCGAACAGGAAGCAGTTCGGGCCGGTGCTCGCCGGATGATAGGTGGCGGTGGGCGCGTCCACCCATGGTGTGCGGACGCCGCCCACTGCGTTCCCGTGCTCGTCGAGAACAGTTTGGCCGCTGGCGTCCACCTGGATGCGCGGTGCGCGTGGTGGTGTGGCTCGGTTGCGGGCCCAGCGGTCCAGATTCATGTGGGCGGCGTTGTACAGGTAGTGCATCGGGAAGGTGGTGCCGACGCCGTCGCAGTTGAAGTAGTTGTAGGTGACGCCGATCCTGGCCAGGTCTTCAGGAGACGGGGCGAAACCGGAGGTGTAGGCGTAGGCGTGAGCTGAGCCGGGCACCTCGTACAGGCGGTACTTGTCGTCGGGCTGGTCGGAGTCGTCGCGGCGCGAGGCGCCCCGGTCCATGAAGAAATCGGTCTGTGTCTGCATCTTGATGACCGGCTCGGCGGTGGGCCGGATGAGGTCATGGTCGGCGGGTGTGGGTCCGCACTTGTTGAGCGGCTTGACACCGCTCGCGGAGGCTGCGACGAGAAAGCCGTCGTAGACGCGCGCGAGTGGATGCACCGCGTTGATGTAGCGGGTCAGGTAGGCGCCCGACTGGGAATATCCGGTCGCGTAGACCTTGTCGACCTTCAAGCCGCGCAGAGGGTTGTCGCGCCCGTGGCTCTTCAGTGCCGCGCCAGTCTGGCTGAGGATGTCCCACACCAGCCCGCCCTCGGAGTCGGTGGCGGAGTTGAGCGCCCGTCCGGTGCAGCCACGTCGGTCCGGCCAGGACAGCGAGCCGTATCGGGACGGGTCGAACTTCTTCAACGACGCGACCGCGTTGGGCGCGCTGGTGATCCCCACGTAGGCGTCCCCCCGTCGCAGGTACTCATCGTGGGACGTCAGCCACATGCGGTCGAGGTCCCAACCGTTGGTCATGTTCATGATGTCGGCGACGACCGTCCCGCTGAACGCTCTGCGATCGGCGGGCCGCCGCACGATGATGCGGTTCGTGTACGGCACGGCCGTGCGCACCACCGTGACCTTGCCTGCGGCGTCGTAATCGTAGACATTGGCCCGCCCGCTCACGAGGAATTCCTCCTCGACGTAGCCGTATGCGTCCAGTGGCACGGTGGAGACGTTGAACGGATGCGAATCGCCGGTGGACTGGAGGGGCCCGGTCAGCGAGGGCATGGGCGTCCTCGGCGGAGTCGCTGTGTGCGCCGTGGCGGGTACTGACAGCGCCGTCGAGACGAGCATGAACGTGCACGCGAGGGTGGTGCTGCGGGACAGTCGAGACATGGCGGCCCTTGGTCTGCCTGATGGACTAATAGATCCGCTTAATGGGCTGCACGATAGATCCGTGTCTGCCGGGCAGTCAACAGTCAAGTTCTACCTGTCGGGTGATCCAATCCACGTAGCGGACCACAAGGTGGCCGGATTGCCTCTTTCGCCGACGGCCGACAAGGCATATAAGTAAGTATCTAGTTCGTACGTTAATCGCCACGAAGAAGGTGAGACGCCTATGCTCACCGCCGATCATGGCATGGCAAGTCCTGTCAGCCGCCGCTCTGCGAGTCCTCCTCTGGCACTCGCGACGGTCTGCCTCTCCGGCACCCTGGAGGACAAGCTCACGGCCGCCTCCGCGGCGGGCTTCGACGGGATCGAGATCTATGAGGGCGACCTCATCGTGTCGAGCTGGTCACCGAGCCGGATCCGGCAGGAGTGCGCCGAGCTTGGCCTGTCAATCCACCTCTATCAGCCGTTCCATGACTTCGAGGCAGTACCCCCTGAGACATTCGAGGCCAATCTCCGTCGGGCGGAGCGGAAGTTCGATGTGCTGGAGCAACTCGGCGCGAACACGATGGCGGTCTGCTCGACGACATCCATGAACGCTGTCGACGACGACGACCTCGCCGCGGAGCAGCTCCACGCGCTGGCCGGCCGGGCCGCGCGGCGTGGCCTGCGCATCGCCTACGAGGGCCTGGCCTGGGGCCGGTTCGTGAACACCGTCGAACACGCCTGGCAGATCGTCCGGCGCGCCGGCCATCCCGCGCTCGGTTTATGCCTCGACAGCTTCCACGTGTTCTCCCGCGGCGACGACCCCGCCAAGATACGAGCCGTGCCGGGTTCGAAGGTGTTTCACCTGCAACTTGCCGACGCACCGCGGCTGAACATGGACTTACTGGAGTGGAGTGAGCACCACCGGTTGTTTCCCGGGCAAGGCGTTTTCGATCTGACTGACTTCCTCGGCCACGTTCTGGCCACCGGGTACGACGGCCCACTTTCGATCGAAGTGTTCAACGACGTCTGCCGGCAGGCAGATCCCCGGCATGTCGCCGTCGACGCGATGCGCTCACTGCTGTCGCTGGAAGAGACAGTCGGCACGCTCGGCCCGGTGGCGGTCCGCGAGCGCATTCAGTTGACCAATCTGCCGCCGGCTCCGCAGCTCGACGGTCACGTGTTCACCGAGCTGGCCGTGGACCAGATCTCCGGCCCGATCGTGGCGCGGGCGCTCGCCGCGCTGGGGTTCACCCATACTGGCCAGCATCGCTCCAAGCCGGTGCAGCTGTGGTCGCAGGGCAAGGCCCGAGTTCTGCTGAACTTCGCACCGCAAAGAACAGTACCGGCAGGCACTGCGGCCATTTGCGCGCTGGCCGTGGAGAGCGCTGACCCGGTCGGCTCGGCCCGGCGGGCCGAGCGGCTGCTGGCGCCCGTGTTACCGCGCGCCCGGCAGGTGGAGGAGGCCGACCTCAACTCCGTGGCGGCACCCGATGGAACGGCCGTCTTCTTCTGCCGTACAGGCGGGGACGACAACTGGCTCAACGATTTCGCTCCCACCGGCGCCGAGGCTCCCAGCGACGGCCTGCTGACTGGAACAGATCACGTCTCGCTCACCGAGTCGGTCGATGACTTCGACCAGGCCGCGCTCTTCTATCGTTCGGTGCTCGGCCTGCAAGCAACGCAGACGACCACGCTGCCCGCGCCGTTCGGACTGATCCACAGCCGGGCCGCGACCGATCATCACGTCCGGATCACCCTCAACACCGCGCCGCTGCGACGGGGCGACTGGTCACCGGCGGTACCGAGCCCTCAGCACATCGCCTTCACCGCCGACGATGCGATCGCCGGCGCGAGGGCGATGCGGGCGCTCGGCGCACCGCTGCTGAGGATCCCCGACAACTACTACGATGATCTCGACGCCCGCCTGGCGCTGCCGCAGCACCTCCTTACGGCAATGAGGCAGTACTCCATCCTCTATGACCGCGATCAAGACGGCGAATACCTTCATTTCTACACCGAGATGCTCGGCGCGCGGATCTTCTTCGAAGTGGTGCAGCGGATCGGCGATTACTCCGGCTACGGCGCCGCGAACAGCGCGGCGGTGCGCATGGCCGCGCACCGGAGGCGCCGGCTGACCACGCTGAGGCAGTCGTCCGCGCTTGTCAGCGGCGACCACCTGCACGACTACTCACTGGCGCATCTGACGGCGCTGAGCCTGTCTCCGCCCGAGCTGGTGAGCGCCGCTGCTGAAGCGGGCTATCGATACGTGGGCGTGCGCATGACCCGGGTCACGCCGCACGAGCCGCACCACCCCCTCGCCACCGACCCCGCTCTGATGCGAGCGACCAAAGTCCGTCTCGCGGCCACGGGAATCGAGGTGCTCGACATCGAGCTCGCCCGGATCGCACCCGATGACGACCCCGCGGACTTCCTGCGCTTCCTGGAGGCCGGAGCCGAGCTCGGGGCCCGCCATGTCATCACCCAGCTCCCGGACCCCGACTTCGCTCGCAAAGCCGACCGGTTTGCGCAGCTCTGCGAGCTGGCCAGGCCGCTCGGCCTCACCATCGATCTGGAGTTCCCGTCGTGGACCCAGACGCCCGACCTCGCCGAAGCCGTGCGCGTCCTGCGGGACGCCGGCCAGCCCAACGCGGGAATCCTCGTCGATCTGATCCACTTCGCGCGCTCCGGCTCCAGCGTGGCCGAGCTCCGGGACCTGCCACGCGAGTGGTTCCGCTTCGCCCACGTCTGCGACGCACCGGCCGAGGCGCCGGCCACGCAGGAGGAAATCATCTACGCCGCTCGCTTCGAGCGCCTGTTCCCCGGCGAGGGCGGCATCGACGTGCGCGGCATCCTCGGCGCCCTGCCACCCGGGATCCCGTACGCTCTGGAGATCCCGCGGGCCACGCTCGTGGCGCAGGTAGGCGCCAAGGAGAACGCCCGCCTCGCGATCACCGCTGCGCGCCGCCACCTCGATGCGGTCGGCCGGCGAGCGGGCCCCACTGAGGCCGCATAGATCGATCAGGGGGCGTGCTCGCCGGCGTCGCATGCCTGGCCGATGGTACGGGCCACCTCCTCCGCCGCCAGGAAGCACTGGTGGATCGAGCCGCCGCTTCCCCCGGCGTCTCCAATCACGTGGACACCGAGCCGCGGCCGCCGAGCCCCGCAGGCCGCGAGCAGGTCGGTGCGCGGGGCGACACCATGGGAAATCAGCAGAGGTCCGGACACGGGCTGCCATTCTTCGTGGCCGTCGGACCGGACAAGCAGGCGATCGGGTTCGATGGACGAGATCGCAGACGCCCGGAGGATGCGCACCTTCGGATTCCCGGTAAGCCTCGGCACCATGAGAATCTTGGCGCGGCGGCCGACGTCGGGGGCGAGGCTCGGCTGAGAACCGATGAGCAGCACCTCGGCCCCGCCGGCGGCCAGGTGGTCGGCTACGGCGACGCCCTCGCGGTCGGCGCCCCAGACGACACAGGCATGGGGGACGTCCTCGTCGAGGGCGAGCCAGTGGCGTACGTCGAAGACATGGGGCAGGCGGACGCCCGGGATGTCCGGCATGCGGCCAGTGCCGCCGGTGGCCAGCACGATGGCGTCCGCCTCGTGTTGTGCCAGCACCTCCGCGGTGACGGGGACGCTGGTGCGGACGGTGACACCGAGCCGGTCAAGTTCGGCGGTGCACCACCTCAGGATGCGGTGATATTCCGGATAAGCATGGAGGCGGCCGGCGAGCGCGAACTGGCCACCGACATGCCCCGCGCGTTCCAGCACCTGCACACTCTGACCTTGCTGGGCCAACTGCCGTGCTGCTTCGAGGCCGGCCGGACCCGCGCCGATCACTACCACCGACGCCTTCTTCGAGGGGGCGCTCGGCGCGCCGAGGTACTCGCGGCCCGCCAGAGGGTTGACCGAGCAGGGGATCGGCTCTCCGGTGCCGAGCTGATCGATGCAGTGATTGCAGGCGATGCACGGCCGGTAGAGGCCGCCGGTGAGAGCGTGGCGGGGAAAATCGGGGTCGGCATGGAGCGTACGGGCCAGGGAGACGAAGTCGGCCCGGCCACCGGCCACGATCGCCTCGGCGCTCTCTGGGGTGCTGATCCGGCCGGCGACGCCGACCGGCAGCCCCAGCGCGCGGTAGCGCTCCGCGTACGGGGCGAGCAGGCCGCGCTCCCATTCGCCGGGCTGGATGATCCATTGCCCTGCCTCGTAGGACCCGGCCGAGACGTCGAGGAAGTCCAGCAGGTCCAGGCGGGTGCGCGAGATCAGCTCGAAGGTGTGCTCTGTTGTCAGGCCACCCTCGAATCCCTCGTGTGCGGAGAGCCTCAAACCGACGGCCACATCGGTTCCTGCCTGCTGCCGGACCGCCTCGATGACAAGGCCGAGGAAGCGGAGAGGGCCGGCGAACTCGTCGGTACGCAGGTTGAATGCGGGGGAGAGGAACTGGTGCACGAGGTAGCCGTGCGCGCCGTGGATCGAGATCACATCCACGTCCGCTTCGCGGCAGCGGCGGGCGCCTTCCGCGTAGGCCTCGACCAGCTCGTGCACCTCCGCGGTGGCCAGTTCTCGTGGCATCTCGCCACCGGCCGGCAGACATGGCATGGGGGAAGGCGCGACCGGCCGGAACCCGCTGACCGCGCCCTGGGCCGTACGGCCCCCGTGGTTCAGCTCGACACCGAACAGAGCGCCCTCGGCGTGCACGGCGGCGGCCAGCCGGGCGACGCCGGGGATGCGCGCGTCGACGTCGACGCCCATCTGGCGCAGCCGGCCCCTGCCGTCCGCGCGTACGTAGGCGGCCTCGGCGAACACCAGGGCCGCGCCGCCGCGTGCCCGCCGGGTCAAGTACTCGATGTAGCGGTGGGTCACGGTGCCGTCGATCTCGCAGTAGTTGCGTTCCATTGGCGCCGAGACGAATCGGTTGCGCAGGCGTGCGGGGCCCAGAGCCAGAGGCTGGCCCACGGCCGGCCCGTCCCCGCTCGTGATCGCGGCCCCCACCGCTCCCTTTCGCCGCAAGGACACCTTCTTACCTGCCCACGCCGGAGCGTTCGGCGTCGCGGATGGTCCTGATGTGGACTCGGTTCGAAAAAGTACGGACTAGTTAGTGCATAAGCTGCGCCAGTAATGCTGTTGAAGTCAAGGGGTAGATCACTTTCGCGCGTACCTGCAACAGGGTTAAGCAGGACGGTGGAGTGACTCAGATAAGAAGGCGGGGCGGGCGCGGATGTGATCAGCGCCCGCCCCGCCGGAGGCTGCCGTGGGGGCAGGGCGGTGGGGCGGCGCCTCGGCCGAGCGTTCTGCTCACAGCATTTCGACAGCCCTGGCATTGGGTGGTCGGTTACGGGGTTGTGTAGGGATTTTGGGTGAGCAAGTGGGCCTTGTAGCCTTCGCCGACGCCGGGTTCGGGGGTACCGTTCCAGTCCTTGATAAGGACGCCGCCGGTGCTGCAGCCCCACGGGTTCCAGGTCCATGCCAGGTGGGACAGGCCGTGTGCGGTGGCCCAGTCCATCAGCGTGTCCATGTAGTCGTAGCCGCAGTTGTCCTGGCCAAACTCGCCGATCACTACAGGTACCTGCTGGGCGAGCGGGGCGATTTGGGTGTCCCAGCAGGACGCGGTGGCGCAGGCGTTGAAGCTGTACGCATGCCAGGACGCGGCGATGTTGTTCAGCGGGTCGTTCGGCTTGTATGCCAGCCACTCCCGCATGTCGTTGGCCCACTCCAGGCCGCCCACCATGAGGACGTTGGTCGCGCCGGTTGCCCGGACCGCGTCGACCAGGTCCTGCATGCCGGCCACCTCATAGGGAATGCCGGTGCAGGTGCCGCCGTCTCGCAGGCACTGCCAGCCCAAGGTCTTGTTCCAGTCGCTGCCGATCTCCGGGTACGGCTCGTTGAACAGATCGAAGACGACAGAGTCGTTGCCTTTGAAGGTGTTCGCGACGCCGGTCCAGAACTGGGGGGCGTACTGCGCGTCCGGCATCGGCTTCTGGCACGTCGCGGTGGCGTCCTTGCAGTGCCAGTCCGGCCCGTTGCTGTAGGCGCCCGAGGTCCAGTGCAGGTCGAGGATCGGGGTGATGCCGTTGGCGACCAGCAGGTTGACGTAGGCCTTCACGCCCTGCTGGTAGGTGGCGCCGCTGGGCGAGCCGTTGACGCCGAGCCAGCATTCTTCGTTCAACGGCAGGCGCACCGCGTGGATGTTCCAGCTCTTCATGGCATCGACCGAGGCTTGGTCGACCGGGCCGCTGTCCCATTGGCCTTTGCCTTGCACGCAGGCGTATTCGCCGCTTGAGCGGTCCACGCCGAGCAGGCGGTAAGGCTTGCCGTCCGATGTGACGATCTTGTTGCCGGACACCCGCAGGCGTGGTGCCGGACCACTGGGGCTGGGGGAGGGACTGGTGGTTGTGGTGGGGGTCGGCGTGGTCACCGAGCCGGTACAGGTTGTGCCGTTGAGCGCGAACGAGGTGGGTACCGGGTTGGCGCCCTTCCATGCTCCGGCGAAGCCGATGGAGGCGGACGCGCCGGTGTCCAGTGACCCGTTCCAATTCAGGCCGGCGGCGGATACGTGAGCCCCGGACTGCGTCCAGGTGGCGCTCCAGCCTTGGGTGACCTTCTGGTCGGCGTCGGGGAAGTCGAACGTTAAGGTCCACCCCGTGACGGCGGAGCCGAGGTTGGTGATGGCCACGTCGGCGGTGAACCCGCTGGGCCACTGGCTCTGGACGGTGTACGTGACGGAGCAGCCAGTGGCGGCAGCCGACGAGGGGAGCGTGGTCGCTGCCATGCTGCCCAGTGCCAGGACTCCGACGGCGCCGAACGTGAGCAGCGCATGACGATGTTTCATCTGATCCCTCTGTTCGAGATAGATGCGGACAGCTGCTCCAGCATGCTTAGTTAGCAAAGTTATGAAAGTCAATTGCGAAGGTATATCCAGGAAGAAGAGCACCTGGAGGTCGGGATAGGACCCCAGCTCAAGGGCTTGGCGGTGGAGCTGCTCGTCCGGTGGGTGGGTGAAAATAAGGTAGCTTTTGTACATCAGGGTGTGGGAGGTGGCACGGTGACGAGCCCCATCTGGGCAACTCGGACGAAGACCCGCGGAATGGTGCTCGACTTGATCCGGGCGGCGCGGGCGATCAGCCGGGTGGAGCTCGTGGGGGCGACCGGTTTGACTGCACCGACGATCTCCGAGGTCGTGCGTGAGCTCATGGTCGACGGTCTGGTCGTCGAGGCGGGGCTGGGGGCGTCGACGGGTGGCAAGCGACCGATGCTCGTCCAGCTCAATCCTTCGGCCCGCTACAGCGTCGGGGTGCAGCTGGAACGCAATACGTGCGTGATCGTTGTGGTTGATCTGGCCGGCCGGCAGATCGCGAGGATGTCGTTCAGCGGAGTGTCGTCGATGCCGCCGGAGCGCGGTCTGTCGTCGGTGGCCACGCAGGTAAACGCGCTGCTCGACACGGCGGCCGTCGATCGTGACAAGGTGCTGGGAGTCGGCTTGGTCAGCTATGGGCCGCAGGATCGGCGGACTGGTGTGTTGCTGACCCCGCAGCCCACCGAGGAGTGGTTCGGTTACCCGATCGCGGACCGTCTCGCCGAGAGCCTCGGTCTGCCGGTCCTGTTGGACAACGACGCGGCGGCGGCCGCGATCGGTGAGTACTGGATGGGTGCGGTAGAGCCACGCAGCACCTACGGCTGCATCTACATGGCCACCGGGATCGGCGGTGGCGTGGTGATCGCAGGAGAGGTCTATCGCGGCAGCTCTTCGAACAGCGTGGAGATCGGCCACATCTCCATCGACGTCAACGGGGACGAGTGTCCTTGTGGCAACCGCGGTTGCCTGGAGAACTACGCCGGCCCGGCCGCGTTGGTCAAGCAGGCGCTGACGACGCCCGGGCTTGGCCAGCGGCTGGCGCTCGATACGACCGGAGACGACTTCCTCACCGAGTTCACGCGGCTCGCAGCCGCGGCGAACGCCGGCGACCCGGCCGCCCGAGGCCTGGTCGAACGGTCGGCCCGCTATCTGGGTTATGCCGCGGTCACCATGACCACCCTGTTCGACCTCGACACAGTCGTCCTCGCCGGGCCGAGTTTCGCGGTCGCCGGTTCGATCTACCAGTCGGTGATCCAGGAGGAGGTGGACCGCCGCACCTTCGCGCGGCGGGCTCACCGGGTGCGGGTCGTGCCATCGGTCAGCGGGTCGGACGCCGCGGCGATCGGTGGGGCGGTCCTCGTCCTGCAAAGCGAGTTGACTCTCGGCCACGGCCGTCCGACCGACAGCGCCCAACCACTGTCCCCCGAGGGCGAGGCGGCGGACGCAACCGCCGTGTGACGTCGCCCGCTCGTCCGGACCGGTACGGCCGCCGTCGTGGCGTTGACCGGGGTGAAGGTCCCCATCGAGGTCGCGCCTCCATCGCATCCGCCGATCGCCGCCCGGATCAGCATCCCCGGGCCGCTGGATAGGCATCGCCGGCCCACCCCGCCGGTACGGCTTAGGCACGCGTTTCCGGTCTCTGCGATGATCCCTTGACCTCAAGATCGCGCTCGCCTGGACTGCTCGCAGGACACTCATTTCCTGGGCAGGAGCATGCATGAGACGTCTTACAGGCGCCATCGTTTCCACCCTCACCCTCTTACTCGTCGTCCAGCAGGCCGCGGTGGCCGAGACGACGCGCGCGTGGCAGGGCACGACGGCGCCGGGCCCGCTGCCCGCGCCCCGGGCCGAGGTCGGGCCCACCACCTCGGGTATGCCACGCCGCACCACGACCCTCACCCCCGCCTTCCGCGCCGTGGCCGCCGTCCCCGACCTGGCCGAGGTCAAGGCCGACTTCGAACTACGGCGTACGGGCCGGGCTGCGCTGACGCTCACCAGGACGGTCAGGAGCGGCGCGGCCGTGACCGTGCTGCCGGCCGACTTCGGCCTGGACCGGCTGGAGGCGGGTGCGGGGTACTCCTTCCGGGCCCGCTTGCGGGCCGGCGAGCGCGTCTCACCCTGGTCGGGCGCGGCCGAGGTGACGGCGGGCACCATCACGACCGCAGACCTGGTGAAGTCCGCCGCACGACCGCAGACCGCCGCAGCAGCCACGACCACGACCACCGCCACCGCCGAAGCCACCGTGACCGCCGCCGCCCCCGTGGCGGTGACCTCGCCGCAGGACGGCGCGCAGGTCACCAACCGTGTCACCCTGGCCGCGAAGGGCACCGCCGGCCCCGCCGGAGCCACCTTCCAGTACCGTCGCGGCGAGAGTGACACCTGGAAGGCCGTTCCCGCGGCCGACGTGACCAGGACCGACGGCACAGCCGTCACCTGGCCCGTCGCGGTGACGAACGGCTCCTCCACCCCCGTCGTCTGGAACGCCGCCAAGAGCCTCGCAGAGGACGGCACGATCTCGGTCAGGGGCGTCTACACCGGCTCGATCTACTCAGATCCCGTCGAGATGGTCCTCGACCGCGATGCCGGCGCGGCCACCACGTCCTCGGCCGGGCCGGGCCAGGTGAACCTGCTGACCGGCGACTACGCTCTCGACGCCCAGGACGTCTCCGCGTTCGGCGCCGTCGTCACCCGCGCGGCCTCCTCTCGCCACCCCGACCTGGCGGGCACGCAGGCGGGCCAGGCGCCGATCTTCGGGCCGCAGTGGTCCAGCGGCGTGGTCACCCAGCAGACGCTGTCCGACTACACCGGCGCCAGGCAGACCTCCGCGACGTCCGTGCAGCTCACCCGGGTGGACGGCGGCTGGGTCGACTTCACCAGGAACGCCGACGGAACGTGGACGGCGCAGCCCGGCTCGGAGTACCTGACCTTGACCGGCACGCTCACCGGCGCGCTGACGCTGACCACGGCCGACGCCGCGACGACCACGTTCGCCAAGGGCGCCACGGGCTGGCAGGTCTCGGCGACGTACCTGCCCTCGGACAACTCCGCCACCAAGGTCGTCAGCGAGACCTCCAGCGGCCTGGTGCGGCCTCGCCTGATCATCGGCCCGACCACCGCCGTCCCCACCGCCACCTGCGAAACCGCGCCGCAGACGAAGGGCTGCCGGGTCCTGGAGTTCGTGTACGCCACGGCGACCACCGCGACGTCGAGCGTGCCGGGCGACTACACGGGACGGGTCAAGCAGCTCCGGCAGTGGGCCACCGACCCCGGGGCCGCCGCCGCCACGGCGGTCGTCGTGGCCGCCTACGCCTACGACACGTCGGGACGGCTGGTCACGCACTGGGACCCGCGGATCACTCCCTCGTTGCGGACCGCCTACGCCTACGACGCCGCAGGGCGGGTCTCCCAGCTGACGCCGCCCGGCGAGCTGCCCTTCACTTTCACCTACGACGCCGACGGAGCGCTGCTCAAGGCGTCCAGGCCCACCCTGAAGCAGGGCAGCAGGACGGAGACGGCCGGCGTCGCCGACATCTGGCTGGTCTACGACGTGCCGCTCACCGGGGACACCGCCCCGTACCAGCTGGGCGCCGACGACGTGGACGCCTGGGGACAGGTGGACGCCGCCGTGACCGGCACGGCGATCTTCCCGTCGGGGCCGCATCCCGACACGCATGACGGCACCCAGGTCGAGTTCAAAGGGGACTACTGGTACGCCGGCGTCTCCTACCTGAACGCCGCCGGCCACGAGGTCAACAACCTCGCGCCCGGTTACAACCTGTCCGTCACCGAGTACGACAGCCGGGGCAACCCGGTCCGCAACCTGACCGCCCGCAACCGCGAGCTGGCCACCAGTACTCCCGAGGAGGAGCCCAGGCTCGTCCATCTCGGTCTGGCCGACGTCAACCAGGCCGTCCGCGCCGATCTGCTGTCCACCGTCTACGTCTACAGCGACGACGGCCAGCGCGAGCTCGAGCGTTTCGGCCCCCTGCACGCCGTCTCCGTGCCCGGCGGCGCCTGGCTGGCCGCGCGTGAGCACACCGTCACCGAGTACGACGCGGGCCGACCGGACACGGCCAAGGTGAGCGGCCTGCCCACGAAGGTCACCGTCGGCGCCGCCGTGCCGGGCGAGGACGGGGACCGAGACACCCGTACCACCACCACCGCGTACAACTGGTCCACCGGCCAGGCGACGAGCACCGCCCAGGACCCCGCCGGCCTGAACATCGTCCGCACCACCGCCTACGACGGCCAGGGCCGGGTCACCGAGACGAAGCTGCCCAGCGGCGCCGCCACGACCACCACGTACTGGAGCGCCACCGGCACTGGCATGTGCGCGGGCCTGCCGGAGTGGGCCGACCTGGCCTGCCGGGTCAGCCCGGCAGGCGCGCCGGTGAAGATCACCGAGTATAACCGGTACGGCCAGCCAGCCAAGATCACCGAGACCTCCGGGACCACCACCAGGACCAGCACGTTCGGCTACGATGCCGCGGGCCGGGCCGCGACCCTGGCGATCACCGGCGGGCTCGGGACGGCGGTGCCCACCCAGACGGTGACCTACGACCAGGCGACCGGCAGGACGGCCAAGGTGAGCGGCGGCGGCTCCGCGATCACCACCGAGCTCGACGCGCTCGGCCGCCGGACCAGGTACGACGACGGACGGGGCGGTGTCACCACGACCGAGTACGACGCGCTGGATCGCCCGGTCAAGGTGAGCGACAATGTGCCGTCCTCGACCACCTACGTCTACGACGTGGACGAGGAGCCCCGCGGCCTGCCCATATCCATGACGGACTCGGTGGCGGGCACGTTCACCGCCACATACGACTCCGACGGCATGGTGGACAAGCAGACGCTGCCGGGTGGCGTCACCTACACGTCGTTCTGGGACGAGGCGGGTAACCTCGTCGAACGCGACTACCGCCGCACCGGCGGCGAACTGCTGCTCTACGACTGGGTGGACGCCTCCATCCATGACCAATGGGTCAGCAGGACCGGCACCGGCGGCGGCTGGCAGGACTACACCTACGACGCCGCCGGACGCCTGACCATGGCCCAGGACTCCACCGACACGACCTGCGCGCGGCGCGACTACACCTACGACCGCAACTCCAACCGCACGTCGAGCGCCACGGCCGGGTCCTGCGCAAGCAGCGGCGCCACGACCGCCTACGCCTATGACGCCGCCGACCGGCTGACCGCCACCGGCTACGTCTACGACGGCTTCGGCCGCACCACGGCCACGCCGGACTCGACGTTCGACTACTACGCCAACAACCTGGTCAACCGCCAGACCACGGGCTCGGCCAGGCAGACGTGGAGCCTCGACGCCGCGGGCAGGCTGGCCGGCTGGACCACGGAGACGCGCGGCGCCGACGGCGTGTGGCAGCAGAGCGGCGCCAAGGCAGGCCACTACGGGGCCGAGGGCGACCGGCCGAGCTGGATCGCCGAGAACGGCTCAGGCACGGTCACCAGGTTCGTGACCGGGCTCGAAGGGGACGTGGCCGCGAGCACCGGCGCGACGGGCTCCGTCGAGCTCCTGCTCACCGACCTGCACGGCGACGTGGGCGGCAGCTTCGCCGTCTCCGGCGGCACCGTCCAGCACTACGCCTTCGACGAGTACGGCAACGCCACGGGCACGTCGGCCGGCAGGTATGGCTGGCTGGGCGGGCAGCAGCGCTCGGCCGAGACGCCCGGCCAGACGATGGTGATGGGCGCCCGGCTGTACGCGCCGCGGATCGGCAGGTTCCTGCAGACCGACCCGATCCGCGGTGGCAGCGACAACGCCTACGACTACGCCGGCCAGGATCCGCTGACCAAGGCGGACATCTCCGGTCTGGCCAAGCGCAAGTGGTCGAAGAAGTGGTTCGTCCGCTACAAGCTCCAGGTCTGGTGGAACAGGCGCGAGACCAAGCGGATGCGTGACTTCTGGGATGCCTTCCAGGAGCTGCTTACGGACTACTGGCGCTTCATCCCGTTCTCGTGGGGGTTGGGGGAGTCGCTGGCCGCGTTCGCCTGGCATGTCCATTACCTGGCGAGGACCGCGGTGCGGACCAAGGGCTGCGTCACGGCCGTCGCCTACGTCTGGGGCTGGATGAACGCCTCGATCTACCACGGTGGCTACTGCAAGTGATCGGACGGCCCGGCCGGACCTCCCCCGAGGTCCAGCCGGGCCAGCTCACCCCTGGAGGTCACGCCCAGCTTCGGATACGCCTTGTAGAGGTGGTAGCTGACCGTGCGCGGGCTGAGGAAGAGCTGGGCGGCGATCTCCCGGGTGGAGGCGCCCGCCGCCGCCAGCCGGACGATCTGGAGCTCCTGCGGGGTCAGGCCGCCGGCGAGAGACCTCTCCGGCCCGGCTTCGGAGCCGCCCGTGGCGGCCAACTCCGACCTGGCCCGGCTGCTCCACGGGGCGGCGCCGAGCTGGTCGAAGATCCGCAGCGCCACGCACAGGTGGGTGCGGGCGTCGGCGCGCCGCCGGGCCCGCCGTAACCACTCGCCGAACAGCAGCTCGGTCCTGGCCCGCTCGAACGGCCGGCCGCCCTCCTCGTGCAGTCGCGTCGCCTCCAGGTAGTGGCCTTCCGCGGCGCCGCCACCACTGGTCAGCGCCCGGCAGCGGAGCAGTACGGCGCTCGCCCAGCTCTGCCCGCTCTCCTCCGACCAGTCGGCGAACCTGGCCATCGGCTCCGCGGCGAGCCCCGCCCGGCCGGTGCGGACCGCGGCCTCCACGTGGTCGGGCGCGGCCATGGCCGCCAGCGCAGGCCGGAACGCCTGCAACGGCCACTGCTCGAACATCGGCAGCGCCTTCGCGTAGCGGTCGGCGCCGAGCTCCAGCATGGCCAGTGCCCAGACGGCCAGCGCTCCCGTGGGCGGAATGTCGTGGGCGAGGCCGTACGCCGTCGACTCGGTGGCGAGCTCCCTGCAGCGGGCCTCGTCGCCCTGGACGGCGGCCAGCCAGGCGAGCAGGGCGACGCAGTGCGCCTCCCGGTGGCCCTGGCCGGTGTCCCTGGCCAGCCGTACGCCCTCGCTGGCGCTGGTCACCGCGTCGAGATACTCCCCCAGAAAGATCTGGGACATCGCCAGCGCCTGTAATGCGTGCGGCAGCATGCCGATGCCGCCACGGGCGCGCAGACCGGCCGCGAGCCGCCCAGCCAGCTCCGCGGCGGCCACGTCGTCGCCCACCATCATCGCCATGATGCTCGCCGCCAGCAGCGACTCCCCGGGCGGCGCGGTCGCCTCCCGCGTCCCGCGCACGGCCAGGTGCAGCGAGCGCAGGCCCGCCGTGCTGCGCCCCGTGGTGAGGTCGATCAGGTCGGCCGCCACCCGCACCTGCGGCTGGGCCATGAGGTCGGCGGGCAGGCCCAGCCCCGCGATCATGGTTCCCACCTCTTCCGCGATCTCCGGGTCGCCGGCCAGCCACACCCGCCAGGCGGCCTCCACCAGCACGGGCAGCGCCCTCGGCGGGTTGCTGGCCGCCAGCGGGCGCACGCCGTCCAGCAGATGGCGGCAGGCCAGCCGCGGCGAGGATTGCTCGAACTCGACATCCGCTTGAATGCGCGCAAGCCGGGCCAGTTCGACCGGATCGCAGGTCAGGGCCGCGGCCCTGACCGCCAGGTCCGCCGCGCCGGCCAGCCGCCCGGCCGTCCGCGCGGAGCCGGCCGCCGTGCCCAGCCGCCTCGACCGCGCCGCCGGGTCGGGCGTCAGCTCGGCCGCCCGCTCGTAGGCGATGGCCGCGTCCGCGTGCCCGTCGCGCGCCCCGGCCAGCTCCGCGGCCGCGTGCAGCTCCGCGGCCACCCGCTCGTCCGGGCCCGTGGCGGTCGCTGCCAGGTGCCACGCGCGGCGCTCGGGGTCGGACGACAGGATCTCGGCCAGCGCCAGGTGCGCCGCCACCCGCCGCGAGGACGGCATGGAGCGATAGGCCGCGGTCCTGATCAGCGGATGCCGGAACGTGAGCGCCGCGCCGGCGACCTCCACCAGCCCCTGCCGCTCGGCCGGCTCCAGGTCGTCCATCGACGCGCCGAGCCGCGCGGCGGCCAGCAGGATGGTGCTGAGATCGCGGGTGCTGTCGGCCGCGGCCACCAGCAGCAACAGCCGGGTGGGCGCGGCCAGGCGGCGCAACCTTTTCTGGAAGGCGGCCAGCACCCTGTTTTCCACGCCACCCGCGACGTACAGGGGCAGCGGGGTGATCCGGCCTGCCCGCTGCGCGGGGTCCATGTGCCCGGCGAGCTCGATCAGCGCCAGCGGGTTGCCCTCTGACTCCGCCACGATCCGCTCGCGCGCCCGTGCCGGCAGCGGCCCTACCCGCTCGTCGAGCAGGCTCGCGGCGTCGGCACCAGAAAGCGCGCCGAGGGTCAGGTCGGGCAGGCCGGCGAGTACGGGATCGCCGTCACGAGCCGCACAGATCAGCGTGATCCCCTCCTGATCGAGCCGGCGCGCCACGAACAGCAGCATGTCGGCCGAGGCGTGGTCGAGCCAGTGGGCGTCGTCCACCAGGCACAGCAGCGGCCCCGCCGCCGCGTACTCCGCCAGCAGGCTGAGTGCGGCCAGCCCGATGAGGAAACGGTCCCTGCGCGGGCTGTGCGACTGCCCGAACGCGCCCCTGATCGCCTCGGCCTGCACGGCGGGCAGCGCGCGGAGATGCCCGAGCGCGGGCCGTAGCAGCAGGTGCGCGGCCGCGAACGGCAGCCCGGCCTCCGCTTCGGCACCTACGGCGGACAGCCGCAGCACGCCGGTGGCCGCGTGGGCGGCGTAGTCGAGCAGCGCCGACTTGCCGCTGCCCGGCCGCCCCCTGATCACCAGGGCTCCGCTCCGGCCAGCTCGTGCTTGTGCGAGGAGCCGCTGGATGGTCGCCGTCTCCCGAGATCTCCCGTGCAGCACGCAAGGCCCTCGCCTTCACTTGCAGCACATCCTGCAACGGCGGCGTGATTACGGCAAGCGGTCCGCGACCGGCCACGGCCGCGACTCGATCGGGAACATACACGTCACCAAGGGCCTGCTGCCGGCCGTCATGGTCGATGTGCGGCGGGTGGCGGCGCGGCTGCGGGTGCCACTGCCCGACAAGCCGACCCGGCAGCAGCTGGGGTTCATCGCGGAGATCTTCGGCCAGCGGGGAGTTCAGTGCCGTCGGACCGCCAATTGGGCCCCACCAGCCCTCAGCGGCTTCTTCATCGTTGACGCGTCCACGGCGCCACGCCGGACAGCCGCTCCCGCAGCCGTTCGAACGACCTGTAGGCCGGCAGTGCGAGCGTGTCCGCGGCTGCCTCCACGTCCAACCCGGGCCGCAGGTGGCCGCGCTCGCGCGCCGGCTCCAGCCCTGCGCGCATCGCCGCGCGCAGGGCGTCATGGTGAGCCTGCAACGTCTGCTCGACCTCGGGCAGGCCCCGGCTGGCCGAGGCGTGCGTGTTGGTGACCAGGCATCCCCAGCGGGCATGCTCGCCGGTGCAGCGTGCCGCCACCAGCCGCTCGAAGAAGCCGGCGATGGCGGGAAGGCCACGGCGGTCGGCGGCCAGCGCGTCGAACACCGGCCGCGACTGCCGTTCCAGATAGCGGCGCAGCGCCGCCGCCTGCACCACCTCGGCGATGTCGGCCAGAGAAGGCAACGGATTCGCACCGGCCGCGGGCCGCAGAGGAGGAGCCGTGGTCATGTGTCAAGCAGGACCGGCCTTCGGTCCCACATTCGCTCCTCCGTAAGGGGTCCGTAATGACCATGAATGTCCCTTGGCAGGCGAACGCGATCTACGCTCCATGCGCGGAACTAGATCACTGGTGCGCGAAGCGAAGGAGACACGGATGGCGGGACGGAAACGCGTGGCCGTCGGCTTGACTTTGACGGCTCTTATCATGCTGACGCCCGGCCGGGCCGTTGCTGGAACGCCGGGCTGGGAGACGCAGTCCACCCCGAATCCGGGCACCGGGCACAATGTCTTCTTGGACGTGTCCGGCACCTCCGGCAATGATGTCTGGGCGGTCGGACAGTACGAGGTCAAGCCGCACGTGCCCCGCTACGCGCTCGCCGCGCACTGGGACGGCGCCACATGGCGCAACGTCGACGTCCCGATACCCGCGGGCAAGAACGACGTGGACCTCGCTGGAGTCGCCGTGATCGCGCCGGACGACGCGTGGGCGGTCGGCACCGCCGGCACGACGTACGATCTGCGCATCGCCACCCTGATCACCCACTGGGACGGCGCCTCCTGGAAGATCGCCCCGAGCCCGAACGTGGGCGATGAGAACACGCCCAACCATCTGACCGCGGTCGCCGCCGCCGGGCCGGACGACGTGTGGGCGGTCGGCTACGCCCACCAGAACGCCGTGAGCAGACCCATCGCCCAGCATTGGGACGGCCGCTCGTGGACGCTGCTGCCGCTGCCCTCGCCGGGAGCGGGTCACAGCGTGCTGTCGGGGGTGGCCGTGCGTGCCTCCGACGATGTGTGGGCGGTCGGGTACGCGCCCAGCCGCATCAGCGGCCACCAGATCGAGCCGTACGTCGTGCACTGGGACGGCCGGTCGTGGACCCGTGTGGACACCCCGAACGGCGGTGCCAACGGCACCTGGCTGACCGACGTGGCGGTCGGCCCGTCCGGCCAGGTCTACGCCACCGGCGCCTGGCGCTGGCGCACCTGGGCAGGCAGCCTGACAGCCAAGGCCGCGGTCATGCGCTACGACGGCACCCGATGGGCCTACGTCAACGTGCCCTCCTTCGACATCGAGGGCACCAGCGTGAGGGATGTCGCCATCGCTCCGGACGGCGAGGTATGGTTGACCGGCTCCAGCCGTACTGGCGAGGGCTTCGCCCGGCTGTCCGGTGGCACGTGGCAGCTCATCGCGGGCGCGGACCCGTCGGTCTGGGCAGGGCCGGCTCATGAAGGGCTGACGATCACCGGGAACCGGGTCTGGATGGTCGGCTCCTACATGCCTTCGAACGACAACGTCAACTCGCGCACCTACGCTGAACGATCAGCGGCGCTCTCCTGACCTGAACACCGGCCGTGACCGGGCCCGTTTGTGACCACTCACCCGCGAACTGCCCTGACCACCATGCATGTGGTACGGATCACCTCACATGTCCCGAAGAACTTCGAAGATCAGCCTGCGGCCGGTACGGGTCGGTCGAGGACCGTGGTGATGGCGGTGAGGATGTCGGCGGGTTCGGTGCGGGTGCTGTAGTCGGGATGTACGTCGATCCAGGCGATGGCGCCGTCGGCGTTGGTGAGGACGATCGTGGGCATGGGCATGGATGCGGTGCCGTCGGCGTTTCCGGCGGCCACGTCGATGCCCATGGCGAGCTGTGCGGCGCGGGCGTCACGGCTGGGTGCGGTGATGATCCCCAGTTGCCGTGCGATCTGGTTGCCGGGGTCGGACAGCACGGTGAAGGTCAGGTCGTTGACCTGGCGCATCGACATCGAGCGGTCGGGTTTTTGCGGGCTGATCGCAATCAGGGGGATGTCGAGGGCGGCCAGGGACGGCACTAGTTGCTGCTGGTAGGTGCGGAGCACGAGGTTGCAGTAGGGGCACCAGTCGCCGCGGTAGAAGACGACGACGGCGGCCCGGCCGGCGCGCGTCTGCTCCAGCGTGGTCGTCTTGCCGTGGACGTCCAGCAGGTCACCGTCGGGCATGGCAGAACCTGGGCGGAGAACTGTGCTGGGCACATCGGCCGCGTCCAGGTCCGCCTGCTCGGCGAGCAGGGCGGCGCGTACATCCGGCGGAATCGTGTCTGCGTGTTCGGCGATGAAGGTGGCACGTCGCTCGGCATACGTCTGATCTGTCGTGTTCACGTGATCCCCTTCGGTAATCGTGCATGGCGCATGACTGCCGGGCGCGGGGCGCCGGCACGCTGCCAGGGTGGAGTGTTGAGATCTGCTAGGCGTTGAGGGGCTCGCCGGTCTCGAGCAGGGTCTTCAGGCCGCTCAGTACGCGCATCCAGCTGGGGCCGTCCACTTGGGCGGCCGTCTTGGGGGCGGCTTCGAGCCGGTCGTGCACGACGGTGAGCAGGCATACGCCGTTGTCGCCGGGCTCGATCTGCCAGGACACCCGGCTGGCCGGTTCGGCTGCCAGCTCGGGGTTGTACAGGCCGCGGTAGCCGACGACGAGCCGGTGGGGCGGGTCGGCGTCCAGGACGGTCTCGTCGCCCCAGAGGCTGGATCGATCCGGCGAGTGGTAGCGAAACGGTGAGCCGATGTCGCCCGTCGTCTCGACCAGGGCACCGAACAGGTATCCGGTGGTGTATTCGGGCTTGGTGACGGCGTCCCAGATCTGCTGTGGGGTGGCCCGGATGAAGAGGTGGTAGGTCTGCGTAGCGGGTGCGGCTGTCGTGGTCACGGGGCTGCTCCTTGGTGTTGAGACGGCTCAGCCGGCGGGCTGGATGAGGAAGGCCGGGTGGCGGTGCACCTCGATGGCGAAGACCTGGGGCCGGTCGTCGGCACCGGCGTCGAAGGCGTCTCGGACGAAGGGCACCAGGCCGAAGGCGCGGCGGTAGGCGCGCAGGATCTCGGGCTTGCGGTCGTCATCTACTTCGACGAGCCGTACCGGGCGGAATCGGTGTCCGCGGCCGAGTTCGGCTCGGCCGTCGGCGCGGAGGTTGCGAACCCAGTGGGTGTCGCCGAAGGGGGAGACCAGCCACTGGTGGCCGTCGTGGCGCAGCGTGGCGACCGGGACGGTGCGGGGTAGTCCGCTGTGTCTGCCGCGGGTGCGCAGCAGTACCAGCGGTCCCACGGGGAGGCCACAGGTGAGAAGCAGGTGCGGGATGCGGCTGAGGCGGATCATCCGCGGCGAGAGGCTGGGGGTGGTCACGGCTCGGCCCGGGCCGAGCCGCGGTCGGTGAGGTTGCGGGCGGCCCGGCCGAGCATGCGGCCGTTCATCCGCACGGCTCGGGCGCGCGGCATGAGCCGGGTCATCACCCGCATCAACCTGCCGGGGATGTGCGTGGTCCGCCCTTTGAGGAAGGCCGTCATGAACTCGGCGACGGCCCTGTCGGCAGGCTGGGGGCGGATCGGAAGGGTCGAGCGGTCCAGGCCGAAGGCGTCGATGATCGGGGTGTCGACATTGCCGGGCAGCATCACGGTGACGCTCACGCCGGCGGGCGCGAGCTCGTGGTGCAGAGCCTCGCCCAGGTTGAGCACGTAAGCCTTGGCCGCGCTCTCGTGTGCCATGTTCGGCAGGCCCTGCAGCGCGCCGTGCGCGGAGACCAGCACGATGCCGCCCCGGCGATGGACGTGGCCGCGGGCCATCAGCCGGGGTGCGAAGGCGTGGACCAGGTCCAGATGGGTGACGGCGTTGAGGGTGAGACGGTCGTGCAGGTCGGGCAGTGATTGATCGAGCAGCCGCCCCGGGCGGCCGCCTCCGGCGTTGGAGACCAGCAGCCCGACGTCGAGGTCTTCGGTCGCCTCCACGATGGTCGAGGCTCCGGCCGGTTGGCTGAGGTCGACGGTGACCACCCGGTGCGCGATGCCGTAGCGGCGGGACAGCGTTTCGCCCACTGCTTGGAGCTTGTCGGTGGAACGAGCGGCCAGGACCAGATCCAGACCGGCTGCGGCGAGATGTTCGGCGAAGGCTTTGCCGATGCCGGAGGACGCTCCTGTGATCACTGCCCACGGCCCATAGGACAAGATTTCAACCATGTTTTAGACTGTAATCTAGACTTAGGTCGAAACTCAAGACGATAGGCTTTCTCGGCGTGAAGAACCCACCCGCGGATCTGGCCCAACGCCTGCTGGATGTCAGCGAACACGTGCTGCACAACGACCCGCCGCCTCGACTGGAGGACGTCGCACAGCTGGTGGGCGCGTCGCGTGCGACGCTGTACTACTACTTCTCCGGCCGCGAAGACCTGCTGACCTTCCTGCTCACCGCACACGCCAAGCGAGGAGCCCAGGCGGTGCAGGCCGCGATGACACCCAGCGAGCCGCCCGAGCCGCAGCTACGGGCCATGGTCTCCGCACTGGCCGAATACCTCGGCCACCACCCCGGAACATGCGCCGGCCTGCTCGGTGCCCTGGGGGCCAGTGGACGCATGAGCGAGGTCCTCGCGGCCAACGACACCTGGATCGCCGGCCCGCTACGCGATCTACTCGCCGAGGGCCGAAAGGCCGGCGCCTTCGCCGTCGACGACATCACCGACGCGGCCAACGCCGTGCTCGGCGGCCTTCTCCTGGCGGTCCTCGGCCGGTCGATGGCCGGAGCCGACGCCACCGACGCCACCTTCCGTCACCAGCTCACCGAACAGACGATCCGCGGCATCCTCACCCGCTGATCCGTATGTAACGCTCTGGCTACTACGCAAGCGTGCCGGCGAGCTAGCCATCATCTCCGCCCGCGGCCTGTGCACCGATCTGGCCGCCCGCCCCGGAGAAGGCGGGATGGCCGGTGAAGGCTGGTGAAGAGTTCGATGTCGCGGAGGCCGAGATGGGCCTGGTCCCTGTCTTGCATTTTTCTTCACTTACCTCTTGTAGTTGGATGACTACTCTAGGTATTTATGGAGGTGCTGGCCAGCGCTTGTCCCCCGCAACCTCCGTGAAGGAGCAGAAGAATGCGCTTGAAGCGCGTCTCACTCGTCGCCGGCGGCGCCATGGCCGCGCTGCTGCTGTCCGGTCAGGCGGCGCTCGCCGCGGCTCCCCCACCCGGCACTCCCGGAGGCGGGTGCCTGGCCGAAGGCGAGATCGGCCGCTACCTGTCCAAGGAGGGCAGTGCGAAGGCAGGCTTCTCCAGCGAATTCCTCGATGGGCTGAAACGGGCAGGCGTCACGATGGAGGCGATCGAGCCCATCAGGATGGTCGACGGCGGCACGGCCGCCTGGCTGCCGGTCGGCGAGCGCTACGACAACATCGAGACGCCCAGCGGCCGGGTCTGTTACCCCGGCGGCTTCCGGTTCATCAAGGAGTCGACCGGCACGGTCTACGAGATCGACACATTCTGGGTGCTGTTCGCGGCCGTGGCCGACAGCAAGTTCCTCGCCACCCCGTTCGTCAACGGGAATCCCCGCCCGGGCGGTGAGCTCACCATGGTCAACTTCCGCGTCCCGCCGGCGCTCGCCCCGGGGAACTTCGTCCCGCACAACGGCGGCATCGGTCCGCTCAAGGTCGTCCTGTCCATGGACGCCGTGTGGGCCGACGACCTCAACAGCACGCTCGGCACGGACTTCCACGGCGGCCTGCACTGGGCTGACCTGGACATCGCGTGGCGGGGAGCGCCGAGCAGGCCCATCCCGTCCGGCACCTCGCTCGGCATGGTGGGGCTCAACGTCGTCGCCAACGCGATCCAGCGCGGCGGGCCCGCGTCGTGGTTCCCGGACCCGCGCAGCGTGTTCTGACCCGCGCCTTCCGCGGGCGCCTCTCACGAGGGGGTGCCCGCTCGGCACGCCCGCACAATCGCGGGTGAATCATCGCAGGTCAGAGTTGGCCTGCAAATCCTCCACCCAGGAAAGGTGATCAGGCATGCGTGTCCTCGTACGCCTCGCCCACATGCTCGCCCTCGGCTCGGCGCTCTTCCTCGCGGCGCCGGCCTCCCCTGCCGCCGCCGGGCCGTTCCCCCCGATTACGGGAGCCCCATCCATCGACCCGCCCACCGCCGGATGCTTCAGGCTGCCGTACTTCGGGCCGAAGGGGCACGCGGACTTCGACTTCGGCGACGAGATCGTCAGGCTGATGAACGAGCGCGGCGTGCGCGTCGAAGGCATCGCGCCGATGCAGGCCAAGCCCGGCAACAGGGGCGTCTACATGCCCATCGGCTGGAAGCAGGACCACATCGACCCGTGCAACGGCGTCTACTACCCGGGCGGATTCACACTGGTCGACGACAAGAGCGGCCACCGGGTCGCCATCCACGATGTCTACCTGCGCCCCGACGGCGCCCACGCGCAGGTCGAGATCGACGGCCAGGGGCAGGGCGAGCAGCTCGTGGCCACGTACAAGCTGCATGAGTTCGCTTGGAACGTTCCCACGCCCCGTCCATTCGAAGGCGGCATCGGGCCCAAGTACTGGCCCTTCTACGTCAGCGCCTACCTGTCGGAGAAGGTCAGGGAGCTCACCGGCATCCAGCTGAACGAGGGTGACTACCTCGCCAACCTCGACGCGGTCGTCCAGTACGTGCCGTGACCCTGCGGACGCCCACAGTCCCCTGAGAACCACGCGCCCGCCGCCCGCGCTGCGGGCGCGCCCCCTGAAGAGAGGAACACGATGCGCCACACCGGAAACCCCGGCAGGTGGACGTGGCTCGCCGTCGCCGCCGCCTCGACGGCCGTGCTGGCGGCCACCGTGCTGCTCGGGCCCGCCATGGCCCCCGGCACGGCGACCAGCCACTGGGACGCCCCCTACACGATGGCGAACAAGCAGATCGACGCCGCCGACCTGTACGCCTTCACCAGCCCCGAGAAGCCCGACACCGTCACCGTCATCGCGAACTACGTCCCGTTCCAGTTCGATCACAAGCCCTACCAGTTCGACACGAACGCCCGTTACGAGATCCACGTCGACAACACCGGCACCGGCAAGCCCGCCGTCACCTACCGGTGGACCTTCCGCAACAAGGGCCTGCCGGTGCCCTCGTTCGTCCGCAAGCGCGAGCACCAGGCCGGGCCGTTGGACTCCCTGGTCGAGCAGGGCTTCACGCTGACCAGGCTGCGGCCCGGCCGGCCGGAGGAGACCCTGATCAAGGACGGGTACGTGGCCCCCACCAACATGGGCTCCCTGGTCACGCCCAACTACGGGACGATGCGCCGCAAGGCCGTGCTCGACCTGCCCGGCGGCGGGAAGGTGTTCACCGGCGCCGCAGCCGACCCGTTCTTCGGCGACAACAAGGCGGTCATGCTGCTGCGCTTCGGCCTGCCGTTCCCCGACATCAAGACCGGCGTGCCGATGAACGTCAACTCCATCGCCCTGCAACTGCCCAAGTCGGAGCTGGCGCTCGGCGGCGACCCGGCGGCCAACCCGGTCATCGGCGTCTGGACGACGGCCGCGCGCAAGTCCACCGGCCTGCTCGGCTCCGGCTCTGGGGCCTACAAGCAGGTCTCAAGGCTGGGGAACCCCAACTACAACGAGGTCATCATCCCCAAGAACTCCCGCGACCGCTTCAACGGCACCATGCCAGAGGGCGACGAGAACGGCGGCACGGTCGTCCCCGCCACGCTCGACCCGGAGCAGGCCAAGGTCGTCGCCCCCAGGGCCGGCGCGTCGACTCCGGCCACACCGCGCAAGGACCTGGAAGAGATCTATCTCACCGGCCTGAGCACCGGGCGTAATGGGCCGATCGATGACGACCTCAACTCCCAGCTCCTCAACCGGGACGTGTCGGGCATCCAGCGGGCCGAGGAACTGCGGCTCAACATGAGCACCCCCGTCGCCGCCAAGCCCAACCAGTACGGCTACCTCGGGGGCGACAAGCAGGGCTATCCAAACGGCCGCCGCCTCACCGACGACGTGGTGACCATCAACCTGCGGATGCTGCTCGGCGAGCCAGCCGGACGGGGCAAGCCTGACGTGGTGGACGAGGACAATCCCACTTTCCTCACCCAGCCCATCACCGACGCCTTCCCGTACCTGGCACTCCCGGGCGTCATCGTCTAAACGGAACGATCCCATGACACGCATACGGAGACTCCTGCCCCTGCTGGCCTGCGCGCTGCTGGGCGGCGCGTTGCTGGCCCTGTTCGCTCCCGGCGGCCTGCTGCGCGGAAACGAGCCGCCGCGCCGGCCCGCGGGGCGGTCTCCGGAGGCGTACATCGACCTCGCCCAGGAGCACCTGCGCCGCCACCCGGACGACGCGGCGACCTGGGCGAGCCTCGGCCACACCTACCTGGAGCAGGCGCGCGGCAGCGGGGACACCGCCTACCACGGCAAGGCACAAGGGGCCTTCGAACGCTCCCTACGCCTGTCCCCCGGCGACGTCGACGCCATGATCGGGATGGGGGCGCTGGCCAATGCCAGGCACGACTTCGCCGGGGGACTGCGCTGGGGTTCGCGGGCCCGGGCGGCGGCGCCGTACCGGTGGCCTTTGTACGGCGTGCTCACCGACGCCTACCTGGAGCTGGGCGACTACGAACGGGCCGAGGCCAGCCTCCGGCGCATGCTCGACGGGCGGCCCGACCTCGCCTCCTTCACCCGCGTCGCCCACGTCGAACACCTGCGTGGGCACGACGGCCGCGCGCGGCTCGCGCTGGAGCGGGCCCGCGAGATCGCCGCGAACTCCGTCGAATACGCCTTCTGCCTGTGGCAACTGGGCGAGCTGGCTTGGAGCTCGGGGGACGCGCACGGCGCCGTCGCCGCCTACGACCAGGCCCTTGCCGCCTCGCCTCAGCATGCGCCGTCGCTGGCGGGCCGGGGCCGCGCCCTGGCCGCGCTGGGCCGTACCGCCGAGGCACTGCGCGACTACGCCGCCGCCGTGGCCCGCGCACCTTCCTACGTGGTCGAATACGGCGAACTGCTGGAACACCTCGGTGACCGGGCCGGGGCGGGGCGGCAGTACGCGGTGTTCGCCGCGCAGGAGAAGTTGCTGGCTGCGCGTGGGGTGGGCGACGACCTGGCCGTGGGGCGGTTCGAGGCCGACCACGGTGATCCGGCCGTTGCCGTGCGGCGCTTGCGGGCGGAGTGGAAACGGCGGCAGAGCGTGGAGGTGGCCGACGCCCTCGGCTGGGCACTGCACCGCGCGGGCCGCCACGCCGAGGCCGCCACGTACGCCGAGCGCGCCGCCCGGCTTGGCGGGCGCAACGCGCTGTTCGCCTATCACCGGGGCGAGATCGAGCGGGCGCTCGGGCACCGGGACGCCGCGCACGCCTATCTGACCGAGGCCCTGTCCATCAACCCGCACTTCTCGCCGATCGGAGCGGCCCGCACCCGCGCAGCCCTCGCCGAATCGACCCACCCGGCGTTCGCCGGATCGGCTCACGCGGCATGATCGCCTCTCAGCGCGTCCGCGCCGCCACGGTTCTGGCCAATGGCGCCCGCACTGGCACAGTCCTGGCCGTCATCGCCTTGGGCGCCGCAGTTTTCGCCGTTCCCGCCGCCTCTGATGCCGACGTCGGCCAAGCCGCCGCCTCCAGGGCCGTCGTCGGCCGATTGGCGCATCCGCTGGGGAACTTCAGCGTCAATCGCTACGACGCGCTGGTGGTCTACCAGGACCGGATCGAGGACGCCGCGATCGTGGACAGCGCCGAGATCCCCACCCTGCAGCAGCGGCAGAACGCCCGGCCGGGCGAGCCGGCGAGCGCGTACGCGCGGCGCGCCTGTGCCGAGCTGAGCGGCGCGGTCCGCGCGGAGGCCGGCGGGCAGCCGCTGGCCTGGCGTGTCACCGAGACGTCCTTCGCCTATCAGCCAGGGGCGGCAGGACTACAGACCAGCAGGCTGACGTGCCGCCTGGCCGCGTCCGTCCGGGTGGACCGGCCGCTCGCCCTCACCTTCGCCAATCACTACAGAGACGACACCGTCGGCTGGCGGGAGATCACCGCGAGCGGCCAGGGTGTCCGGATCAGCCAGTCCGACGTGCCCGCGCGGAGCGTGTCGGGCGGGCTGCGCCACTACCCGGCCGACCTGCTCAGCTCGCCGCTCGACATCAGGCAGGCACGGTTCACGGCGGAACCGGGCACCGGAAAAGAGGAGACGGCCGTGAGCGTGCCGGGCGTGGACATAGTCACCCGCTACACCGGCATGCTGGCCGACCGGCTCAACGGGCTGCTGAGAACCGACCGGCTGACCGTGCCGCTCGGACTGCTGGCCCTGCTGCTGTCGCTGGTGCTCGGCGCCGTGCACGCCGCCATGCCGGGCCACGGCAAGACGGTCATGGCCGCGTACCTGGCCGGGCGCGACGGGCGGCTCCGGGACGCCTGCACGGTGGCGGCCACGGTCACGCTGACCCACACGGCAGGGGTGCTGGTGCTCGGCGTGCTGGTCACGGTGACCGCGTCGATCGCAGGGGACGTGGTGCTGGGCTGGCTAGGGTTGATCAGCGGCATCATCATCGCCCTGACCGGCACCGCCTTGCTCCTGTCTCTGATACACGACAGAGGGTGA
>NZ_VCJS01000095.1 GCF_005893125.1 Nonomuraea basaltis | reverse complement strand
GGTTTATGCGGGGGCGGTGGGGGCTGCGCTCGCCGTCGGGGTTCCACTGGTGGCCGGTAGCGGGGCCTCCATCGGGGAGGCCGCTGGTGCGCTGGCCGAGGGTATGGCCGGGACTCCCTATGCGCTGGGCAGTGCGCTGAACGCCGCGGCCGTGCTCGCTCTGATCGCGACCGGGTTCACCGTCGCCTACCGGGCGGGGCTGGTCAATATCGGGGGTGACGGGCAGCTGGGGGTCGGCGGGATCGGCGCGACCGCGGTCGGGGTGAACCTGCCCGACGCGACACCCGCCGTCTTGGCGGTGCCGCTCGTGCTGGGGGCCGGGTTCTGCGCCGGAGCGGCGTGGGCCGCGATCGCGGCCTGGCTGAAGGCGCGGCGCGGGGTCAACGAGGTCATCACCACGCTGCTGCTGAACTTCGTCGGGCTGGGCCTGGTCTCGTTGGCCGTCCACGAGGAGGGGCTGCTGCGCCAGCCCGTGACCTCGGCTGACACGCTGCCACAGTCCGAGCCGCTCGCAGCGGGGGCCCAGCTGCCGCTGCTCGGCCTGACCGGGTCGCCGGCGACCATCGCGGTGCTGGTGGCAGTGGCGGCGACCGTCGTCACCGGGATCGTCCTGCGCAGGACGGCGACCGGCACCCGGCTGACCGCGGTGGGCCTGTCGGCCCCCGCCGCCCGGCGGCTCGGGCTGCCGGTGGCCCGCCTCCAGATCGGCGCGCTGGCCACCGCGGGCGGCCTCTCCGGGACGGCCGGAGCCGCCCTCGTCGCGACCGTCCCCTATGTGCTCGCCGAGAACTTCACCTCCGGCTACGGCTTCGCCGGACTCGTCGTCGGCCTGCTGGCCCGCGGCTCGCTGACGGCCGTCGCCGGGATCTCCCTGCTGTTCGGCATGCTCGCCTCCGGCGGGATCAACCTCCAGCTCGCGGCCGGGGTGCCGGCCTCCTCGGTCCAGGTCGTCCAGAGCGTCCTCATCATCGTCATCGCCGGAGCGATGATCCTCAGAAAGGAGACCGCCCGGTGAGCGCAGTGGGAGAACTGCTCGAGGGAGGCGTACGCCTGGCCATCCCGCTGCTGGTGGCCTCCTCGGGGGAGCTGGTCAGCGAGCGCGCCGGGGTCCTCAACCTCAGCGTCGAGGGCATGATGCTGACCGGCGCCTTCGCCGGGGCGGTCGGTGCCCACCAGAGCGGCAGCGCCCTGGTCGGCGTCGGCTGCGCGCTCGCCGCAGGGCTGCTGGTCGCGCTCCTTCAGGCCGTCCTCAGCGTGACGCTCCGAGCCGACCAGATCGTCACCGGGATCGCCGCAAACGCGCTCGCGCTCGGCGCCACCACCTACGGCACCCGGCTGATCTTCACCCAGGACCGGTCGGTGCCGGGCTTCGACCCGGTGAAGATCCCCCTGCTCCACGAGATCCCGTTCCTTGGCCCCGCCCTGTTCGAGCAGACCGCCCTGGGCTATGTCTCGTTCGCTGTGGTGGCCGCGCTGGCCGTCCTGTTCGGCCGGCGGACGGGCCTCGGCCTCGCGGTCAGCGCGATCGGCGAGGACGCCGCCACCGCCGACCGCTCCGGGCTGCCCGTCACCGCGGTCCGCTACGGCGCGGTCCTGCTGACCGGCCTGACCTCGGCGCTGGCCGGGGCGCAGCTGGCCCTCTCCGACGTGCACGCTTTCACCGAGAACCTCACCTCCGGCGCGGGCTACCTCGCCGTGGTCGCGGTCATCGCCGGGCGCTGGCGGGCCTGGCCGACCCTGTTCGCCTGCCTGTTCTTCGGCGTCGCCCAGGCCCTCCAGTTCGCCGCCCCGGCGTTCGGCATCCATCTGCCGACGGCCGTCCTCGTCATGTCCCCCTATCTGCTGGCGCTGCTCGCGGTCAGCGGCCTGACCGGCGCCAGCCGGTCACCGTCCGCGCTCACCCTGCCCTTCGTCCGAGAGGCCCGCGCTTGATGACGCCGATCCTGACCCCGCTCCGAGATCCGGCGGAGATCACCTATCCGAAGACGACCGGCGCGGACCGGGGCTGCTGTGCAGCGGGGCGGGCCGCCGCCTTGGTTGGGCGGCGGCCCGGGCTGGTCGGTCTTGTTGCCTTGATTTACGGGGCGGGGCTCACCTGGTCCCAGAGGGCGCAGTTGTGCTCCGTGTCGATCTGGGTGTGGGGCACTTGCTTGGCACTGGGCGCGGCGAACTGCAGTTCGGTGCCCTGCGGGGTGTACCGCGCCCAGGCGGGGGCCGCCTTTACGTTCGGGTCACCGTTCCTGGCGAAGGCCCCCCAGTAGCTGATCATCTGGTTGGACAGGTCGACCTGCGCGGTGCTGAACGGCAGCGCCGTGCCGAGGTAGTCCCACAGGTAGCCCAAGTCGTTGACGTGGGTGGCGCCGAACGGGTAGTCGGTGTTGAGCCGCCAGATGGAGACGAAGGGCGGGTCGTTCTTCTCGGCGAACTCGTAGGTCCACGTCTTGGTGTTCGCCGCCAGCCGGTCGCGCAGGGTCTGGTCCCGGCAGGCGCGCTGGTCGCTCTGGATCGCCCCCCAGGTCACGGTCGGCGACTTGTAGTTCGCGGCCGGGTAGGCGGTACGGACCTTGTCGGCACCGTTCGGGTACGTCGTGGCGATGAGCGAGTCGAGCTGGTCCTTCGTGAGCGGCTTGCCGAGGTAGTCGTACGCGCCGAAGACGCTCTGCTGGGACTCGTCGGAGGTGCCGCCGACGACGACCGGGAGCCTGGTCAGCTTCCCGGCCTTCAGCAGGGCCAGCGGGTCGTCCGGCAGGACGGCCGTCCCGGCCACCGCACCCGACTGGCGGTACTTGATCTGCGCCGCAAGGACCTGCGCGGGGCTCTTGGCGCGCAGGCAGCTCGCCTGTCCCGCGCCCGGTACGCAGCCGAGCTCGGCGGCGAACTGCTCGCCGCTCGTGCGGGCCGCCGCCGGCGTCCTGGCCGCGCCACCGCCTCCGCTCTGGAGGATCGCACGGTGGAACAGGCCCCGCCCACCCGGAGCGGCGAGCTGGGCGGCGGTGTTGCCGGCACCCGCGGACTGCCCGGCCAGCGTGACGTTGTCCGGGTCGCCGCCGAAGGAGCCGATATTCTTCTGTACCCAGCGCAGCGCCGCCTGCTGGTCGAGGATGCCGAAGTTGCCCGCCGCACTGTCGGGGTTGTCCTGCTCGAGCGCGGAGGTCAGGAGGTAGCCCATCGCGCCGAGGCGGTAGTTGATGGTGACGTATACGACGTCCTGCCGCGTGACGAACTTGTCGGGGTTGGTGTCGCGGCCGGCTCCGCCGACGTTCCCGCCGCCGTGGTTCCACACGAAGACGGGGAGGTCCTTCTCCTTGGTGTCGGTGGGCCGGTAAACGTTCAGGTAAAGGCAGTCCTCGGTGAGCGTGGGCTGCTCATAGCCCGGGTCCCACCCGATGCCCTGTACACACGACCCGCCGAACTGCGTGGCGTCCCGTACGCCCCGCCACTTGGCAGCGGGCTGCGGCGCCTTCCAGCGGAGACCGTCGACCGGTGGAGCGGCATAGGGGATGCCCTTGAACGAGGTCACCATGGACTTGGCCTCGCCCCGGAGCAGGCCGTCGTCCGTACGGACGACGGGATACTGGCCCGGGTAGGCGGATTCCGGCGCCCCCGCGACAAGGCCGGCCATGGCCGGCAGGGATGCCGCTACGACTGCCGCCGCCGACACTCCCGCCAGCAGGGCTATTGATCGTCTTCTCATGCGGTTCTGTACCTCCTGAAATGGGGGGTGGATGAGCGGTTAGGAGGACTGGGCGTCCCAGAAGGAGCACTGGTGGTCGGCCGCCATGTCGGCGACGATCTGCGGGCCGCCGGGATTGAACCCGACCACGCGCTGGGCCGTGACGTCGAACCTCGGGACGGCCGGGAGGCCCTTCCCGGAGGCGTCGGCGGTGGACGGTCCGACCGCCACCGCACCCCCGGCGGTGAGCGCCGGCGCCACCAGCGCCGCCTTCGATCTGGCTCTCATGTCGTTCCTGCTCCTAGCGCCGTTCCTGCTGCTAGCGGGGAGATGAGGTTCTGGATGCCGTCGGCGATGGCGTCCTCGGCGCAGCCGGGCTTCACTCGCGAGCCGAGGACCTGGAAGGTCTGGCGCCCGTAGGACTCGTCGTCAGGGATGCTCGCCCCGGGCCGCTGTGACCAGCGGCGACGCGCCCGCCGAGACGGCCAGGATGACGGCGGCCAGCTTGTATGCATGACGGAATCTCATCGTCTGGCCCTTCCTTGGGAGATCGGTCAGCTGAGCCAGAAGTCGCAGTGGTGATCGGCCGCCAGCGAGGTGATCACCTGGCTGGCTCCACCGGTGCGGAGCTGCATGACCTTCTGGCCGGTGCCGTAAACGGGCCAGGCTGGAGCGCCGCGGAAGTTCGGGTTTCCGTCGTGTGCGAAGGCGCCCCAGTAGCGCATCATCTGGTCCGAGATCCGTTCCTGCTCCGCGGTCAGCGGCTGCTCGCCCAGGGTGAAGTCGAAGAGGTAGGCCAGTTCGGCGCTGTGCCCGTTCGACATGTCCTCACCGGGGATGCGGAACCCGTAGAGCGTCGGCGAGGTCGGGTCGTTGAACTCGTAGCGGTAGGTTGGCACCCTGCCCGTGGTCGCCCGAGCCGTCAGCTCGGCCCGGCATGCGGTCCCCGCGTCGGTCCGCACCTGCGTGATGGCGTCGTACGGGCTCTTGAACCTGCTCAGCGGGTAGAGCTCGAGCACCCGCTCGGCCTTGTCGCCGTACGTGCTCCTGACCAGGTCGACGTAGCCCTGCGGGGTGATCCCCGCCAGGGCGGTGGAGGTGAGGCGGGCCTCCGAGCGGGTGCTGCCCGTCATGATGGGCACCGCGTTCCACGTGCCGTCGGCGAGCGCTTCCCTGGGCTGCCGGGGCAGCAGTGCGCCGCCCACTTTCGGCCCTCCGAGGTAGTTGGCCTGGTTGGCGATGAGCGTTCCTGGCCAGGCCTTACGCAGGCAGGTCACGACGGTGGCCTGGTCGGTGCATCCCACGGACTGGGCGAACTTCAGGCCGCTCTGCTCCCCGGCCTGGAGCGTGGTCCGGTCGTTCACGCACACCGAGCTCTGCACGATGGCCTTGTGGAACAGCCCCTTGGCGGACGGCATGGCCAGCATGTTGCAGACGCCCCCGGCGCCCGCGGACTGGCCGTAGATCGTCACATTCCGCGGGTCGCCGCCGAAATCAGCGATGTTGTCGCGGACCCACGTCAGCGACGCAAGCTGGTCCATCGCCCCGTAGTTGCCGGATCCGCCGGACGTGGCCGCGCTGAAGGCCGGGTGCGCGAGGAAGCCGAGCGCTCCCAGCCGGTAGTTGATCGAGATGACGATGGTGCCGGTCTTGGCGGCCATCGTGCCGCCGCCGTAGATGACGCCGGTGCCCTGCGTATTGGCGCCGCCGTGGAACCACACCATGACGGGCAGCTTCGCGCTCTTCGCCACCTGCGACGGCCGGTAGACGTCCAGGTAGAGACAGTCCTCGCTCAGCGTCTGCTCCTCCCGGACGCCGGTGGGCTCGAACTGCAGGCATGCGGGCGACTGCCGGTCGGCAGGGCGGATTCCCTTCCATGACTTGGGTGCGGCCGGAGGCGCGAACCGCAGCTCACGGAGTGGGGGCGCCGCGTAGGGCAGGCCGAGGAACTCATCGAACCGCTGCTTCGCGACGCCGCGCACGAGCCCGCTCTGCGTCCGGACGACCGGGCCGCCGCTGCTCGCGGACGGCTTGCCGGTCGCTTGCGCGGTGGCGCCCGCGGCGCCGATCGTCAGGACCGTGACGGTCACGGCCGCGGCCAGCGCCGCCAAACGCCGCCTGGACAGACCTCTGAATAAGCGCACGACTGATCTCTCCTCCTGTTCGCCGGCTACCGGCGGGAGTACCAGTGGGGGTGGGCGCGTCGAATCGCCGCCGACCGGCGTCACCTGACCGGGGTGGCGAGGACGGCGGTGCTCGGTTGGCTGAAGGGGAGGTCGGGTAAGCCGGGCACTGCACCGGCCCACGGAACGATGGCCAAGCGACGGTCCAGGCGAGTACTCCGGACACAGAGCCGGGGCGGAACAGTCGCGGCGCTTGCTTCTCCCCCGACCGGCCGAGGACAGGGAAGACTTTGTTGTCTGCCAGAACATAACCCGGACCGGACAGCCGCGCAATGGCCTGAGCCTGGAGCATTGTCAAAAATTTTGTGAACAATACTTGATCCAGAAGTGTTGACGGAAAAGAGGTGCGCAGATACCGTCACCGACGGCTCAAGCATGAACGGTTGGGCCGAAGCGGTGCGCTCGGAGGGCCGACCCCGGGTGCGCCAGCCGGCGAACGGATCCGGGACGTGGCCACACCCGGGACCGCGAGCCGGTCGGCCGCGGGATGCAGCCCTGCTGCGGTGGAACTCTGGCGAGTACGCAGTCGGCCGCGCCCGCGGCCGGACTCTCATGTCGTCGTACGGAACGCCACCGTGGTCAGGTAGTCACGAAGCGTCTTGCGACAGACGTACCAGGAGCGGCCGCCGTTGGACGGGTAGGAATCGCCGTCCTGGGAAGGGGCGGCGGACACACGGCCGGTGGCACCATCGGACCTGGTGTCTCGATCCCGGCGGCTCCGCGCTTGCCTTGACGCCGACGACAGGGTTGTAGCGTGCTCGCGAATACCGACCTTGAGGATGACGATGAAATTCGCGATCAGCTACTCCACAGCCGACGGCGTCGACCCCGACAGGCTCGTGACCTATGCCCGGCATGCCGAGGACTGCGGCTTCGAGGGACTGTATCTGCCGGAGCACATCGTGTTGTATCCCGGCGCCACGGTCGGGCCCTTTGAGTTCCCGCCGGCCCTGCCCTACCCCGATCCGCTCGACTGCCTGGGCTTCGTCGCGGCGGCCACCCAGCGCATCCTGCTCGGCACCGCCGTCCTGCTGCTGCCGTACCACCATCCAGTGGTCCTGGCCAAGCGCCTGGCGACCATCGATGTGTTGTCCAAGGGGCGGATGCGGCTGCTGACCGTGGGGCTGGGCACCCTGCCCGGCGAGGCCAAGGCGGTGGGGGTCGACTTCGGCACGCGCGGACGCCGTACTGACGAAGCCATCGACGTGTTGCGGCTGCTCTGGGAAGGCGGCCAGGAGGGCGTCAGCTTCGACGGCGAGTTCTTCGGTTTCGACGACGTGACCAGTTACCCGAAGCCTCGTGGGGTCACGCACCTGCCGATCCACGTCGGAGGGTCGAGCCGGGCGGCCGCACGCCGCGCTGGGCGGCGTGGCGACGGCTACTTCCCTGGCGGCGCGCTCACCCCCGAGGAGCGCGCGATCCAGTTGGATCTGGCCCGGGCCGCCGCCGCCGAGGCCGGCCGCGACCCTGGCGCGCTGGAGTACACGCGATGGGGGTCAATCGACATGTCCGCCGAACAGGTCGAGACCTTCGCCGCGCAAGGCGTGACCCGCATTGTGGTCAGCCCCACTGCGATGGAACCGGAACGGCAGCGGGATGAGATGTGCGCGTTCGCCCAGAGGTTCGCCCTCCGAGGTACTGGCTGACGTCCCTGGAAGATCTATCCTTGGGCATGCGAACCCGTTCATTAGTCTGGCGCCGGGGCCCGACCTGGAAGGGTCACGCACTGTAGCCGAGAGCACGCCGGTCAGAATTTCGGTTCCCGACCGAGGCCCCCGGGCATCCCGTCACCCCTGCCACGCGATGGAGGCCCGGCCCGATGACAGCGCCCGAGGAGATCGGCAGGTCGAGGACGACGTACGGCGGCTGCGGCAGCGGATCTTCACGGCGAGCAGGGCGGGGGAGCCATTTGTGCGCCGGCGGCACCGCGGCTGCCGGCGGGACTTCAGGGGAGTATCGCGGTGAGCAGCTCGACGGCCTTGCGGACATCGGCGTCCAACGGGCGGTCGGGGTCGACCGGAGGGATCGCCTCGACCAGGGCGTCGAGGAGCGCCGCACAGCCCGGGGCCGTGGGGCGGCGGGCGCCGACGTGTGTCGCCTGCCGCAGTCCCACCGCCAGCGAGCCGCAGAGCAGACGCAGTAGGGCGGCCGTGTCGTAGGCGCGAAGGGCGGCCTGGGTGCCGAAGGGCACCACGTCTTGGTTGTGCAGGTTGGTCGGCAGGCTCTGCATGCCGGCCGGCACGGCGGCGCGGCGGATCTCGGCGACGAACGCGGTGGTGGCGAGTTGTACCCCCTGCATCCCGTGTTGGCGGCCAGGTCCGGCGGCGAGCATCGGGGGCAGGCCACCGTTGCGGGCCGGGTCGACGAGGAGGTCCAGCTGCCGCTCGGCGAGGTTGCCGAGCTGAGCGGTGACCATCGCCAGGACATCGGAGGCGAACGCGGCCGGCTGTCCGAAGAAGTTGCCGCCATGGACGACCAGGTCATCATCGGGAAAGAACAACGGGTTGTCGCTGACGCTGGACAGGTCGGCCTCGACGACATTGTCGACGTACCGCAGTGCGTCCTCGGCGGCGCCGAGCAGTTGTGGGGAGCAGCGGATGCTGTACGGCTCTTGCAGCGCACGTGTGCCGGTCGGGCTGATCCCGGCGAGGGTCTTACGCATGCCGTCGGCGACGTCGGCCGCGCCACGATGGCCGTACGCGTTGAGGAGGAGCGGGTTGAGGAAGCCCGGGTCGCAGCCGAGCAGATCGACGAGCAGACAGGTGAGCGCCTGTATCGCGCGGTGGGAGGCCCGGACGCTGTCCAGGGCCAGGGCGGTGGCGGCGGTGGTGAGGGAAGTGCCGTTGACGAGCGCGAGGGCGTCCCGGCCGTCGAGCGTCAACGGGGTCAGCCCGGCCTGGCGGAGCGCCTCGGCCGCGGGCATCCGGCGTCCGTCGACATACGCCTGTCCCCGGCCACGCAGTGCCTGGGTGGCGTAGGCGAGCGGGATCAGGTCTCCGCTCGCGCCGACCGAACCGTAGCGTGGGATCGTCGGGACGAACGTCGTCGCGAACATCGCGGCAAGCCCGTCGACCACGTGTGCGGAAACCCCGGACACGCCCTGGGCGAGAGACCACGCACGCACGAGAAGCGCGGCGCGGCTCACGTCATGGGGGAGATCCGGCCCTTGCCCGGCACCGAGGTGGGCCAGGGTGTTGTCGCACTGGTCCGCCTCCTCGTCCCGGCCGGGGAACCCGACCAGGGCGCCGAAGCCGGTGGTCGCGCCGTAGACCGGACGTTCCTCCTCCTTCAGCACGTCACGGAGGTAGTCGCGGCCGCGCTCGACGCGGCTGCGGACGACCTCGTCGACCAGGACGGACACCGGCGTCGCGGCGCGGTGCAGGTCGGCGGGGCGCAGCGGCGCACTGAGGTTGATGGAGCCTTCGCCGGAGGGCATGCCTGAACCATAGAGATGAATTCTCAGAAATCTCTGAGAATTCATCCATAGCTTCCAGATCATGGCGCATGACTATGTGATCATCGGGGCCGGGCCGGCCGGGCTGCAGGTCGCCGCATTCCTGGAAGGCAATGGTCATGACTATGTCGTCCTGGAACGCGGAGCCGGGCCGGGCACCTTCTTCACCCGGTTCCCGCGGCACCGCCAGCTGATCTCCATCAACAAGGTCCACACCGGCTACGAGGATCCGGAGCTGCGGCTGCGGATGGACTGGAACTCGTTGCTGAGCGACGATCCCGAGCTGCTGTTCACCCGGTACAGCGAGCGGTACTTCCCGCAGGCCGACGATCTCGTGCGTTACCTGTCCGACTTCGCGTCGGCGACCGGTGTCCGGGTGCACTACGACACCGACGTCGTCCGGATCAGCCGGGACGACGACGGGTTCACCGCCACCGACCGCGGCGGACGCTCATGGCGGAGCCGGCGACTGGTCGTGGCCACCGGCGTCTCCCAGCTGTACGTCCCGCCGATTCCCGGCATCGAGACCGCGGAACGCTATGACACGTTCGAGACGGACCCGGCGTCCTTCGTCGACCAGCAGGTCCTGGTGATCGGCAAGGGCAACTCGGGGTTCGAGACCGCCGACGCGCTCATGGAGAAGGCCGCTGTCATCCACGTCGCCGGGCCGCACTCCGTCAAGATGGCCTGGCAGTCGCATTTCGTCGGGCACCTGCGCGCGGTGAACAACAATTTCCTGGACACCTACCAGCTGAAGTCCCAGAATTCGGTCCTCGACGGCACGGTGGAGAGCATCGAACGGCGTGACGACGGCCGCTACCGGGTGATGTTCCGCTACGCCCGCACCGTGGAAGCGCTGCGCGAACTGTTCTACGACCGGGTGATCGTGTGCACCGGTTTCCGGTTCGACGCCTCGGCGTTCGACGACGGTTGCCGGCCCGCGCTGGTCATCAACGACCGTTTCCCCGAGCAGACGCCGGCGTACGAGTCGACCACCGTGCCTGGTTTGTACTTCGCCGGTACGCTCACCCAGCAACGCGATTTCAAGAAGTCCACCAGTGGGTTCATCCACGGGTTCCGCTATGGGGTGCGTGCGCTTTGCCGGATCTTGGCCACCCGCTACCACGGCGAGACCTGGCCGGCCGAGAAGGTCGATCCGTCGCCGGACGCGATCAGCGACGCGATCATCGCCAGGGTCAACCGCTCGTCGGCGCTGTGGCAGCAGTTCGGCGTGCTCGGCGATGTGGTCACCGTGAATGGCACCACCGCGCTGTACCAGCAGGAAGTCCCGGTTGCGTACGCCACCGGCGGTGGGCTCGGCCACGCCCGGCACAGGTTCGTCATCACCCTGGAGTACGGGCCGGATCATGACGCCGTCGACCCGTTCGACATCTCGGTCCCGCGGGTCGTCGAGAACGACGCCGCCCACGCTCACGACGCGAGCTACCTGCACCCGGTGGTGCGGTACTACCGCGACGGCGCGGTGGCCGGCGTCCACCACCTTGCGGAGAACCTGGATAACCGGTGGGACGTGCCGGCGGTGCATCAGCAGCCGCTGGCCGTCTTCGTCAAGGAATGCCTTGCCGATGCCGGCTGAGCCGTACCCGCGGTCCGTTCTGGACCTCCTTGTCGCGGCCGGGAACCGGCCCGTCTTCGAGCACGGCGCCCGTACGGTCACCGGCGCGCAGATGCTCGGCCTCGTCCGGCGGTTCGCGGCCGGGCTGCGCGCCGCGGCCATCGGGCCCGGGGACGGCCTCGCCATGATGCTCGGCGTCACCCCGGAAGCGTTCGCCGCGATGATCGCCGGTTACGCCGTGGGAGCCCGGGTCGTCGGCGTGCGGCCCGGGCTGTCCGACAGCCAGCTGCGCCACATGCTCCACCAGGACGTCGCCGCGGTCGTCACCGACGCGGTCACCGGGCCGGAGCACGCGCCGCACACGCTGACCGTCTCCGAGCTGCTGGCCGCACCGGACGAGGGCGGCCCGCTGCACCTGTCCGGCCGGCCGCACGACGTCGCCCGGCTCGTCTACACCAGCGGCAGCACCGGCACGCCGAAGGCATGCGCGCAGACCTACGCCGCTATGAACGCGGCCTGGACCGCCCGGCCGGCGGCGTGGCCGCCGGCGATCCGGGAACTGGCGTCGCGGCTGGAGCGCTACCTCGTGTTCGGGTCGCTGAGCAGCCAGGTGATGATGGAGTACGGCGTCCTCACGCTCGCCGCGGGCGGCACCATGGTCGTCGCCGACCCGCCTGCGTTCCCCGACGCGATCACCAAATATCGGGCGACCGCCAGCGTCATCACCGTGCCCCGCCTGTACAAACTCGTCGCCGCCCAGCGCAGCGCCCCGGGCGACCTGAGCAGCCTCCGGGCGCTCATGGTGTCCGGGTCGCCGCTGGCGGCGTCCCGGCTGCGCGAGGCGCTCGACGTCCTCGGTCCGGTCGTGTTCCAGGGCTACGGGCAGACCGAGACCGGCACGATCTCCATGGCCACACCGTCGGATGTCCCGCCGTCGGTCGGGTTCCCGCCTGACGTCATCGACGTCGTGATCCGGGACGCGGGCGGCAAGCAGGTCCCGGCCGGTGTCGACGGCGAACTGTACGTCCGCACACCCGCACAGGCCATCGGCTACTGGGCCGAGCCGGCGCAGACTGCGGAGGTGTTCATCGACGGCTGGGTGCGCACCCGTGACCTGGGCCACTTCGACGAGGACGGGCGACTGTACCTGGTCGGGCGGACGCGGGACGTCATCATCGTCAACGCGAACCTCTACTACGCCGGCCCGATCGAGCGGGCCCTGGCCACCTCCCCTGACATCGCGGAGGCGTACGTGGTCGGCGCCCCGGACGAGGACACCGGCGAGGCGGTGCACGCATTCGTAGTATCAGTGGCGGGCCGGGCCCTCGACCTCGGTTCGCTGCGGACGCTGGTCAGAGAGCAGCTCGGTGACGCATGCATGCCGGCGACCATCACCGTCATCGACGAGGCGCCGCTGACACCGAATGGCAAACCGGACAAGCGCCTTCTGATGGCCGCAGTACCACGAGTCGCGGACGGCACTGCGTGATCAGCTGCGCGGTAACGGGATCCGGGTGGCGAGCAGTCCGCTGATGGCCGGGCCCATGGGCCGCGCTTCAGGTGAGTTCCAGGCCACCGTCAATGGTGAGGACTTGGCCGGTGATCCAGGTGGCGGCAGGGTCGGCGAGGTGGACGATCCTGTCCCGCCCGGAAACACGGTTTCGTGCTTTGACCTGGGGTCATAGGCGGATCCAGGGCGAGTTGGCCTGCCTGGGTCATCGGCACCCTGCGCCGTGAGCTCCTGGACCGGATCCTGACCCTCAGCGAACGCCACGTGGCCCTCGTGCTTCGCGAGTATCTGATCCACTACAACGGGCACCGGCCGCACCAAGCCCGGCAGCAACGTCCCCCGGACACCGCAACGCAGTCCCCACGAGACGTGACCGACCTCAACGACCCGCGATCCATCCGCCGAAAACCCGTCGTTGCCGGCATGATCAGCGAATACCACCCACGCCGCTTAACCGCAGCTCAGGCCACAGACTCAATATTCGAGCGGCACACCCTGGCGCGACGGCTGCAGACCAGGGCCCCGCAGGTCTGGCGCTTCACCGTCGACTTCGCCGTGCCCTTCACCAACAACCCCCGCCGAGCAGCCCCAGCGCATGGTCAAACTCCAGATGAAGATCGGCGGCTGCTGGCGCAGCGTCCGCACCGCCGCCCGCTACTGCCTCATCCGCTCCTACCTCGGCACCGCCCGCAACCACGGCATCCACCCGCTCGATGCCCTCCGCGACGCCTTGTCCGTAAACCCCTGGATGCCACCACAAAACGCCTGATCAATCACAGGCGTGAATGGATACCGACGGCCGTCTTATGCCTCACGGGCGCCGAACAGCTCCGCAAGGAGGCTGCGCAGATACCCAATTCGGCGTGAGCATGTTAGCCGGCGCGAACGTAGCACTCAGTCTTACCGACGATCACGATGTGGGGTGTCGAATACGCCTGCAGGATCCCGGAACCTGCCGCGATGATCGCCACGACGACTACAAGAGCGGTCGGAACAGGGTGGGCCGCGCGGCGAGGTGCCTGGTGTTCAGGTCCTTTTCCGGCGCGGCCTCCCTCCGAACCACGCGGGCTAGTTTCCCAGCACGTGGCTCTCCAGCGATCTACGCCGCGTTCGCGGCGGGTTGCCCGTGGTGGATGGCCTCATGACAAAGGCGGCCGCCCTGAGATTCAGCTTGCGCGCGGTGGCCTGCGGTTCTTCCCCCATCCCGTCCCTCGGCGCCGGCGCGATACCGCCGCCGCAGACGTCAGTCGGGGACCAGTACGGCTCGTCCCTTCAGTTGTCCGGCGCGCAGCCGGGCCAGCGCCTCGCCGGCGGCGGAGAGCGGGAACCGCTCGACCTCGACGCGGAGCGCGCCGGACCGGGCGAGCGAGATCACCTCGGTGAGCTCGGGGCGGGTCCCCCAGAACGGCAGTGAGATCCGGCCGCCCTGGGGGAGCGGGCCCGGTTTCCGGACGCTCAGCCGCCCGCCTCCGCTGCCGACCACCACGAGCTCCCCGTCGGCGCGAAGGCTCCTGGCGGACAGGTCGAGCGTCGACTCGGTGCCCGCGAAGTCGAGCACGACGTCGACGCCGTACCCGCCGCTCGCATCCCGCAGGACCCGGCCGGTGTCTGCCGACATGCGGGTGCTCAGGTGGGCTCCGCATCGGTCGGCGAGAGCGAGAGCCTCTTCGCGCACGTCGACCGCGAGCACGAAGAGGCTCGGCGTCAGGGTGCGGAGGATCTGGATGGCCAGGTGCCCCAGGCCGCCGACTCCGATGACGGCGACCGTCGATCCCTCGAGCAAGGCCGGCCTGCACTTCTGGATGGCGTGGTAGGGCGTCAGACCGGCATCCGTCAGCGGCGCGGCCTGCACGGGATCCAGCTCGCCGATCGGCTCGAGGTGGCGAGCCGAGGGTACGAGGACGTACTCGGCCATCCCACCGTCGAGGCCGAGTCCGGCCCCGGCCCAGGGCAGTTCCGATCTGCGGTCGCAGTAGTTGTCGCGGCCCGCCGAGCAGCGCCGGCATTCACCGCAGCCCCAAGGGCCGTAGACCGCGACCCGGTCGCCGGGTGCGATGCCGGCGACAGCGGGGCCCACGGCCGCGACCCGGCCGGCGATCTCGTGGCCCAGGGTGAAGGGCGGCCGGAAGGGCATGCCGCCGGGGCTCGCGTCGATGACGTGCAGGTCGGAGTGGCACAGGCCCGCGGCCTCCACCCGCAGCAGGACCTCGCCGTCGCGGGGGGTCGGCCGGTCGACGTCGGTGAGGACCGGTGGGAGGCCCCAGTCCGGAAGTCTCAGCGCTCTCACCGCGGTACCCGGTTCGCCAGGCTGCGGAGTGCGGCGGCCGCCCGGCCGCCGATGATCTGCCCCGGTGGGGGGCCGACGGTGCTCGGGACGGTTGTCAGCATGGCTCCCACGGTAGCAAACTGAAGTCAGTTCATGGAGCTGACTCTGGTGAAGGTCCTCTTGTGAACCGTGATTCCGTCATCTAGAGTTCTCGAACTGAGTTCAATTAAGGGCCAATGGTGAGCGGGCACCGCGAGAGGATGGCGGCCGACATGGATCAGTTCCTGCTCGTGCTGGTGAGTGGCGTCGCCAGCGGCGCGGTCTACGGCCTGATGGGCCTCGGGCTCGTGATCATCTATCGCGCGACGGACGTGGTGAACTTCGCTCTGGCCAGCCTGGCCACACTGGGACTGTACGTCGCGATCACCTTCACCGACGGCGGAGTCGCGACGGCGGTCGGCGTGCTCGCGGCCATCGTCGTGACCGCGCTGGCCGGCGTGGCCGTTCGGGAGGTGGTGATCCGGCCGCTCGGCCAGGGCCAGCTGTTCTCCGCGCTGGTGGTGACCATGGGCGTCTCGCTCATCGCCGAGAGCGTCGTCAACTCGGTGTGGGGCACCCAGCCCAAGACGTTCCCCAGCCTGGTGAACGGCACCGTGCGGTGGGGTGACGCGGCGCTGCCCGCGCAGAGCCTGCTGACCATCGCGATCGCGGCGGTGGCGATGGCGGCGGTCGCCTTCCTGTTCAGCCGGACCACGCTGGGGTCGGCGATGCGGGCGGTCGCGGAATCCGCCGACACCGCCCGGATCATCGGCATCAGCGCACAACGCGTCGCACGCATCGCGTGGGCTCTCGGCCTCGCCCTGGCGGCCCTCGCCGCCTGCCTCTACGCGCCTAGATCGGGTCTGGCGCCCACGGTGCTGGCCGCGCCGTTGTTCCGCGCCTTCGCCGGCATCTTCCTCGGCGGCCTCACGAGCATGTACGGCGCCGTCATCGGCGGGCTGACCGTCGGAGTGCTGGAGAACGTCGCGGCGAGCTATGTCTCGGCCGGTTTCCGCGACACGTTCGTGTTCTCGTTCACCGTCCTCGTGTTGCTGATCCGCCCGCAGGGCCTGTTCGGCACGCGTACCTTCCAGCGGGTCTGAGGAGCAGCACATGGTATTCACCCGCTCGAACCTGGTGAAGGCCGCGCTCGGCCCCGGCGTCGGGCTCGTGCTCATCGCGCTGATGTGGTTCGAGGTGATCCCGGCCTACCAGGCGTATTCGGTCGCGCTCGCCGCGGTCTACGCGATCGTGGTTCTGTCCGTCGGCCTCCTCGCGGGATGGTCGGGGGTCTGGTCGGTCGCCCACCCCGCCTTCTTCGCCGTGGGCGCGTACTTCGCGGCGTACGGCAGCGGGCACCAGTGGCCGCTCGAACTGGTGATCCTCGGGGCGGTGGCGTCGAGCGCCCTCATGGGCGCGTTCCTCGGGTACGCCGGGGCCAGGTTCTCCGTGCTCTACATCGCCCTGCTGACCTTGGCGTTCAGCCTGGTCTCACTGGAGGTGATCAACCGCTGGACCGGCGTCACCGGCGGAGACCAAGGGGTGGCGGTGTCCCAGTTGGACAGCGCGCTCGGCCTGGTCTCGATCCCGAGCGGCGGGGCCGAAGCGCAATATCTCGCGGTTCTCGCGGCCGGGATCGTGTTGGCGATAGCGGTGTTCGGAAAGTCGACCGGGCTGCGCATGCGCATGGTGGCGGCCAAGGCGCATCCGCCTGCCGCCCGTTCCGTCGGAATCGCGCCCGAGGCGCAGAGCGCTCTGTCGTTCGCGGTCAGCGCGGGGTTCACCGGCTTCGCCGGCGTGCTGCTCGGGCTGATCACCGGTTTCGTCAGCCCTGAACCGTTCTCGCTCGGCTTCGGCATCACGCTCATCGCGGCCTGCGTGCTCGGCGGCGTTGGCACGGTCGCCGGCGCCGTGGTCGGCGGTGTCTACCTGGCGTGGGTCCCGACGGTGGCTGCCGGCGTCTCGGTGCCGCAGCCGGTGGTGCAGGGCGTGCTGCTGATCGCCGCGCTGATCTTCCTCCCCGGCGGGGTGGCCCCGTTCGCCGCCGCCACGGCGCGAAGGGTGCTGGGGATGAGCGGGCGCCGCGAGGTGGGATCGGAGCACGACGCCGAGCACCACGCAGGCGAGGAAGGCGCGCCTGTCGCCCATGAGCGCGACCGGCCCGACGACCACGGGCACGACGGGCCCGTCCAGGACGACCGGGAACCGTTGCTGGTCGTCGACGACCTGTCCGTGCGCTTCGGCGGATTGAAGGCACTCGAGGGGGCATCGCTGGCGGTACGCCCCGGCGAGGTGCTCGCCATCATCGGCCCCAACGGCGCCGGCAAGACCACGCTGGTCAACGTCGTGTCCGGGCTCATCGGCGGCGCGCGGATCAGCGGCACGGCCCGCTACGCCGGCAGGAATCTGGTGGGCACGAGGGCCACCGCGCGGCGCGGGCTGAAGATCGGCCGGACGTTCCAGCACGCGGAGTCGTTCTCGGAACTCACGGTCGTCGAGAACGTGTTGTGCACGAGCCGCTGGGTCAACGCCTCGGACCGGGCCCGGGCCGCCGAGCTGCTCGCCCGGACCGGACTGGCCGACGTGGCCGGCCGTTACCCGGCCGAGCTGCCGTTCGGGCTGCAGAAGCGCCTCGATCTCGCCCGCGCGATGGCCGGAGAGCCGGTGCTGCTGATCCTGGACGAGCCGTTCGGAGGCCTGGACGCCACCGAGCGCCGGCTGACCGCCCAGCAGATCGCCCGCCTGCGTGCCCAGGGCGCCGCCGTCGTGATCATCGACCATGTGCTGGACGACCTCTTCGCCGTCGCCGATCGTGTGGTCGCCTTCGACTTCGGCAAGCCGATCGGCTCCGGCACGCCGGACGCCATCCTGCGGGATCCGCAGGTGCGGTCGTCGTACCTCGGCTCGGTCGCCGCGCCCGCCGAACTGCCGGCGGTGCGCGACTCCGGCACCGCCGCCGTCGCCGTCCGCGACGTCAGCCATCACTATGGCGGCGTCGCCGCCCTGCACGGCGTCGACCTGGACATCGGCACGGGCGCGGTCATCGGGGTCGTCGGAGCGAACGGCGCCGGCAAGAGCACGCTCGGGCGGATCATCCATGGCTCGCTGCGCCCGTCGTCGGGACAGGTGGTGATCGGTGAAGGCGACGGGCGCCGGATCCGCGCCAGCCTCGTCCCCGAGGGCCGTGCCCTGTTCAAGACCCTCTCGCTGCGGGAGAACCTCGAAGTCGCCGGGTACGCGGCGGGTCTCAAGGGATCGGACTTGCGCGCCCGCCTGGACGAGGTCGCCGAGTGGCTGCCGGAGCGGCTGCGCGGCCGTCTCTCGGTGGCGGCGGCCGGTCTGAGCGGAGGGGAGCAGCAGATTCTCGCCATCGCACGGGCCCTCATGGCCCGGCCCGACGTGCTGATCCTCGACGAGCCCGCGCTCGGCCTGGCGCCCGCCCTGGTCGACGAGGTCTACGCACGGATCAACCGGCTGGCCCGCGACGGCATGACCGTCGTGCTCCTGGAGCAGTTGCTCAGCCGGGCACTCACGTCCTGTCATGCGGTCGTGGTGCTGCATGAGGGCCGGGTGGCCGCCCGGGGACAGACGACGGACCCCCTGTTCGCGGAACGAGCGGAGCGGGCCTATTTCGGCGGGGCGACCGAGGCCGTGCTGACTACTGGGCTGACCATTGGCGACGTCAACAAGCTGGAGGCCTGATGCTCGACGTCGACCCCGCTCTGCTCGGGGACACAGAGGAGCGCAAGGAACTGCGGGCGGTCGTGCGCGCCTTCCTCACCGAGACCTCCCCGCCGCAGCACCTGCGTGAGCATGTGCCGGAGGGGTGCGACTACGACGAGGACCTGTGGTCGCGGATGGCCAAGGAGCTCGGTGTCCAGGGCCTGGCCGTACCGGAGGAGTACGGCGGATCGGGGTTCTCGTTCGCCGAGCTCGCGGTGGTCCTGGAGGAGTCGGGGCGGGTGTTGCCGCGCGCGCCGTTGCTGTCCACCGCTGTGCTCGGGACCTCGGCCCTGCTGCTCAGCGGCGACCGCGAGGCCTGTGCCCGCTATCTTCCCGGAGTCGCCGCGGGCACCCTCACCGCGACGGTGGCGGGCTTCGACGGTCACGGCCGCTTCCGCGCCGAGCCCGGACCGGGCGGCTGGGTGGGCGGCGGGAGCGCCGACTTCGTGCTCGACGGGTGCGGCGCCGGCCTGATCGTCGTCGTGGCGCAGACCTCCGGCGGCCCCGGCCTCTTCGCGTGCGAGGCCGGGGCCGCCGGACTGGCACGTACGGCCCGGCAGGTCCTGGACGGCACCCGCCCGCAGGCGCTGGTGACACTCACCGGCACCCCGCTGGTGCCGATCGGAGAGCTGGGGAGCGCGAGCGGGGTCGTCGAGCGCGTGCTCGACATCGGGCGTGCCGGCCTGGCGGCCGAACAGGTCGGGGGCAGCGCCCACGCGCTCGACGCGACGGTGTCCTACGTGCGGCAACGCCGCCAGTTCGGCAGGCAGATCGGTTCGTTCCAGGCCGTCAAGCACCGGCTCGCCGATCTCCTGGTCGAGATCGAGGCGGCCCGCTCGGCCACGGCGTACGCGACGGCCTGCGTCACCGCCTCCTCCGGCGAGCTGCCCGTGGCGGCGAGCGCGGCGAAGGTGGTCTGCTCCGGCGCCTACAGCCGGGCGACCGCGGAATACGTGCAGCTGCACGGCGGCATCGGGTTCACCTGGGAGCACCCCGCCCACCTCTACGTGCGGCGCGCCCGTTCGGCGGAGGTCCTCTTCGGCACGCCCGATGACCATCGGGCGCGCCTGGCCCGTCTGATCGGCCTCGACGCGGCTTGAACGCCCGGGATTCACCGTGGCGCGGGCCCCTTGACAGGGGCATCTCCGGCGCCCTAGAACTGTATTGAATTCAGTTCAGTTTCATTGATCCAGGAGGAGACTTGAGCGTCAACGACGAGATCCAGTTCGAACGCGACGGGAACGTGGCACGGGTGTGGCTCAATCGCCCGTGGAAGAAGAACTGCGTGACCTTGCCCATCCTCCAGCGGCTCGACGAGATCATCACCGAGGTCGACGCCGATCCGGAGCTGCGCGTCCTCGTCCTCCGCGGCCGGGGCGGCACCTTCTGCTCGGGCTTCGACCTCGACGAGCTGCAGGCCGACTACATCGGCAGCAGTACGGCGATGGACGTCGCGGTCATCTCAGCGAAGGTCTGCGACCGGCTGTACTCGATGAGCACCCCCTCCGTGGCCGTGCTCGAGGGCTACGTCACCGCCGGCGGCTTCGAGCTGATGATCTCCTGCGACTTCGCGATCGCCGCGGACGACGCCAAGATCGGGGACTTCCACATCAGGCGAGCGCTCTTCGGCGGCGCGGGGCCGATCTACCGGCTTCCCCGCATGATCGGTGTCCGCAAGACCAAGGAGCTGATGCTCACCGGCAAGCTCCTGTCCGGAGCCGAGGCTGCCGCCTTCGACCTGATCAACAAGTCGGCGCCGGCTGAGGAGCTGGACGCCACCGTCGAGGAGTTCATCGGCCACCTGACCGACAAGAGTCCCTTCCAGATGCGGATCACCAAGATGGCCGTCGACCGCGGTCTGGACGCCGACATCCAGTCGCTGATGGTGCTGGAGCATCTCGCCGTGGGCGTGACGCTCAACTCCGAGGACGCCGCCGAGGGCGTGGCCGCGTTCCTGGAGAAGCGCGAGCCGAAGTGGAAGGGCCGCTGACCGATGCCGGATGACTCGCCGGTCCAGGACCGCGCCGAGGTGACCGAGGCGGGCGAGCCGGCCCGGCTGCGGGGACGCCGGTGCGGCGGGTGCGCGGTGACGGCCTATCCGGCGGACGGCGCCTGCCCACGGTGCGGGCGGGCGACGTCCGCGGTGACACTGTCCGCGGAGGGGCGGCTGTGGACCTGGACGGTTCAGCGGTTCGCCCCCAAGGCGCCTCCCTACGCCCCGCCCGCCGAGGGCTTCCGGCCGTTCGCGGTCGGCTACGTGGAGCTGCCGGAGGGCGTTCGCGTCGCGGCGGTGCTCGACACGGACGACTTCGACTCGATCAGGATCGGCATGCCGGTTCGGATCGGACCCACCGGTGGAGTGCCGCGGGCCGTCCCGGTCGAGGAGACCCCATGACGGACGTGCTGATCGCCGGCGCCGGCATCTCGCCGTTCGGCCGCACCGAGCACATGACGGGCCGTCAGCACGCCGTCCACGCGGTGAACGCGGCGCTGGCCGATGCCGGGATCCCGTGGTCACGGGTGGGAGCCGCGTTCGGGGGCAGCGACGCCGCCGGCCTGGCCGACACCCTGGTGGCGCAGCTCGGCCTGACCGGCCTGCCGTTCGTCAACGTGAAGAACGGATGCGCGACGGGCGGCAGCGCACTCGTCTCGGCGGTGAACGCCATCCGCGCCGGCATGGCCGACGTCGTACTGGCGGTCGGCTTCGACAAGCACCCGCGCGGCGCCTTCGACCCGCTGCCCGCCGACTGGGGACTCGACGACGCCTACGGCCGCGACGGGCTGATGGTCACCACCCAGTTCTTCGGCATGAAGATCCGGCGTTACATGCACGATCACGGGATCACTCCGCGGACGCTCGCGCTGGTGGCGGAGAAGGCGTATCGCAACGGCGCCCGCAACCCCAACGCGTGGCGGCGCACCCCGTTCAGCGCCGATGAGATCCTCGCCTCGGGCATGGTCAACGACCCGTTGACCCGCTACATGTTCTGCTCTCCCGGGGAGGGCGCGACCGCGCTGGTGCTCTGCGCCGCCTCGGCGGCCAAGGAGCTCACCGGCGTGCCGGTGACCCTGCGTTCCGCGGTCGTGAGATCGCGTCGCTTCGGTTCGTTCGAGGTCTTCAGCCCCTGGGTCCCGGGCGGCGAGCTGACCAGCGTGAGCCGGGACGCGGCCACGGCGGCCTTCGAGGCGGCCGGCGTCGGCCCGGGCGAGGTCGACGTGTGCCAGCTGCAGGACACCGAGAGCGGCGCCGAGGTCATGCACATGGCCGAGTGCGGGCTCTGCGAGGACGGCGAGCAGGAGAAGCTGATCGCGGCGGGCGCCACCGAGATCGGCGGTTCGCTGCCGGTCAACACCGACGGCGGGTGCATCGCCAACGGCGAGCCGATCGGCGCGTCCGGCCTGCGCCAGGTGCACGAGGTGGTCCAGCAGTTGCGCGGGCAGGCCGGCGACCGGCAGGTGCCGGGCCGGCCGAGAGTCGGGTTCACGCACGTCTACGGTGCCCCCGGCGTGAGCGCCTGCACGGTGCTGTCCCGATGAGCGCGCTGTGCCCTCCACTGGGCCCTCCACTGGGCCCTCCACTGGGCCGGACGTCGAGCGACTGGGTGAGGAGGAGAAATGAGCGGTATTCCGGCACCTGAGAGGTTCCGGGCTGAAGCGCGCGCCTGGCTCACGTCGGTCGCCCGTCCGCGGCCGGCGGACAGCGCCTGGGGCACCGGTGACGACTCGGTCGCGGTCTTCGAGAACTGGTCCGAGGACGAGGAGCGCGAGCACACGGAACGCATCCGGTCCTGGGAGCGGACCCGCTTCGACCACGGCTGGGGTGCGCTGAGCTGGCCGGAGGAGTTCGGCGGACGCGGCTTGCCCGCGTCCTACGAGCAGCTCTACCGGGAAGAGGAGGCGGCTTTCGACGTCCCGCGCCGCACCGAGATCTTCCCCGTCACCCAGCAGCTGGTGGCCCCGGCCGTCCGGATCTGGGGCACGCTGGAACAACGGGAACGCTGGATCCGGCCCATGCTGCGCGCGGATCAGCTGGCCTGCCAGCTGTTCTCCGAGACCGAGGCCGGCTCCGACCTGGCCGCCGTGCGTACCCGGGCGATCCGCGACGGCGACCACTGGGTACTGAGCGGGCACAAGGTGTGGACCTCGGGAGCACAGGCCGCATCGTGGGGCGTGGCCGTGTGCCGTACGGATCCCGAAGCACGCAAGCACGCGGGCATCACCGTGTTCATGGTGCCGATGGCCGCCCCGGGCGTGACCATCCGCCCCATCCGCCAGATGACCGGCGGCACCAGCTTCAACGAGGTCTACCTCGACGACGTGGTGGTGCCCGACGCCGACCGGCTCGGCCCCGCCGGCGAGGGATGGCGGGTCACCCTGACGGTGCTGGCCGCCGAACGCCTCGACTCCGGCTCCCTCGGCCTGGCCAACGCCGACCGCGCCGTCGAACTGGCACGGCACCTCTCCAGGCCGCTCACCGGGAGCGAGCGGGACCGCGTCGCGGACCTGTACGTGCGGACGCTGGTGCAGCGCCTCATCGGGCTGCGGGTGACCGCGGCGCTGGTCGCCGGCCGGGAACCGGGCGCCGAGGCGTCCGTCGGGAAGTTGTACGCCACCGAGACGATGCGCCGCACCACCGACCTGGCCCTGCAGCTTCTCGGGCCCCGCCTGGTCGCCGACACGGGGGAGTGGGGCGCCTTCGCCTGGACCGAGCACCTCCTCGGCGCGCCCGGCTACAGCATCGCCGGCGGCACCGACGAGATCCAGCGCACCATCCTGTCCGAGCGGGTGCTCGGCCTGCCGAAGGAGCCGTCACCATGACCGCGGACGTCGCCGCGCCCGACCTGGCCGAGCGGGTCGCCGAGGCGTTCCCCGGGGTGGGCCCGTTGCGGACGCTCGCCGGCGGCCACTCCGGCCTCACCTACGTGACGACCGTGGGGCAGGACAGATACGTCGTCAAAGCGGTCCCGGCCGCGGAACGGCCGGTGGGCCGCAACGACATGCTCCGCCAGGCGAGGGTGCTGCGGGCGCTGGCCGGTTCGGCGGTGCCGGTCCCGGAGGTCGTGGCGGTCGACGAGCGGCAACCGGCCTGGTTCGCGATGGAGTTCGTCCCAGGCGAGGCCGTGGAACCGGTGCTCGACGAGCACGAGCACGAGCACGAGCTCGATCCCGGCCTGGCACGGGCGCGGATGGTGGAAGCCGCCCGGGTGCTGCGCCGCCTGCACGAGGTCGGCCTCGCCTCACTGACGCTGGAGGCGCCGCCGCCCCGCGACGCGACCGCCGAGCTTGAACAGTGGAGCCGCACGATGCGGGCGGTGCCCGCCGAGCTGCGCCCCGGGGCCGACGACCTGCTCCGCCGCCTCGCCGAGGAGGTGCCCGGCGACCTGCCACCCGTCCTGCTGCACGGCGACTTCCGGCTCGGCAACGTGCTGTGCCGGGCGGAGCGGGCGGCGGCCGTCGTCGACTGGGAGATCTGGAGCGTCGGCGACCCGCGGACCGACCTCGGCTGGTTCCTGCTGTTCGCCGACCACCGCAACTTCCCTGCGCTGGGACGGGAGGTTCCCGGGCTGCCGCCCGAGACGGAGCTGCTGGACGCCTACCTGGCCGGTGCGCCGCCGCTTCCCGACCTCGACTGGTTCCGCGCGCTCTGCCGGATGAAGATGGCCGCCATCATGGGCCACAACCTGCGCCGGCACCGCGAGGGCAGGATCCACGACCCGGACCAGGAACGGCTGCCTCCCACGATCGCCGCCATGATCCGGACCGCTCGCGACCTTCTCGGCTGATCAACGTAGAAATTGAGGACAATCGTGGACTTCGACCTCTCGCCGCGTGCCTGCGAGCTCCGAGATCGGCTGGCCGCCTTCATGGACCGGTACGTGTACCCCGGCGAGGCCGTGTACGACCGGCAGATCGCCGAGGCGGACGACCCGCACGCTCTGCCGCCGGTGATGCGGGAAATGAAGGAGAAGGCCCGCGCCGAAGGACTGTGGAACCTGTTCATGTCCCACGGCGACTGGGGCGCCGGGCTGACCAACCTGGAGTACGCCCCGCTCGCGGAGCTGATGGGCCGCTCCATCATCGGCCCAGAGGTGTTCAACTGCTCGGCCCCCGACACCGGGAACATGGAGCTGCTCGCCCTCTTCGGCACACCCGAGCAGCGGCGGCGATGGCTGCGTCCGCTGCTCGACGCCGAGATCCGGTCATGCTTCGCGATGACCGAACCGGACGTGGCGAGCTCCGATCCGCGCAACATCCGCACCCGGATCACCCGGGACGGCGACCACTACCTCGTCAACGGCCGCAAATGGTTCACCTCGGGCATCCTCGACCCCGACTGCAAGCTGATCATCCTGATGGGGGTGACCGACCCGGACGCGCCGTCCTACCGGCGGCAGAGCATGGTGCTCATCCCCAGGGACACCCCCGGCGTCACGGTGCTGCGCGACCTGCCCATGTTCGGCTACACCGACCGCCTCGGGCACGGCGACGTGCTCTTCGAGGACGTACGCGTGCCCGCCGCCAACCTGCTCGGCGGGGAAGGGGAGGGTTTCGCGCTCGCCCAGGGACGGCTCGGGCCCGGCCGGATGCACTATGCCATGCGCGCGGTCGGTTTCGCCGAACGGGCCCTGGACCTCATGTGCCGGCGGGTGCTCACCCGGGAGGCGTTCGGCGGCCCGCTGGCCGACCAGGGCGTGGTGCGGGAATGGATCGCCCGCAGCCGGATCGAGATCGAGCAGTTGCGGCTGCTGGTGCTGAAGTCGGCGTGGCTGATGGACACCGTGGGCAACTCGGCGGCCCGCATGGAAGTCGCGGCGATCAAGGTGGCCGCGCTGGACGTGGCCCACCGGGTGGTCGACCGCGCCGTGCAGGCGCACGGCGCGGCCGGGGTGTGCGACGACACCGTCCTGGCCAGGTTGTTCGCGATCACCCGGGCGCTGCGCATCGCCGACGGGCCCGACGAGGTCCACCTGCGCACCGTCGCCCGCCAGGAGCTGGCCAAGCACACGAAGGAGAAGGCGGCATGAAACCGCTCGACAAAAGGGTGGCGGTGATCACCGGTGGGTCCCAGGGCATCGGCCGGGCCATCGCGCGGGCCTACCGCGCTGCCGGGGCGCACGTGGTCATCGCGGCGCGCAAACCGGAGGGGCTGGCCGCCGCCCGCGCCGATCTGCTGGGGCTTGACGCCGACGGCGACGTGCACACGGTCGTGGCGAACGCCGGAGAGCCGGACCAGGCGCAGCGTTGCGTCGAAGAGACGATGGAGCGGTTCGGCCGGGTCGACATCCTGGTCAACAACGCCGCCACCAATCCGTACTACGGCGACCTGATCGACCTCGACCTGCCGCGCGCCGAGAAGACGGTGCGGGTCAACCAGTACGGGATGATCGCCTGGACTCGTTGCGCGTGGAAGGCGTCGATGGCCGAGCACGGCGGTGCCGTCATCAACATCGCGTCGGTGGGCGGGTTGATCGTCGACCCGCACATCGGCTACTACAACGCGACCAAGGCGGCGATGATGCACATGACCCGCCAGCTCGCCTACGAACTCGGGCCGAAGGCACGGGTCAACGCCATCGCTCCCGGCCTGATCAAGACGGAGTTGGCGCGCGCCGTGTGGGAGGCCCGCGAGGCCATCCTCACCGCGAAGCTCCCGCTGCGCCGGCTGGGGACCCCCGAGGACGTCGCCGACGCGGCGCTCTTCCTGGCTTCGGACGCGTCGTCCTGGATCACCGGCCAGACGCTCGTCATCGACGGCGGCGCGCTGGCTCTGCCGATCGGGGTCGAGGAGTGATCGGCGACCTGTTCTCCCTGCGAGGCAGGACGGCCGTGGTCACCGGCGCTTCATCGGGACTCGGCGCCCGCTTCGCGACGGTCCTGGCGGCCGCCGGAGCCACCGTCTTCGCGGCGGCCCGCAGGGCCGACCGGCTGGAGAAGCTGGCCGCGGGAGACTCCCGCATCCACCCCGTGCCCTGTGACGTCGGCCGGGATGAGGATCGCGCCCGGCTGGTCGAGACGGCGTTGGCGGCCACAGGCCGCTTCGACGTCCTGGTCAACAACGCGGGCGTCGCCGGCGCCTCCCGCGCCGCGGACGAGAGCCCGGGGGACTTCGCCGGCGTCCTGGCGGTGAATCTGGTGGCGCCGTTCCACCTCGCCCGGCTCATGGCGGAGACGGAGAACCCCGGCACCGGCCGGAGCGTCGTCAACGTGGCCTCCATCCTCGCCCTGGTATCCACCGCACCGCTCGGCGGGGCGAGCTACGCGGCCTCCAAGGCGGGACTGGTGGGGCTGACCCGCGAGCTGGCCGGCCAGTGGGGCCGCGCCGGTGTACGCGTCAACGCGCTGGCGCCGGGCTGGTTCAGGTCCGAGATGACCGAGGACCTGTTCGAGGACGCCGGATCCGGCCGGTGGATCGAGAGGAACACCATGCTGGGCCGTGCCGGGGAGGAGCGCGAGCTCGACGGCGCCCTGCTGTTCCTCGCCTCGGACGCCTCCTCCTACTGCACCGGGCAGGTCCTGGTGGTCGACGGCGGCTGGACGGCGCGATGAGCGCCCTTCCCGCCGTCACGGTCGAGGTCGAGGACCACGTGGCGCACGTCGTCATGCGCCGGGCCGCCCGCGGCAACGCCATCGACCTGGAGCTCGCGCGCGGCCTGCGGACCGCCGCCCGGCGCTGCCTCGACGAGGACGTCCGGGCCGTCCTGCTGCGCGGCGAAGGACGGTCCTTCTGCGTCGGCGGGGACCTCCGCGAGTTCTCCTCCTTCCACGGCGACGCGCTGAAGGAACACCTGAACGAGGTGACCGACGCCCTGCACGAAGCGCTGCGGACGTTCCTCGCGATGGACGCCCCGCTCGTCGCGGAGGTGCGCGGCGCGGTCGCCGGAGCCGGTGTCGGGCTGGCCACCGCCGCCGATCTCACGATCGCGTCCGCCGACGCGACGTTCGTGCTCGCCTACACGGGCATCGGGTACACGCCTGACGCCGGGACGACCTGGACGCTGCCCCGGTTGCTCGGCCCCAAGCGCGCGCTGGAGCTGCTGCTGACCAACCGCCGGATCTCCGCGCCGGAGGCGGCCGACCTGGGGCTCGTCACCGCCGTGGTGGATCCCGGGCGGCTGCAGGAGGAGACAGAACGGGTGACCGCCACGCTCGCGGAGGGCGCGACCAGGGCCTTCGGGGCGACGCGGCGGCTCGTTCTCGCCGGCCTGTCCGGCGGCCTCGACGCGCAGCTCGATCGCGAGGCCCGGTCCGTCGCCGAGGCGGCGGCGTCACCCGAGGGCGTCGAAGGCGTCGCGGCCTTCCTCGGCAAGCGGCCCGCCCAGTTCCTCCCCACACGATCCGAGCCAGCCTGACCATGTCGAACAACCGGAGAATGCCTTGGCAGAAGCCTTCATCGTCGATGCCGTCCGCACCCCTGTCGGCCGCCGCAAGGGAGCGCTCAGCGCGGTGCATCCCGCGGACCTGGGCGCTCACGTCCTGCGCGCGCTCGTCACCCGCACCGGGATCGACCCCGGCGCCGTCGACGACGTGTATTTCGGCTGCGTCAGCCAGATGGGCGCGCAGACCGGGAACATCGCCCGCACCTCGTGGCTGTCCGCAGGGCTTCCCCAGCACGTGCCGGGGACGACCATCGACCGGCAGTGCGGCTCCTCCCAGCAGGCCGTGCACTTCGCCGCCCAGGCGGTCATGTCCGGCGCCGCGGACCTCGTCGTCGCGGGCGGCGTCGAGGTCATGAGCCTGGTGCCCATCGCCAGCCCGGCCACCGTCGGAGAGCGTGAGGGCATGGGCACGCCGTACGACGGTGAGGGCTGGCGGACCCACTTCGGAGATCAGGAGGTGTCACAGTTCCGCGGCGCCGAACTGATCGCGCAGAAGTGGGACGTGTCGCGAGAGGACATGGAGCGGTTCGCCCTGGAGAGTCACCGGCGCGCGGTCGCCGCCTGGTCGGACGGGGCCTTCGCCGACGAGGTCGTGCCCGCGTTCGGGCTGGAGGCCGACGAGGGCCCGCGGGCCGACACCAGCCTCGAGAAGATGGCCGGCCTGAAAGCGCTCAGCGAGGGCGGCCGGCTGACCGCCGCGGTGTCCAGCCAGATCTCGGACGGCGCCGCCGCCCTGCTCGTCGCCTCCGAGGAGGCGGTGCGCCGCCATGGGCTCACGCCGCTGGCCAGGGTCCACAGCATGGCCGTCGTCGGCTCGGACCCCATATACATGCTCACCGGGCCCATCCCGGCCACCGAGAAGATCCTGGACAGGTCCGGCCTGTCCATCGACGGCATCGACCTGATCGAGATCAACGAGGCGTTCGCCTCGGTGGTGCTGGCCTGGCAGAGGGAGATGGGCGCGGCGCCCGAGCGGACCAACGCGTTCGGGGGAGCCATCGCCCTCGGCCATCCGCTGGGAGCCACCGGGGCGCGGCTGATGACGACCCTGATCCACCAGCTTCGCCGCACCGGCGGGCGCTACGGCCTGCAGACCATGTGCGAGGGCGGCGGAATGGCGAACGCCACGATCGTCGAACGGGTATGATCATTGGATAGAATCGAGTTCAAGTCAGGTTGGTTTCGGGCGTGCCAGGGCGCCTCCCGACACCCCCGTCGGGAGAGGTGATGACTGCGGCGAAGACGACGGCGGTGAAGATCGAGGAGCCGGACGAGGGTCCTCGATCCAAGCGAGCTGCCATTCTGGCGGCCGCCATAGGGAAGTTCGGCAAGGACGGCTACGACGCCACCAAGTGGTCGACGGTCGCCGATCAGGTGGGCATCGGGCAGACGGCCCTCTACCACTACTTCGAGTCGAAGGCCCACTGCCTGCTCACGATCATGCGGCTCGAGCTGCAACGCTCGCATGAGATGTTCGTCAAGGCGACGGCCGATCAGCCCAATGCCATGGACGCGCTCCGGGCGGCGGTGCGCGCCGCGTACGCGGTCTCCGAGAAGGACGTGCTGCAGATGCGCATTCTGCAGAACAACCTCGCGCTCCTCGCGGTCCCCCGCAACTCCAAGCGGGAGGAGACCGAACGCCAGGCGGCTCGCGAGCTGGTGCATCGCATCGAGAGCGCCTGGACCGAGCTGCTCGAGCGGGGGATGTCGGAGGGCGTGTTCGTGCGCCGTGACGCGCACACGCTGGCGTTGAACATGCTCGGCATGATCGTGAGCGTCTGGCGGTGGTACCGCCCGAGAGGCCCGGTGACGCTGTCCGCCGTGGGCGAGCTGACCGAGGACTGCTGCGTGCGGATGGTCGCGATCTAGCCGAGCTCCCGGGCGGGCTCGGCGATCAGCCGTGCACGGCGATCAGCCGTGCACGGCGTTGAGAACGGCGGCGAGCTTCTCGGGCGCGCTGACCATCGCCATGTGACCGGTGTCGAGATCGACGACGTCGGGCCGCAGCAGCGCGATGGATCGCTGCTGGAGCTCCTCGACGTAGCACTGGTCCCTGGTGAGGTGCACATACGTGCGGGGGAGCTCGCGTCCGTACCCGCTCAGATCCACGCGCTCGCTCAGCAGAGTGGCCGAGTCGTCGACGAGCCGGTCCAGAGCGGACGCGGCGGTCGCCTCGTCCATGTCGTTGCACAGCACCGCGGCGGCGCCCTCGCGGGTCTGGTGGTAGACGCCGCCGGCGATGGACTGCTCGACCAGAACCCGCACGTCGGGATCTATCTGGTCGAGCACCCGGGTTCCGTCGGGAGGCACCACGCCCGACACAAGGACGACGTGACGGATCCGGTCAGGCATGAGGTCCAGGACGCGTGGCACCGTGACGCCCGCGAAGGAGTGACCGACCAGCACCACGTCCCTCAGATCCTTCGCTTCGACGTCCTGCCGGACCGCCTCGGCGCAGTCGGCGAGGGTGACCGTGCGCAGGTCGATCTCCGCCCTTGTCCCGCGTCCCGGAAGGTCGACCGCCAGCGCTTCCGCGCCCAGGTGGGGGATGAGCTCGTCCCAGCAGTCGGCACCGAAGCCTGCCCCGTGGATGAGAACGAACGACATGGGTGTCCTCCTCGTCGTAGCGCCTAGGCGGCCAACCATAACTGAATTCAATTCGTATACCTAGCCCTGCCTGGACATACTGTTTCTGTTTGTTCACGGGGCTATTGCCCGGGCGTGAGTGCGGCACTAGAGTCCAGTTAGCTGAACTGAACTCAGTTGAGAGAGTGCCCATGAGCTTCCGTACGACCCCCCTTCTCATGGCCGGTGTCCTGGCCCTCGTGCTCGCTACGGGCGCCTGCGGTGGCAGTGCCTCCGATGCCGCAGACGACAAAGAGATCAAGATCGGCGCCTGGTACCCGCTCACGGGTCCCGTGGCCGCCTCCGGCGTCCCGCAACACGCGGGCGCCGATGCGTACTTCAAAATGATCAACGACAAGGGCGGCATCAACGGCCGCAAGGTGAACTGGATCGTCAAGGACAACGCGTTCGACCCGCAGCAGACGGTGCAGATCGCGAGAGAACTCGTCGGCCAGGAGAAGGTGGTCGCCATCGTGGCCGCCAACGGCACCGCGCAGGGCGAGGCGACGTTCCCGTTCGTTCTCCAGCAGTCCAAGGTGCCGATCTTCAACGAGCTCGGCGGCGCCGCGACCTGGTACACGCCGCCCCGTCCGGGTCTGTTCGGCGTCCAGACACTCTACGAGGACCAGGCCGCGGCCCTGGCGGCCTGGGTGGCCGAGGACGGCGCGAAGAAGGTGCTGGTGGTGCACAGCGACCCGGCCGCGTTCGTCAACGTGGCCAAGCAGGTGGCGCCGGTTCTCCAGAAGGCCGGCCCGGGGGCGAGCGCCGAGCTTCTCTCGGTCAAGTTCCAGTCCACCGACTACAGCCCCGTGATCGCTCAGGTGAAGGCGAAGAAGCCCGACGCGATCATCCTGATCCTCGCCTCGCCGGAGGCCGCGGCCTTCCTCAAGGAGGCCAAGCTGCAGGGCCTGTCGGTGCCCGCCTACGGCTATGCGCCCACCGCGGCTGCGTCCACGCTGGCCCTCGCCGGCGACGCCGCCGAAGGCTTCAGGGCGGTGCAGCTGGTCAGGTCGCCGATCGACAGCGATCCGTCGGTGGCGGAGTTCCGCGACGCGATGGCCAAATACGCGCCGAAGCAGCAGGCCGACTTCATCGCCCTGTGGGGATGGACCGCGGCCAAGGTCTTCGTCCAGGTAGCGCAGACCGTGCAGGGGCCGATCACCTCGCAGTCGCTCGTGGCCGCCTACGAGAAGGCCGGCAACATCGACCCCGGCGTGGCACCGGTGATGAGCTTCAGCGCCGACAAACACCTCGGGACCCGGGCGGTGCAGAAGGTGGTCGTGAAGGGTGGCAAATTCGAGTCGCAGGGCGACTTCTACACGCCGCCGGACCGCTGACGACGCCCTGGGTATGCGACGAGCAGGAGGATGAAGTCATGGTGCTGCGTGAGTACATGGCCTGCATGGACAGCCACGATCCGGACAAGGCGCTCGAGTATGTGGAGCCGGACTTCCGATTCCTCATCGCGCTGCCTGGCCGCGAGGTGACCGGACGGTCCAGGGAGGACTTCGCGCGGTACATCGCCGGGCGCAACGCCGTCGACCGGGTTCACCACATCCTCCGCTCGGCCGTCGACGAGAACTTCGAGACGGTCTACGGGGTGGTCACCGAGTCGGGTGAGCCGGTCGGGGCGTTCCACTCCGCGGCCGTGGTGTCCCCTGCTGGAAAAATGGCCCGTTACCAGGCATTCTTCACCACGTCCTTCGAGTTGCTGGACTGGCCGGCTTGAGGACACGACAACGGCAGGAGGGCACGATGTCCGGCACGGCGGCGCCGTTTCTCACCGCGTGGTTCCGCATCCTGGACGGCGACGAGCCGGAAAGGATCCTCGACCTCATCACCGACGACTTCACCTTCTCCATCCTCTTCTCGACCGGCGGCGACTCCGCGACCGACTTCGCCGGCGGCCGGCCCGCCCTCGAGCACTACCTGGAGCAGCGGGAGAAGGGCGTGCTCACCCACCACCTGGTGGCGGCGAGCACGTCGGGGCGCAGCGAGCTGTTCCTGGGCGAGGTACGTCGTGCGGGTGCGCCGGTGGCGAGCTTCGTCGCCGCCGGACAGCTCGGCGAGTCGGGACGCCTCGAACGGCTCCTGATCGGCAGATCCCCGGCGGTCCGATTCGACGCGCCGGGACAGGCGGCTCAGGTCGGCGCGGGCACGTCGTAGGAACCCGAACAGCGAAACAGGAGATCGGATGTACAACCTCGTGCTTCTGGCGGCACGACCGCCGGAGTGGACCCACGAGCAGTTCATCGCCTGGTGGCGCGGCGAGCACGCCGAGCTCACCTACCGGCTCCCGGGACTGCGCGCGTGGCGGCACACCGAGATCGACGCGGCGTTCGAAAGCCGCTCCGAGGGCTGGGACGGGGTCTCGGTGCTCAGCTTCGACAGCGCGGACGACCTCAGGAAGGCGCTGGCCAGTCCCGAGTGGGCGGCGGCGGTCGCCCAGGTCGGCGACATGAAGGGCCGCCGGCTCGCCGTCATGGGCACCGAGAAGGAGATGTTCACGGCCTGAGGGCGGCACGATTCAGCGCGGGGATGCGAGGAGGGCGGAATGCGACAGGTAGTGAGTGAGTTCCAGCGGAGGGCCGCCGAGTCGGACTTCGTCGCCGTCATCGACGATTCCGGCGGTCATACCGCGCGGGAACTGCTCGCTCATGCGGGCGCGCTCGCTGAGGCCCTGGCCGGCGAGGGCGGCGCCGGCACCGTCATGGTGCAGGCCGACAACTCGTGGCGGACGATCGCGGCCACCCTGGCCGTGGGGATGAGCGGCGGCGTGCTCGCGGTGGTCAACCGCCACACGACCGGCGCCGAGGCCGCCGTGGCCTTCGAGGACATCCGGCCCGACGCGGTGGTGGCCGAACCGGCGGCCGTCGAGGAGTGGTCCCTGCCTCTCCCGCCGGCCTCCCCCGGAGGCGATGTGCTGGACGGCTGGGCGGTCCGCTCCGGTCATGGCCCGCGTGACGTCTCACACTGGGCCGGTGGCTCGCTCATCGGGCTGACCTCCGGCTCCACCGGACGGGCGAAGGGAGTCGTGCAGAACGAGGACGCCCTGCGGTACGCCTGCGTACAGACCGTCGCCGTCAACGGGCTGCGCCAAGGGGACGCGGTCGCGGCGCTCGTGCCGCTGTCGTCCACCGCCGCCTACTGTTTCGGCGTCTACATGGCCTTGGCGCTCGAGGGCCCGCTCGTCCTGTGGCGCAGGTGGGATCCCGCCGCCGCCCTGGCTCGCATGGCGGAGACACAGGTGCGCTGGACCATGTGCGTGCCGACCATGGCGCTCCAGCTGGGCGCCGCGGCCGCCGGCTCGCGGGTGCTCCAGGGCGTACGTTCGATCACCGTCGGCGGGGGCCCGATGGACGTGGCCGCCCTCACCCGCGCCGAAGAGTCGCTGGGCACCCGGATCCTGCGGGTGTTCGGGATGTCGGAGTGCCTGGGCCACACCTCGCCGCTGCCGGACGAGCCGCCGGAGATCCGGCTCGGCCGCGACGGGCGCCCGTTCCCCGGCACGGAGCTCCGCGTCGTCGACGGTGAGGGGCGTGCGGCACGGCCGGGCGAGGTGGGCAGAGCGCAGGTGCGAGGGCCGTCGCTGTTCCTCGGGTACGCCCGCGACGGCAGGCTGAACGCTCCCGAACTCACCCCCGACGGGTTCCTCCCCACCGGCGACCTCATGACGATCAACGAGGACGGGACCATCAGCGTCATGGGCCGCGAGAAAGACGTGATCATCCGTGGGGGCCGCAACATCGACGTCACCGAGGTGGAGCGCGCCGTCGCGACCCATCCCGGCGTCTGGCAGGTTTGCGTGGTGCCGGTCCCCGACGAGCTTCTCGGAGAACGGGTCGCGGCGTTGGTGATCGCCGCGGACGGCGGCTCGCCGGACCTCGGCGAGATCACGCGGCACCTCCACGACAGGGGCCTGTCCAAGACCAAATGGCCCGAGTTCGTGTTCCCTGTCGACGAGCTTCCGCAGACCACGGTGGGCAAGGTCTCGCGGGCCCGCGCCCGTGATCTCGCGCGTGACCTGCATGCCAACCTGGTGAGCCCGGCCGAGAAGGCGCAGGCGTGACGACCCGCGCCGAGCGTGGCCGGTGGGACGAGGAGGGAGCGGAGACGATCGGACCCGGCGTGCACCGGATCCCGCTTCCGCTTCCCGGCGACGGTCTGCGGGCCGTCAACGTCTACCTGCTCGAAGAAGACGACGGCGTCGTCATGATCGACGGCGGCTGGGCGCTTCCACGCAGCCGCCACGTCCTCGAGACGGCCATGGCGTCACTGGGGCACGACCTGGCGGAGATCACTCAGATCTTCGTCACCCACATCCACCGTGACCACTACACGCAGGCGGTGGCCCTGCGCCGCCTGCTGGGATCGCGCGTGCATCTCGGCGCCGGCGAGCGGCGCGGCCTGGAACTGCTGCTGGGCGAGGTCCGCAGCAACGTGCCCGTCACGTCCCTGAGGGTCCTGCGCCGCGGCGGCGCGGGCGACCTGGCCGATCGGCTGCTGAAGATCCAGAGCTACACGGGGTTCGACGAGACCGACTGGGAGGCCCCCGACAACTGGATCGGTGCGGGCGTGGCGGACCTGGGCAGGCGAGCGCTCCGCGTCATCCCCACGCCCGGCCACACCAGGGGGCACGTGGTCTACCTGGACGAGGCGGCGGGGCTGCTGTTCGCCGGCGACCACGTGCTGCCGCACATCACGCCGTCCATCGGCTTCGAGCTCGCCGACCCGGGGCTCCCGCTGGCGGACTACCTCGATTCGCTACGGCTCGTCACCGGCTACCCCGACGCCCGCCTGTTGCCCGCGCACGGACCGGTCACCGGCAGCGTCCACGCCCGCGTCGCCGAACTGCTGCTCCATCATGACAACCGGTTCGCGCACACGCTGCGCACCCTCGGCACGCGAACCCTCGACGCCTACGCCGTGGCGCGACAGCTGACCTGGACACGGCGCGACATCCCGTTCGCCGGCCTGGACGACTTCAACCAGATGCTGGCGATCAACGAGACCGCCGCCCACCTGGACGTCCTGGTGGCACGCGGACGGGTCACCGCCGTACTCGACGGCGGTGTGACCAGGTACACGCGGGTGGACGACGCGGCGCCGTGACACCCTCGCGCCTCACCGCGCCGTGTACCCGCCGTCCACGTACAACTCGGAACCGGTGACGAAGCTCGACTCGTCGGAGGCGAGGAACAACACCGCGTCGGCGACCTCGCCGGTGCGGCCCAGCCGTCCCATCGGGGTGTTGCCGATCATCGCTTCGAGCCGGGGAGTCCCGCGCCAGAGCTTGCGCGACAGCGGGGTCTCGATGAACCCCGGGTGGACCGAGTTGACCCGGACTCCACGGGTCGCCCAGTGCAGAGCCGCGTTCTTCGTCATCAGCCGCACGGCGCCCTTGGCGGCGTGGTACGAGAACTGCCCGCCGAACCCGCCGACCGTGCCGAATATCGACGAGACGTTCACGATGGAGCCCCCGCCGGAACGCTCGATCACCGGCCCGGCGTGCTTCATCCCGAGCCATACCCCGCGCTGGGTGACCGCGACGACCTCTTCCCAGGTCTCCAGCGTTTCGGTCTCCACGTCCGTCATCCTGGCGATGCCGGCGTTGTTGACCAGCACGGACAGGCCGCCCAGACTCGCGCCCACCTCGTCCACCACCGTCTCCCAGGCCTGCTCGTCCGTGACGTCGAGGCCCAGGCCGACGGCGCGCCCGCCCGCCTTCGTCAGTTCCTCGGCGACCTCTTCGCAGCGTCCCGGGTCCACGTCGGTCACCACGACCGTCGCGTCCTCCGCGGCGAACCTGCGGACGATGGCGTCGCCGATTCCGCCGGTCGCACCGGTCACCAGAGCCACACGTCCCGACAGTCGAGCTTTCACGGCACACTCCTTTCGGGCCGCCTGGAACGGCCGCCGTATTGTAATTGGACTGAATTCAGTTCAAAATAGCAACAAGCCGCTCCAGTGGCCAAGGGCCACGGGCGTGTCCCGGACCATCGGGACCGGGCGGATCGGGCGCCGGCGGCCCGGCGCGGTGGCGCCGACCCCCGAGCAGGACGAGACGCCGTGCCGGTACGCGTCCTCGCCGGCGGAGAACGAGCCGTCAGCCGCAGCACAGAGGAGCAGGCGTGCCCATTGAGTTCCAGGTCGGCGTCGATGTCGCCGACATCACCCGGTGTACCGCGGAGTTCGCCCGGGACGTCGTGTTGCCGGAGGAGCCGGCCTCCGGCGGCTCCGTCCACGACGGACCCGCACCGCTCAGGCGCCGGTTGCAGGAGGCCGCGCGCCGAGCCGCCATCGCGCGGCGGGCTGTGCGCGCCGCACGGGACCGGGCGGGCACGCGATGAGCACCGGCAGCACACAGCTTCCCGGCGTCGACGTCCCAGCGCTGCGGCGCTTCCTCGACGGGCGTATCGGGTGCGGGGGACCCCTGCGACTGAGCCTCATCCAGGGCGGCCGTTCCAATCTCACCTACCTCATGACCGACGGGATCAGCCGTTGGGTGCTGCGCCGGCCGCCTCTCGGGACGCTCACCCCGTCGGCGCACGACATGAGCCGCGAGTACCGCGTGGTGGAGGCGCTGGGGCCGACCGGCGTACCGGTGCCGCGGGCGGTGCTGTGCTGCGAGGACACCGCTGTGATCGGCGTCCCGTTCACGATCATGTCGTACGTGGACGGAGCCGTCCTCCGCGACGGCGACCACGCCGCCGCACTCCCCGCGGACCAGGCGCGGCGGTGCGCCGAGATTCTCGTCGACGAGCTGGTGCGGCTGCACTCACTCGACCCCGGACAGATCGGCCTCGGCGGGTTCGGCCGGCCCGTCGGATACCTCGAGCGTCAGGTACGCCGCTGGCACGGACAATGGGGCCACGTCGCGACCCGGGATCTGCCCGCCTTCCACGAGCTGCACCGGCGGCTGGCTCTGAGGACACCGGCGGCGAGCGGGACGTCCGTCGTCCACGGCGACTACCGGCTCGACAACACGATCGTCGACGCGGCCGACCCGGGCCGGTTGCTGGCCATCGTCGACTGGGAGATGTCCACGCTCGGGGATCCGCTCGCCGACCTCGGCCTGCTCCTCGTCTACTGGGACCCCGTCTGCGAGCCGGTGCTCGGAGTGCGCCACGCCCCCACGGCCAACGCCGGATTCCCGGCCGGGCACGAGCTCGCCGAGCGCTACGCCAAACGATCCGGCCGCGACATCTCGTCGCTCGCCTTCTACCAGGCGCTGGGCTACCTGAAGCTGGCCGTCATCGCCGAGGGCATCCATGCCCGCTCGCTCGCGGGTCAGACCGTGGGAGCGGGGTTCGACGCCGTCGGCTCGGCCGTGCCCGCCCTGCTGCAGGCCGGTCTCGACACCTTCCCCTGACCTGGGCCTCAGACCGTGAAACGGCCCCCGTTGCTGAGGAGTACGGCGCCCACCACGTTCGAGGCGCCGGGGGACGCCAGGTACAAGATGTTGTCCGCCAGTTCGTCGGGGGAGGCGTACCCGACCGGTCCCGACGCCGCCAGCGCCTCCCTCACCGCCGCGGGGGTCCGCGCCGCCATGGGGGTGTCCACGGGACCCGGCGCGACGACGTTGACCCGTACGCCGAACGCCGCCGCCTCCTTGGCCACCGACTGCGCGAGCGCATGGGCTCCTGCCTTGGACGCCGCGTAGTGGGCGTAGCCCGTGAGCGTGTCGAAGGCCGCCGACGATCCGACCGTGACGATGGCACCGCGGCGGGCCGGGATCATCGCGCGCACCGCGGCACGCAGGACGTGGAACGTACCGTCGAGGTTGACCCGCATGACACGGAGCCACTGATCGTCCTCGAGGTGGCGGAACACGTCGACGGGCTCACCCGACTGCTGGGCGGCGAGAATCCGCGCCTTGGCGCGGGGATCGTCGACCCCCGCGCAGTTCACGACGACGTCGAGCCGGCCGTGCTCCGCGACGATCCGCCCGATCCGCGCTTCCACGTCGGCGGCGACGGTGACGTCCAGGACGACCGCGCGGCCGGACCTGGTGGTCGCGGCCACGGATTTCGCTCCGTCCTCGTCGACGTCGGCCACATAGATCACGGAGCCGCCCTCGCGGTCGAGCTGCCGGACGACCGCGGCCCCGATCCCGGATCCGCCTCCGGTGACCAGCGCGATCGCCCCCTCGAATCTCCCGTTGCCGGTCCCGGTCATGGGGCCGCTCCTTTCGAGACGGTCAACAGCATCCCCGGGGGATGCGATCTGACGTGCTGCAACAAGCGGGCAGAGCGGCCGCGGGGCTCGCCAGGGGGAGGGCTGGATGTATCACGTCGCCGCCTTCGCCGGGGCGTCCGCCGTGGCCTTTGCAGCGGCGTCTGCGGCGGCCTTTGCGGCGGTGTCCGCGGCGGTGAGCCCGAGGACGAGGGCGGCCGCGATACCGCCCGCGTATGCTCGGTTCCACAGGCCGCCGACGTCCGACCCCGCCGCGAGGAGTCCGCCGAGTGGTTCGCCATCCAGGTTCAGGACGCGGGCCCGGTCGTCGATGAGCAGGCCGTGGAACGGAAACGTGATGGCGGGAACCGTCTCGATGACGTAGTACGGCGGTTCGTCGAGCGGGAGAGGATCCAGCCGCCGGCCGGGCGTCGGCTCGAGCCCTGCCGAGGCGCGCTGGTTGTACTGCTCGACGCCGTCGCGAACGGCCTCGCCGTCGTAGCCCCAATCCGCCGGAAGATACGCCAGTTCGCTGAGATCGTCGGCAAGTCCGACCCGGCCGCCTCGCTTGCTCGCCAGAGCGAACTTGTCCACAGCGACCGCTCCCTCGACATACGAGCCGACGATCCAGTCGCGGAACACGCGGGCGTCGGCGATGAGGAGACCGCGGCTTTCGGGCTGCTCCAGCAGCGCGATGGTCGTGAGGTGGTCGCCCAGCGTCTCGTCTGCGAACCGCTCGTTGTTCAGGTTGAACAGCAGCGCGTGCTCGCTGTAATACAGCGACAGGTCGACGAAGTCCGCCGGATCGGCGAAAGGGATGCCACTCGGGACGAGGTGGCCGTAGAAGCCGGCGGTTTCATGACCGGTGGCCGCACCGGCCTGGGCGGCCAGACGGTAGCCGCCGCCGCGGCTGTGCGGATTCGAGCGCAGTTGCATACGGTCGGCGTGAGGGTGCACGTGAGCGGTGCGGAGCTCCGGGTCGCCCTGGAATCCGCCGGTCGCGATGAGCGTGGAGCGGGCTCGCACCCGCTTTCGCGTGCCGTCGGCCGGCCTTAGTTCCGCTCCGGCGACGACCCCGCGCTCGACCAGCAGCCGTTTGGCTTCGGTGTTGAGCAGCAGTTCGCCACCGCCGTCGAGGATGAGGCGCCAGCAGGTGTCGACGTAGTGGTTGGTGTCGAACTGGTGCCCTCGGCCGAAGCTGAGGATGCGTTGCGCGTCCTTGACCTCGACGCCGACGGAGCGAATCCACGAGACCCCGTCGGCGAACCTGTCCACCAGTGCTCGCTTCAGCGGGACGTCTCCATGGGGATTTTGCTGATCCATGATTTCGTGGGTGGGGGCAGTCCACACGTACCCGGCGAAGCGCGCGGATCCCCCGACGTCTCCGCTGATCTCGACGATGAGTACGGACAGTCCGTTGCGGACGGCGCGGGCGCCGGCGGTCAATCCTGCCATGCCGGCGCCGATGATCAGCAGGTCGACGGCTTCTGCGCTCACGCGACTCTCCTCTCGCGGCACACGTTGATCGGCCGCTCAGCGAACCGACCCGGGCCTATCTGCCACCATAGACCAAACTCAATTCAGTTCAAATGATGGATTGCCGACCGTATCCGGAGCAGGTCGAGCGAGATAGGCGGCATATCAATATTGTGATGGCTCTGGGGTGGTTTGGTGATTTGTGGCTGATGGCGGCCGGGGGCGATGCTGTGAGGCATGACCAAGCGCATCCTGATTGCCCTGACCAGCCACGACGACCTCGGCGGCGTGGAGAAGACCGGATACTACGTGCCCGAGGCGGCCCACCCCTGGGAGATCTTCCGGCGGGCCGGATACGACGTGGACGTCGCCAGCGTGCGCGGCGGCGAGCCGCCACAGGACGGGTTCGATCCCGGCGACCCCGCCCAGGTCGCCTTCCTCGCCTCGCCCGAGCAGCGCGAGACCGCCCGCCTGGCCGACGTCGACGCCTCCCGCTACGACGCCGTGCTCTACGCCGGCGGCCACGGCACCATGTGGGACTTCCCCGACGATCCCGGCGTCATCCGCGTCGGCCGGGAGGTGTACGAGCGGGGCGGCGTGGTGGCCGCCGTCTGCCACGGCCCCGCCGCGCTGGTGAACCTCACCCTGTCCGACGGGTCATACTTGGTGGCGGGCAAGCGGGTGGCGGCGTTCACCAACGACGAGGAGAAGCTGCGGGGAGTGGCGCACGTGGTGCCGTTCCTCCTGGCGGACAAGCTGGTGGAGCGGGGCGCCGAGCACGAGCCGGGCCCCCACTGGCAGGCCCGGGTCGTCTTGGACGGCCGCCTCGCCACCGGCCAGAACCCCGCCAGCGCGGCCCCGCTCGCCGAGCGGGTCGTCGAGGTCCTCGCCGAACGGCGGGCGTGAGGAGGACAATCGCCGCCGGATGGCGGTTGTGCGCCACGGGCGCTGCCTCTGACCATCGGAGTAGCACAACGCGCCCCGTGGAAAGGTGAACCGCATGGCATACCACCCCAACCTCGACCCTGAACTCCGCACCGGGATCGAGCAGTCGCCGCTGCCTGCGTCCGACCTGTCGAACCTGTCGCTCGAGCAGCTCGACGGGTTCCGGGCCCAGATCAACGCCTTCCTCGCCGCCGCGCCGCCCGCCGAGACCGACGTGGTGATCGAAGACCGGCAGGTGCCGGGACCCGACGGCGCGCCCGACATCCGGGTACGGATCTACCGCCCGGCGGACGAGGCCGGGAACCGGCCCGCGCTCTACTGGATCCACGGCGGCGGCATGATCCTCGGCACGCCCGAGATCGACGAAGCGCTGATGATCAGCTATGTCGAGCAGCTCGGCATAGTGGCGGTCTCCGTCGACTACCGGCTGGCGCCGGAGAACCCGCATCCCGCGCCGGTCGAGGACTGCTACGCGGGGCTGGTGTGGACCGCCAAGGCGGCGGACGAGCTGGGCATCGACCCGGCCAGGGTGGCTGTCGGCGGCGCCAGCGCGGGCGGCGGGCTGGCTGCCGCGACCGTGCTGCTGGCCCGCGACAGGGGCGGCCCCGACGTGGCCTTCCAGCTGCTCATCTGCCCGATGCTCGACGACCGCAACATCACCCCGTCCAGCCAGGAGTTCACCGACGCGATCGTCTGGGACAGGTCCGCGAACCTGTACGGCTGGGGCGCGCTGCTCGGCGACCGGATGGGCGCCGACGACGTGTCCCCGTACGCGGCCCCGGCCAGGGCCACCGACCTGTCCGGGCTGCCTCCGGCGTTCATCGACGTCGGGGAGCTGGAGGTGTTCAGGGACGAGGACCTGGACTACGCGCTGCGGCTGTCGCGGGCCGGGGTGTCCACCGAGTTCCACCTCTACCCGGGGGCCTTCCACGGGTTCGACGGCATGGTGCCGGACGCCGAGCTGAGCAAGCGTGCCAGGGCGTCCCGGGTGGCCGCGCTCAAGCGGGCGTACGGCCTCTGACGTTCGCCGGGCTGATGTTCGCGTGCAGCCGTAGCAGGGCGAGGGCCAGGTGGGCGCGCAGGCGGCCCGCCGGGTCCGCGAGCGAGAAGCCCAGAACGGACTCGGCGCGGGCGATGCGGGCGGCCATCGAGCTGTGGTGCAGGTGAACGGCGGTGGCCGAGCCGCGGATCGAGCCGGCCAGGCACAGCGCCCGCACCGCGGCCACGGCCTCGTCACCGAGCCGCGCCATCGCCTGGACGTCGGCCAGGCCCGCGACCGCCGCCTCCGGCAGATCGGCGAACAGCGCCAGCGCGCCCAGCTCCGACCAGCGCATGACCCGGTCGTGCGGGCCGGTGAAGCGCAGCGCCGTACGCGCGCCGGCCCAGGACTCGGCCGCCTGCGCTCCCGGCAGCCCGGGCCCGATCCCCACCCGCGCCCCTTCGGGCAGCTCGGGGCCGAGGTCGGCGACGGCGTCTCCGGGCTGCCTCGGCAGGGTGGTCGCCACCAGGACGGCCTCCGTGTCGCCGATCCTGGCCTCGCGCACCTGGTGACCCATCGCGCGCAGGCCGGCCGCCAGCCCCTGGTCGGGCAGCGCGATCGCGAGGGCCTGGAGCGGGGTGGACGGGGCGAAGCCGAGCAGGCGCAGCGCCCGGGCGCGCTCCGTCTCGCCGGTCTCGGCCGACAGCGCCAGCTCGACCAGCGCCGGGTCCTGGCCCGCCCGCGCCAGAGCGGCGGCACGCTCCAGGGTGACCTCCGCGGCGGCGGCGTACCGCTCGAGCACGATCTCGTCGAGCCCGTGCGGGGGCCCCTCGCGCTCCATCCAGACCGACCCGAGACCGGAGCTCAGCTCCCTGACCTGGGCGGGAGAGGCCGCGGGGGTGTCCACGGAGCCGTTCGGCGACGTGCGGGTGCGCCGGTCGGCGGTCGCGTCGAACAGCCCGACCGGGCACTGCGCCAGCCGCGCCGTGGCGGCGAGCAGCACCGGAACGCTCACGTGGTCGCGCAGCAGTGAGTCGAAGTAGGCGATGACCCGCACCGCGCTCTCCGCGTCGCTGTCGAGCGTCGACAGTCGCAGCAGCAGTCCCTGCACAACCCCAGACTAGTTCGGTGAACGGCGACCTGGCGAGCCTACCAAGCGTGCGCTAGGTTGGTAGGCGTGGATCTCGACTTCTCCCCGGCCGAGCTGGACTTCCGCGCCGAGGTTCGCGACTGGCTGAACGCGCACGCGCCGGGGCCGCTCCCGTCCATGGACACCCCCGAGGGTTTCGAAGCGCACCGGGCCTGGGAGGCCCGGATGGCGGGCGCGCGGCTGTCCGTCGTCTCCTGGCCCGAGGAGTACGGCGGCCGCGGCGCCTCCCTGATCGACTGGCTGATCTTCGAGGAGGAGTACTGGGCCGCCGGCGCCCCCGCCCGCGTCACCCAGAACGGCATCTTCCTCCTGGCACCGTCCCTAATGAGGTACGGCACCCCCGAGCAGCGCGACCGCTGGCTCCCGAGGATGGCCAGGGGCGACGACGTGTGGGCGCAGGCCTGGTCCGAGCCGGAGGCTGGCAGCGACCTGGCCGCGCTGACCTCCCGCGCCGAGCCCGTACCCGGCGGCTGGCGGCTGTACGGGCACAAGACGTGGAGCTCGCGGGCCGCCCACGCCACGCACGGGTTCGGCCTCTTCCGCACGTCGGGGACGCGGCACAAGGGACTGACGTACTTCATGTTCCCGCTGGACGACGTCGCCGTCCGGCCGATCGCGCAGCTCGACGGGCTGCCCGGGTTCGCCGAGCTGCACTTCGACGGAGTGTTCGCCGCCGAGTCGATGGTGCTGGGCGAGGTCGGGGAGGGGTGGCGGATCGCGATGGCCACCACCTCCTCCGAACGCGGCCTCACCTTGCGCAGCCCCGGGCGCTTCCTGGCCACCGCCGACCGGCTCGTCACGCTGGCCCGCACCGCCGCCGACCCGGCGCTCGCGGACCGTGCCGCCCGGTGCTGGGCGGAGGCGGAGGCGTACCGGCTGCACACGTTCGGGACCGCGCGCAAGATCATGGCGGGGGAGGAGGCCGGGGCGGCGGCCAGCATGGGCAAGGTCTTCTGGTCCGAGCTGGACCTGCGCATGCACGCCCTGGCCATGGAGCTGCTGGGGGAGCGGGCGGGGGAGACGCCGTGGCTGGACGGGTTCCTGTTCTCGCTGGCCGGGCCCATTTACGCGGGTACGAACGAGATCCAGCGCAACATCATCGCCGAGCGGGTCCTGGGGCTGCCACGATGAACTTCGCCTTCACCGACGAGCAGCTCGCCCTGGGCGCGACCGTACGGGACGTGCTGCGGGCGCACTGCCCGCCGGCCGCGTTGCGGTCCGAGCGCCGGCCGGCCTGGGAGCAGCTGGCCGTGCTGGGGTTCTTCGGGCTGCTCCTGCCTCCCGAGAGCGACGGGCTGGGGCTCGGCCTGGCCGACGTCCTGCCCGCGCTGGAGGAGACCGGGCGGGCGTGCCTGCCCGGGCCCGTCGTGGAGACCGCCGTCGCGGCGCCGTACCTGCCGGCGGGCATTCCCAAGCTCGCCTCGGGGGCGGTGTGCGTCAGCGTGCTGCTGCCCGGCCAGGTGTACGCGCCGGACGCCGACCTCGCCGACCTGCTCGTCGTGGCCGGCGCCGACGGCCTGCGCCTGGTCGCCAAGGAGTCGGTACGCCTCACGCCCCGGCCCGGCGTGGATCCGTGCCGGCCGCTGTTCGAAGTGGCCTTCGACGAGTCCGAGAGGCTGGGCGGCTCGGCCGCACCGGCGCTGCGGCGGGTCACGGTCGCGACCGCCGCGCAGCTCATCGGGGTCGCCAGGGAGCTGCTCGCGGTCTCGGTCGCCTACGCCCGGGTCCGGACGCAGTTCGGCGCTCCGATCGGGTCCTTCCAGGCGGTCAAGCATCAGCTCGCCGACGTGGCCGTGGCCGTCGAGTTCGCGGCGCCGATGGTGTACCGGGCCGCCCTGGCGGTGGACGGGGCCGCCGCCACAGTGGAGCGGGACGTGAGCGCCGCCAAGGTCGCCGCCGGGGAGGCCGCCACGCTGGCGGCCCGGGTGGCGCTGCAGGTCCACGGGGCCATCGGCTATACCGAGGAGCTGGATCTGCGGTTCTGGCTCGCCCGGGCCTGGTCGCTGTCGGCCGCGTACGGCACCACGGCCGCCCACCGCGAACGCCTGCGCACCGCTTTGCTCGGCGGCGACCTGCGGAGGTACCCATGAGGTGCGGTGGCGCGCGGCGGCCGGCGTGATGTGCGGCCCCCTGGGGAGGTTCTCGTGAAGTTCGGCGTGCCGCTCGGGCTGCTGCATCCGGCCGCGTGGAAGGACGTGGCGATGGCCGCCGACGAGCTGGGGTTCGAGTCGGTGTGGCTGCCCGAGCACCTCGTCTTCGCCACCGACCTGTCGCTCGCTGTCTACCCGGGCACGTCAGATCCGGGCATCAAGCCGGCGACGCCGCTGTTCGACGCGCCCGCGTTCCTGTGCTGGCTGGCCGCCCTCACCTCCCGCGTCCGCCTGGGCACGGCGGTGCAGCTGCTGGCCCTGCGCCACCCCTTCGTGTCGGCGCGCGCGTTCGCCACCCTCGACGTGGTCTCGGAGGGACGGGCCATCTGCGGGGTCGGCGCGGGCTGGTACCGAGGGGAGTGGGAGGCGGCCGGGATCCCCTTCGGCACGCGCGGGGCGCGGCTGGACGAGGCGATCGAGGTGGTCAGGCGGCTGTGGAGCGAGCCGGTGGTCGCCCATTCCGGGAGGTTCTACTCCTTTCCCGAGGTCGCCTTCGAGCCCAAGCCGGTGCAGCGGCGGTTGCCGGTGCTCGCGGGCGGGGAGTCGCCGGCCGCCCTGCGCCGGGCGGCCCGGCTCTGCGACGGGTGGATCAGCATGCCGCACACGATCGAGTCGATCAAGCCGCAGCTCGACCGGCTCGGGGCCGGCGTGCCCGTGACGGCGCACGCCTACTCGCTGGCCTCGCCCGAGGAGGTGCCCGCGTGGGCGGCGCTGGGCGTGGACCGGCTGATCGTCCGTCCTTGGACGCGCAGCCGCGACGCCGTCTCCAGCCTCGCCACCTTCGCCGAGCGGTACGGGGTCGGCAGCGGCGCGCCGTGACGCCGCCGCGCCGTGACGCCGTGGTGTCGTGACGCCGTGGTGTCGTGACGCTGCGGTGCCGTGAGGCTGCGGTGTCGTGCCGTTGTGGTCAGGCGCGGTGGCGGCCCCTTCGGGCGCGGCCGGTGGAGGAGGCGCTGATTGCGCCGACCAGTTCGCGGTCGTCGTGCCCCGGCAGGGACACGGTGGTGCGGTGGCGGCTGCCATGCGGCGGGATGTTGGTGGAGGAGGCGGCGAACTGCTTCTCCACCGGCGACTCCCGGCGCCGGCGACGTCCTCGGTAGGCCGCCGTGCCGATGCCGGGCGAGTCGAGGATGTCCCCGCCCATGGTGCCGCTCCCGGCGGGGGCGAAGGCGTCGAACGCGCTGGTCGCCTGCGGGATGACGACGCGCGCGAAGGGCCCGGTGTCGAGGACGAGAGGGCCGGTGTCGCGAGCGGGCTGTGAGGGGCTCGTGTCCCCGGTGGACCCGAACGGGTCTGCGCCGAAGGCGGCCGCGGCCGGACTGGCGCTGAAGGCGTCCTCGAAGGGGTCGGTGTCACGGATCCGCTGCAAGGGCCCGGTGTCCCAGCAGGGCTCAAAGGGCCCGGTGTCGAGCGGCGCTCCGAAGGAGCCCGTGTCGAAGGCAGGCGTGAACGGGCTCGTGTCGGCGGTGTGGCGATCGGCCCTGTGCCGGTCGGCGGCGTGGTGGTCAGCCCTGTGCCGGTCGGCGGTGTGGCCGTCCAGGGTGCGGTCGCCGGCGTAGCGGCTCGCTGTGCGATCGCCCGAGGAGCGGCCGGGGGCGTGACCGGCGGCGGAGCGGTGCGGCGCGGCGTCCGCGAACGGGTCGAAGGGCCTTGTGCCGCGCAGCCGCAGCACCTGCCCGGAACCCGCGCCGACGCTGGGCTGCTCGCCGTGCCGGGCACCGATGGGGTGCTCGGCGAAGCGGGCGGCGATGAGCCCTTCGACACGAGCAGCGGCGATGCGCGGTTCGGTGCCTGCCGTGGCGGTGAGGCCGGTGGCGGCGAGGTCGGCGTCTGCCGTGGTGGTGAGGCCGGCGGCGGCGGCGAGGTCCGCGTTCGCCGTGGCGGTGAGGTCGGCGTCTGCCGTGACGGTGGGTCGTTCGGGTTGTGTAGCGGGTTCGAGGGTGTCCAGGAGGTGCCGGGTCCACATGGGTGTGTCAGCCGGCTGCGCCGCGCCGCGCCGCCTGCCGCGCCGCCGGCGGCGATGGGGTGCGGGCTTGGCCGGGCGTGGCGCCGTGCTTGCTGTGGCGGCGGCGAGCCGTACCCGGGACTGGCGGGTCTTGGCCACGGCGAGCAGGGCGAGTGCGGCCACCAGGGCGGACCCGATCAGCGTCGGAGAGTCGATGCTCGGCAACGGGCCGGTGGCTGAGGCGTCCACGTGCGTCGGCAGCGGCTCGGCGGTCACCGACGTCGTGTCGGCCGTCGTCGGCTTGGCGTGCTTCCCCTTCTTGGCGGCCTGGCCTGCGGCGGCGGAAGTGGAGGTC
>NZ_VCJS01000094.1 GCF_005893125.1 Nonomuraea basaltis | reverse complement strand
GCCCCACCCGTCGAGGGCCTCATCGGCGGCGCTGACGTTCACTCACCAGCATCTTCCCGGCATGAGCGTGATCGCGATCGGCGGTGACGTCGACCGCACCAGCAGTGCGCGGCTGGCCGCCTACCTCGACCAGGTCCGCCGGCCGGGCGACCACGTGGTCCTGGACCTGTCCGAGCTGTCGTTCCTGGACAGCTCGGGCCTGCACGTGGTGCTGGCCTGCGCCCGCCGGTGCGCCGCCGAGGACGCCGGCGTGCACCTGGCAGCCGCGCACGGCGCGCCCGCCCGCCTCTTCCAGATCACCGGCGTGGACGCGCATCTGCCCGTCCACGGCACGGTCGAGGACGCCATCACCGCCGTCCTGACCGGCCGCCGTACCAGCTAGATCTCCGAGGTACGGGGGTTGCCGAAAGCGGGTGACGTTGTTGAACAGTGTCGGTCCGCGGGCGCGGAGGTAACGATGGCCGGTCAGCCGGCGGCTGCGCGGCCGGCCTGACGACCGGAGAACAGGCACCCCCCGAGGAAGGTGCCCTCCAGTGCGTTGTGGCCGTGGACCCCGCCGCCGCCGAACCCGGCCACCTCCCCCGCCGCGAACAGCCCCTCGACGGGCCGCCCGTCCAGGCCCAGAGCGCGCGAGTCCAGGTCGGTCTGGATGCCGCCGAGCGTCTTGCGGGTCAGGACGTGCAGCATGACCCCGATCAGGGGGCCGGCGGCCGGGTCGAGGATCCGGTGCGGCACGGCGACGCGGGCCAGCCGGTCGCCGACGTACCGGCGGGCGTTGCGGATGCCCTGGATCTGCGCGTCCTTGCTGTAGGGGTTGGCCAGCTGCAGGTCGCGCGCCTCGATCTGGCGGCGTACGAGGGCGGGGTCGAGCAGCGGCTCCTTGGTGAGCCGGTTCATCCCGGCCACCAGCTCCTCTAGCGTGTCGGCCACGACGAAGTCCGCGCCGTGCCGCTTGAAGGCCTCCACCGGGGCCGGGGCGCCCTTGCTGAGCAGCCGCTCCCGGAGGAAGCCCCGGCGGTCCCCGGCGGTGATGTCGGGGTTCTGCTCCGAGCCCGACAGCGCGAACTCCTTCTCGATGATCTTCTGGGTGAGCACGAACCACGAGTGGTCGTAACCGGTGCCCCGCAGGTGCCGCAGCGTGCTCATCGTGTCGTAGCCGGGCAGGCAGGGGTCGGGCAGCCGCCGTCCCAGCGCGTCGAACCACAGGGAGGAAGGGCCGGGCAGGATCCGGATGCCGTGTCCCGGCCAGATCGGGTCCCAGTTGCGGACGCCTTCGGTGTAGTGCCACATTCGGTCGCGGTTGACCAGCCGTGCCCCGGCCTGGGCGCTGATCTCCAGCATCCGGCCGTCGACGTGGGCGGGCACGCCGGTGAGCATGCTCTCGGGCGCGGCACCCAGTTGCTCCGGCCAATAGCGGCGCACCAGGTCGTGGTCACCGCCGATGCCGCCGCTCGTGACGATCACCGCCGGGGCGGTGAGCTCGAACTCGCCGATCTTGTCGCGGTTGGACGGGACTCCGCGTGGCGAGCCGTCCTCGGCCAGCAGCGTGCCGCGTACTCCCTGGACGGCGCCGCCTGCCACGATGAGCTCGTCGACCTGGTGGCGGTGGTGGAAGGCGACCTGCCCGCCGGCGGCGGCCTGCCGGACGCCGCGGACGAACGGCTCCAGCACGCCGGGGCCCGTGCCCCAGGCGATGTGGAAGCGCGGCACGGAGTTCCCGTGCCCGTCCGCGCGCAGGCCACCGCGCTCGGCCCAGCCGACGGTGGGCAGCAGCTTGACGCCGAGGCGGCCGAGCCAGGCGCGCTTCTCCCCCGCCGCGAACTCCACGTAGGCCCGCGCCCAGCGCACCGCCCAGGAGTCCTCGTCCTCGACGCGGTCGAACGCGGCGCTGCCCTGCCAGTCGTTCCAGGCCAGCTCGAAGGAGTCCCGTACGCGCAGCCGCCGCTGCTCCGGGGAGTTCACCAGGAACAGGCCGCCGAAGGACCAGAACGCCTGGCCGCCGAGATTGGCCGCGCTCTCCTGGTCGACCAGGGCGACCTTCTTCCCCTTGGCGACGAGCTCGCAGGTCGCCACGAGCCCGGCCAGGCCGGCCCCGACGACGATGACATCAGCGTTCATGCAGCGGTGATCCCGTCCCTGGTAGTCACGTTGGACACGCGGAGCCTAGATTCGGACGGTATGTCCGGTCAACGGCGGGACCAATGTCGCCCACGGTCGCCGGCTCGCCGAGCCGCCCGCGGTGAGCCCGGCCGCGGCGGCCCGCCGATGGCCGTCCCCGGATCCGCGCGCCGCGTCCAGGCCACGGGCCGGGCGCGCGGATCAATCCTGCAGGGCCGTGCGCAGCTTGGCGAGCACGGCCCGAAGGATGCGGGAGACGTGCATCTGCGAGATGCCGAACTCGGCGGCGATCTCGGACTGGGTCATGTTGCCGTAGAAGCGCATGAGCAGGATGTTCCGCTCCCTGTCGGGCAGCGCGTCGATGAGCGGCTTGATCGTGTGCTTGCCCAGCATGTTGTCCAGCGCGTCATCCTGCGCGGGCAGGAAGTCCCCCAGGTCGGCCGCGTCCTCCTCGCCGCCGATCGGAGCGTCCAGCGACAGGGTGTTGTACGCTGCGGACGCGTCGAGCGCGAGCAGCACGTCCTCCTCCGAGATGCCGATCTTGACGGCCAGTTCCGCCACGGTCGGCGAGTGGCCGAGCGTCTGCGTGAGCTCGGCGGTCACCTTGTTGAGCTCCAGCCGCCGCTCCTGGTACACGCGCGGGACCCTGATGGCCCACGTACGGTCGCGGAAGTGGCGCTTCACCTCGCCGACCATCGTGATCATGGCGTAGCCGCGGAACTCGTGCCCAAGCGCCGGGTCGAAGCCGTTGATGGCCTTCATCAAGCCGACGTACGCGGCCTGGCGCAGGTCCTCCGCGGGCTCGCCACGGTGGTAGTAGCGGCGCGTCACGTCGTTCACCAGGCCGGCGTACATGTCCACCAGGCGCTCACGGATCCGCACCTGGTGCCGCTCCGAGGTCCCCTGCCGGTTCATCTCGGCAAGGAGCTGCTCGGCCGTCATATCTTCGAGTGCGATCTCCAGGACTGCCATCTGATACTCCGGGAGTAAGTCTCAGGCGCCCCCGCGCATGGGAAAAGCCCAGGCAGAGGCACGCCACGTTGTCGTGAGTCGAAGCCCTCTGCTGGACTTCCGGATCAGTGATTCCCCATTGATCCTGATTTATCACCATATTAGATCACGAAACGGTCACTGCGCACCCCTTGGCGCTGCTCAGGGCCCCTGACCTGCGAGCCGCCGGATGACGTAGCGCTTGAACTCCGGCCCGTGCCGGGTGAACGGCGCGGCGAACCGGCCGGACTCGTGCCTGCGTCTCGCCGCCGGCCCGCAGGGCGTTTCGGTTCCATCGATTCGCGACGGCGCAGGGGTGGACGACCCCCGCCGGTCGGCGGAGAGTGGCGGGTGGACTCTCACCTCACGGCCGGCGCGGGCCCCACCTATCCCCCGCGCCCCTGACACCGAGGAGGAAGTATGCCCGCGAACCACCACGCCGAGCACGTCGGGAGCCTGCTGCGGCCGCCCGAGCTGCTGCGGGCCCGGGAAGCGCGCGAACGGGGCGAGCTGGGCGGCGAGGAGCTGGCGAAGCTGGAGGACGACGCGGCGCTGGCCGCGATCGAGCTCCAGCGTGAGGCCGGCATCGAGATCTTCACCGACGGCGAGGTGCGGCGGGCCACCTGGATGGCCGGGCTGCTGGAGTCGCTCGGCGGAGTGGTGCCCGCGGAGGCGCCCAGCTCCGCGTGGTTCAGGGACGACGGTACGATGCCGCCGCCCGAGGAGACCGCGTTCCAGATGGTGGCCGCCAACGCCAAGCTCACCCAGAAGGCGCACCTCACGGCCGTCGAGGCGGACTTCATGGCCCGGCACGCGCCCGGCCAGTTCAAGATCACGATGATGAGCGCCTCGATGGGCACCCTCCTGTGGCGGCCGGACCTCAGCCAGGCCGTCTATCCCACGCCCGGCGACATGATGCGCGACCTCGTCGCCCTGCGGATCAAGGAGATCGAGGGCCTGCTGCAGCGCGGGGTGACCTGGATCCAGCTGGACTCGCTGAGCTACAACTTCGTGATCGACCCGGACTTCCGCGCCCGCATGTTCGGCCCGGACGCGCCCAGCCCTGAGGTCCTCCTCGACGCGACGGTCTCGATGGACACCGAGCAGGTGCGCGCGGCCAAGGCCGCGATTCCCGACGTCACGGTCGGCATGCACATCTGCCGGGGCAACAACCGCAGCGCGTGGATGTCCAAGGGCGGCTACGAGCCCGTCGCCGAGCGGCTGTTCGGCGGGGTTCCGGTGGACCGGTTCCTGCTCGAGTACGACACCGAGCGGGCCGGCGGGTTCGAGCCGCTGCGGTTCGTCCCGCAGGGCACGACCGTCGTGCTGGGGCTGGTCTCCTCCAAGGTGCCGCGGCTGGAGTCGCAGGACGACCTGCGCCGCCGGATCGACGAGGCCGCCAAGTACGTGCCGCTCGAGAACCTCGCGATCAGCCCGCAGTGCGGCTTCGCGTCCACGGCCAGGGGCAACCTGCTCACGGTGGACGAGGAGCGGCGCAAGCTGGAGCTCGTCGTGGACACCGCCCAGAAGGTCTGGGGCTGACCACGGAACATCGAGGTGACCCGGCCCCGCGTGACCGGGTCACCTCGTACGAACGGCACGGCCGCGGCGTCCCGCCCGCCGAGCGGGTAGGCCCCTCAGCGGGAACTCGGCTGATGGGGAGGATCGACGTGATGTTCCCGGGCGAGGTCGTGCTGCGTGAACATGTCGATCAGGAGGCGGACGGGCAGGTTGGCCTCGGTCGGGTAGCGGAAGCTCTGGTCCAGGTTGAGGCTGTAGCGGTTGCGCCGCCCCACCCGCTCACGCGCCAGATAGCCGGCCTCGTGCAGGTCGGACACGATGCCCTGCACCGCCCGTTCGGTGATGCCGATAATGGCGGCCATGTCGCGCAGCCGCACCTCTGGATCGCGGGCGATCTCCAGCAGGACCCGGGCATGGTGGGTGAGAAAGGTCCACGAGGAGGAAGAACGGTCGTGGTAACTACTCACCAAATCTCACGCTCCTGGCCTCGGGCAGGGCCCCAGCCCTGCCATCGAGACATGAGGCTCTTACCCGAAAATCCTATAGCGAAGTGTTTTTCTGGTATCTGCCTTGCATATTAGTGTGCCCTTCGCCCAGAGCCTCAGATAGGGGGCCGTGCGGTTGTTTCGGTGCCGAAAGCCGGGTATGACCTTGTTCCGGAACCGGGCGAACGTCGCCATGGGTGACATCGGACCAGATCGTGAAGGGCCGAAAGGAGATCCACATGGAACAGCCGGGTATCGAAGGCCGGCAGGCCGGCGCGGACACCGGGCACGTCTCCTGCACCCCGACTCCAGCCGCTCAGCTCTTCGAGATCGCCGTGCTGGACTCCGCCTCCACCGATGAGCACGGGCGCGGGCACTGGCACACGATCGGCTGGGGGGTCGACCGGGCGCAGGCCGACAGCATCGCCGAGGCGTTCGTCACCCGGCCGATGTGCCCGTACGACGCCGCCCAGATCCGGCACAACGGCCTCCTGGTGGGCGAGCACCGCCGCCCGTCCGATTAGTCGAACGAGGGCAGTCGCAGGAGCCGCAGCAGGCGGCGCATCGGACATGGTGGTGGCTCCTGGTACGTCGTCAGCGCCGGAAGGCCGCGGCATGATCGGCCGCCCACTCGGCGAACGTGCGCGCCGGACGGCCCAGGACCTTCTCCACGTCTCCGGTCACGGGATGCTGCTGCTGGCCGGCGTATCGGGTGTACCTGTCCATGAGGGCCCGGACAAACGGCTCGGGCAGCCCGTTGCCGGCCAGGTGCCTGGCGATCGCCTCCGGCGGCACCTCCTCGAAGCGCAGCGGCCTGCCGATGGCCGCGCCGATGACGGCCACCATCTCCTCGTGCGACAGCGACCCCGGGCCGGTGAGCTCCAGCCGCCGGCCGGCCACCTCGCCGGTGAGCAGCGCCCTGGCCGCGACCTCCGCGAGGTCCCGCTCGTCGATCGGCGACTCCTGGAACGCCGCGTACACGTACCGGACGACGTCGCCCGCGCGGATCTGGCCGCCCCACGCCTGCAGGGCGTTGGAGGCGAAGGCGCTCGCCCGCAGGCTGGTCCAGTCCAGGCCGCTGGCGACGGCGGCCTCCTCGGCCTCCTTGTTGCGGTCGCCGCGCAAGCGGGAGGGCTGCAGGTCGAGCGGGTCGTCGATGTTCATCGCCGACAGGGCGACCACCCGCCGGGCGCCCCGCTCGGCGGCGAGGGCGAGCAGCCGGTCCGCGGCCGTGCCGATGGTCCGCGCGTGCAGGAAGACCGCCTCGACGCCGCCGAGGTGCGGCGCGACCGTGTGCGGCCGGGACGGATCGCCCTCGACGACCTCGACCCCGGCCGGCAGGCCGCCCTGCTCCGGGGTACGGGTGACGGCGCGGACCCGGGCGCCCGCGCCGACGAGCCGCTCGACGACGAGACGCCCGACGGCGCCGGTCGCTCCGGTTACCAGAATCATCACTTCTCACCCTTTTCGAACGGGTAGCCGGGCAGCGCGTCGAAGCGCTCTTCCTGGGTCCGGAGCACGCGCGCGTGCTGTGGTGTGCTGACGGTCACGATCTCTCTCGCTCTCTAGGAGACTTCCGCCTCTGAGAGGAGTCGCGGCGACCGGAGTGTGACAATCGCGCCGGAAATGTGAGCCGGGCCTCAGTCCGAGGCGATCACGCCCGCAGGAGCGTGCCGGCGCGCGCGGGATCGACATGGTACCGATCGGTTCGTATTTGCTGCTACGCTCTGCCGAACCGATCAGTTCGATCTCTCGGGAGCACCCATGGCGGACCCGCTCATCACCGATCCCATCGACACGACCGGGCCGCGTGCCGCCACGGTGCCGCTGACCTTCGCCGGCGCGGGCGCGAAGCTGCTGGGTGTCCTGCATGTCCCCGCAGGCCCCGGGCCGCACCCGGTGGTGATCCTCCTGCACGGTTTCCCGGGCAACGAGCGTAATTTCGACCTGGCGCACGCGGCGCGCCGGGCAGGGTACGCGACGCTGGTGTTCCACTACCGCGGCTCGTGGGGCATGGGCGGATCGTGGTCGTGGACGCACGTCCTGGAGGACTCCGCCGCGGCCGTGGCGGCCATGCGTGACCCCGGGACCGTCGCCGCCCACCGGCTGGCCCCGGACCGGCTGGCGGTCATCGGGCACAGCCTCGGCGGGTTCGCCGCCCTGATGACCGCGGCGGCCGATCCGGCCGTCGTGGCCGCCGGTTCCGTGGCCGGCTTCGACTTCGGCGCCGTCGCCGCCCTCTGCCGCGCCGACCCTGCCCTGGGCGCCTCGTACGTCGAGGCGTGGCGGGACGAGCTGCTCCCCCTGACGGGAACCAGCGCCGAGGCGCTGTTCGCCGAGATGGAGAAGGCGGGCGCCGCCTGGAGCCTGGCGGGGCAGGCCGCCCGCCTGGCCGGCCGTCCGGTGCTGCTGATCGGCACCGGCCGGGACCCTGTCACGCCCGCCCCGCTGCATCATCGGCCGCTGGTCGAGGCGTACGAGGCGCAACCCGGCCTGCGGCTCGAACATCACCTCTTCGACACCGACCACGCACTGGCCGATCACCGGGTGGCGCTCGCCCGGACGGTGATCGGCTTTCTCGACCGGCACCTGCACGCCACCTCGTGACGCTTGCGTGGCCGGCTCAGCCGGACGTGGGCTGCGGCTCGTCGTACTCGACCGCGTAGTCGTGCTGCGAGCGGTCCTTCAGCGCGAACGCCGCCGCGACGCTGATCAGCGAGCAGATCGCCATGTAGATCGCGATGGCGAACGAGCTCTGGTAGGTCGCGTACAGCCAGACGGCGATCAGGGGCGCGGGGCCGCCCGCGGTCAGCGAGGCCAGCTGGTAGCCGAGTGACGCGCCGCTGTAGCGGAGCCGGCCGGTGAAGCTCTCGGCGATGAACGTGGCCTGCGGGCCGTACTGGATGTCGTGGATCGGCGCGGCCAGCACGATGGCCAGGAAGACCAGCGACGGGACGCGGGTGTCCAGCAGCGGCCAGTAGATGAAGGACCAGACCACCATGGCGGCGGCGCCCACGATGTACAGGCGCCTGCGGCCCACCAGGTCGGAGATGTAACCCCAGAACGGCACGGTGAACAGCGAGACCACGCCCGCGACGATGACGTACGTGTAGACGTCGCCCGGCGCGAAGCCCAGGGTCTTGGTGGCGTACGTCAGGATGAAGACGGTGAAGACGTAGAACGGCGCCTGCTGCCCGGTGCGCAGCAGCGCGCTGAGCAGGATCTCCCGCCAGTTCCTGACGATGACCTCGCGCACGGGGACGCGCTCGACCCTGTTCTCCGCGAGGACCTTGGTGAAGACCGGCGTCTCCAGGATGCCCAGCCTGATGTAGAGGCCGACGGCGGCCATCACGATGCTGAGCAGGAACGGGATGCGCCAGCCCCAGTAGGGGTCGATCGGCTGGAACACCTGCAGGGCCAGGTAGCCGAGCACGAGCCCGACGGGGACGCCGAACTGCGGCCAGCTGCCGAGGAAGCCCCGCCGCCCGCCGCGCGACTTGCCCCACTCGGTGGCGAGCAGGACAGATCCGCCCCATTCGCCGCCGACGCTGATGCCCTGGAGCAGGCGCAGGAGGGTGAGCAGGATGCCGCCCCAGATGCCGATCTGCTCGTACGTGGGCACCAGGCCGACGAGGGCGGTGGCGATGCCCATGGTCAGCAGGGTGATGATCAGGGTGGCCTTGCGGCCGATGCGGTCGCCGTAGTGGCCGAAGATCGCCGCGCCGATCGGCCGGGCGGCGAAGCCGCCGAAGTAGGTGCCGAGCGCGAGCAGGAGGCCCGTGGTCGGATCGCTCGTCGGGAAGAACAGCTCCGCGAAGATGGTGCTGGCGGCGAAGCCGTAAAGGAAGAAGTCGTACCATTCGATCGAGGTGCCCACGGCGGAGGCGATCACCGCCCGGACGAGCTGTCGTCTCTTCTGCTGACCTGTCGCTTCGAGCGCCTGCTCCTCCACCATCTACCGCTCCTCCGGTAGGTCCCGCTTTCCCGCGACGCTACCTGAAGTATGTCCGGCGGTCACCAGGCAGATTTCGCGCGAAATGGAATGTCCGTCTTCGCGGTGTCCGGTACGGCTTCCGTACGGGCTGGGTTCAGGGTGGCGTGCGCGGGTAGCGGGTGGGCCACGAGGGTGCCGGGAGGAGGGCCTAGCGATGCGTCCCATCGTCTCTGCCGTGATCGTCATGGCCATGGCCGCCATGGGCTGCGCGGTTGCGGGATTCGACACCAGCGCGAACAACGTACCGCAGAACGAAGGGGCCAACCTCAACGTCGGGGGGGTCCTGCACGTGCGCAACGTCTTCCTCCTGAGCGGCACCGACCCGGCCTCGCCCGCCCCGCAGCAGGTCCTGTACGCGGTGCTGATCAACAGTGGTCACCAGCCGGTGCGGCTGGAGCGGATCACCGTGGAAGGGGGCGGCTCGGTCCAGCTCGCGGGCCCCGTGACCCTGCCTCCCGACCAGCCCGTCGGCACCGGCGGGCAGCCCATCGGCACGGTCAGCGGGATGAGCGGGCTGCGCGGCAGCGTGGTACCGATGACCTTCATCTTCAGCGGCGCCGATCCGGTACGCGTGAACGTGCCGGTCAAGACGAAGACCGGCCACTACGCCAACCTGACGCCCTCGCCGGGCGGCGCTCCCTCACCCACCGCCCCGCCGAGCCCTTCGCCCGCGGGGACCCCGTCACCGAGCCCGCCGCCCGCAGGCACCGAGTCGCCGAGCCCGTCGCCGACGTCGCCGACGTCCTAGGCACGCGCCGGGGTCGAGTGCCCGGACATCCGCCGGCACGCCGGCTTACCGGCCGAGCTCCCGTCCTCACCATGCCGCCGATCAACCTGTGATCGCATCTATACACCTAACCAAGCGCTTGCTACGCTCCGCCCATGGTGTCCACGGTGATCTGGGGTACCGGCAACATCGGCCGCGCGGCCATCCGCGCCGTCGAGGCCCATCCGGCACTGGAACTCACGGCCGTACTCGTCCATGACCCGAGCAAGACCGGCCGCGACGCCGGCGATCTAGGCGGTCTCGGCCACGGGACCGGGGTGGCGGCCACCACCGACATCGACGCGGTCCTGGCCACCGGACCCCGCGCCGTCGTCTACGCCGCCTCCGGCGACATCCGCCCGGACGAGGCGCTGGCCGACGTCACCCGGGCGATCCGGGCCGGAGCCGTGGTCGTCACCCCCTCCCTCTACGCCCTCTACGACCAGCGCAACGCCCTGCCCGAGTTGCGCGAGGCAGTGCTGGCCGCCGTCAAGGACGGCGGCGGCTCGCTGTTCGTCTCCGGCGTCGACCCCGGCTGGGGCAACGACGTGCTGCCCCTGCTGATCAGCGGCCTCGGCACCACCGTGGACGTCGTCCGCTGTCAGGAGATCTTCGACTATTCCACGTACGACCAGCCCGACTCGGTCCGCTACCTGGTCGGCATGGGCCAGCCGATGGACTACGAGCCGCCGATGATCGCGCCCACGGTCCCGTCCATGGTGTGGGGTGGTCAGGTACGGCTGATGGCCAGGGCACTCGGGGTCGAGCTCGACGAGATCCGCGAGACCGTCGACCGCCGCCCGCTCGACGCGACGGTGGCCACGGAGTCGATGGGCGAGTTCGAGGCCGGCACCCAGGGAGCGGTGCGGTTCGAGGTGCAGGGCGTCGTCGAGGGCGAGCCCCGCATCGTCGTCGAGCACGTCACCCGCATCCACCCGTCCTGCGCGCCGGACTGGCCGTCCCCGCCCGGCGGCGGCGACGGGGCGCACCGGGTGATCATCGAGGGCCGCCCGCGCATCGAGGTCACGGTCGAGGCCACCGACGAAGGGGGCAACCGCTCCGCGGGCGGGAACGCCACCGCCGCCGGCCGGCTGGTGAACGCCATCGACTGGCTCGTGGACGCGGAGCCGGGACTCTACGACGCGCTCGACGTACCGCTGCGCCCCGCGACCGGCAGACTCGGAAGGAAGCATCCGTGATCATCGACATCCCCGAGGACAAGGACGCGATCGAGTACGTGTGGGGCGAGATGGTCCCCGGCATCGGGGTCGCCGCCTCGAACTTCTCGCTGTCGGTGTACGCGCACACGACGCTCGGCCTGCGCGAGTTCGAGGCCGCGCGACTGCGGATCGCGCAGCTCAACGGGTGCGCCTTCTGCCTCGACTGGCGTACGGAACGGGACGGGCAGAAGGTCGAGGAGGGCTTCGACGACGCGGTGGCGCAGTGGCGGACCACCGACGCCTTCGACGACCGCACCCGCCTGGCCGCCGAGTACGCCGAGCGGTACGCCCTGGACCACCACGGCCTCGACCAGGAGTTCTGGTCGAGGATGACCGCGCACTACAGCCAGGCCGAGATCGTGGAGCTGAGCATGAGCATCGGCTCCTGGTGGGCGTTCGGCCGGCTCAACCACGTGCTGGGCCTGGACACCGTATGCGTGCTGCCCTCCGGCCCGTCGCCCGCCGGCAAGCGTCGATGAGAGTGAGGAACCACCCATGAGCGACAACCTCTCGCGCCGTGGATTCATCGCCGGCGCCGGCTCGGCCCTGGGCGTCGCGGCCCTCGGCGTCCGCGCCACCGCCGCCCAGGCGGCCGCTCCGATCGCCGACGGCGCGCACGTCGCGGCCCTGGTGATCGGCACCGGATACGGCGGCTCCGTCGCCGCGTTACGCCTGGCCCAGGCGGGCGTCGACGTCCACATGATCGAGATGGGCATGGCCTGGGACACCCCGGGCGCCGACGGCAAGATCTTCTGCAACACGCGGGAGCCGGACTACCGGTCGTACTGGCTGCGCACGAGGACCAAGGCCCCGCTCAACTATTTCCTCGGCTTCCCGATCGACCGGGACATCCCCCGCCACACCGGCGTCCTGGACGCCGAGGAGTTCGGCGGCATCACGGTCTATCAGGGGCGCGGCGTCGGCGGCGGCTCGCTGGTCAACGGCGGCATGGCGGTCACCCCCAAGCGGGAGAACTTCGCCGCCGTGCTCCCGTCGGTCAACGCCGACGAGATGTACAACGTCTTCTACCCGCGCGCCAACGCCGGGCTCGGCGTGGCCACCATCGACCCCGCATGGTTCGAGACCACCGCCGCCTACCAGTACGCCCGCGTCGGCCGCAAGCACGCCCAGCGCTCCGGCTTCCCGTTCGTGTTCGTGCCCGACGTGTACGACTGGGACTACATGAAACAGGAGGAGGCCGGCACGGTCACCAAGTCCGCGCTGGCCGGCGAGATCCTCTACGGCAACAACCACGGCAAGAAGTCGCTGCAGAAGACGTACCTCGCGCAGGCGAAGGCCACCGGCAGGGTCGCCATCTCGCCGCTGCACAAGGTCACCTCCGTCGCCCCGGCGGCCGGCGGCCGCTACACGGTGGTCATCGAGCAGATCAACACCAGCGGGAACACCACGGCCACCAAGACCGTGACCGCGGACCGGGTGTTCTTCGCCGCCGGCAGCGTCGGCACCAGCAAGCTGCTGGTCAGGCTGAAGGCCACCGGCGCGCTGCCGAACCTGAACGGCGAGGTGGGCAAGGGCTGGGGCGACAACGGCAACGTCATGTGCGGCCGCGCCAACCACATGTGGGACCCGACCGGCAGCCTCCAGTCGGCCATCCCCTGCTGCGGCATCGACAACTGGTCCGCCGGGGGCGCGTTCGCCGAGGTCGCACCGCTGCCCACCGGGATCGAGACGTTCGCGTCGTTCTACCTGTCGATCACGAAGAACCCGAACCGGGCCCAGTTCTCCTGGAACGCGGCGGCGGGCAAGGTGGACCTGAACTGGCAGGCGGCCTGGAAACAGCCGTCCATCGACATGGCCAAGACGATCTTCGACAAGATCAACGCCAAGGAGGGGACGATCTACCGTACCGACCTGTTCGGCGTCTACAAGATCTGGGGCGATCACCTCACGTACCACCCGCTCGGCGGCGCGGTCCTGAACAAGGCCACCGACAACTACGGCCGCCTGACCGGCCATCCGGGCCTGTACGTCATCGACGGGTCGCTGATCCCCGGCAACACCACCGTCAACCCGTTCGTCACCATCACGGCGCTCGCCGAACGCAACATCGAGAGGATCATTGCAACCGACCTGTGAGGGCTGGCACAGCGCCGGTCCGTCGTTCACGATGAAGGGCCGGATCAACCATCACAGGAAGGTCGAAGCCATGCGTTTACGTGCCTGGCCGGCGTTGGGCGTCATGGTCGCCGCCGGCCTGCTCACGGCCCAGCCCGCGGTGGCGGCCCAGGCGGTGGTGAAGTTCTACGCCGACTCGGGGGATTCCTGCCGGCGCGGGGCCGCGGAGGGCACCCTGGACTGGGTGACGGGGCCTGTCGTCAGGCCGACCGTGAGGGTCGACGGCTACCTGGCCGATGACCCCGTCAACGCGCCCTGCGCCCCGGACGGGATGCTCTCCAGGGCCACCTTCAGCGCCTACAACGGCGACACCCTCGTCGACTCCGAGGCCGTCAAGGCCGACGACCAGCGGATCTCGCTCTCCTTCGCGCTGTCGGATCCGGCGGGGGTCACCGCCATCGATCGCGTCGTCGTACAGGTGTGCCGGTTCAGTGCCACACCGATCGGGATCAGTTACTGCGGCAAGGCCGCGGAATACAAGATGCCCTGACCGCCGTCGGCTGCGCGCATCCGGCGGGGCGCGCAGCCATCGGACAGTCGTCCGCGTAACGACCGGACGGAAACGCCACCGTAACATCGGAGCCTCTCCGCCTCCCCGTATCCGCGGTTGGGGCCGGGTACCACTATGCTCGCCCCGCCCGCCGCTGTGCGGACAACAGACCATCACGGTCTAGAGTCGGATCGGCGGAATCCGAGCAGGGAGGCGTTCCATGGCACGTGCTGACACCGGCCCCGATTTCATCGAGGCGCTGGCCCGCGGCCTCGATGTCATCAGGGTGTTCCAGCCGGGCCGGCCCGTCATGTCGCTGACCGAGGTGGCGACCGCCGCGGGCCTGGCCCGGCCCACCGCTCGCCGCATCCTGCTGACCCTCCAGGAGCTGGGCTACGCCAGGAGCGAGCACGGTGGCTACGCGCTCACGCCGCGGGTGCTGGAGCTGGGGATGTCGTACGTGCGGTCGATGGGGCTGTGGGAGGTGGCCCGGCCGCACATGGAACGGCTGGTGGCGCAGACCCACGAGTCGTCGTCCATCGCTCAGCTCGACGGGTCCGACATCGTGTACGTCGCCCGCGCCGCCGTCCCCAAGATCGTCACCCTGTCGGTGCAGATCGGGACCCGGTTCCCGGCCCTGCAGACATCCCTGGGCAAGGTGCTGCTGGCCGCGCTGCCGCCCGCCCAGGTCGACCGCGTCCTCGCGGAGCCGAGCCGCTCCGGCGTCGAGCCGCGCTGGCGCCCGGACCTGGCCGAGCGCGAGGCGGCGCTGCGCGAGGTCCGGGCGAAGGGGTGGGCGTTGACGGACGAGGAGCTCGCGCTCGGGATCCGCAGCGTGGCCGCACCGCTCCGGGACGGGCTCGGCAACGTCATCGCCGCGATCAACGTCAACGCACATGCGGCGGAGACCTCGGTGGAACGCCTGGCCGAGGAGCATCTACCGCTCCTCCTCAGGACAGCAAGCGCCATCAGCGCCGACTGGGCCCTGTACGAATCGGTCCCCCAGGTCACCCTGACCTCCTGACCACCACCGCCCCGCACCACCGGCCGACGCGGGCGGCGCGGGGTCAGGGCGGTTGTGGTGTCAGGACGAGGCGGCCCGACGTGGCGCCGGTGGATTGGCGGTGCCAGGCCGTTGCGATCTCATCGAGCGGCACCGTCTCACAGGCCACGGCGAGTCGGCCGAGCGCCGCCAGTTCCGCGACCCTTCCGACGGCCATGGCGCGCTGCTCCTTGGTCAGCTCGTTGTTCGTGTAGCCGAGCACCCGCAGCGACCGGCTGCGCAGGGTCGAGGAGTCAAGCGGGCACGTCTCCCCCGCCGAGCTACCTAGGTTGACGAGCCGCCCGGATGGCCGCAGGGTGCGAGCGGCCGCGGCGGCGGGAGCACCGAAGAGCGGGTCGAGCACCAGGTCCACAGGTCCGTCGCAGGCAGCAGCCAACCGGGCGGCCAGCTCCGCCACGTCGTCCGTGTCGAGCGCGACCACGGCGTCCGCGCCCGCCTGCTTCGCCCGTTCCCGCCCGGCGGCGGAGCGGGCCGCCGCGACGACCCGCCGCGCTCCCGCGACGCGGGCGAGCTGGACGGCGGCCTGCCCGACGACGCCCCCGGCGCCCAGCACCAGCACCTGCTCACCAGCGGCGAGCTCGCCGCGCCAGGTCAGCGCCATGTGGGCGGCGACGGCGGACAGCCCCAGCGCGGCGACGGCGACCGGGTCGGCTCCGGCAGGCAGTTCCACGAGGTCGTCGGCGGGTACGGAGGCCAGCTCCGCCATGCTGCCGTCGCCCGGAGCCATCCCCGCGGCCGTGGCGAACCACACGAGCGTCCCGTCGCCGAGCGTCCCCACACCCTGAACGCCGGGAACGTACGGGGTGGCCGGGGTCCCGAAATAGGAGGCGCCGCCCGCGCACAGCAGGTCGAGCGGGGTGATGGGCGCGGCGAGCACCCGCACCAGCCGCTCCCCCGGCCCGGGCTCGGGCGCCGCCAGGTCGGCCGCCCGGGGTGGCCGGCCGCAGGTCTCGATCTGTACGGCGCGCATCACGTGGCGATGTCCGGGTACGGCAGGCTGTTGTGGGCCAGCCGCCGCGCGTACTCCAGCTGAAACCCCAACGGCTCCTCGTAGTCGCGCTCGAACATCGCGATGAACAGCGTGAGCGTGAGAAACGGATGCGCCCCCAGCTCGAACAACTTCGGGTAGTCGTGCGTGGCCAGCGCCTCCCGCTCGATGCCGTCGAATTGGAGCCACGTGGACGACTCGCCGGTGTGGCAGCCGAGGATGCGGTTGGCGTACTCGGCCTCCCACCACTCGACCGTGGACCGCGGCTCCTCACGGTACCGTTCGACCAGCTCGGGGTCGCGATCCACGGTGAACAGGAACTTGTTCAGCAGATACTTGCTCATGAGCGACCGCCTCCGTCCGGGTACCACGTGAAGTACGCCTCCATGGTGTGGAACAGGTCGTAGGTGTCGACGTAGTCGGCCTTCCGGCCCTCGCCCGCGACGCCCATCATCAGCATGAAGTCCATGAACCCGTGGGTGGCGTTGCCCGGCAGGTGCAGGCTGTCGAGGGTGACCTCGGCCAGGCAGCCCTCGATGTCCCCCGAGGAGATCCACTCGACGGCGCGCCGGTCGAACTCCGGGTCGGGCCCGTGGGGACCGAACTGGCGGGGGCCGCCGAGCTCGAGCGACAGGTGCCCGGTGCCGATGACCGCGACCCGCTGGTCCGCCGGCCACGACTCGACGAGCTGCCGGATCGTCCGCCCGAGGTCGACGAACCGCTTCGGCCGCGGCAGCGGCGGGGCGAAGATGTTGGTGTAGATCGGCACGATCGGCAGGTCGTTCTGCGGGCGCAGGGTGATGATCGGGCAGGTGATCGAGTGGTCGATCCGCAGCTCGTTGGAGAACGCCAGGTCGAACCCGGCGTCGAGGCCCTCGCGCAGCACGTACGCCGACAGGTCCTCCTGCCCCTTGAACAGCATCCTGGGCAGGCCGAACTCGCGTTCCTCGTTGGAGAAGTTCGCGTCGTAGAAGGGCGCCTTGCCGACCAGGAACTGCGGCATGTTGTCCAGCCAGAGCTGGTGGAAGTGGTCGGAGCCGACCATGACCAGCACGTCGGGTCTGGCCCTGGTCAGGGTCTCGCGGAACGCCTCGACCTTGCGTACCCACTCGTCGGCGAACGGCGGCCGGTCCTCGCCGGTGGCGGTGGAGGCGCGGTAGTAGAAGGGATGGTGGGTGGACGCGATGACGGCGACGAGTTCAGCCATGTATACCTCCGTCGGCGTAGGTGCAGAAACCGCTAGCTGCGGTGAGCCGCTGAACGCGGCTCACCGTATGGCTCGGGGGCGATGGATCGGTTGTTCAGGTCCACCGACAGGAAGATGTCGTTGGCCACGGGATGGCGTAGCTCTTCGGCGAGCTGGCCGATCAGCCCGGCGGTCCTGGCCAGCAGGGCGAAGGCGCGCAGCAGCTCCAGCGGCAGCCCCAGATCGGCCAGCGCCGCCCCGCACACTCCGGCCCCGTTGAGCGGCAGGGTCCGGCCCAGCACCTGCGGGTGGACGCGGCCGATGGCGGCGAACAGCGACAGGTGCGGCCCGTACAGGCCCTCCTCGGTGGCGATCTGGAACAGCCGCAGCGTGCGCGGGTCGCCGTCCTTGTGCACGTGGTGGCCGAGGCCGGGGATGAGCTTGCGCTGCTCGCGCCGGGCGCGGACGGTCTCCAGGGCGAGGGCGTCCCAGCCGGCGTCGTCGTCCGGGAGCGGGTGCTCGCGCAGCACCTCGTTCAGGAAGCGGCCGCAGTCCTCGGTGACGCCGAGGAAGCGCGAGCCGCCGCCGAGCAGCCCGGCCGCCAGCGCCCCCTGTACGGAGTCCGGCGCCGACAGGTACGTCAGCCGCGTCACGATCGCCGTCGGCGTGAACCCGTGATCGGCCAGGGCTGCCAGCACCGCCTCGAACACGCGGGTCTCACCGGCCGTCGGCCTGCGCTGCGCGGCCAGCCAGAACGCCAGCTCGCCGAAGCCCACCTGGCCCATGACGTCCTCGGCCAGGTCCTGCCCGAGCAGCGTGATCGCCTCCCGTGAGGACGCCCCGAGCGCCGTCGGGTAATCCCGCTGCGTGCCGGACTCGGGCACATCGGACTGCGTGCCGGACTCGGGCACATCGGACTCCGTCACGCCCGACCTCCTTCCTCGGACCCGTCCGGTCCTTCCGCGAGCCCGTCCGGTCCTTCCCCGGAATCGGCCGGTCCTTCACCGGGTCCGGCGAGCGGACCCACCGGCCCGGACAGCCACTTGCGCAGCTCCGCGCCGTGCTCGTCGAGCTCCGGTGGCGGCAGCGTATAGCCGACCGGCGTCTCTGAGAACCGGATCGGGTGCCGCGTCGTCGGCACGGCCCGCTCCCCCTCGCCCACCTCGACGACGGGATCCAGCCCGAACCGCTCGGCCATCGCGAACCCTCCGTCGATCGTGTTGATCGGCCCGCTCGGCACCCCGGCCTCGACCAGCAGCTCGAACCACTCCACAGCGCCCCGCGCAGCCAGCCGCTCCACCAGGATCGGCCGCAGCTCCGCACGGCGTGCCGTGCGATCGGCGTTGCGGGCGAAACGCGGATCGTCGGCGATCTCCGGAATGCCGAGCACCTCGCACAATTTGCGGAACTGGCCGTCGTTGGCGGCGGTGACGATGAGGTCGTTGTCCGCGGTCGGCAGCGGCTCGTACGGGAACACGCTCGGATGCGCGTTCCCCATCCGGTACGGCACCACCCCGCCCGCCACGTACGCGGAGCTGTGGTTCACCAGCCCGGTCAGCGCCGACGACAGCAGGTTCACCTCGACGTGCTGCCCCCGCCCGGTGGCCTCGCGGTGGCGCAGCGCCGCCAGGATGCCGATGACCGCGTGGTTGCCCGCCATCACGTCGAACACCGAGATCCCGGCCCGGTACGCCGGCCCGTCCGGATCCCCGGTGAGGCTCATCAGCCCCGACATGGCCTGCACCATCAGGTCGTAGCCCGGCACCCGCGCCCCGGCCCCCGACCCGAACCCGCTGATGGAGGCGTACACGACACCGGGATTGCGGGCGCTGACGGAGGCGCGGTCGAGGCCGTACTTGGCCAGCCCGCCCGGCCGGAAGTTCTCGATCAGCACGTCCGCGCGCCTGGCCAGCTCCCTGGCCGTCTCCGCGTCGGCCTCGTCGCGCAGATCGAGCGCGATCGACCGCTTCCCCCGATTGACCCCGAGATAGTACGTGGACACCTCGCCCCGCACCGGCGGCGTCCACCCGCGGGTGTCGTCCCCGTTGGGCCCTTCGACCTTGACGACGTCGGCGCCCAGGTCCGCCAGCAACATCGTGGCGTAGGGCCCGGCCAGGATCCGGGAGAAGTCGGCCACCAGCACGCCGGACAGCGGCCCGGCCGAGGCCGGTCCGTTCGACATGGCGTCGTCTGTCATCCGACTCCCCTTCATGTCTACGTTCATTCAGCGGACAATTGTCCGTAATCGCGATTCTGGCACATCCTCCGCGCGTTGGGCCAGGATGATCTGCACTCTTGACACCAGCCCAAGCAATCGTAGAGTTACGGCGAACAGCATGACCGTGCAGCGGACAACCGTTCGGAAAGATCCGCTGCCCCGTGCGGTGAGGAGTTCATCGATGAGCGAGCGGACCGAGTTCGCGGCCGGACGGCCTGTGGTGCTGCGCGGTGGCACGGTGCTGCCGATCGACGGCGGGCGCACGGTGCTCGAACGCACCGACGTCCTGGTGACCGGCGACAGGATCGCCGCGGTCGGGCCCGATCTGGAGGCGCCGCAGGACGCCGTCGTGATCGACGCGTCAGGCGGCATCGTCATGCCCGGCATGATCGACACCCATCGGCACATGTGGCAGACCGCGATGCGCGGATACGGCGCCGACTGGACGCTCACGCAGTATTTCGTCTGGTTCTATCTGGAGCACGGCAAGCTGTTCCGGCCCGAGGACGTGCACGCTGGCAACACCCTCGCCGCGATCGAGGCGCTCGACGCCGGCGTCACGACCGTCGTCGACTGGTCGCACGGCCTGCGGACGGTGGACCACGCCGACGCCGCGGTCGACGCGCTGCGGGCGGTGCCGGGCCGGTACGTGCTCGCGTACGGCAACATCCAGCAGCCGCCCGCCGAGTGGACGGCCGCGCCCGAGTTCCGCGACTTCGTCCGCCGCCGGATCACCGGCGACGACATGCTGAGCTTCCAGCTCGCCTTCGACGTGCTCGGCGACCCGGCCTTCCCGGAGAAGCCCGCGTTCGAGGTGGCGCGGGAGCTGGGGGCGCCGGTCACCACGCACGCCGGCGTGTGGGGCGCCACCAGCGACGACGGCATCCGGCTCATGTACGAGCACGGCTTCATGACCCCCGAGACCATCTACGTGCACGCCGCGTCGCTGTCGGCCGACTCCTACCACCGCATCGCCGCCACCGGCGGCTCCATCTCGGTCTCCACCGAGAGCGAGCAGAGCGCCGGCCAGGGCTACCCGCCCACCTGGGTGGTACGCGCCCACGGCATCCCGGTGTCGCTGTCCATGGACACCAGCGTGTGGTGGAGCGGCGACCTGTTCTCCGCCATGCGCACCACCCTCGGCGCCGACCGGTCCCGCGAGCACATGGAGGCGCACGCCAAGGGCGACACCGTCACGCACTGCGGGCTGCGCGCCGACCAGGTCGTCGAGTGGGCCACCAAAGGCGGCGCCCACGCACTCGGCCGCGACGACCTGGGCGTCATCGCGGCGGGCAAGAAGGCCGACCTCGTGCTCATCAAGAACGACCGCTCGCCCGTCTCGTTCCCGCTGCTCAACCCGTACGGCCACGTCGCGTTCCAGGCACAGCGCGGCGACGTGCACACGGTCCTGGTCAACGGGCGAGTGGTCAAGCACGAGCACGAGCTGGTCGGCATCGACCTGGCCGCGGCGCGCCGCCAGGTCGAGCGCACGGTCGAGTACCTCCGTTCGGAGATGGGCGAGGAGGCCTGGCAGAACGGCATGAACCCGGACATCCCCGCGACGAAGATCCTCGACAACCCGTACACGTACACCGACTACCGCAGCGACGCGACGCACCGCCTCTGAGCCCGGCCACGCCTGCGCGGCACCGCCTCCAGCGCCTGCCTTCCGCTGGAGGCGGTGTCATGGCAAAGCCGTTCAGCGGCAGAACGGTGCCATGCCGAGCACGGATTTGACGCCGCCGAGCAGGTGCTGGACGAAGTACTGGTCGCCCTCCATGGGTTCGTCGGTCCATGCCTTGACGTCGTGGCCGAGGGTGGTGAGCCAGGCCTTGCCGCCGTCGTAGTACTGGCACCAGCTGACCGGGTGGTCGTCGCCGTGGCCGGGGTGGCCGAGGCTGCCGCGCACGCCTCGGGCCAGGGTGCTCTCGTCCACCTCGGCCAGCACGCGGACGCGGGTGGGGTACGGAATGAGGTTGTACCACTCGTCGGTGAAGGCCCAGCGCTGCGGCAGGCCCTGGGTGGAGGCGTCGCGCCGGTTGACGGTGACGACGGTGCCGGGCTGGTTGGGGCCGTGGTCGTAGAAGTTGGCGTTGCCGAGCAGGCCCTCGTACCAGGGCCAGTTGTATTCGGTGCCGAAGGCGTTGTGCACGCCGATGAAGCCGCCGCCGGCGCGGACGTACTGCCGCAGGGCGGTCTGCGCCGCGTCGTCGAGGGTGTCGCGCGTGGTGCTGAGGAACATCACGGCGTTGTAGGGAAGCAGCCGGCCCGCAGACGACAGCTGGGTGACGTCCTCGGTGTAGTCGACCGCGAACCCGTTGTCCTGCCCCAGCTTGAGCACGGCCTTGACGGCGACGTTGTCGTCGTTGAGCGGTGGGTTCAGGCCGGGGCCGAGCGGGGTGCCGAGGTGGGCGTGGCGGGAGGCGGCCGTGCGGCTGTAGACGAGCAGGCGGTAGCCCTTGGCGGGGTCGAAGTTGCCCCAGTCGTGGTAGCAGCGGGGGTCGACGCCCCGGCAGACGCCGTAGTCGGGGTCGCCGAGGTTCTGCGCCCCCTTGTCGTGTTCGCGGGAGGCCGAGGAGCTGGGGGCGGTGGCGGTGAGCAGCAGTGCCGCCGCACCGGCGAGGGCGGCGATCGATAAGACGCGCATGAGCACCTCACATGCTTCGATCCGCTTCGTGGACCGGACAGTCCACTGCTTCGGACTTTGAGCGTAACCAGCGATCGCGGTGGCGATGATCTCAGGCGCCGGCGCCGCGCAGGTAGGCCACGACCGCGTCCCCCACCATCCGGCGCAGCCGCTCGCGGTGTTCCGGCGCGGTCATGTCGCGTCCGAACAGCGCGCCGAACGTGTGCTGGTTGGCCACCCTGAAGAAGCAGAACGAGCTGATCAGCATGTGCACGTCGATGGCGTCGGCCTCGGTGAGGAAGTCACCCGACTCCTGCCCGGCGTCGAGGATGCGCGAGATGAGGTCGAGCACGGGCGTGCCGAGGTTGGCCAGCGCCGCCGACTTGCGGATGTGCTCGGCCTGGTGGATGTTCTCGATCGCGACCAGCTTGATGAAGTCGCGATGCAGGTCGTGGTGGTCGAAGGTGAGCTCGGCCAGCGCGCGGATGGCCTCGACCGGGGCCAGGTGCTCCACCTCGATCACCCGCTCCATCTCCCGGACCTCGGCGTAGGCCTTCTCCAGGACCGCGATGTAGAGCCGCTCCTTGCTGCCGTAGTAGTAATAGATCATGCGCTTGGTGGTGCGCATGCGGGCGGCGATCTCATCCACCCGAGCCCCCGCGTAGCCGTGGCGCGCGAACTCCTGCTGGGCGACCTCCAGGATCTCCGCCTTGGTGCGCTCGGCGTCCCGCCGGCGTTCGGCGGCGGCGGGCTGAGAGGTCATTCGCTCATCCTAGTGATGGGGCTAGCATCGGCGGATGCCCGAGCCACCGCCGCCACCAGACCGCCGGACGCCGCTCTCATCCGAGCGGGCGTCGCCGCCGGCCATGGGCGGGCCGCCCAGCATCTTGCGCTGGGCGCGGCGGCTGGTCGCCGTCCTGATCAGTGTGCTCGCGCTGCTCGGCGCGGTGCGGCTGGTCGTGCCTGCCACCGCGGGTCCCGAGGGCGAGCCGCCCGGGGTCAGACGGCAGTTGGCGTTCCTGCGTCCGGCGCTGGAAGCCGGTGCCGGTGACGAGGCGCAGCAGTTGTTCCCAGAGGGCTACTTCTTCGCGCACGCCCTGTACGGCCTGACCTGGGTCGAGCTGGGCATGCGCGAACCGCCAGGCGATCGGCGGGCGACGGCGTTGCGGGAGGCGCGATGGTCGCTGGCACGCCTGGACTCGCCCGACGGCCGCGCCCCGTTCAGCCAAGACCTCACCCCACCGTACGGCGTCTTCTACCAGGGCTGGTGCAACTGGCTGCGCGGCGGCGTCCTGAGCCTGCAGCCGGCCGACCGGCGCGACCCCGCCGAGCTACGCCGCTTCGCCGCCGACTCGGCCGCGCTCGGCAGGGCCTTCGACGCGTCCAAGACCCCGTACCTGGAGGCGTACCCGGGCCAGGCGTGGCCGGTCGACTCGACTGTGGCGGTGGCGTCGCTGCGCCTGCACGACACCCTGCTGCCACCCCGGTACGCCGCCACCACCGAACGCTGGCTCCGCGAGGTGCGCCGGCGTCTCGATCCGCGTACCGGGCTGCTCCCGCACCAGGCCGACCCCGGCACCGGCGATCCCGCCGAGGTCGCCAGGGGCACCTCGCAGAGCATCATCCAGCGCTTCCTCGTCGACATCGACCTGGCCTTCGCCCGCGAGCAGTACACGCGGTTCCGCGACCGCTACGTCGTCTCCCCGCTCGGCCTCGGACCCGCCGTACGGGAGTACCCCGACGGGATGGACGGCCCGGCCGACGTCGACTCCGGCCCGCTCCCGCTCGGCGTGAGCCTGTCGGCGAGCGCCGTCACCCTCGGCGCGGCGCAGGTGCACGCCGACGCCCCGCTCGCCACGGCCATGGCGAACTACGGCGAGCTGGCCGGCCTGCCCATCGACACCCCGTCGACCAAGCGTTACGCCTTCGGGCTGCTCCCGATCGGGGACGCGTTCCTGGCCTGGTCGAAGAGCGCGCGGCCGTGGGTGGCGCAGGTGCCCGCCCCGCCTCCTGCGAGCATCTCGTGGTGGTGGCGAGCGCCCTTGCTGGCGGTGCTGGCGGTGCTCGGCGCCGTGCCGTGGCTGCCCGTGCTGCGCCGCCGTCTGTCGAGACGCCGTTTGCGCGCCTGGCGGCCTAGCGATCGCTCCACTTGATCTCGTAGGGCTTGAGCGCGTACTCCGTGCCGTCCACCGTCGTGGTGACCTGCGCGTCCGTGGTGTTGACCAGCAGCAGCCGGTCGGGCTGGGCCAGCACGCGGACCTTCGGGTCGGAGGAGGCGACGTCCTGCACCTCTGCCCCGGCAGGGAACCACTTGGCGAAGGAGCTCACCAGCTTCCCCGTCGGGCGCTGGGCGCCGGTCTTCGGGTCCCACATGCAGGCCCGGCAGGCGCCGCTCTTGGCCTGCGGGTTCCAGTAGAGCGCCGTGGCGGCGCCGCTCTTGGCGAACTCCATCATCGAGGCGGCCTGGACGGCGAGCCGCTTGTTCTCCGGCCATTTGGTGCCGTCTTCGGGCTCGATATACCACTCCGACCACCAGACCGGCATGTCGTCGGTCTTCTCGCGCAGCCATTCGGTGACCGCGCTGAACTTGCTCAGCGCGCCGAACTCGTCGGGCAGCAGCTCGTGGGCGTCGGTCGGCGAGGCGCCGTCGACGACGATGAAGTCGGCGCCCTTCTTGTTCTCGTACCAGTAGTTGAAGGCGTCCAGGACGTTCTGGTTGACGACGCCCCAGTCGCCGCGCAGCTCGGAGTCACCGCTCTTGTTGCTGTCGAACCCGAGGTACGGTCCGCCGATCTTGGCGTCCGGCCGGACGGCCTTCACCGCGTCGTAGACCTTGTTGTACAGCTGCGTGTAGCCCTTGTAGTCCGCGGGCTTCGAGTGGTCCTTCCAGAAGCCCTTGAACTCGTTCCAGACGAGGAAGTAGTCGACGTCGGAGTATCTCTTGGCGACGGTCGCCGCCAGCTTGGCGTAGTCGTCGAAGTGCTGCGGATAGGGGGCGTCCTCCAGGTGCTCCTTCCACCCCTCCGGCGAGGTCATGCCCTCGGGGCCGCCCTTCATCCAGTCGGGGGCGCAGCAGAGCGTGATGATCTGCGTGCCACCGGACTGCTTCATGAAGTTGGTCCGGCTGTCGAGGTCCTCCCAGGCGTAGTCCTGCCGCGTGGGCTGCGGGTTGAACGCGCCGAAGCCCATGATGTGCTGGTTCTGCAGCATCGGCGTCTGGGCCAGCGACTCCGCCACGGCCTGCTCGAACCGCGGCGTGATGTTGTTGGCGCTGATCCCCGTGTGAGTGAACCCCCAGCGCGGCCAGTCCGGGTCCACCCCCGCCGGTTTCTGGGCTTCGGCGGGTTTCGCAGGCGACTGCTGTGCCTCCGAGGTCGCGGGATCCGATTCGGACGGTACGGCGGGCCCCGTCGCGCAGCTCGCGACGACAAGCACCAGTGCGGCTAAGCCGATCGTCCGGAACGGACGCCTCCAAAGCGATTTCCCGCTGACCGATAACACCTGGACTTCACCTGTTCCTCATGATTTGTCTGGTTGAGAGCATGGCAGGGCAAGGGCCGGAGCGGTGACCCGCGACCCGATTCGTAGGCAAGGCGTTACCGTCGGTCGCACCCCCTAGGCCGGCCGCACCCGCAGGTCGGCGAAGAGCGCCCGGTGGTCGGACCCGGGAACGTCGTGGATCTGCACGCCGACCGCCCCCGCCCGGCCGTCGGTGAGCACGTGGTCGATGGCCACCAGCGGCGGGAATCTGCGCATCGGCCAGGTCGGCACCAGCCCCTGCCCGGTGGCCGCCGCCGCGTCGGTGTAGCCGGTGCCCAGGAGCCGCCGGAACACGGCATGGTCGAGCGTGGCGTTGAAGTCGCCCGCCAGGATTCGCGGCGCCCCGGACGAGGGGGCGGGCGGCAGCGTGCCCACCCCCGCCTCCCACTCCGGCACCGTCGAGGGCACCGGCGCCACCGGGTGCACGACCACCACCTCCACGGCCGGCCCGCCGGGCAGCGCCACCTCCGCCACCGGCATGCGGTGCCCGACCGGCTGGAACACCCCGGTACGCTCGCGCAGCGGGTAGCGCGCGTAGACGCCGCTGCCCACCGGACCCCGCGTGTCCGGCTTGGTCACCTCGTACGGCAGCAGCCCCGCCAGCCCCGCTGCCGCCAGCCGGTCACGCGCCGAGAAGGTCAGCTCCTGCAGACTGAGCACGTCCACGTCCAGCCTGCGCACCAGATCGACGATCGTCTGGGCGTCCCCGCGCCCGCCGTTGAGGTTGGCGGTCAGCACCCGCAGCGGCCGCCCCTCGGCGGAGCCGGAGGCCGCGACCGCCCGCGGCACGACGCTCCAGGCCAGGCAGGCGCACACCGCCAGCATCACGGCGATCGCCGCCCGAGTGCGCGTGCCGATCGCCACCCCCAGCACCACCAGCGCGGCGACCGCGAAGTACGGCGTGAAGGAGACCAGCGGCACCAGCAGAGCCCCCGACTCCAGGCCGCCCGCCCGCACGGCCGTCCCCGCCGCGAACAGCACCGCCACCCCCACGGTCAGCCGCGCCGTCCACCTGCGCCGGGGCCGGCTCCGCACCGCCTCGTCCGCGAGGTGTTCCATCAGCACGGCCACGAACTTAGACGGTCATCATGAGATTTCCATGATGATCCGGGGCCCTAGGCGAAGCGGCTGGGCTCCTTCGGCGCGGGATCGTCGGCCGCGTCGCGGAACGCGCACGCGAAGACGTGCCGCCCCGCCCCGACGGCAACGGGATGGTCCGGCTCCGTGGGCAGGTACACGGTCGCCGTGGTGTTCGGCGGCACGAGCACCCGCAGCTCCAGGCGCCCCTCGGCGCGTTCCCAGCTCACCTCAGCCCGGCCGTGGGGCGTGTCGTGGGCGGCGCGGGCCCGGGTGAGGCCGCCGCCGGGTCGCGGCCGCACCAGCAGCTCCCGGTAGCCGGGCGCGGCGGGCGCCAGCCCGGCGACCGTGCGGTGCAGGAAGTCGGCCACGGCGCCGAGCGCGTAGTGGTTGAAGGAGGTCATCTCGCCGGGGTTGACGCTGCCGTCGGGCAGCATGCTGTCCCAGCGTTCCCAGATGGTGGTGGCGCCCATCGTCACCGGGTACAGCCACGACGGGCAGTTGCGCTGCGTGAGCAGCGCGTACGCGGTGTCGTAGGCGCCGACCGCGCACAGCGCGTCGCAGATGAGCGGGGTGCCGACGAAGCCGGTGCCGATGCGGTGGCCGTCCTGCGCGACCAGCTCGACGAGGCGGTGCCCGGCCCGCTCCCGCTGCTCCGGCCCGTCCAGCAGGTCCAGGCACAGCGCGAGGGCGTAGGCCGTCTGGGTGTCGCAGGCCAGGCGTCCTGACGGGGTCACGTACTCGCGGCGGAAGGCCTCCCGCACCGCCTCCGCCAGCTCCGCGTACCGCGCGGCGTCGGCGCCGTGGCCGAGCAGCGCCGCCGTGCCGGACACGATGCGGGCGGACCAGGCGTGGTAGGCGGTGGCGACGAGCGCGTGGTCGGTACGCGCCTTGCCCGGGTTGTCCGGGGGCGCGGCGGGGTCGAGCCAGTCGCCGAACTGGAAACCCTCGTCCCACAGGTGGCTCTCGCCGGCCAGCCCGGCGATCTCGTCCACCCATGCCTTCATGCTCGGATACTGCGTGCGCAGCAGGCCGAGGTCGCCGGAGCGCTGGTAGAGCACCCACGGGACGATCACCGCGGCGTCGCCCCAGGCCGCGGCGGGGAACGGCGGGGACATCAGCGGCACCCACGGCACGTAGGGCGGGACCGTGCCGTATTGGGACTGTTCGGCGGTCAGGTCGGCGAGCCAGGACGCCAGCGGTCCTGCGCAGTCGTACAGGAACGCGGCGGCCGGGGCGAAGACCTGGAGGTCGCCGGTCCAGCCGAGGCGCTCGTCGCGCTGCGGGCAGTCGGTGGGCAGGTCGACGAAGTTGCCGCGCATGCTCCAGCGGACGTTGTCGTGCAGCCGGTTCAGCAGCGGGTCGGAGCAGTCGAACTCGCCGATGGGCCGCATGTCGGTGTGGCAGACGACGGCCTGCACGTCGGCCGGGTCCAGCTCGCCCGGCCAGCCGTCCACCTGCGCGTAGCGGAAGCCGTGCATGGTGAAGCGCGGCTCCCACTCCTCGGGGGCGCCGTCGCCGCGCAGCGTGTACTCGTCGAGCGCGGCCGCGTTCCGCAGCGGGCGCAGGGCCGGCGCGCCGCCCTCCAGGACCTCGGCGTGCCGGAGCGTGACGGTGTGCCCGGCCGGGCCCTGCACGCGGATGCGCAGGCGGCCGGAGATGTTCTGGCCGAAGTCGAGGATCGTCTCCCCGGCCGGGCCGGTCAGCACCTCCACCGGGCTCAGCGTCTCCAGCCGGCGCACGGGCGGGCCGGTCGGGGCCACGAGCTTGGCCGGGTCGTGCCGCAGCAGGTCGGCGGGCAGCCAGGAGGCGTCGTCGAAGCCGGGCTCCGACCAGCCAGGAGGCAGCAGGCGGGCGTCGTGCTTCTCGCCGTCGTACAGACTGGCGCTGGTGACCGGGCCCGGCGCGCAGCGCCAGCTCCCGTCCGTGATCACCAGGTCCGAGGTGCCGTCGGCGTACGTGATCTCCAGCTGGGCGATCAGCGCGGTGCGGTCGCCGTAGAGGTCGGTCTTGCCGCCTCGGAAGCCGAGCCGGCCCCGGTACCAGCCGTCGGCCAGGGTGGCGCCGATGGCGTTGCCGCCCGCGCGCAGCAGGCCGGTGACATCGTGGGTGCGGTAGCGCAGGCGATGCCCGTAGCTGCTCCAGCCGGGCGCGAGCACGTCGTCGCCGACGACGCGGCCGTTGAGCTCGATCTCGTACGTGCCGTGCGCGGTGACGTACAGGCGGGCCTTCTCGACGGGACCGCGCAGGGTGAAGTCGCGCCGCAGCAGCAGCGCGGGACCGTCGGGCCCGCCCAGCAACTCCAGCGGCGGCGCGGCCGCCCCGGCCGTCCAGCAGGCCGGGTCCAGCAGCCCGGCCTCGGCCCACGACCAGGCGCTCCAGTCGCCGGCCGAGCCGTCGCGGCCGTGCACGCGCACCCGCGCGCCGCGCCGCTCGCGCGAGCTCAGCTCCGCGCCCGGCCAGGGGACGAGCACCGACTGCTCAGACTCGACGCGGCCGGTCGCGGTCCCGTCGCTGAGCTCGATCTCGTAGGCCTGCTGCCGCCAGTCGGCGATGTCGGTCGTGACGGTCCATGACAGGCGAGGGACGGGCTCGCCGATGCCGAGAGCGTCGCGGTGGTGTTCGAAGGCAGGCGGTTGGACGTGCGGCAAGATGCTCCTTAGGTCAGCCCTTGATGGCGCCGGCGGTCATTCCGGCGACGATCTTGCGGTTGAAGAAGACGAAGGCCAGCAGGGCGGGCGAGCTGCTGGCCCGCGACCCGCGCCCCACGGCCATCTTCGCCGACGCCGACCTGGCCGCCTTCGGCGCGCTCGCGGCCATCAACGAAGCGGGCCTCGCCGTGCCCGCCGGCATCTCCCTGGCCGGCTACGACAATACGCGGACGGCCGGGCTCGCGCACATCTCGCTGACCAGCGTCGTCGACCAGGACGGCCCCATCGTGACTCCTCCACCCCGTAAACGGGGCGGCTTCTCGCTACGCCGCGCGGGCGTCGCGGAGGACCAGCCCGGCCCTCTTGATATTGCTCGCCCCGACCACGTCCGCGTTGGCGGCGTATCCGCAGGTGACGCAGACGAAGCCGGCCTGGGTGGTGCGATTCTCCGCTGACACGTACCCGCATTCGGGGCAGGTGCGGGAGGTGTTGCGGGGATCCACCGCGATCACGTCCCGACCGGCGCTTTCAGCCTTGTTAGTGAGGATCGCGAGGAACACCCCCCAACCCGCGTCCAGGATGCTCTTGTTCAGCCCGGCCTTGGCCGCTGACCCGTTGGGCAGGAATCCGCCCGCCTGCTCCGGGTCAGGCTTCACTGCGGGGCTCTTGGTCATGTTCGCGATGCGCAGGTCCTCGACCGCGATCATGTCGGCCGCGCGGACCAGGCCAAGCGCGCTCTTGTGCGCGTGGTCGGTCCGTTGCCGGGCCACCTTGCGGTGGATCTGCCCGATCTTCTTGGCAGCCCTCTTCCTGCGGCTGCTGCCGCGTCTGGTGCGGGCGTAGGCCCGCTGCGCGGCGGCCAGCTCCTCCTCCACGGCCTTGAGGTAGCGGGGGTTGGCGATATGCCCGCTCTCGTCGGTGACGCCGTCGATCGGCTCGCTCACGGTCGCGAAGTGCGCGACGCCCATGTCCACCCCGACCTCGCGGCCGGTCGCAGGCAACGGCACGGCAGGCACGCTGTCGCAAGCGCAGATCACATACCAGCGCGAGCCCTCCCGTTTGATCTCGATCTGCTTGATGCGCCCGGCGATCGGCCGGTGCTGATGCACCCGCAGGTGCCCGACGCCCCGCACGCGCAGGTAGGTCGCGGACGGGTGGTGTGGCTGGGAGTCCCATCTCGCGCCGTCGCCCTCGACCAGGGTGACGGTGTCGAACCAGCCCTTGCCCTTGAACCGGGGATAGCCAGGCGTCTGGCCGGCCCTGACCCGGCGGAAGAACGCCTCGAACGCCTTGTTCAGCCGCCGCAGGGTCTGTTGCTGGCTGGTGAACGACCAGCGGCCCTGACCCTCGGGGTCAGCCTCACGAATCTCCTTCAACTGGGCGGACTGATCGCCGTACCGGATCGAGACCTTGGAGCGCCGCCACGCTTCCCGGCGTTCCTCCAGCGCGGCGTTGTACAACGCCCGATGATCGTCCAGCATCGCCGTCAGCGCGATCTCCTGGTGCCGGGTCGGCCGCAGCAGGAACTTGAACGACCTACGCACCCTCGCCCCCGCTCTTGGCCTTGGGGGCGCGCTCGTCCTGGGTCTCGATGTACCGCTGGACCGTGGCCGCGCTGACCGCGCCCACACTCGCCACAAAGTACGAGCGCGACCACAAGGTCGGCAGCTGGGAGCGCAGGTGCGGGAACTCGGCCCGCAGGTGGTGGGAGGTGTAGCCCTTGAACTGGTTGGCCACGTACGACGGGGAGTTCTTCGGATGCGGCTTGACGAACAGATGCACGTGGTCGGGCATCACCTCCAAGGCGATGATCTCCCAGTCGTGCTCAGCGGCCTTGGCGCGCAGCAGTTCCTCCAGCCGGGCCTTGACCCGGCCGCCCAGGACAGGCCGCCGATACTTGGGGCACCACACCACGTGGTAGCCCAAATCGTAGGCCGCACCGGGGGAAGTACGCACCTGACGAGACACACGATCAGTATAACCATCGTGTTCTTATAACACCCGTGTTCGCCGGAACCCCCACCGGCCCGCGACTCAAAGCACGCTCCGGCGCTGGAGCGCCTCCCCGCCCGGCATTCCCCCGCTCCCTGAAGGGAGCGGTCCCCTGCCTTCGACCTGATGGAAGAGCGCGTAGTACGCGGTTGAGGTCGCGCGGCGCAGAAAGGCGGTGCGGGGGCGCCCACGCCCGGCGGTACCGCCTGCAAGAGCGTTGGCGAGAAAAAGGTAGTCGTCAGCTTTGAAGTCGCGTCTCACGACCCGTCCTGCTGATCGGAATCGATGGCCTCATTGATGGCACTCGTATCGGGAGCTTCGTTCGCGTCTTCGGGCTGGTCGCGGGAGGCGAAGTCCTCAGTGGTCAGAGGCGTGACATAGACGTAGTCATCGAGGCCGTGCTCCACTGCGAGCTGATTCACCCGCTTACGAAGATCGTGGGTGAATCCGGCAGACCAGCCGTCGTCTTCAGAGGAGTCCAGGATGACCAGCGCCCTGAGGGCGGGCTCTCCCTGCGAATCCACATATGGCTCGACGTACGCCTGGCGAACTGCCGGACCGTCGGGAATGTCCAACTCCCGGATTGCGGCAGCCAAGTCGTCAAGCACTTCGTCTCGCCTGTGTGCTCTCATAATGACCATCTTGGCACTTTCGGGCATGGGTAAACGGCGACGTGAGCGGGCTACCCAGCATCCTGCCAGAAGCCGCCATCACAGGACTCCGGTTCGGCAGGACCGCCTCCATGTGGCGAAGCCACCACGTTCTTCCAGACTTCCGGTCTCAACTGCTCTGCCGACACGGCTACCCAATCGGACATGCCGATCAAGGAATTGCGCGTTGCGCCATGGCAGCCATCCCCGAACCTGGCTCCCGATCAGCTTCCGGCAGGACGGTGGGTGGCGATGATCACGCCGGTGCCGGCCGCGGCCGGTTGGCCCGCGCCATCACGGCAATCCCGCCTGTTGCTCACGCAGCGACGTAGCGATCGCGTGCCTTGCCGTGGAGGTGTCCTGGCGGCAGTTTTCGGCCGTATGCGACCAGCAAGAGATCCTGGGCGGCACCGGTCAGAGGTGTGCCGCTGCCGAGAGACCAGTCGAGGTCATCGGCCCGCAGCTCGACGCCGGTGGGCTGCGACATCGCGCACTCGCCATCCGGCGCACAAGGTCGGCGCGTCCCACATCGCGGCCGACAGTCCGTCCAGCATCGCCGCCAGTTCCTGGCGTTCGGCCGCAATCGCGGTCCTGATGTCCATCGTCGTGCTCTTTCTTCGCAAGACCTGTCCAGCAGATCAGGTAGCTCGTGGTCGTGTCTCTGCCGCGTGCTTGGCAGCGATCAGGGCGGCGCCCAGCTGCACCGCGACCAGCCTGCGGATCTCGACGGGTGGGCCGGGAGAGTCGGTTTCGGCCTCGCCGTACCAGAGGTCGAAACGCTCGGCGAGCAGGTGACGCTGCTCGCGGATGGCCGGTGTCAGGTTGCCGGCGGCGAGCTCGGCGTCGAGCATGCGCAGGAACACCCCGAGGAGCCGGAGCCGGAGCAGGTGCACCATCTGGCGGTTGCCGAACTCCTCGGCGACCGTGGCCGGGCGGTCGAGTCCGGGGACGGCCTCTTCCAGCTCGGCGAGCTTGCGGAAGGTCTCCAGCGTGCTCTCGGTCGAGCGGCGGAACGGCGAGCGCACGATGAGATCGTGGGAGACGGCCCGCATGCTCGCGTGCAGCGTTTCGATCAGCTCGCGCCGTGCTTTCGCTCCCGCCGCGACGACCTCCCTGTACGGCCGGCCGGTCTCGCTCTGGTCGGAGACCCGGTCGTCTGCCCAGTAGGGCACCTCGGTCACCAGGTGAAGCGCGCCGAATCTGGCCGCGTAGTCGGCGCTGCTGCCGCCCGCTCCGAATGCGGCGCCCACGTGCGCCCCGTCAGGCGTCAGGTAGACGGCGGGGGCGATCGATGTGGCGCCGGGCAGTTCCGGTTCGCCGTGATGCAGCGGGATGCCTTCCATGCCGGGCAGGGCGGCCAGCCGCTCGGCGAGCACCACATCGTTGCGGTTGATGTAGAAGAACGCACCCTGGTACTCGCCGTTGTGCAGGGAGTAGACCAACGACGGGCGTACCTCGTCCATGAGCCGCATCAACGCCGCCGTCTCCGGCAGCGTGCGATCGAAGTGATAGCCCCCGCCGATCAGCGGGAACGTCCATTCGACCTGGTCGGCCAGGTCTGGCCGGTAGAAGTGCTCGGCGTAGGCGCGGCGGTCGCCCGGTTTGGCGTACCAGGCCTCATTGAGCCTGGCGGCGTCGGGGTCCGCGCAAGGGACGAAGTGCCAGCGGTAGCCCAGCTCCGTCCGGAGCCCGGCGTCCTGGCACAGCAGCTTGATCAGCGCGCTGACCGTGAGTGCCCCGATCGGCTCGTTGGGATGCGGTCCGCCGATGACGACCGCGTCCGCCGGGCCGCCGCCAACGCTCAGCACGCGCAGCGGCTCGCCCAGCCGCGAGGTGCCGATGCGGCGCAGCCGTACGAGGCCGGGATGGGCGGCGGCCACCTGGTCGAGCTCGGCCTGCATGGCATCGACGGACGGGAACGCGGCGTAGCTGGAGACCCAGCTCATGTGCTCCTCTACATTCATAATGAGATTACTGTAATAATCAGATTATGAGAATGACAAGGGCGGAGACCAAGGAGCGCAACCGGCGAGCCCTGCTCGACGCCGCGCGCCGCATCGTCGCCAGAGACGGTTACCGGGCCAAGCTGGAGGAGATCGCCGAGCAGGCCGAGCTGACCACCGGTGCCGTCTACTCCCTGTTCGGCAGCAAGAACGGCCTGCTGATCGCACTGGTCACCGACTACCTCGGCCCGCACTACGACGGCATGGAACAGGCCATCCCCGCCGACCTCGACTTCCTCGATGCGGTCGACGCCTTCGCCCGCCACTACCGCCGCCTGTGCGACGACCCCGACGCGCTACGCCACCTCTCGTTCGAGATCAGCCTGCAGGACCTGGCATTGCGCGACGCCGAGTTGCGGCCCAAGATCTCCGCGTCGGTCCGGGCACACGAGGAGCGGCTGACCGCGCTCCTCTCCGGGAGAGCGCATCACGGGGACATCGTGTCGCCGCGCCAGGCACGACGCCTGGCCACGGCGCTCAGGGGACTGCTCGTCGGCCTCAGCCAAGGGGTCATCCTTGGCCTGACCGACGAGGCCCCCGAGCCGTACTTCGCCGCCGCCGCTCGCGCCCTGGTCACCCCGGACGTGCTCGGACCGTCCTGACCTCTCGCCAGTGCCCCTTGCCATGAGCTGCCGGCGCACGGCCCTGGGCCGTCAGAGCCCGAGATCGTCCAATTCCTTCAGCAGCGCGGCCCTGGTGTCCTGTTGCGGGGAGGCCGGGGCCGGTCGGGGGCGGCTGCGGTCGCGGAACACCCAGCCGCCCAGCAGGCCGGCGAGGAAGCCGAACACGTGAGCCTGCCAGCCGATGCCCTCCTGAGGCAGCAGCCCGGTGAACTGATAGGCGAAGGACAGGGCCATGACCACGCCCACCACGATGTCGATCAGATGCCGGTCGAATATGCCGCGCACCAGTACGTAGCCGAAGTAGCCGAAGACGATGCCGCTCGCGCCCGCGCCTACGCCTTGCGGGCTGGCGGTGAACCACGCACCGAGGCCGCTGACCAGGACGATGAGTCCCGTCACGCCGAGGAACTTGGCGACGCCCCGATAGGCGGACAGGAAGCCGAAGATGAACAGTGGCCCCGAGTTGCCCTCGATGTGTTCCCAGCTCCAGTGCAGGAACGGCGCCGACACGATGCCGGGCAGGCTCGCGGGGTTCCACGCCTGCACACCGTACTCGTAGCTGAGCGCGTAGTCCGATAACCAGTTGGGGATCTGGATCAACCAGATGACAACCAGGAATCCGACCATCACCCAGAACGCCTTGCGGGCTTCGGCGATCATGATCTCAGCCGTACGCCCCTTGGCCTCCACCCGGTTCCTCCCTGGCTGTCCGCGTCTTGCATGCGGGACCAGTATCGGGGTGAGAGATCACGAATGGAGCAACAGAACGCGGCCATCAAATGCCGCCACAGGTGCTGGTACGGCTCAAGAACCTGGCCGGCATCGGCGGCTCGCATTCCGCTTCTGGGGCCCGGCTGAGCGACCGGCTCATAGGGCGTCAGGGGGCCTCACCTGAGGTGCTGTCTTCCAGGGCAGGACAAGTCAGGTCGCGTCGTAGCGCAGCCGGGATCTCGCCACGTACTCCCGGTGGTCGTCGGCCCATTGGATGAGCGCCCTGACCTGGCCCGAGAGCGTCTGGCCGACCTCGGTCAGCGTGTAGTCGACGCGAGGCGGCGACGTCGGGGTGACCGTGCGGTCCACCAGACCGTCACGCTCCAGGCTCCGCAGGGTGAGGGTGAGCATCCGCTGGGAGATGCCGTCGACGGAGCGTTGGAGTTCGGAGTAGCGCTTCGGGCCTGACCCCAGCAGGTCCATCACCAGGACGCTCCACTTGTCGCCGACCCGATCGAGGATGTCGCGTAGCCGGCAGGTGGGGTGGTCCTCGCTGATCGGCTCGCGAACATCGGTGTGCCCAGCGCTGGTCAAAGTGCCTTCTTCCGCCATATGAGCATTGTGGATCAGACTCCAGGTACGCACAAGCAGTAACCAGCGCACAGAAAGTGCTGAACGTATGAATCTGACTGCTCCATCGCCCAGACGCGGTCCCCGGCCGGCCACCACCGGCCGGGAGATCCCGCACGACCAGCTCGACCAGTTCTCCCCGCCGCAGATCAGGGCCGCGCTGATCGAGACGGCACAGGCCCTGCCCGGCGTGTTCACCGGGCCGAGCCAGGTGTCCGAACCCTCCTCCCTCGCCCTCCGGCTGCACCGGCCGACCGGGCCGTGGGAGGCGTTCCTCCACCCCAGCCGCGACGAGTTCGGGCACATCCACCGAGTCGGTTTCCTGCACCTGACGCTGCCGCGGCCGCTCATCGCGCCGCTGGTGACGGCCGGCTGGGCCGAACCGCATCCGATCAGCCTGCGCCCGGAGTGGCCGGACACGATCGTGATGCTGTACGCCCCCCGCGACGAGGACGAACTGGCCCTCGTCAGCGCCGCCCTGCGGCTCTCCTGGCAGCAGGCCGCACCGGCGACCGCTGAACCGCTTTCGACCGTGAAGGACTGATCGACGATGCGTGCACTGGCATTTCCCGGCTTCGGCGCGGCCCCTGCCCTCACCGATCTCGCCAGGCCCGAACCGGCCCCCGGGGAGGTGCTGGTTCGGGTGCTCGCCTCGTCGGTCAACGGCTTCGACCTCGGGGTGCTCGGTGGGTTCCTCAAGGGCGTGTTCGAGCACGAGTTCCCGGTGGTGCTCGGCAAGGACTTCGCCGGCGAGGTCGCTGCCGTCGGCGCCGGGGTGACCGGCGTGAACGTGGGCGACCACGTCTTCGGCGTGGTGATGCGGCCGGCACTCGGCCAGGGCGGTTTCGCCGAGTACGTGGTGGTGAGCGAGCAGTACGGGCTGGCCCGCATTCCTGATGGGCTGGACCACCCGCGCGCCGGCGCGCTCGGCCTGGCCGGGACCGCCGCGCTCAACGCGGTGGACGCCATCGCCCCCGAATCCGGGGACACCGTCCTCATCTCGGGCGCGACCGGCGGCGTGGGAGCGTACGCCATCCAGCTCGCCGCTGCCCGCGGCGCCACCGTGATCGCCACCGCCGAGCCCGGCGCGCAGGCCGCCTTCGTCACCGGTCTCGGCGCCACCTGGGCCGTGGACCACGCCGACCTGCAAGCGCAGGTCCGTGCCATCGCTCCTGACGGAGTGCGGACCGCGCTGCATCTCGCCGGCGATGGCCCGACCGTGGCGGGACTGCTCGCCCGCGGCGGGCGCATGGCCTCCACTCTGCATTTCACCGTGGATGACCCCGCCGAACGGGGCATCAAGGCCACAGTCGTCATGGCGGACCCGAGCCCGGCCACGTTGGCCAGGCTCGCGGCCGAGGTCGTCGAGGGACGGCTGCGCGTGCCACTGGCCCGGACCTACGCCCTCGCCGACGCCGCCCAGGCCATAGCCGATTTCACCGCCGGGACCGTCGGCAAGCTCGCGGTCACGATCTGAGTCCGAGTTGTTCGCCGCCATGCCGGATCTCATGGCCACCCTGGACGACCCTGGTGGTGGCCGGCGACCCGGTCATGGGCGGGGCCGCACGACCAACCAGCCGGGTGGGCTCCCGCCGGCCCACCCGGCCGCCAGGACCCTAGCGAGTGTCGGAGTCGGTGTCGCTCAAGGCGGCGCGGCCGGCCTCCAACCGGGCTACCGGAACGCGGAACGGGGAGCACGACACGTAGTCCAGGCCCACGTCGTGGCAGAAGTGGACCGAGTCGGGGTCGCCCCCGTGTTCGCCGCAGATACCGAGGTGCAGGTCCGGTCTGGCCGCCCTGCCCTCCTCGACGGCGATCTTGATCAGGCGGCCCACGCCCTCCCGGTCCAGGGTCTCGAACGGGGAGACGCCGAAGATGCCGAGGTCCAGGTAGCGGGAGAAGAAGGCCGCCTCCACGTCGTCCCGGGAGAAGCCCCACGCCATCTGGGTCAGGTCGTTGGTGCCGAAGGAGAAGAACTCGGCGGCCTCAGCGATCTGGCCCGCCGTCAGGGCCGCCCGGGGGACTTCGATCATGGTGCCGATCAGGGCCTCCACGCCGGCCTCGGCGAGGATCTTGACGGTCTCCTCGCGTACCGACTCCAGCTCCTGTACGGCCGCCACCAGCGGAATCATGATCTCCGGCCGAGCTCCAGGCACCTCCTTCGCCGCCTGGGCGATCGCCCTGACCTGCATGGCGAACAGGCCCGGGATCACGAGCCCCAGACGTACACCGCGCAGGCCGAGCATCGGGTTCTGCTCGTGGAGGCGCTTCACCGCCGTCAGGAGCTTGCGATCCTTCTCCGTGACGTCCGGCGACGTGGCGACCTTGACGGACAGGTCGACGATGTCGGGGAGGAACTCGTGCAGGGGCGGGTCGATCAGGCGGATGGTGACGGGATCGCCCTCCATGGCATGAAATATCCCGACGAAGTCCGACTTCTGCAGGGGCTCCAGCGCGTCTAGCGCAGCCTGGCGTTCCTCGTCCGCCGAGGCCAGGACCAGGTCCTCCACCAACTGGCGACGCTCGCCCAGGAACATGTGCTCGGTCCGGCACAGCCCGATGCCCTGCGCGCCGAAGCGGCGGGCCCTGGCGGCGTCGTCCGGGGTGTCCGCGTTCGCCCGTACGCCCAGCCTGCGGGCAGAGTCGGCGTGCCGCATGATCCGGTCCACGGCCCTGACGAGCTCGTCGTCCGGCTGGGCACCCTCGAAGTACTCGACCACGGCCGAGTCCACGACCGGCACCTCCCCGAGGAACACCTCGCCGGTGGTCCCGTCGATGGAGATCACGTCACCCTCCGACACGACCACGCCGCCGGGCGCGGTGAACTTGTGCTCGGCCGTCGAGACCTCCAGCTCCTCGGCCCCGCACACGCACGTCTTGCCCATACCCCGGGCGACCACGGCCGCGTGGGAGGTCTTGCCGCCGCGGCTGGTCAGGATGCCCTTGGCGGCGATCATGCCGGACAGGTCGTCGGGGTTGGTCTCGCGGCGGATGAGGATGACGTCCTCGCCCTGCCCGGTCAGCTCGACGGCCCGCTCGGAGGAGAAGACGGCCTTGCCGACAGCGGCGCCCGGGGAGGCGTTCATGCCCTTGGCGATCTTCTTCTTCTCGGCGCCGGAGTCGAAGCGGGGGAACATGAGCTGCGCCAGCTGGTGGCCGGTGACTCGGGTGACCGCCTCGTCGAGGCTGATCAGGCCCTGGTCGACGAGCTGGGTGGCGATGCAGAACGCGGCCGCCGCGGTGCGCTTGCCGACTCGCGTCTGCAGCATCCACAGCTTGCCGCGCTCGATCGTGAACTCGATGTCGCACAGGTCCTTGTAGTGGGTCTCGAGCGTCTCCATGATCCCGACGAGCTCGTCGTACGAGCGCTTGTCGAGGCGTTCGAGGTCCTCCAGGGGGATCGTGTTGCGGATGCCCGCGACCACGTCCTCGCCCTGGGCGTTCTGCAGGTAGTCGCCGTAGATGCCCTGCCTGCCGGTCCCCGGGTCACGCGTGAAGGCGACGCCGGTGCCCGAGTCGTCGCCGTAGTTGCCGAAGACCATGGCCATGATGTTGACGGCGGTGCCGAGGTCGGCGGGGATGCGTTCCTGGCGGCGGTAGAGGATGGCGCGCGGGGCGTTCCAGGAGTCGAAGACGGCCATGACGGCCAGGCGCATCTGCTCGCGGGGGTCGGTGGGGAAGTCCTTGCCGGTCTGCTCTCGCACGACCCCCTTGTACGTGTCCACCAAGGTCTGCAGCTCGCCCGCGTCCAGGTCGGTGTCGTGGCGCTTGCCCTTGACCGCGTCGAGCGCACGCTCGAACAGGTCGCCGTCGATGCCGAGCACGGTCTTGCCGAACATCTGGATGAGCCGGCGGTAGGAGTCCCACGCGAAGCGCTCGTTGCCGCCCGCCTGCTTGGCCAGGCCGTGCACGGACTCGTCGTTGAGGCCGATGTTGAGGACCGTGTCCATCATGCCGGGCATGGAGAACTTCGCCCCGGATCGCACGCTCACCAGGAGCGGGTCGTCGGCCTGGCCGAGCCGCCGGCCCATCTGCTCCTCGAGCGCGTCCAGGTGCCCGGCGACCTCCCGTTCGAGGTCGTCCGGCACGGCGCCCTCCGCCAGGTAGTGGCGGCACGCGTCCGTGGTGATCGTGAATCCGTGCGGAACGGGCAGCCCGAGATTGGTCATCTCCGCGAGATTCGCGCCTTTACCGCCGAGAAGATCCTTGAGATTCCTGTTGCCCTCGGTGAAGTCGTAAACGTACTTGGCCACCACAGCTCCAATCCAACGCGCCTCTGTCCCGGACTCTACCGGCGAAATTTATGATGAAACTGCACTCCTCGCCTATGTCGTCGTTTGCGCTGGTGAAGCACCTACAAGAGGTCTAATCCAATTATATGATCGCTTGACCGAAAATTGGATTAGACCAATTGGTTTAAACCAATTCTTGTGAAAGGGAGAGCTCGGGTGGAGAATTAGATCACACCCCCTCCCGGCAAGGAGGAGCCCATGGCCACTCCTACCAAGCCCACCCGGCGCACCCGGGTCGTCGCCGGATCCGCGAAGGCGGCCCGCGACTCGGCGCTCTGGCTGGACGACCGCCTGCCGTTCGCGCGCTGGCTACGGCCGCAGCTCAGAAAGCTGTTCCCGAGCCACTGGTCGTTCCTGCTGGGCGAGCTGGCGCTCTACTCGTTCGTGTTCCTGCTGCTGACGGGCACCTTCCTGACGCTGTTCTACAAGCCGAACCCGGACGTGGCGTTCGAGTCGGTCAGGGAGATCAGCCTGGAGGTACGCGGCGGGCTGCTCGTGCGCCAGCTGCACCACTGGTCGGCGACGGTGTTCGTGCTGGCGATCGTGGCACACCTGTGCCGCGTGTTCTTCACGGGCGCGTTCCGGAAGCCGCGCGAGCTGACGTGGATGCTGGGCGTGGTGCTGTTCGTGCTGGTGCTGTTCAACTCCTTTGCCGGCGTCTCGCTGCTCGGCGACCAGCTCGCGTTCACCGGGCTGAGGCAGGCGCAGGGGCTGCTGCTGTCGATCCCGCTGGTCGGGACGTACCTGTCGGCGTTCGCGTTCGGCGGCGGCTTCCCCGGGGACGTGCTCCCCCGGCTCTTCCTCACGCACGTGCTGCTGATCCCGGGCATCCTGCTGGCCGTGGTGCCGCTGCACGCGCTGGTCCTCACCTGGCGGCAGAAGCACACGGAGCGAAGGAGCTCGCGACGAGAGAGCGAGGAACGAGCCAACGAGGAACGAGCCGGTCGCGACCATGAACACGAGCGCCGGGCCACGGCGGCCGGCGAGCACAAGGTCACCGGGGGGCCGTTCTTCCCGTACTTCGCGATCAAGAACGGCGCCACGGCGCTGTTCACGCTGGGAGCGATCTCGCTGCTGGCCACGCTGGCGAAGGTGAACCCGGTGTGGGAGCACGGCGAGTACCACGTGGGCGGCCACCCGCCGGCGGCGCAGCCGTTCTGGTACTACGGCGTGCTGGACGGCGCGCAGCGGCTCGTCCCGCCGTGGGAGATCCCGGTCGCCGGATACGTGCTCCAGGTCGGCCTCTGGATCCCGCCGCTGATCCTGACGGCGTTCTTCGGCGTGCTGCTGCTCTACCCGTTCCTGGAGCGGCGCTTCACCGGCGACGGCGACTACCACCAGCTGCTGGACCGGCCCTCGCAGGCCCCGGCGCGCACGGCGCTCGGCGTCGCGGTCATCACGTTCTTCATCGTGCTCTGGGCGGGCATGTGGGTCTCGGCGACCCCGCCGGCGATGCACTCCGCTCCGGCGTTCCCGCCGCCGCCGGCCGCCCCGGCCGCGCTGCTGACGGTCCCGCCCGGCACCTACGAGATGATCATCCTGGGGCTGCGGGTGGCCGTGTTCGTGCTGCCGGTGCTGGCCTTCCTCGTCACGCGGGCCGTCTGCCGCAGGCGATCAGCCTAGGGGGTTGTCCTCGGGCGGCGTCCCGGGCACGCCGTCGCGCGGCGGCAGCCACAGCACGAACGTCGCCCCCTCCCCCAGCCTGGAGAACACCGCCACCCGGCCCCCGTGCGACTCCACGATCTGCCGGACGATGGCCAGGCCGAGGCCCGTGTGGCGATCGCGGCGGCTGGACTCGCCGCGCCAGAACCGATCGAACACCCGCGCCTGGTCGGCCTCCCCCAGCCCCGGGCCATCGTCGCGGACCGCCGCCCACAGCCAGCCCTCCGACCTGCCCGCCCCGACCCGGATCGTGCCGCCGGGCGGCGACAGGCGCACGGCGTTGGAGAGCAGGTTCGCCACGGAGCGCCGCAGCGCGTCGGAGTCGCCGATCATCTCCAGGCCCCGCCCCAGGTCGCGGGCGATCGTCACGTCGCGGGAGGCGGCCGGGGCCGCGTACTCCTCGCACGCCTCGACCACCACCCTGGCCAGGTCGAGGTCGGCGTCGGCGAACGCGCCGCCCTGCCGCCTGGCGCTGGCCAGCAGGTCCTCCACCAGCCCGGTCATGCGGGTGGTCGCGCGGTCCACGATGGCCACGGCCCTGACCCGCTCCTCGTCGCTGGCGTCGGGCGCGGCGAGCACGGCGTCCACGTTCGCGCGGATGATCGTCAGAGGGCTGCGCAGCTCGTGCGAGGCGTCGTCGATGAGCTGGCGCTGCGCGCTGAACGCCTCCTCCAGGCGGTCGAGCATGGTGTCGATGGTGTCGGCCAGGTCCTTCAGCTCGTCGCGCGGGCCGCTCAGCTTGATGCGCCGCTTCAGGTCCGTGGCCTGGATCTCCTCCGTCGTACGGGTGATCGACCGGACCGGGCGCAGCACGCGGCCGGAGAGCACCCAGCCGATGCCCAGGCTGGCGGCGTAGAGGCCGGCCAGGGTGTACAGCGAGTAGTCGCGCAGCGTGGCCAGCGTCTGCACGTTGATGGCGTTCTCCACCTCCTCGACGAAGACCACCTCCTGCTTGCCGACGTACTGATCACCGTTGTACGCCTTGGCGTAGTTCGTCGTGTACGGGCGCTGCTCGGTGGTCTTGGAGACCGCGAAGTAGATGCCGCCGAGCACCAGCGTGGCCAGCACGAACAGCAGGCCCGAGTAGAGCACGGTGAGCCGGAAGCGGATGGTGTGGATCATGTCGGCTCCTTGAGCCGGTAGCCCCGGCTGATCACGGTCTCGATGAGGCCGTCCTCCTGCAGCTTGCGGCGCAGGTTCCCGACTGTGACGCGCACGGTGCTGGTGAACGGGTCGGTGTTCTCGTCCCAGACGTGTTCGAGCAGCTCCTCGGCGGACACGACGTGGCCCGGCCTGGTCATGAGGTAGTGCAGGATGCCGTACTCCTTGGGGGTGAGAGCCAGCGATCTGCCGTCCAACGTGACCTCCAGCCGGGCCGTGTCGATCCTCAACCCACCGACCTGGATCACGGACGTGCCGCCGGCCGTGTCCCTGCGCAGCAGCGCCCGGACCCTGGCCAGCAGCTCGGGGAACGCGAACGGCTTGACCAGGTAGTCGTCGGCCCCCTCGTCGAGCCCTCGCACGCGGTCGTCGAGCCGGTCCCGGGCGGTCACCATGATGATCCGCACGCCCTGGCCGGCCGCGCGCACGGTGCGGCACAGCTGGAAGCCGTCGCCGCCGGGCAGGTTAAGGTCGAGCAGGACCAGGTCGTACGTGTTGACCTGCAACTTCTCGTGCGCGGACGGCGCGTCGTAGGCCACGTCCACCGCGTATCCCGCACGGATGAGGCCCACGCGCAGCGCGTCGACCAGGTCCTCCTCGTCCTCCACCACAAGCAGTCGCATGCATGAACCCTAGTTTCGGATAATTCGTTCTGCGATGGGCGCGGCCCGGTCGATGGGGATGGCGAACCCGATGCCGATGTTGCCGCCGCCCCGCCCGGCCGCGATCGCGGTGTTCACGCCGACGACCTCGCCCCGGGCGTTGACCAGCGGGCCGCCGGAGTTGCCCGGATTGATGGACGCGTCCGTCTGCACCGCGGTACGCCGGGCGCCGCCCAGCCGCACCTCCCGATCCGTCGCGCTGACGATGCCCGCGGTGACCGTGCCGGACAGGCCCAGCGGCGAGCCGATGGCGAGCACCTGGTCGCCGACGGACAGGTCCGCGGACCTGCCGAGCGTGGCCGGCGACAGGTCTCCTGGCGAGGACACCTCCAGCACGGCCAGGTCCTCGTCGCCGTCCTCGCCGATCACGCGGGCGGGCACCCTGCGGCCGTCGTTGAGGATCACCGTCACCTCGTCGGAGCCCTCGACAACGTGCGCGTTGGTGAGGATGTGGCCGCGGTCGTCCACCACGAACCCCGACCCGCCGCCGCCACCGATGTCCACGGACACCACGCTGGGCAGCACGCGGGCCGCCGTCGCGCTCAGCCCGCTCAAGCCGGCCGACGGCGCGGCGGCGACCCTCGGCAGGGCGGCGGAGGCCGGCTCGGACCCTTCGTAGAGCCGGGCCCCCGCCACGCCCGCCGCCGCCCCGGTGACCGCCGCGACGAGCGCGGCGGCCACCAGCAGACGTCCCCTGGGCGGCGATTGAGGAGTTCCTGGGGCATTCTGCGGAGGGAAGCCGGGTCCGCCGGCCGGCTCCTCGCGGGCGCCGAGCGGCACGGTGACGAACTCCGGCCCGCGCGGCCTGCCGAGCCCCCTCACGGGAGCCTCGAGAACCACAACATCGACGTCGCCGCCGCGATCAGTGCGAAGATCAGCCCCGCCCCCACGAACCACTGCCATATCTCCTGACGCTCGGTCCGGTAGCCGACCGAGGTGCCGATGTCCTCGTAGACCGCCTGCAGCTGGTCGCCGGTGGCCGCCTCGTAGAAGCCGCCGCCGGCCGCCTCGGCCAGCCCGCGCAGCGCGGGGCCGTCAACCGGCACCGGGACCTCGCGGCCGGAGAGATTGATGGTGCCGTCCGCCGTGCCGTACGCGATGGTGGTGACCGGTACGCCCCGGTTGGACGCCTCCGTGGCCGCCTCGCCGACCGTGCGGCCGGTGGTGTTGGAGCCGTCGGACAGCAGCACGATGTGCGCGGGCGGCGCCTCCTCCGCCGAGTCGAGGGAGGCGATCGCCTCCAGCGAGGAGTAGACCGCGTCGCCGATGGCGGTGCCGGAGTCCATGCTGAGCCGGTCGAGCGCGCTCAGCACGGCCTGCCGGTCCGTGGTGGGCGGCACGGCGACCGAGGCTCCCGAGGAGAACGGCACCAGCCCCAGGTTGAACCGCTCCGGGAGCCCTTCCACGAACTGCCTGGCCGCCTGCTTGGCCGCCTCGAAGCGGTTCGGGGAGACGTCGGTGGCGCCCATGGACGCCGACACGTCGAACGCCACCATGATCGTCGCGCGTTCCCGCGGCACCTGCACCTCGGCCGACGGCCGGGCGAAGCCCACCACGAGCAGCGCGAACATGAGCAGCAGCGCCGCCGCGGGCACGTGCCGGCGCCAGCCTGGCCCTTTCGGCGCGACCTTGTCCAGGAGGTCGAGGTTGGTGAACCGGACGGCGTACGCGGTCCGCCGCAGCTGCATCACCGCGTAAGAGACGGCGAGCAGGGCCACGGGGATGAGCAGCAGCAACCAGACGGGTGCGAGCAGAGTCACGCCACGTCACCTCCCTTCGGCGGGCCGCTCCGGCGGGCCGGCAGCGTGGGGCTCGGAGCCGCCGCGGCCAGGCGGCGCTGGGTCATGACGTGCTTGACCAGGTCGCGCACCCAGTCTCGATCGGTACGCAGCCGCAGGTGGATGGCCCCGGCCCGGCGCATCGCCTGCGCGATGGCCTCCCGCTGCCCGGCCGCCGCCTCGGCGTACCTGCGCCGCAGCCGCGCGTTGCCGGTGGAGACCTCGCGCCGCCGCCCCGTCTCCGGGTCGATCAGCGTCAGGATCCCCACGTCGGGCAGGGTCAGCTCGCGTGGATCGAGCACCTCCACGGCCAGCACCTGGTGCCGGGCGGTGAGCCTGCGCACCGGGAGCTCCCACGTCTCCGGCGCGTCCAGGAAGTCCGAGACGACCACGACGAGGCCGCGGCGGCGTACCACCCTGCCGAGCTGCTCGGCCGCCACGCCGAGCAGCGGCTCGGCCACCCCCGGCGGGGTGCGGGGCAGCGCGAAGGCCGCCTGCAGCAGCGCCATCAGGTGCGGCCGGCCCGTCCTGGCGGGCAGCGTCCTGACGCCGCCGCCGTGCAGCAGGTGGGTGCCGATCCGGTTGCCGGTCCGCTGGGTGAGGAAGCCGACCGCGGCCAGCGCCGAGAGGGCCAGCTCCCGCTTCTCCATCGCCGCGGTGCCGAAGTCCATGCTGGCGGTGGCGTCGAGCAGGGCCCAGATCTCCAGCTCCCGGTCGGCGACCAGGTCGCGCACGTGGGGCTCGTTCGTGCGCGCGGTGACGTTCCAGTCCATCCGCCGCACGTCGTCCCCCGGCTGGTACGGCCTGGTCTCCGCCGGCTCGGTCCCCGGACCTGGCACCAGGCCGAGATGTTCGCCCTGGAGGAGTCCATCCAGCCTCCTGGTGATCGTCAGCTCGAGCCTGCGCAGCGCGGGCTCTGCCATCAGGTACGGCTTCATGCCAGGGCTTCCTGACGCAGGGTGGTGTCCTCCTGCTGCGGGGCGATGACCGGCAGCGGCACGGCGGCCAGCACCCGGTCCACGATCTGCCGCGGCGCGACCCCGTCGGCCAGCGCGTCGAAGGAGAGCACGAGCCGGTGCGCCATGACATCGTGCGCCAGGTCCCGTACGTCTTCGGGCAGCACGTAGTCGCGCCCCCGCATGAGCGCCAGCGCCCGGCCGGCTGCCAGCAGGCCGAGCGTGGCCCTGGGGCTGGCCCCGAACGCCAGCAGCCGCCGCACGTCCTGCACCCCGTACCGGTCGGGGTCGCGGGTGGCGTAGACGAGGCGGACGGCGTACTCGGCGACCGCGTGGTGCACGAAGACCTGCTCGGCCCGCCGCTGGAGCGCGACGACCCGCGCGGGGTCGAGGATCGGCTGGGGCTCGGGCGGGTCCACGCTCATGCGGTAGACGATCGCCAGCTCCTCCGATTCGCTGGGATAGTCCACGTCGATCTTCATGAGGAAGCGGTCGCGCTGCGCCTCGGGCAGGTGGTAGACGCCCTCGGACTCGATCGGGTTCTGCGTGGCCAGCACCAGGAACGGCGTCGGCACCTCATGGGTGACGCCGCCGATGCTGACCTGCCGCTCGGCCATGATCTCCAGCAGGGCGGACTGCACCTTCGCGGGCGCCCGGTTGATCTCGTCGGCGAGCAGTAGGTTGGCCATGACCGGGCCGAGCTCGATGTCGAAGCTCTCGGTCGACGGCCGGTAGATCCTGGTGCCGACGATGTCGGCCGGCACCAGGTCGGGCGTGAACTGGATGCGCGCGAACGTGCCGCCGACCACGGTCGCCATGGTCTCGGCGGCCAGCGTCTTGGCGATGCCGGGCACGCCTTCGAGCAGGCAGTGCCCCTTGGCGATCACCGCCACGAGCAGCCGCTCGACCATGTGATCCTGCCCGACGATCACCCGCTTGACCTCGAACAGGGCTCGTTCCAGGAGCGCGTGATCGGTCATGCGTCCTCCTTCGTCGGTCGCATGACCGGCAGTCGGCTGTGTTTGATCGGTCGCTCGCTTCGCTCGCTCACGGTTGCACCGCCGTGCTGGGGCAGTCGTGCACGACCACCCGCAGCTCCAGCGCGCTCGGCTCGGGTTCGGCGAACGCGGCGCTCCCCGTCATGAGCACCGCCCCTGCGGCCAGCAACACAACAGCGAAACGTGATGTACGCATGGGTTTCCTTGTCCCTCGTATCGGCCTCATATCGGGCTTAGGAGGCATGTCATCAGGCGACCGCGAAAACCCGCGTAACTCCGGCCTTTACACGATTTTTCGGTCGATGGCGATAGACCTCCGGCATGACGCCCATCCAGCGCTATCTCGCAGAAGAAGTCGCCCTCGACCACGTGGACGGCCTGATCCCCCGCCGGGAGGCGCTGCGCCGGCTCGTCCTGCTGGGCCTGGGCCTTCCGGCGGCCAGCGCCCTCCTGGCCGCGTGCGGCGCGTCGGAGGAGCCGGCGGCACCGACCACCGCCCCCGCGACCTCACCC
>NZ_VCJS01000093.1 GCF_005893125.1 Nonomuraea basaltis | reverse complement strand
GACCGGATGCTTCTGGGGGTGAGGGACCCCGTCCCCGCATTCCCGGACCACGCACCCGATGCGTGCCGCCCGGATGCGGCGAGCACACGGGCGACCAGAACGCTCAACACCGTTCGGAGCGTTCGGCTGAGCATGAGCAACTCATGCTCAGTCCCTAGGAACGGTTGAACAGGCTCCGTCAGCCGCTATGCATGCGCTCCACGAGATTTTGCATCGGCGTCTTCTCGCAACCGCACCCGGAACGGATGCATCGCACGGTCGGAAGCCGCTTCCGGTTCGGATGCGGGCCCACGAGTTCCTCGCCTTGCGACAGCGAGAAAGAGCCGTACGGAAAGAGGGCGCTGCGGCCGGCCGCCCGGCACTTCCCATATGATAGATGCGCTTTACTATCTAACGTGGGCGGGTGGCTGATGAGTCGCGTTTCGCAAGCACAAGCGATCGAGAACCGCAGGCGCGCGGTCGCCGCGGCCTCCCAGCTCTTCCGGGAGCGTGGCGTGAACGGCATCAGCGTCGCCGATCTGATGAAGTCCATCGGGCTGACCACGGGCGGCTTCTACAAGCAGTTCCCCTCCAAGGAGGCCCTGATAGCCGAGGCGGCTCAAGCCGCTTTCGGGGACCTTGACCTACTCCTGGCGTCGTTCGACACCGACCACGGCGATCACGACACCGCGCGCGGCGCCCTCGTCGACTTCTACCTGTCGGCCGAGCACCGTGACCAGCCCGGCACCGGTTGTCCCACCGCGGGATTCGCCGGGGACATGGCTCGCGAGTCCACGGCTGGGGAGGTGCGCGAAACGTACGCAGCCGGAGTCGAGGAATTCGCCGCGTGGCTGTCTACCGACGCCGACGACGGCCTTCCCATGGTGGCCACCCTGGTCGGCGCGATCCTGCTTGCCCGGGCCACGGCGGGCACAGAACTGTCGGAGAAGATCCTCGAGTCGACCCACAAAGTCCTGACTGCACCACACGGACCTTGACTCGGAATCCTGGACACGGGCTATGCGGCTGGGGCCCGGTGTAGTCCCATTTGTTCGCCACGAGTTTGCGGTGCCAGGCCAGCAACGTGGCCGGGGTAATCGGGAAGATCCTTCCCATTGGGGGCGGGTATCAGGTGCGAGAGCGCCGCCAGCCACAGGCGATCGGCCGGCTCGTAACGCACCCGCGGGACCTGACGGCGCAGGACCGCGTTCTGATGCCGAAGCACCAGCAGCTCCGCCTCCTTGGAGACACTCCTCCGTAGCAGCAGCGCGGGCAAAGACAACAGACGTCGGGTGACAGCCGTGTCCGGCTGCTCGAAGGTGAGTCGTCCCGACGTGTAGAGCGGCAGTGGGGTGTCGGCCTGCACGCTGTGGGCCCCGAACGGGGTGTTGATCGGGCCGGGCTCGACGAGCAGGACCCGGACGCCGTGCTCGCGGACACGGCTGCCCGTCCGCCGCCCTGCTGGACGAAATCGGCCGCTGCGCGGACGCCACCAAACGGGTGTACACCGACGGCGTGCTGGCGGTCATCGGCGACTTCGCCGTCCGCCTGGCGCCGCATGATCCGCAGTCGGCACACGCGAAGGTGCTCAGCATCTACGCCGTGATGATCGGGGCGATGCAACTGTCCCGCGCGCTGGCCGACCGCGAGCGATGTCAAACGCAGAGAGCGGAGCGGGGTGACGGTCTGTCGGAAACGCGGATCAATGGCCCGGTGATGCGCCGGTGACCGGCGAGACCATCACCAACATCAGTCGTGCGGCACCAGAGACGCTGCTCAGCATGTGCTCCTCGCCGGAGTCGAAGTCGATAGCGTCGCCGGCCTCGAGTGTCCAACGTCGCGGGCCGATGCCGAGTTCGGCAGTGCCTTCCATCACAAAGATCCACTCGGTGCCGGAGTGGGATGACGGAGGTGTCGTCGTCCCGGCTGCGATGTCCACCAGGACGATTTGTACGCTGCTCGGGCCTGCGTGGGTGAGCAGCGGCCGGTAGCCGACGCCCGCAGTGAGTGGATGTGTGCGAAGTGAGCTGTGTCGCACGGCGGGGAAGGCGGACTGGTTCTCCCCGACGAGCTCGCCCAGCGTGAGGTCGTAGGCCTTCGCCAGCTGCAGGAGCACCCCGAGCGACGGGGCGCGTTCCCCACGCTCGATACGCGACAGGTGGGCGGCGGACACCCCGCTCGCCTCCGCGACGCTGGTCAGGCTGAGGCCGCGGCTGCGACGGTGTTCCGCGATCATCCGGGCCGCGAGCCCCTCCAGGTCCTCGGCGTGCGCCTGCGACATCGATCTCCTTAGGCTCCTGGTTCAGATGGTATCTTTGCCTATTGGCAAAGTAGGCATCGTTTCGGCTCATTTTAGTCCGATCCAGCCGGTACAGGAGTGATACCGGCGCCGAGAGGACGTGAGGACCGATCGTGATGGACACAGAGAGGCGTGACGAGGTGGCCGACGAGCCATGGCTCGGAGAGGTCCGGGCGATTTACGCAGCCGAGGGCGCCGGAGTGGAGATGCACGCATTGTCGGCGGCGCGCCTGCTGGCCGGGGTGGGTATGGAAGGCGACAGGTATGCGCTCGGCACCGGCCACTACTCACACCTTTGGCATCCGGACCGTCAGCTCACCCTGATCTCCCAGGAGGTGATCGACGGCCTCGCCCACGCCCTTGGTGAACCGGTGGACGGGGTGGAGTTGCGACGCAACATCGTGACCAAGGGCGTCCCGCTCAACTCTCTGGTCGAGCGGTGCTTCGCGATCGGGGAGACCGTTGTCTACGGAGGCAGGCTGAATGTGCCGTGCCGTTACCTTGAACGCTTGATCGACAAGCCCGTGTTCGAGCCGCTTCTCGGCCAGTCCGGGCTCAACTGCCGCATCTTGCGCGGCGGCACGATACATCCAGGAGATCCGATACGTCCGCTGCGGCCGGGAGAGGACGCCGGGATCCAGATGCCCGTGGCCGAGCAGGCCGAGATCGGCGGGGGTGCCACATGAGCGTGCGTCTGTTGATGGCCGCGCGGCTGCAGGCGGACGCGTGGCCCGCGCCGGGGGTACGCGAGCTCACCCTTGTTCCCCTTCACCGCGAGGCATTCCCGCCGTTCGTGGCCGGCGATCATGTCCAGATCCAGCACCGGAACGGGACCCGACGCGATTACTCGCTCATCGGGCCGGTAAGCGACTCATCGGCCTACCGGATCGCCATCCGCCGGGACGGGGATGGCCGCGGCGGCTCAGTCCTGTTCCATGACGACCTCGCGATCGGCGACATGCTGTTCGTCTCGTACCCGCAACCGGGCATGCGCATCGATCCGGCGGCGTCGCACCACGTGTTCGTCGCCGGGGGGATCGGTATCACGGCGATCCTCGGCCTGCTGGGCGGGCTGCCGCCTGGTGCGTCCAGCGAGATCAGGTACTGCGTACGGCGTCGCGAGCACGCTGCCTACCTCGACGTGCTGCAAGGGACGGGCGCCGATGTGGTCGTGCACGAGTCGTCCACTGGAGACCGGCTCGATCCGCATAAGCTGGCGGCTGAGCTCACCGGTGACACGACGCTGTATTACTGCGGTCCCGAGGGTCTTATGGCCGAGATGGCCCAGGCAACCACCCATCTCGAGCCGGAGCGGGTGCGCTGCGAAAGCTTCACTGCCCGGGCGAGCGCAGCTGGCGACGAGCTCGGTAACGCGTTCGACACATGGCTTGTGCTGTCCCGGCGAGCAATTCACGTCGGTGCGGACGAGTCTTTGGTCCAGGCGATGGTGCGGGAGGGGCTGCCAGTCGACTACTCGTGCGAGGGCGGTGCCTGCGGTACCTGTGTGCTCGACGTGGTCGACGGCGACATCCAGCACCGCGACCTGTGTCTGACCGACGACGAGCGCGCCAGGTCCATGGCCGCTTGCGTTTCGCGCGGGAAAGGTGCCATTTCCGTGCTGGCCTGACCATCGGCGGCAGCGTTTTACCCCGCCGCAATACGCGGCAATCGGATGGCAACGCAAGGACCGTACTTTGCCAATTGGCAAAGCCTTTGCCTGGTCTTCCCCCCGATCGCGATTGGACCGGCTCATGACCGACACGCTCCCGTCCACAGGCAGGACACAGGACAGCACCCGGCGCATCAGACGCGTGGTAGCCGCCAGCACGGTGGGCAGTACCATCGAGTGGTACGACTTCATGCTGTACGGCACGGTCGCCGCGCTGGTGTTTCCCACACAGTTCTTCCCTGCGAGTGACGGTCTTGCCGGGACGCTGCTCACTTTTTCGACCTTCTTCGTCGGGTTCGCCGCGCGCCCGATCGGCGCGGTCATCTTCGGCCACCTGGGCGATCGGATCGGGCGGAAGTCGGCCCTCATCAGCACGTTGATGCTCATGGGGATCGGCACGGTCGGAGTCGGGCTCATCCCGGGCTACCACTCGATCGGACTGTGGGCGCCTATCCTCCTCGTGCTCATGAGGACCCTTCAAGGTATCGGGATGGGTGGCGAGTGGGGTGGCGCGGTCCTCATGGCCACTGAATCCGGTGACGCGAAGAGACGTGGTTTCCGCGCTGCGTTTCCGCAGGCCTCAGCCATGCTCGGGGTGGCCCTGGCCAACGCGGTGGTGCTCGCGGTCAGCAACCTCGCGGGAGAGGCGTTCCTCAGCTGGGCCTGGCGACTGCCCTTCGTGGCCAGCATCGTGCTGGTCATCCTCGGGTTCTGGATGCGCAAGGGTCTCCCGGAGACGGCGGATTTCGCGGCGGCCAAGGACGCGGGGGCGGTCCACCGCGCCCCTGTGCTCAGCGTCGTGCGGTCGCATTCGCGAGAGATTTTGCTCGGTCTATTCCTGAAGGTCGGCGAGATGGCGGCGGTGTTCGTGTTCATCACCTTCGTCTTCGCCTACGGCACCTCGGTGGGCGGGTTCGGCCGCGGACTGCTGCTCGGACTCGTCGCGGCAGCGGCGCTGCTTTCGGCCTTGATCATGCCGCTGATGGGCTTGCTCGGTGACCGCTTCGGTCCCCGCCGGGTCTACCTGGCTGGTGCCGCCGGCACCGCCGTCATCTGCGTCGTCTACTTCGCGGCCATCAAGAGCGGCAACCCTGCCGTGGCGATTCCGGTGATCCTGGTTTCGCTAGTGCCGTACGCGGCTATGTTCGCCAGTGAGGCACCTTTGCTCACTGGGCTGTTTCCTGCACCGGTGCGCTACTCGGGCAGTTCTCTGGCCTTCAACCTCGCGGGGATCATCGGGGGCGGGCCCGCGCCTTTCATCGCCGCTGCGATCGCGGGCAGCTTCGCCTCTCCGTTCGCCTTGAGTGCCTACCTCCTGGTGACCGTGGCGCTTGGCGTCATCGCGACAATCCTGCTCGGCCGCCGGGAGACGCAGCATGCCTGACGACCAGACCAAATCCGCCGAGGTGCTCGTCATCACGCCGCAGGACGCCCCCTTCGTGGCCGGCTCCGCCGCCGACCGCTCGGTCCACGATGCCGACCTCGCCGGCATCGAGAGTGCGAACCTGTTCGCAGACCTCGCCGATCCACGGCAACCCCTGTTGCACCGCACGCTCGCCCGGCTCCCACCCGCCGGTGGCAGCGAGTCACCTTCGGTCGTCGCACTGACCATCGGCTACCTGTCGCGCTACCAGGGCAAGTTCGCCGCCGCCAGTGAAGCAGTGGTCGTGTCTTCACCGTTGCTGGCGGTGCCGACCCTTCTGGCGACCATCGCGCCGGACCGGGCGATCCTCGTGATCTACGCAGACTCACAACTCGCGTCGACCGCCGACCTGCCTGGCGTCGCCTCCAAGGACCGTGACCGCCTTCTCGTCGTCGGGTTGCAGGGACCCGGGCCGTTCCGCCGCGCCGTGATCGACCGGGCGGAGGCGTTCGACGCCGTAGCCGTCCTCGAGCAGATCAAGGGCGTCATCATCGAGTTCGCGGCGGCACACCGAATCGGCGCGGTCGTGCTCGAATGCGGCGAGATGGCGTGCATCGCCGACCGGCTGCGCGAGCGGATCTCCGTGCCAGTAGTCGACTACCACGCCCTCATCCACTTCTTCCGAGGAACGATCGGTCGAACCCCTATGCTCCACCGAGGCGCGCTCGCGCCGACGCAGATCGATCCCTTACCTCGGGGGAGCCGGGGATTGGCGGGTGACCCTGGTTGACAGGTCGGTGAGGCGCTCGGTTGCCGAGTCGCTCAGTGCCGTCTTCACTGCCCCGGAGGCCGTCTCCCGAACATTCGTCGGGTGACCTACTGCTCGATCGTCTCGCCGAAAGCGGCTGACTCGTGCGGGGGGCCGGTCGGGCAGTGTCATGCAGCAGCGGCTGCGGCGATGGCACCGGCTTCGTCGGCACCCCGCTCGTCTGCGTTCCTGCATCGCACCGTCGGGTCGAAGACCGGCGCATTCGCATGGGCGTTGCATGCCGAACGGTCGCTTATGAAGGCCCGATTACGCCTGCTCGGCCACCTCGATGGCGGCGGCGGGGCAGACAGCGGCGGCCTCGCGGACGGCGGCGTGCTGGTCCGCGTCCGGCTCCGGCTCCAGCAGGATGACGATGCCGTCGTCGTCGCGCTGGTCGAACACCTCGGGCGCGATCAGAACGCACTGGCCGGCGCCGCAGCACTTGGTCTCGTCGACGATGACTTTCATGATGATTCCCTCCGTGTGTCGATCAGGTGGTCACCAACGGACCGGCACGGTGCGCAGGCCGCCGACGGCCAGCCCCTCCAAGCGCTCCAACTCCTCTACCGGCACCGCCAGCTCCAGCGTGGGGAGCTTGCGCAGCAGCACCTCCAGGACGACCTGCAGCTCCGTGCGAGCCAGCGCCTGGCCCAGGCAGGAGTGGGCGCCGGCGCCGAAGGCCAGGTGGGGGTTGGGGCTGCGGGTCAGGTCCATCTGGTCGGCGGCCTCGATGGCGCTCTCGTCGCGGTTGGCGGCGGCCATGCTGCAGATCACGGTGGTGCCCTTGGGCAGGACAGTGCCGCTGACCTCGGTCTCCTCCTTGAGGTAGCGGGGCAGGCCGAAGCCGGAGTTGGCATCCAGGCGCAGTGACTCCTCGACCGTGGTGCGGATCAGTTTCGGGTCGGCCAGCAGCGCCTCCCAGCGGGTGCGGTCGGCCAGCAGCATGGCGACCATCTTGCCGATCATGTTGGCGGTGGTCTCGTGCCCGGCGACCAGCAGCGCCATACCGGTGACGAGGATCTGGATGTCGTTCAGCCCGCCGTCCTCGGGGCCGCCGGCCGCGATCAGCTCACTCAGCAGGTCGTCGCCCGGTTCGGCACGCTTGGCGGCGAGGTGGTCGGACATGTACTGGAAGAACTCGGCCTGGGCGGCGTCGATCTCCTCCTTGCCGTAGCGGGTCAGGTTGAGCAGGGTGTCGGACCAGTACGAGAAGCGGTCCCGGTCGGCGGCGGGCACGCCGAGCATGTCGCAGATGACGTAAACCGGCAGCGGGAAGCCCAGACCGGCTTTGAGGTCGCCGGGGGCGCCGCGCTTGACCATGTCGTCGATGAGGTCCTCGGCGATCTGGGCCATCCGAGGCCGTAGGGCGTTCATGCGCTTGGCGGTGAACCACCTGCCGACCAGGCGCCGCCAATGCTGGTGCTCCTCACCGCCGTCAGGGATGATCGCCGCCATCTCACTGCTGAACAGTCCGCCGTCGTCCGTCGCCGACAGCCGGGCCGCGTCGGGGGCGTTCAGCAGACGGGTGAAACGCGGATCGGCCAGCACCTGCTTGACGTCCTCATAGCGGGTCAGCAGCGTCGCCTGGTCGCCGCTGGGCAGCTTCACGTGCGCCACCGGGCACGTGCCCCGTAGCTCGGCCCACTCCGCGGGCGGGTCCAGCGCCGCGTCGTTGGGGATCGGATACGTCAGGACCTGCTCATTTGCACTCATTCGGCGTCTCCTCATGAATCGATGGTCATGCGTGTTCTCACGCGGGCGTGAGTGGCGGGGTGGTCTGCCAGGTGCCCAGCTCCTGCTGCCTCAGGAGGCGGGCCTGCTTGGGCATGTTCCAGCCGAGGACGCCGGTGATCATGCCGCCCTCGCGATAGACGGCGGTGAATCGGTGCTGCTCCGGGTCGCCCTCGGCGATGGTGACCTCGGCCGCCGGTGAGGGCCGGCCGTGGGCCTGGATCTTGATGTCGTACTGGTCGGTCCAGAAGTACGGGATCGGCGTGTAGGGGCGGTCGGCGCCGAGGATGTTGGCCGCCACCACCTGGGCCTGCTCGGTGGCGTTGGTACGGTTCTCCAGCCGCAGCCGCCTGCCGAGCCCAGCGTGCTCGAAAGAGGCCACGTCGCCGACGGCGTAGACGCCCTCGGCGGCGCGGCAGCGGGCGTCGCATTCCACCCCGTCGCCCAGGGTGAGGCCACTGCCGACCAGCCAGCCGGTCGCCGGGCGGGACCCGATGGCCACTACGACCGCGTCGGCGGGCAGAAGCTCGCCGGTGGCCAGCCTCACTCCGGTGACCCGGCCGTCGATGCCGGTCAGCTCGTCGACCGCGACGCCGAGCCGCAGCCGGACCCCGCGCTCGGTGTGGGCGCGGGTGAGCAGGGCGCCGACCACATCGCCGAGTTGCTCGCGCAGCAGCGCCGGCCCCAGCCCGGCGAGGGTGACCTCCAGGCCCATGGCACGGGCGGTGGCGGCGAGCTCCGCGCCCAGTACCCCCTCGCCCACGACCACGAGCCGGGCGCCGGCCGTCAGGTGAGCGCGCAGGGTGAGCGCGTCGTCCAGGCTGCGCAGCACGTGCACGCCCGTCAGGCCCTCCTGGCCGGGCAGCCGGTGCGGCGTCAGGCCGGTGGCGACGACCACGGCGTCGGCTCGCAGCACGCGGCCGGAGGCCGTGGTGACCGTCCGCCTCGCCGCGTCCAGCGCGACGGCGGGCTCGCCCCGGACCAACTCGGCGGCCAGGGCTTCGAGCTGGGCCGCCGTGCGGAGCCGGGTGCGGGCCGGCTCCCAGGTGCCGGCCAGGACCTGCTTCGACAGCGGCGGCCGATCGTAGGGGAGATGGGGCTCAGCGTCCACCAGGGTCAGCCGGCCCTGGTGACCGAGTCGCCGCAGCGCCTCCGCGGTACTCAGACCGGCGGCTGACGCACCGACGATCACAACATGTCCAGGCGAGGTCACGAGGCGCTGCTCGAATCGAGGGCGGTGGCCTGGCCTGCACGCATCCACATATGTCGAGATCCCTTCGTCATCCGGCCCATACATTAGCCTACAGCTGCAAGAAAACTTGCATGTGTAGTCGTTCGATAAGCTGGCAAGCGTGGACACCGTCAGAGAGAGCAAGGCTTCCTCGCGTGACCGGCGCGTGCGCCGTACCCGATCAGCCCTGGCACACGCGCTGATTCAGCTGGTCGAGGAGCGGGAGCTGTCCCGGATCAGCGTCTCCGACGTCGCCGAAGGCGCCGGAGTGAGCCGTTCGGCCTTCTACGACCACTACCGGGACGTCCACGAACTGGCCGAGGACGCCTGCACCGAGATGATCGACAACTTGATCGAGTCCTTGCCCGGCCCTGGCCTCGACTCGCCTGACCTGGCGCAGGAGGCGATCGAATCGCTGGCGGCGTTCTTCGGCAGCCTGGCCGAGCATGCGGGGCTGTATCGCGCGCTGCTGGGGCCGCAAGGCAGCGCACGCGTCGTCGGCCACATCCGCCGCCGCATCGCCATGGTCGTCCGTGACCGCCTGGCGCACGCCGACGCCGGCGTGTGGCCTGAGCGCGTCCCACATGACGTGACGGCGGCGTTCACTGCGGGGGCGCTCATGGGAGTGGCCGTCGACTGGCTCGAGCGCGGGTGTTCCCGGACCCCTGCCGAGATGGCCGAGGTGATCTGGCCGCTGCTGCACGCGCACTATCGCATCAACGAGAGCGCAAGCGGACGGAGACTCAGGTCGAAGCGCGGTGGATGATGTGCGGAGACAACGAGGTGGGGGGCAGGCGCGGCTTGCGGCCTGACAGGCTCGCCACGACTGCCTCGGCCAGGGAACGACCCACCTTCTCCAGGTCGAAGGCGATCGTGCTGAGCGGCGGATCGGCCACCTGGGCGAGGGGGATGTCGTCGGCGCCGATGACCGCCAGATCGCCTGGGGCGGCGAGCTTGGCGCGGCGCATACCCGCAAGCACAGCGATCGCGACCTCGTCGTTGTAGGCGCACACGGCCGTCACCGACTCCCGACGCCACCGCCGCGCCGCGCGTGCCATAGCGGCGGTGTCGAGTTTGGTGTCGAGCGCCAGCGGGGAGTCGATGCCGGCTTGCGCACAGGCGTCGGCGACCCCGAGCAGCCGGTCGTCGGCGATCTTGCGCAGCAGCGGGTGTTCGGGCATGGCGTAGCCGAGGCGTCGATGCCCCAGGGCGATGAGGTGCTCGGCCTGGAGGCGGCCCATGTGCTGCATGGTCGCGTGGGCCTCCACCTCGGTGGTGAACACGATGTCCGCGCCTGCGGCTTGGAGGGCCTGGGAGGTTTCGTCGTCCAACGGATCGAGGCTGGCCACCACCGAGGCGTCGATGGCGGCGCAGACATCGGGAAGCGACCGCCCGGACGCTCCGGCCAGGTGCGTGACCAAGGTCAGGCCGGCGTGGGCCAGTGAGGTGGCGAACTGCTCGACGAAGCGGGTGATCCCGGGGCCGATCGACAAGTGCGGGATGGACAGCAGGACGACGTCGCTGCGCCCGGCGGCCAGCGCGCGGGCCGAGCCGCGGGGGCGGTAGCCGAGCTGCCTGACCGCCTCCAGGACACGGTGCCTGGTCTCTTCGGGGATGGACTGCCCTGGCGTGTCGTTGAGCACGAAGCTCACCGTCGCTCCGGAGACGCCGGCCGCGCGGGCGACGTCGACGATCGTGGTCCGCTTCGCAGGGCGCGTCATGTCGGCTCATCGTAGGCGATTGTCGGCCACATATGTGAACGGCGCCTCGTTGCGTAGTTGTTACGGGGAGATGTCTTGCAACCTGGACGGCAGCCAACGGTAGGTTACTAATGCGCTTAAGTAACGAGCTGCAGTTTCTCCGGCCCTGACTTCTTAAAGGAAGGGTGTTCATGGCCACTCCCCCCTCTCTCGGACCGCTCGACACCGAGACCCCCGACGACCTGCCGAGTGCGAGCGCGAGCTACATCTTCTGGATGATGGCCGCCAACTTCGGCATCTCCATGGCGTTCGTGGTCCCGCTGTCGTTCTCGCTGGCGGTGCGGATCGACGAACTCGCCCCCGGACACGAGGAGGTGCTCGGATACGTCACGGGCACCGCGCAGACCATCTACCTTGTGCTCAGTCCCCTGCTCGGCGTGTGGAGCGATCGCACCCGCACCCGCCTCGGCCGTCGCCGCCCCTTCATGCTCGCCGGCCTGATCCTGGGCCTGGTCGCGCTGGTCGGCATCGCGATCGCGCCGAACCTGCTGCTCGTGGGAGCCGGCTGGATCCTCGCGATGCTGGGCTGGGCGACCGCCTCACAGGCGATCCTCAACGTGCAGGCCGACCGCATCCCCGAGGCCCAGCGCGGCAAGATCTCCGGCTTCACAGGGCTGACCGGCCAAATCGCCCCGATCATCGGGATCGGCATCACGACCGCCGTGACGGGCAACACGTTCCTCGTCTTCGTCCTGCCCGGCCTCATCGGCGCGGCGCTGCTGGCGGTCTTCCTCGTCGTGGGCAAGGAGAACGACACGCGCGGCGCCGTTCGGACGACGCCCGTGTCGGTGCGGACGCTGGCCTCCAGCTATGTGTTCAATCCCCGCAAGCACCCGGACTTCGGCTGGAACTGGCTGGGGCGCCTGATGTTCTTCATGGGGCTGTACTTCAATACGACGTTCACCACGTTCTTCTACGCCCAGCGCCTGGACCTGCCGGTGCGGGAGGTCGCGGGCACGGTGGCGATCATCGGCATCCTCGGTGTCGCCGCGGCGGCCCTTGGCGCGATCGGCGGTGGCTTCCTGTCGGACAAGCTACGCCGGCGGAAACTGTTCGCCCTCATCGGTGCGCTGTTCTTCGTCGCGGGCGGAATCGTCGAAGCCTTCGCGCAGTCCTTCCCCGTGCTGATGATCGGGTCCATCCTGATGCAGCTCGCGATCGCGTTCTTCAGCGCTGTCGACCAGGCGATCGTGCTCGCCGTGCTGCCCAGCCGGGAGGAGGCCGGGCGGTACATGGCCGTGGTGTCGTTCGCGCACAAGCTCCCGAGCGCGATAGCGCCGCTCATCGCTCCGTTCATCATCGGCATCGGCGCGATCGGCGGCGACAAGAACTACACGCTGCTCTACCTCACCGGCGCGGTTCTGGCGCTCATCGGTGGATTGCTGGTGTTCACGCGGGTGAAGTCGGTGCGATGAGTATGAGCGAGCACGCACCCTACGACCTGCGGATCACCAGTGACGGCGACCAGTTCCCGGTCACCGAGGAGCGGCCGCCGCTGTCCTGGACGCTGCCGCGGACGTGGGGCGGACAGGACGGCTACGACCTTCAGTTCCGTATCGACGGCGCCGAGCAGACGGTGGAGAACGTCGCCTCCGCCCGGCACCTGTTCGTCGAGTGGCCGCTGCCGCCGCTGCGCAGCCGACAGTCCGTCGGGTGGCGCGTCCGCACGCATCGTGACGGGCAGTCCTCGCCGTGGTCGTCGTGGCACGAGTTCGAGGCCGGCCTGCTGGACGAGGACTGGACGGCGCGATGGATCTCCCCGCAAGAAGACGGCAGGGAGCCCCGTCCCGCCTACGTTCTGGCCGGCACCGCCGATCTACGTGACGACATCGCCGCCGCCCGGCTCTACTCCACCGCCCTCGGCGTCTACGAGGCGTTCGTCAACGGCACGCGAGTGGGGGCAGCCGAGCTGACGCCGGGATCCACCTCCTACGGCGACACGCTCTACGCCCAGGCCGCCGACGTCACCGCGCTGCTGCGCGGCGGCGCCAACGACCTGGAGATCCTGCTCTCGGACGGCTGGTACCGGGGCAGCGTCGGGACCTGGCGCAAGCGCGACGCATGGGGCACGACCACTGCGGCGCGGCTTCAGCTTCACGTCCGCTACGCCGACGGCAACGAGGCGGTCGCCGTCACGGGCGCGGACTGGACCTCGCGCCGCAGCACCATCGTCGCGGCCGACCTCATGAACGGCCAGACGACCGACTTCACGGCCCCGCCCGGCGACGCGCGGCCTGTCCTCGTGGACGCGGTCAGCGCGCCGCCGATCAGCTGGTCGCCGGCCCCGCCGGTGCGACGGGTCGAGCAGCTCGCCCCGCGTTCGGTGACCCGGCACGCCAACGGCGCGTGGATCGTTGACTTCGGACAGAACGCGTCCGGCTGGATCAGCCTCACCGACCTGGGCCCGGCCGGCACCCGCACCGTGATCGACTACGGCGAGCATCTCGACCCGACCGGCGACCTGACCACGACCCATCTGGACAGCCAGAAGCCGGGCGAGGCAGCAATCCCGTTCGTCCAACGCGACGAAGTCGTCTCCTCGGGCAGCCTGGGCGAGGTGTTCGAGCCCCGGCACACCGTGCACGGCTTCCGCTACGCGCGCGTCCGCCGCACTGACGCGGACCTGGACCCGGCGAGCATCGTCATGCAGGTCGTGCACACCGGCCTGCGCCCGACGGCGACCTTCGCCTGCAGCGACGACGACCTCAACCGCCTGCACGAGGTGGCACGCTGGAGCTTCCGCGGCAACGCCGTCGACATCCCCACGGACTGCCCCACGCGCGAGCGCCTCGGCTGGACGGGCGACTATCAGATCTTCGCGCCGACCGCGTCGCGCCTGTACGACGTCGACGGCTTCAGCCGTAAATGGCTGCGATCGATCCGCGACGACCAGCTGGACGACGGCCGCGTCGTGAACTCCTCCCCGGACGCCAACCGGCTGAAGGTCCACGACGACCCGATGGCGAACGCGATCACCGGCTCCGCGGGGTGGGGAGACGCCATCGTCCACGTTCCGTGGGTGCTGTATGAGACGTACGGGGACACGGCCGCCCTCGCCGAGAACTGGCCGGCGATGCGGCGCTGGGTCGAATGGGCGCTCTCCACCGCACGCAACGCCCGGCACCCCTCCCGCGTCGAACGCTCGGCCGAGCCGCTCACGCACGAGGAGTTCATCTGGGACGGCTCCTTCCACTGGGGGGAATGGCTGGAGCCGAAGCAGCGCGCCGCGGACGGCTCCCTCATCGACCCCGTGATGAGCGATCCCACGGCGTGGTACATGGCCGACAAGGGAGAGGTGGGCACCGCGTACCTGTTCCGCTCCGTACGCACCCTCGCTGACGTGGCGGAGGTGTTGGGCCGCGCCGGCGACGCGGCCCGCTACCGCGAGACGGCGGAGAAGGTGCGCCGGGCGTGGCAGACGGAGTTCCTGGACGCCGAGGGCCGGACGAAGGCCGGCACGCAGGCGAGCTACGTGCGTGCCCTGGCGTTCGAGCTCGTGCCCGAGGAGCTGTGCGAGATGGCGGCCCGGCACCTCGTCGACCTGATCGACGCGGCCGACGGCCACCTCGGCACGGGCTTCCTCTCGACGGCGGACCTGCTGCCCGTCCTCGCCGACTCCGGCCATCCCGACGTCGCTTACTCGGTGCTGTACCAGCGCTCGTCCCCATCGTGGCTCGGCATGCTCGATCGCGGGGCGACGACCATATGGGAGGACTGGGACGGCGTATCAGAGGACGGCACCGCCACGGCGTCCCTCAACCACTACAGCAAGGGCGCGGTCATCCGCTTCCTGCACACCCACACCCTCGGCCTGCGGCAGGCTCCGGGCTCCGCCGGTTGGGAGTCCTTCGTCGTCGCACCGGTGCTCAACGAAGCGATCACCTGGGCCACGGGCACCTTCGACAGCCCCCAGGGACAGATCACCGTCGACTGGCGCGTCGAGGACGATCACCTGACCATCTCCATCGACGTGCCCGGCGGCTCCGAGGTGCAGGTCCGGCTCCCGGACGGCAGCACGTTCCACACCGGCCCCGGTCGCTTCGCCCGGCGCCACCCCATTTCCTGAAGAACCAAAGGAGACCATTCGTGTCCACTGCCGATGTGTCGAGCAAATCCCTGGCCGAGCTCGTTTCCTTGCAAGGGCGACGTGCGGTCGTGACCGGAGGCGGCCGCGGACTGGGCAAGGCGATCGCGCTCCGCTTGGCCGAGGCAGGAGCCGACCTGCTGATCGGCGACATTGATGAAGAGCTCGCCGTGACCGCCGCCAAGCAGCTCGCGGAACGCCATGGGGCACGCGCGATCGGCGCCGCCATGGACGTCACGGACGCGGCCGCCGTGGCCACGGCGGCCGACCGCGCGGTCGCCGAGCTCGGTGGCCTGGACATCTGGGTGAACAACGCCGGCATCTTCCCGAGCGTCCCGCTGCTGGAGATGACCGAGGAGACGTGGGACACGGTGTTCGCCGTGAACGCGCGCGGCGTCTTCGTCGGTGCGCGGGAGGCGGCACGGCGGATGTCGGCGGCGGGCACGGGCGGTGTCATCGTGAACATCGTCTCGACGGCCGGTTTCCGCGGCACCGCGCCGGGCCTGGCCGCCTACGTCGGCTCCAAGCACGCCGCTCGCGGTCTCACGTGCGAGCTGGCCCTCGAGCTCGCTCCACTGGGCATCCGCGTGCTCGGAGTGGCACCGAGCTATGTCCCCACGGAAGGCAACATGATGATGGCCGCGGCCGTGATGACCGCCGACGTCCCGCCGACCGACCTCATGCTGAACAGCCCGATCGGCCGGGTCGGTGTTCCTGACGACATCGCGCGCGTCGTCCTGTTCTGCGCGTCGGACCTGTCCGCCTTCATGACCGGCAGCACCTTGCTCGCCGACGGCGGCGACACCGCCTGAGCAGACGTCGGCTGTCCACGCGAGAGCTGTGGCCGGCTCCCCGAGGCGACTCGTCAAGAAACCCGCCGAGTGCGAGATCACACTCGGCGGGGGTTTTGCCGCGTCTGCGTCGCTGAGCACCATGGGGTTTCCCGCGCACCGTCCGGCGTGTTCCGGCCCGGCGCGCGGAGGGCACGTCCACGTCGGGGCGCTTGCCTACTGCGTGCTGGACGGTTTGCGGCCGGCGAGCGGCCTCCAGCGTGCCCGCAGCGCGTGAGCGGCGGCCTTGGGTCTGCGATCGCGGGTGAAGACGCCCTTCTTGTTGCCGTCGACCCGGTGGATGCCGTGGGAGGTCTGGAAGTCGGCGAAGTTCCACACGTGCTCGCCGATGAACGCCTCGATCCGGCCGAAGACGCGGTGGTGCATCTCGAGATAGGCCTGCTGGTACTCCTCGGTCCACGGCGTGTCCCAGACCGAGTGCAGTCCGGGCATGGTGTCGGCGCCGTACTCGCTCATCATGATCGGCTTGCCGAACTTCTCCGCCCAGCCGCGCAGGTCGTGCTCCAGGTAGGTCTCAGCCGTGGCGAGGTCGCCGGTGGCGATGTACCAGCCGTAGTAGCGGTTGATGCACAAGACGTCGAAGAGGTCGGCGAGGCGGTCGTTCTCGTGCGTGGCGAAGATCACGGCCGCGTAGCTGACCGGGCGGGTGGGATCGAGCTTGCGGGTGAGCTCCACCAGCGGCTCGAAGTACTCGCGCGCGCCGTCCTCGTTGGAGGCCGGCTCGTTGGCGATGCACCACATGACGACGCTCGGGTGGTTCTTGTCGCGGGCGATCAGCTCGCGGATCGCCTGGGCGTGTGCCTCACGGGTGGCCTCCCCGAAGGTCTCCGGTGAGAATGTGGGCCGGGGCGGAGCGCCGGTGAGCCCGGCGGCGACGGCGAGATTGAGGCCGACGGCGGCGGTCTCGTCGATGACGACGATGCCGTGCCGGTCGGCGAAGTCCATCACTTCTTCGGCGTAGGGGTAGTGCGAGGTGCGGAAGGAGTTGGCGCCGATCCAATCCATGAGCTGGAAGTCGTGGACGAGGTAGGCGTTGTCATGGCCCTTGCCGCGCACCGGCGTGTCCTCGTGCTTGCCGAACCCGGTGAAGTAGAACGGCTCGCCGTTGATGAGGAACTGCGTGCCGCGTACCTCCACGGTCCGTACGCCGAACGGCTCGGTGTAGCTGTCGATGACCTGGTCGCCATCGAGGACTTCGACAAGGAGGTCGTAGAGGTAGGCGGCGCCCGGTCGCCACAGGGCCACCTCGTCGATCCGCAGGATGCCGTTGGCCCCGTCCGCCGCCGCGACCTCCGCGCCGGCGGCGTCGAGCGCTCGCACCCGGACCGGTGCGGGCGCGCTGGTCCGGATGGAGTACTCGACCGTGCCGATCGTTTCGTCGAGGCCGGTCACGATCGTGATGTCCTCGACGTGGACGGCGGGACGGCTGCAGAGCCACACCGAGCGGGCCAGACCGGCGTAGTTGTAGAAGTCGTGCAGGTACGTCTGCCGGCGCCGCCCGTCGGCGGTGACGGTGATCGTGCCGGGCGGGATCGTCGTGTCGGTCAGTTCGTTGTTGACGCCGATGGTGAGGCGGAACTCCTGCCCGGCGCGCACGTGCTCGGTGATGTCGGCTTCGAAGGGCGTGTAGCCGCCCACGTGCTCGGCCACCAGTACGTCGTCGACGTAGACCTGGCCCTGGTGGGTGGCGGCGTCGACACGCAGGACGACGCGCTCGCCGGCCCAGCCGCGCGGCACCCGCACCTGGCGCTGGTACCAGACCCAGCCCACGTGGTCGCGGATCGCGCTGTCGGTGAACAAGTCGTTGTAGCTGGCCGGGACCGCTGCCTCCAGCGTGGTGTCCAGCGGCCCGGTCCACGGCTGCGTCCCCGCGACGGAGAACCGCCAGAGCCCGTCGAGATTCACCAGCTCACGGGTGGGGGTGGATCGGGGTTTCACCATCGAGCCGCTCCTGTCGGGTGGCCTCCCATGTCAGAGCTTTCCTCGGCGGGCGACCTCGCCCAGCCAGGCCAGGCTCGGCTTCGGGTGGCGCTCGAACGTCGTGCGATCGACGGCGATGAGACCGAAGGTCGGCTCCCAGTGGCCCCACTCGAAGTTGTCCAGCGCGGTCCAATGGAGGTAGCCCCGGACGTCGATGCCGTCGTCCATCGCGGCGAACAGGTGGGTGAGGGCCTCGGAGGTGTAGGCGATCCGCCGCGAGTCGTCAGGGGTGGCGATGCCGTTCTCGGTGATGAGGATCGGCGTGCCGCCGGTCGTCTCCCAGGTGTGCCGGACGGCGATGCCGAGCGCGTCGGGCCGGTAGGCGTTGCCGGTCATGGTGTTGTCGGGGTGCTGCGGGTGCGGGACGACGCCGTTCTCGTCGACGGCCTGGCTGGAGTACGACTGCACGCCGATGAAGCCGTCACCGCGGGCCGCCTCCAGATAGAGGTCCTCCCGGACGTAGCGCACCTCGCGGAGCTTGTCCTCGTTGCCAGGCGTCGCGGTGAGCGCCTGGCAGGCCACCGTCCAGCCGACGGCCGCCCCGGTGTGCTGCTTCAGCACCGCGCGGGCCGCGTCGTGCGCCTCGGCCAGCCGCGCGCCGATCTTCGGGTCGGGGTCGGGCAGCACCGGCCGTGCGGCGCCTTCCACAGTGGGGCTCATCCAGTCCTTGGTCGTCCGATCGGTCTGCGCATCCCGGGCCATCCCCAACATGAGGGCGAGCATGTTCGGCTCGTTGATCGTGCACACCCACTCGACACCGTCGAGAATGCTCGCGGCCTCCCGGACGTAGGTCTGGAAGCGCTCGATCGCCTGGTCGCCCAGCCACCCGCCGACCTCGGCGAACCATCGCGGGTTCGTGAAGTGGTGCAGGGTGACGACCGGGGTGAGGCCCAAATCCAGAGCCGTGTCGATCATCCTGCGGTAGTGGGCGAGCTCGGCCCTGGAGAATTCCCCGGGAACCGGCTCGATGCGGGCCCACTCGATGCCGAAGCGGTAGGAGTTGAGCCCGGCCTCGGCCAGCAGACGCATGTCCTCGGCGTAGCGATGGTAGCTGTCGACCGCGTCGCCGCTGCGCTGCATGCCGGGCATCTGCTGCTCGAGAGTCCACCAGTCGCTGTTGACGTTGTTGCCTTCCACCTGGTGCGGCGCGGTAGCCGCACCCCAGAGGAAACCGGCGGGGAGCTGGGGCATGGTTGAGTTCCTTGCTCGAGACCATGGTTTGTGACGCTGGCGACACGCTAGCATGAAAACCGAAACGCGCTACTAATTTGGAGGGGCGTCCATGACCGCAACCGGCAACCGCGGCCCGTACGCGAAGACGGCGGCGGTGCGGCGGCGCGTCCTCGAGGCCTGCGTGGACGCGTTCGGCGAGACCGGCTTCTACGGCGCCACCATGAAGGACATCGCCAAGCGCGCGGGCATCAGCCACACCGGTCTGCTGCACCATTTCCCGCGCAAGGAAGACCTGCTCCTCGGGGTGCTGGAGCTGCGCGACGAACGCGGCACCGAGTTCCTGCAATCGGCCAAGGTGCTGGACCCCGCAGCCGACCCCATCGACACCCTCAACGGCATGATCGCCGTCATCGTCGACAACGAACTCCAGCCAGGACTCATGGAGCTGCACTGCGTCGTCTCAGGCGAGGCGACCTCTCCGAACCACCCCGCGCACGCCTACTACGCCGACCGCTACTGCAACCTCCGCCGCTTCTACGCCGACACGTTCGTCGCCCTCGCCGAACGCAACGAGCTCCGCCCATCGATCGACCCCGAGACCCTGGCCACCATGACCATCTCCCTCATCAACGGCCTGCAGGCGCAGTGGCTCTTCGACCGCGACTCCGTGAAGGTCGAGTCCGCGATCCGCCAGTTCTTCCTCTCGGTCATCCCGGGACTTCCGCGCGAGGCCTTTTGGTAGGGCCTCCACATCCCTCCTACGGCTCAGGCCGGGCGCGTTCCGCCAGCTTGCCGACCGACTGGACAGGAGCAGCGCCCGTCGCCGCCGCGCTGATGATCAGGTGCCGGCGGGCGCGAGCACGATGTCGAATCGGACCTTCGACCAGGTGCCGTCGATGCCGCGGCCGTCGGGGGTAGGCGTGCCGGCCGGCCGGCACCGCCACGTGCATGGCGATCTCGTGGTGCCAGTGCGCCACCGTAAGACCGCCCGGGGGAGCGCGGCCATGGGAGAAGTTGAGAGCAGTCATCGCGTGTCGGCGGTCTCTTTCAGTGCGTCGTCGGGGTCGTAGGCGTAAATCCAGCCGTTCGCCACCAAGGGGTCCGCGGCGGCGAAGGACTTGTCGCGGGCCTGCTGTTCTGGCCCGTCGGGCAGGTGGTTGATGAGCGCCCGGGCGTGGCTGACTTCCTGCAACCGGCTGGTCCGGGGGATCCGCAGCGTCTCGTAGCGCCGCAGAGCCCGGGCCGGATCGCCCAGGTCGTCGGCGAGGCAGCGGGCGAGCACGGCGGCGTCCTCGATGGCCTGGGCCGCCCCTTGCGCGAAGAAGGGAAACATCGGGTGGGCCGCGTCGCCGAGGAGGGTCACCGGGCCCTTGCTCCATCGCCGCAGCGGCGCCCGGTCCAGGAGGGCCCACCGTCCAGGTGCCCCACCTGCCCGGATGAGCCCGGTCAGCCTCGGATCCCAGCCTTCGAATTCGGCCAGGAACTCCTCCACCGTCGCGGTCGCGGTCCAGGACTCGACGGCATCGTCCCCCGCGGGAGCGAAGGCGACGAGGTTCACGAACCGGCCGGCCGAGACGGGGTAGTGCACCAGATGGTGGCCGGGCCCGAGCCAGAGCGTCTGGGCGTTGCGCCGGGAAAAGGCCGGGGCATGCTCGGACGGCACGAGGGCGCGGAAGGCGCAGATGCCGGAGTAGACGGCCGGGGCGGATTCCGCGATCGTGCTCCGTACGACGGAGTGGATCCCGTCCGCTCCGATCACGACGTCGGGCTCGACGATCTCGCCGTCGGCGAAGCGCAGCACCGGCCTGCCGTCAGCGCGGGTGGTGAGATCGACGCACCGCTTGCCGAGGCGAACGCTGCTGTCGGGGACGGCTGATCTCAGGATCTCCAGGAGATCGGCACGATGTGCGGTGTAGGTGTGCTCGCCGTACAGCTGCTCGCACGCCGAGGCGAGGTCCTCGGCGGACAGCACCGTGCCGTCCTGCCAGCGGCGGAACTCCCAGCCGATCTCGAGTCGCACGGCACGGTGCAGGAAGTCGTCGAGGACGCCGAGCCGGCGGAGCAGCCGGGCGGCGTTCGGCGCCACCACCAGCCCCGCACCCACCTCGTTCAGTTCTGAGGCTTGTTCGTAGACGGTGGCGGAGATCCCTTCGCGACGGAGGAAGGCGCCTGCGGCGAGTCCGCCGATCCCGCCTCCCAGGATCGCGATCCGCGGGTTCTTCGCCCCTGTGTCGACCATCTGCTCGCACTCCGCTCCCGCCGTGGCCCCTTGCGCCTGGACGGCCCGTCTGATGGCGTCATGGTGCCCCGCTGCATCGCTCCAGCGGATGGACGTGTTCATCCAATGAACATGCCTGTTAAGGTGCCGCTACCCGATGAGCGAGGAGGTCGCGCACTGCATGCCTCGAACGCGTGAGCCGGGGAGAACGGTGAGCTCCCGCCTCCTGGAGGTCCTCTTCGCCTTCCAGCCTGACCACCCCGACCTGAGCCTGGCCGATCTGGTGCGCATGACCGGCATTCCGCACCCGACCGTGCGCCGCCTGGCCATGGAACTGGTCGCGGCGGGCGCCCTCGATCGCCGGGAGGACGGGCGATTCACCGTCGGGCTGCGGTTGTGGCAGCTCGGGACGCTGGCACCGCTGACCGAGTCCTTGCGGAGCCTGGCCCAGCCGTTCATGGAGGACCTCCACAGCGCGCTTCACCAGCATGTGCAACTGGCCGTCCTGGAAGGACACGAGGTAGTGATCATTGAGCGGTTGTCGGCACCACACGCTCTGGGCCTGGTGTCGCACGTCGGTGGGCGGCTGCCGCTGCATTGCTCCGGCGTAGGGAAGGTGCTGCTGAGCCATGGCGGCCCGGAGCTGATCGAGAGTGTCCTGAACCGAGGGCTTCGCCGCTACACCTCGCGGACGGTGGTCGATCCGGCGGAGCTGCGCCACGAGATCGCGGCGTGCCGCCGGACCGGAACCGCCGCCGTTCGTGGCGAGCTGACCGAGGGGGCCGACTCGGTGGCAACGCGAATCGTCGACGGCCACGGCCGGGTCGTCGCGGCGCTGTCGGTGGTGCTCCGGGCGGGCTCGGTCAAGCACCAGGCCGCACTGCCGTCGGTCCTGGCGAGTGGCCTGGGGATCTCGCGGCAGCTCGGATGGCGACCCGGAATCCGCATCCGCGAAGGCTGAGCCCTCCTGTCGTCCGACGTTGGGTGTCCGATGTGTGCGTTGTTCGGGGGGTGTGTCGTCGGATACTCGCGGCGCTGTTCGTCAGCGCGGCGGGCAGCCGACGTCGTGGAGGAGAGACCTATGTCAGCCACCGATCCGGACCCTGCTGTCGCACCCGGCATCCCGACCTCCGACCTGTTCATCGGCGGGAGCTGGGTACCGGCCGAGGCAGAGCGGTACATCGACAAGGCGGGAGGCCTGACCGGCCCCTTTCGATAAACACTGGAGCGGCAGCGGGTCCGAGACTGCTGCCGCTGAGTCAGGGTGTGGAAGCGGGGCTGGGCGGCAGGTGGACGGTCATGATCAGGTTGCAGGTTTCGGTGCCCGAGCCGCGGTAGGTGTGAGGGGTGTCGCCGTCGAACGTGGCGGTCTGTCCGGCTTCGACGGTGTGCTCGGTGCCGTCGACGACCAGGATCATCCGGCCGGAGGTGACGCTGACGGTTTCCACGACTCCGGCCTGGTGGGGGTTGCTGGGGTATTCCTCGTCCGGTTCCAGCTGCCAGCGCCAGACCTCGACAGGAGCCGGGCCTGAGGTCGTCAGCATGAGCCGGGCGTGGCTGCCCCGTTCTCCGGTCCACAGTGGTGCGACGGCGTCGGCTGTCACGACGCGGACGCGGCCTTCGGGCGGTCCCTGCATCAGGGCGGACACTGAAATGGACTCTGTGGCGAACCTGCTGTTCCTGCTCGCCGCCCGCAGCGGCGACCTCGCCGTCGTCGCCGTGATCGTCGCGCTCTACCCGGCCGGCATGGTCCTGCTCGCCCGCGGTGTGCTCGCCGAACGCATCCACCGCGGCCAGCTCGCCGGGCTGGGCACCGCCGCCGTCGCCGTCAGCCTCCTCGCCCTGACCTGAGCAGGCCCGCAGCCCCACCACACCGCCGATCACGCAAGGAGAACAGCATGTTCATCCGTCCCTACCGCACGCCGGCAGCGCCGCCGCCTGGACCGCATCGGCCCCTGGAAGCCCTGGGGTGCCCCGAACCCGGGGCGGTTCACACGCCGCCGACTGGCTCAGCAGCTCGGTGGAGCGGTGGGCCGAGGCCAAGGTCTGACCGCCATCGGTGCCACGAATCGGTCATGCGCGTGGTGGCGCGGTGGTGCCTCGGACGACGAGGCGGGCGTCGAGGATGAGCTCGCGGGAGGGCAGCCGGTGGTCGTCCAGGCGTTCCACCGCGGAGCGCACGGCGAGCTGAGCCATCTGCTCGGCGTCTTGACGCACGGTGGTGAGGTTGATGTGGGACAGGTGTGCAATGTGGCTGTCGTCGTACCCGACCACCGAAATGTCTGTCGGGATGCTGACGCCCGCGCGGCTCAGTGCGTGCATGAGCCCCATGGCGCACCGGTCGTTGCCGGCCAGCACGGCGGTCGGCAACCGGTCGTCGTGGACCAGCGTCTCACCGGCCTTCTCGCCGGATTCCTCGGTGTGATCTCCCGCGAGGACTCGGATCTCTTCCTGTAGCCCGTGGTCGCACATGGCGGCGCGGTACGCGCGGCGGCGTTCGGCGGAACCAGGGCCGTTGCCCCCGTCGATGTGGACGATGGCGCGGTGGCCGAGGCCCACCAGGTGATCCATGGCCTGTCGCATGCCCTTGTTCTCGGCGGTGTGTACGGTGTCGACGCCGCTCGCCGGCACGCGCCGCCCCACGACCACGGTGGGGGTATGGGCTCCCAACTCGGCGAGGTATGGGGTCTCGGCGTTCGGGCCGAGCAGGATCAACGCCTCGCAGCGGTGGCCCAGCAGGGCCTCGACGACCTTCCGCTCGTCCCGCGTGGGGCCGAGCGCGCTGAGCAGGACCTCGTAGCCGAGCCGCTCGGCCTCCGCGTAGATCGCCTCGACGAGATCGGCGTGGAAGGCGTTGCGGATGTTGATCATCACGCCGAGGACCATGCTGCGGTTGCGGGCGAGGAGCCGGGCGGCGTTGTCCGGACGGTAGCCGAGCTCGTCGGCGGCGCGGAAGACCCGGTCACGCGTCTCCTTGCTCGCCCCCGGCTCGTTGCGGAACACGAGCGACACCAGCGCCCGTGACACGCCCACGCGTGCCGCGACATCCGCCATGGTGGGGCGCTTGGCCCGCGTCGAGGCCCTGGTCACGGACGACTCGGATTCCGCACCTTGCTCCAACATCAACCCTTTTCCGATGTGCGCAGATTGTCGCAGGCTGTTGACATTCCGTGTGACCCGGCTCATAGTAACAGCGACTAGAGCGCGCTAGAAGAGCGCTCTAAATGCGGAAGCCGGACGGACACATGGAGCATCCATGAGACGCCGACGCCGGCCGTGTGCCGCGGTCGCACAACGACATCCGAGGAGACGCCGCTCCTGGGCAGCGGAGTGTGGTGCCCCTCCCCGGACGGCCGGATTCGGCGTAGGTACTCCGCCGCGCGGCGGGTCGGGAGTGCGCCGCGCCCTCCAGCACGTTTCCCCAGGTAAACGAGCCAATGAACGCTATATTGCTATGAGGTCAGTACGTCGTTATGTCAAGACAAAATTTGTTAAGACAATGTATTGACAGGCGGCTTCTCCTGCAGGTTACATCGTCGAAACGAAGCTGACCCGACGGGTCGGCCGACGCACCGACGGGCCCTCCTGGGCCCCTCACCGCCCGAGAACCTCTCGGTGCTCCCCTGATCCCAAAGGCCCGTGACCGCTCCCAGGAGAGGTAGAACCAGTGCCGTACTCCATTCGCATCGACTGGCGCGCTCTAGTAGCCGCGCCCCTTCTCGTGCTCGCCCTCGCCGGCTGTTCGAACGGCCCGGGCGTCGGTCAGAGCGCACTGCCCACGGAGCCCGCCGCGGCCGCTTCGGGGGCGGGGCTGCAGTCCGGGCTCGGGAGCCGGGCTGAGAACCGTAAGATCACGTTCTTGCTCTCCCAGGATCCCGGTGACTCTTTCTGGGGCACCATCTCGCAGGGCGCCAAGGACGCGGCCGAGTTGTTCAACGTCGAGCTGAACCTGCAGACCAGCCAGGGCGACTCGTCGAAGTACAACGACCTGATCGGCAGCGCCGTGGCCGACAAGCCCGCCGCCGTCGCCGTGGTGATCGACGACCCGAAGCGCTACACCGAGAACGTCTGCGCCGCTTCGAAGGCCGGCATCTCGGTGCTCGCGTACAACATCACGCAGGAGGGTGACGTCGCCAAGTGCACCCTGGGCTTCGTCGGCCAGAACTTCGAGGAGGCGGGCTTCCTGCTCGGCCAGCGCCTGATCGCCGAGGCGAAGCTGCCGCAGGGCGCCAAGGTCTTCACCCCGGTCGAGTTCCCCGACCAGGTGTACGCCATCCAGCGCAACGCCGGGGTCCAGAAGGCTCTCGACGCCATCGGCGCGAAGACCGAGATGGTCGCGACCGGCATCGACGACGCGGGGGCGCTGGACAAGATGAGCCAGTACCTGCTCGGCCACAAGGACACCGCGGCGATCGTGCCGCTGGGCGGCACCCCGCACCGCAACGTCGAGGCGGCGATGGCGGACGTCGGCGTCAAGGTCCCGGTGGTCGGCTTCGACCTGTCCAAGCCGGTCATCGACGGCATCAAGAGCGGGACCATCCTCGCCGCGGCGGACCAGCAGCCCTACGTCCAGGGCTTCCAGACCGTGGCGCAACTGGCGATGCACCTCGACTTCGGACTCAGCGCCGCGACCATCAACTCCGGCGGCGGCGGTCTGGTGGACAAGTCCAACGTCGCGGTCGTCGAGCAACTGGCAGGCACGATCCGCTGATCGGACCGGCAGCGGGGCGGGCCCTGACGCGCCTGCCCCACCGGTCCCGTCCCGCCACGGACAGGGAGAGCCAAGGAGCAATGAGCAAACCGACCAGCGACGGAGCTCCGTCACTCACCATGCAGGATCATTCGCCGATGGCGCAGACGGCTTCGGCGAAGCGCACCCCGGAGGCCTCTGCCCCTGGGCCGTTCGGCGGGTGGCTGCGGCTGGTGCGCGGCCGCGGCGCGCTCGAGATCGGCATCATCTTCGCGCTGGTGCAGATCGGTTGTGTCGTCGCCTATCTGCTGGCGCCGGACAGCTTCCCCTACCTCTCAGAGGCCAATTTCAACGTCCTGAGCCAGTCGATCCCGGTGCTGGCGATCCTCGCGATCGGCGCGGGCGTGCTGATGATCGCGGGGGAGTTCGACCTGTCTCTGGGGATGAACTACACCTTCTGCGCGCTGGTGTTCATTCACTGGTACTCCGACGGGAACGTGGCCGGTGCCTTCATTCTGACCTTCGCGATGGGCATCGGCATCGCGCTGCTCAACGGCGTGATCGTGACCCGGTTCAAGATCCCGTCTTTCATCGTCACGCTCGGCATGATGCTGTTCTGGGACGGCGCCGCGCTGTTCTACAACGGCACCTCCGCCGCGCGCATGCAGCGGGGCGAGACCCTGCGGACCGTCTTCGCCGGGCAGGTGGGCCCGTTCCGGGGCCAGGTCGTGTGGCTGGTCCTGGTCGCGGTGTTCTTCTGGGTGCTCATGCACCGCCACAAGCTCGGCAACCACATCTTCGCCGTCGGCGGGAACGAGTCCGCGGCCCGGGCGATCTCCATCAACCCGACGCGCATCAAGCTGATCGCCTTCGGCATCCTCGGGCTGTGCGTGGCGCTCGCCGCGATCCTCGTCGCGGTGCGGACGCAGTCCGTCCAGCCCGGCACCGGCCGCGGCATGGAGCTGCAGGCCATCGCGGCGGCCGTGGTCGGCGGCGTGGCGCTGCGCGGCGGCAAGGGCAGCGTGCTCGGCATGGTGCTCGGCGCGGCGCTCATCCTCGTGCTGCAGGACATCCTGCTGCTCTCCGGAGCTCCCGGCTTCTACCTCAATCTCTTCATCGGCGTGATCATCGTCTTCGCCGCCGTCTTCAACCGCCTCATCGAAGGGAAAGCCGAATGAGCTCGAACGGCGCCGGCGAGGTCCTCCTGGAGCTGTCGGGCATCACCAAGCGCTACGGACCGAACACCTGCCTGAACGACGTAGGCTTCCAGATCCGCGAGGGCGAGGTCGTCGGCCTGCTCGGCGACAACGGCGCCGGCAAGTCCACCCTCGTCAAGATCATGTCGGGCGTCGTCCGCGCGGACGCGGGGCAGTACGCCTGGCGAGGCAGGAAGCTGACCGCGCCGACCCGCCAGGACACCGAGAAGCTCGGCATCGAGACGATCTTCCAGGACTCCGCGCTGGTCCCGTCGCTCACCATCACCCGCAACATCTTCATGGGCCGCGAGCTCACCAGCCCGCTCGGCCTGCTGAGGCTGCGCGAGATGGACCGCATCGCCGCGGACATCCTCGACAGCGTCGTGACGATCGAGGGCATCAAGAGCCCTCGCCAGCTCGTGAGCTCGCTGTCCGGCGGCCAGCAGCAGGCGGTGGCGATCGCCCGCGCCGTGCACTTCAAGCGCAGCCTGCTCATTCTCGACGAACCGACGAGCGCCCTGGCCGTTCGCGCCACCGAGGCCCTGCTGGCCTACCTCACCCGGCTCAAGGGCGAGGGCGTCAGCTCCGTGCTGGTCACGCACAACCTGCACCATGCGTACCAGGTGTGCGACCGGCACATCGTGATGAACCACGGCCGCAAGATCCTCGAGACCACGCGCGAGCAGACCTCCGTCAAGGAGCTCACCGCGGCCGTGGTCGAAGGGGAGATCGGCCTGCAGCGCCACCGCCAGTCCCTGACCATCGATAGGAGATGACGTTGTCGCACACCGGCCCTCTGTCCCGGATCCGGTTGGGCACGGCCCCCGACTCGTGGGGCGTATGGTTCCCCGACGACCCGGACCAGGTTCCCTGGGACCGATTTCTCGACGAGGCGGCCGCGGCCGGCTACCGATGGATCGAGCTCGGCCCGTACGGCTACCTGCCCACCGATCCCGAGCAACTCCGTGACGAGCTCGGCCGGCGCGGGCTGCGGCTGTCCGGCGGCGCGGTGTTCGCGGGACTGCACCGCGGCCGGGAGGCGCTGAAGGAGGCCATCGAGGAGTGCCGCGCGGAGGCCAGGCTGCTCACCGCGCTCGGCGCGAAATACCTGGTCTCGCTGCCCGAGGGATACACCGACCTCGACGGGAGCCTCACCCAGCCGGTGGACCTGACCCCCGAGCAGTGGAAGGACCTCACTTCGGGCATGTCGGAGCTGGCCGGCGTCCTCCACGAGGAGTCCGGCGTCCGGCTGGTCTTCCACCCCCACGCCGACAGCCACGTCGACACCCAGGAACGCGTCCTGCGGTTCCTGGAGGACACCGACCCCGAGGTCGTCTCGCTCTGCCTTGACACCGGCCACATCTCCTACTGCGGCGGGGACAACATCGAGATCATCCGGGCGTACCCCGAGCGGATCGGCTACGTGCATCTCAAGCAGGTGAACCCCGAGATCGTCCGGCAGGTCCGCGAAGAGAACCTGTGCTTCGCCGAGGCCGTACGGCGCGGCGCCATGATCGAGCCTCCCACCGGCATCCCCGCCATGGAGCCGCTGCTGGCCGAGCTCGGCCAGCTGGACGCCGACCTGTTCGCGATCGTCGAGCAGGACCTCTACCCCTGCCCGACCGACACTCCGCTGCCCATCGCCACCCGCACCCGCAAGTACTTCAACGGCTGCGGCCTGCGTCCCTGAAAGAGAGGAATCCCTGTGACCATCAACGTCGGTGTCATCGGGGCCGGCAACATCGGGGCCGACCACGTGACACGGCTGGCATCCCAGGTCGTCGGATCGACGGTCGTCGCCCTGTTCGACGTCGACACCGCCCGCGCGGAGCAGATCGCCGCCGGGGCGGGCGCCGTGACGCGCGCGAGCGCGCTCGACGTCGTCGAGGACCCCGCCGTCGACGCCGTGGTCATCGCCTCGCCGGGCGACCTCCACGCCGAGCAGGTGCTGGCCTGCATCGCCGCGGGCAAGCCCGTGCTCTGCGAGAAGCCGCTGGCCACCACGGCGGCGGACTGCCTCAAGGTCCTCGAAGCCGAGGTCGCCTCCGGCCGCCGATGGATCCAGGTCGGCTTCATGCGCCGCTACGACCCGGGCTACCAGGTCGTCAAGAACGCGATCGACGACGGCACGGTCGGCGAGGCGCTCCTCGCCCACATGGTGCACCGCAACGCGGCCGTACCCGACTCCTTCACCAGCGCGATGGCGATGACCGACTCGGTCATCCACGAGATCGACACCACCCGCTGGCTGTTCGGCCAGGAGATCGTGCGCGCCACCGTCGTCGCCACGAAACCGAGCCCCCTGGCCGCGGCCCACGTGCGCGACCCGCAGATCGTGCTGCTGGAGCTCGCCGGCGGCGGCGTGGTCACCGTCGAGGTGTTCGTCAACTGCCAGTACGGCTACGACGTGCGCTGCGAGGTCGTGGGCTCAACGGGCGTCGTGGCGCTGGAGAACCCGAGCGCCAACGTGCTGGTCACCGGCGGGCGGCGGGTCCAGGCGGTGCCGGCCGACTGGCGGGTCCGGTTCGGCGGGACGTACCTGGCGGAACTGCAGGAGTGGATCACCGGGCTGCGCGCCGGCGTCGTCGGCGGGCCGAGCGCGTGGGACGGCTACGCGGCCACCGCCGTCGCGGAGAGCGCCGTCGCCTCGCTCGAGACGGGCGAGCCCGTCCCGGTCGGCCTCGTTGAGCGGCCCGGTCTCTACGCCTGAGAGGAAACCACGATGAAGATCACTCTTGACCCGTACATGATGCGCCGCACGCCGCTGCTCGAGTTGCCCGCGCTCGTCGCAGAGCTGGGCTACGAATACATCGAGTTGTCGCCGCGCGAGGACTTCCTGCCTTTCTTCCTGCACCCGAGGGCCGATCGGGACACCGTCGTGGCCTTCAAGGCCGCCCTCGGCGCAGCGAATGTCAAGATCTCCTCGGTGCTGCCGCTGTATCGCTGGTCCGGCCCCGACGAGGAGGAGCGCCAGGCGGCCGTGCGCTACTGGAAGCGGGCCATCGAGATCACGGTCGACCTCGGCTGCAACGTCATGAACTCGGAGTTCAACGGCCGTCCCGAGCAGGCGTCCCGGAGCGAGGCCATGTTCTGGCGGTCTATGGAGGAGCTGCTGCCCGTCTTCGAGCGCCAGGGAGTGGAGCTGCGCCTGGAGCCGCACCCCGACGACTTCGTCGAGGACGGCAAGACCGCCGTCGACATGGTGCGCGGGGTCAACTCCCCGCTCGTGTCGTTCCTCTACTGCGCGCCGCACACCTTCCACCAGGGCGGCAACATGACCGAGATCATGGAGTACGCCGGCGATCTGCTCACCCACCTGCACGTCGCCGACTCCTTCGACCATCGCGCCTCGTCCGGGCTGCGCTACATCGTCAACCCGCCGGGGTCGGCCGCCCGCGTTCACCAGCACCTGAACATCGGCCAGGGCGAGGTCGACTGGGACGAGTTCTTCGGCACCCTCGGCCGCGTCGGGTTCGACGGCATCATGACCGCGTGCGTCTTCGCCTGGGAGGACAAGGCGCGCGAGTCGAGCTTGTTCATGCTCCAGGAGATGACCAAGCGGACGGCCTCGTGGTGACGGAGCCTTTGCTGACCACACTGGACGGTACTCCGGCCAACGCGATCATCACCGATTCAACGTCGTCACCTCGACAGCCTTCCGAGGGGCCAGGCGAACGCCGGTTATCGGGCTAGCGGGAGGGGATGGGTGGCGCCGGTTACGCGGCGGCGTACAGTGGCGCTCTGGTCGAGATCGGGGCGGAGCCGGACTCCGTGGCCGGGGGCCGTTCCCGGGCTCAGCCGGCCAGCGGAGATGTCCGGCAGGCCGGTGACAAGCTGCGGGTACCAGCTGGAGTAGTAGGCCCTGGTGGTCTCCTGGATGAACACGTGCGGCAGATGGACGGCCAGGTGCGCCGAGGCGGCCAGCACCACGGGCCCGCTGCAGTCGTGCAGCGCGAGGGGCATTTCGGCCGCGAGCGTGCGCTCGGCCAGAGCCAGGACTTCGCTGATCCCGCCACACCAGCCGAGGTCGGCGATGAGGACGTCCACCCCGCGCCGATCGAGCAGAGGGGCCACGGCCGTGCGGCCACCCAGCGTCTCACCGGCGGCGATCGGAACCGGGCTGGTCGCTCGCAGTTCGCCGAGCTCGGCGTACCGATCCGGCCGTATCGGGTCCTCGACCCACAGGGGATCGAACTCCGCGAGCGCCGCCAGAATGACCCGCGCCACGGAAGGCTCCCACAAGCCGTGCAGTTCCACGAGGAGGCGCATGCGATCACCGACGGCGTCGCGCACCTTGCGCAAGGGGCCGAGTCCGGCATCGAGGTCGGCCCGGCTGATCTCGCGTCCCGCCGAACGTTCGGCGTAGACGTCGAAGGGCCAGATCTTCATGGCCGACACCCCCTCGGACAGGAGATCCTCGGCCAGCCGGTCGGCGTGGTGGAGGAAGCCGTAGAGGTCCTCGTAGCGTCCCTCGCCGGCCACCCCCCAGTTGGCCGACTTCTGGCCGCTGGGGTTGCGCATGTAGTGCGGGCCCGCGCAGGTGTTGTAGATCTGCACGTCGCTCCTGACCCGGCCGCCGAGCAGTTCGGTCAGCGGCAGGCCGGCCTCCTGACCCATCGCGTCCCACAGCGCCAGGTCAATGGCCGACAGCGCGCGGACCTCGGCGCCGCTGCCCAGGTAGCCGACATAGCCCTCCAGCTCCGTCAGCAGCGCCCGCAACTCGTCCGCGTCCCGCGGCATGGCGCGCCCGACCAGGGCGGGCGCCAGAGCCTCGTGGAGGTGCGCCTCGGCCGCGGCGGCCCCGTAGTAGGTCTCACCCAGCCCGACGATTCCCGAATCGAGGTGCACCTGAACCAGCAGCAGGTTGGGCAGTTCCTCGACGACGAGTGTCTCGATGCCTTCGATGCTCATGAATGTCTTCTTACCGGCCAGACTGGTCTGACCGCAACTCCTGGATGATGTCCGGCATGGTTGACGAAACCTCCTGTTTACCTAGATGGTGGTCTGACCGGTAAGCCCGCAAAGGAGTCTGCGATGACGTTGACGACACGTACGATCGCCGGCCTGGCCCTCATAGCCGCCACCGTGACGGCCTGCGCCCCTGGTGCCGCACCCACCGAAGCCCCCGACGCGGGCAAGGCCGTGTCCAGTGCGCTACCGACCGAGCCGGTCACGTTGACATTGAGCCACTTCGAGGAAGGCGGCCAGGGAAAGGCGATCGAGCAGCTGGCCGCCAAGTATCAGCAGCTTCACCCCAACATCACGATCAAACCGACCTACACGGCCTTCGCCGACTACGGCAAGAACATCAAGCTGCAGATGTCCTCGGAATCGGCGCCCGACATCGCCCAGGCCGGCCAGGCGCAGACGATGCAGGGCCCGCTGGTCCAGGCGGGCCTGCTCCGGCCGCTGGATGAGTACGCCAAGCTGTACGGCTGGAGCGAGCGGTTCAAGCCGGGCCTGCTCGACCAGGCCCGGTTCTCCAAGGACGGCAAGACCTTCGGCGCCGGCGAGCTGTACGGCATAGCCTTGGGCGGCAACCTGGTTGGCATTTACTACAACCGGGACAAGCTCGCCAAGCTCGGCATCACCACCCCCTTCAAGGATCTGGCCGCCTTCCAGGACGCGCTGGCCAAGGCCAAGGCGGCGGGCGAGACGCCGATCCAGCTCGGCAACCTGGAGGCCTGGCCGGGCAATCACGTGCTGTCCGACCTGATCGCTCAGTACGAGCCGCACGAGAACGGGCTCAACTGGGTCTACGGCCGCAAGGGCGCCACCTTCGACAGTCCCGGTGTGCAGCAGGCCACCAAGACCCTCGCGGAATGGGCCGAGGCCGGCTACATCGACTCCTCCGCCAACGGCACCTCCGACAGCGACGGCGTCGGCAAGTTCGTCAAGGGCAAGGGCGTCTTCATGGTCTCCGGCAGCTGGAACCGGTCGCGTATCGACGAGAACATGGACGGCAAGGCAGGATTCACCGCGATGCCGCCGGTCAAGGCCGGTGACCCGGTCCGCGCGACGGGCGCGACCACCTCGCCGTTCAGCATCTCCGCCAAGACCAAGTACCCCGACGTCGCCGCCAACTTCATCGACTTCATGACCCGGCCGGAGAACGCGGCCACGCTCTTCCAGGGCGGTTATCTGCCCGTCGCCGAGCGTGACGCGGGCAAGCCCAAGGCGGGCAGTGCCCAGGAGGGTTTGGTGGAGACCTGGCAGCAGGTTCTCGCCGACGACGGGCTGGCGCTCTACCTCGACTGGGCGACCCCGTCGATGGGCGACACCCTCTTCCCCGCGGTCCAGCAGCTGATCGCCGGTAAGACGACGCCGGACAAGCTCATCTCCACGGTCCAGGAGAACTGGGCCGACGAACGCGGCAACGGCTAGGGCGATATGAGGGCCAACTCCAGAGTCGCCTACCTTTACATCCTGCCCGGCTTCCTGGTCTTCGCGCTGTTCGTTCTGGGGCCGCTGGGGCACACCGCCTGGCTGTCGCTGTACGACTGGGACGGCATCACCCTCGGCACCTGGACCGGGCTGGACAACTACACCGAGCAGCTGGCCGATCCCGACGTCCGCACCGCTTTCAGTCACTCGATGGTGTTTCTGTTCTTCTTCGCCGCGCTGCCCGTCGGCCTGGGACTGGTGCTGGCCTCGGTACTGTCGCGGTTCCGGCTGCGCGGGCTGGGCTTCTTCCGCACCGTGATCTTCCTGCCCCAGGTGGCGACCGCGGTGGTGGTCGGCATCGCGTGGCGGTGGATGTACGCCGACGAGGGGACCATCAACCAGCTGCTGTCCGCGGTCGGCCTGGACGGGCTGGCCCGCGCCTGGCTGGGTGACTTCACCTGGGCGCTGCCCGCGCTCGGGCTGGTCGGCACCTGGGTGATGTCCGGGCTGTGCATGGTGTTGTTCCTGGCCGGCATCAGCAAGATTGACGCCAGTCTGTACGAGGCGGCCCGCGTGGACGGAGCCGGTCCGGTCAGGGAGTTCTTCGCGGTGACCTTGCCAGGACTCAAGCAGGAGATGGCCGTGGGGCTCACGCTCACCACGATCGCCGCGCTGCGCTCCTTCGACCTGGTCTACGTCACCACCGGTGGCGGCCCGGGCAACGCCACCAACGTCCCCGGTTTCGAGATCTACAAGCTGGCCTTCCGCCAGGGGGCCGTGGGCGAAGCCTGCGCGGTCGCCGTGATGCTCACCGTGCTCATCTTCACCGTGGTCCTGTTGATCACCCGGTTGCTGCGGGAGAAGCTGTGAACGCCCGTTTCGAACGGCTCGGCGCCTACACCTTCCTGTGCCTGTTCGCCCTTGCCGTATTGCTCCCCCTGTTCAGCATCCTCTCGGTCGCCCTGCAGCCCCAGGGGGCGCCGGTCACCGGCCTGAGCTGGCCAGACGATCCGCAGTGGGGCAACTTCGCGCGGGCGTGGACCACCGGCTCCTTCGGCGACCTCATCACCTCGAGCGTGATCGTCGCGGTGGTGGTGGTCCCGGTCGCGACGGTGCTGTCGATCATGACCGGGTACGCCTTCGGCACCATGCGGTTCCGCGGCAGCACCCCGCTTTTCTACGTGATGCTGATCGGCATCGTCATGCCGTACGAGGCCACCGTCGTGCCGCTCTACTACGACCTGCGCCAGTTCGGTCTCACCGACAACTACCTGGGCCTGATGCTGCCCGAGATCGGGTTGTCGGTGTCGTTCGGCACGTTCTGGATGCGGGCCTTCTTCCTTTCCACGCCCCGCGCGCTGATCGAGGCGGCCCGCATGGACGGCGCCAACTCCTTCACCGTCCTGTTCCGTATCTTGCTGCCTGTCGCCCGGCCCGCCGTCACCACGCTCATGGTCCTGTTCTTCGTCTGGACCTGGAACGAGTTCCTGCTGTCGCTGGTGCTGCTGCAGGATCCGGCCGTCCGCACCGCGCCCGCCGGCCTCGGCCTGTTCGTCGGCCAGCGCACCACCGACGTCGCCGGACTGTCAGCCGGGGCCCTCATCGTCACCGTCCCCGTCGTCGTCGTCTACCTTTTCCTGCAACGCCATGTGATCCGCGGCATGCTGCAGGGCGCCGTCAAGGGCTGACCCTTTCGAGGTAGAAGGAAGGCTCCGTACGTGTCCCACGCCATCGACTTCCGGTTCGCGCCCCCCTCGCGCTGGACAGCGATCTGCCTGCCCGACGACCCGCACAAGACCCTGGTCCGCGAGGACGGCGCCCTGCTCTACGGCTTCACACAGACGCACCTCGCGGCCTGGCACTTCGCCACCGTCGTGGAGTTCTCCGCCCAGACCGCCGACCGGCCCGTGTCGGTGACCCAGTGCACCGAGTCCGCCGCACGCCCCATCGTGGTCACCACCATGCGCTACCCCCGGCTGGAGCTCACGCTGACCGCCTTCGCCCACGAGCACGACGGCTTCCGCGCCGATGTCGTGATGTGGGAGCTGACGCACATCGGCGACGACGGCGAGGTGCTCACCGGACTGCACATCGACCACCACGACCGCGACGCGGTGCTGACGGGTGGCACGACACCGTTCCACGTCGCCTACTCGGTGGCGCCCGAGCAGGCTCCCGCCCAGCCGATCTGGATGGACGACACCGCCGAACAAGACGGCACGCCGCTCGGCCCTGTCGCCCTGGTCCACCGGCCGCAACGGCTCCATCTCGCCCACCCGACCGGATTCCGCCCGGCCACCGGCCTTGACGTCACCCCCGAGATCCTGCGACCAGGCGGGCGTACCGGCGGGGCACTGGTCCTGCCGCAGCCGGCCGTGGCCAAAACGCCCGCCATCGCGGACCTGGCCTGGGCCGAGGCCGCCCTGACCCGTGCCCGCGCCTTCTGGGACGAGCTTCCAGCGCTACGGCTGCCGATCACCGTGCCCGACCCGGCCGTGCAGGACCTGCTGGTGGCCTGCGTGCGCAACCTGCTGCAGGCGCGGGAGATCCGCGACGGGCTGCCGGTGCCGCAGGTCGGCGCTACGGTCTACCGCGGCTTGTGGATCGTCGATGGCCATTTCATCCTGGAGGCGGCCCGCTACCTCGGCTTTGCCGCCGACGCCGACGCCGGTGTGCGGGTACTCCTGCGCCGGGCCAGACCCGACGGCTCCATCACCGGGTTGGAGATGGCACCGCACATCAAGGAGACCGCGATCGCGATCGCCACGCTGGTGCGGCAGTCGGAGCTCAGCGCCGACCCGCGTGGCGCGCTCAGCTCGCACTGGCCGGTGGTGCTGCGCGCCATCGACCACATCGCCGACCTGCGCCGCCAGGCCGACGCGTTGCCCGCCGGCCACCCGCTGCACGGCCTGATGCCGCCGGCGTTCGCCGACGGAGGAGTGGCAGGCGTACGGGCGGAGTACACCACCACGCTGTGGACGCTCGCGGGGCTGCGCGCCGCGGTCAGGGGAGCGACGATGCTCGGCCGCGCATCCGATCGCAACGCGATTCACGCGCAGTACCTCCAGCTGCGCGCCAACTTCGACACGGCGGCCCGCCGGCACCGCGAGGAAGGACTCGCGTACCTGCCCATGATCCATCCGGAGAGCGGATCGCATCACTACCACGCTGGTCCCGTCGAGGCCGACGTGGCCGCATGGCATCGGATCCGGCCCGGCAGCGCCACGTGGGCGCTGTGCCAGGCCATCTGGCCGGGCGAGGTGTTCGAGCCCGGCGACCACGTGGTCACCGACCTGCTGACGCTGTTCGACGTGCTCGATGACGAGCAGGGGATTCCTGCCGAGACCGGCTGGCTGCCCTACCGCGCCGTCTGGCCCTACGCCGCCTCGTTCGCCGCGCACGCGTGGCTCTACGCCGGCCGTGCCGACAAGGCGGTCGACTACCTCTACGCCTTCGCCAACCATGCCGCGCCCACCCGCGTATGGCGGGAGGAGCAGTCGCTGACCGCCACCGGCAACGGGCAGCTGTGGGGCGACATGCCGCACAACTGGGCCTCGGCCGAATTCGTGCGGCTGGTCAGGCATCTGCTGCTGTTCGAGCGGGACGACACACTCGAACTGCTGCCCGCCGCACCGGCTGGGTGGTTCAGGGCCGGTCAGACCATCGAGCTGGAGCGCAGCACCACCCGCTTCGGGCCGGTCAGCCTGCACGTCACGACCGAGCACACGGACGTGGTCACGGTCACCGTCCGCTACACCCGCCAGGGCGACGCTCACCCGGCCCCGGACCGGCTCTCCCTGAGCCTGCCCCTTCCCGAGGGGGCCGCGGAGCGACCCACCGAGATCACCGTCGACGGCCGCGCGGTGCCGCCCGCCGACGGGCGGATCCCGCTGGCCACGGTCGACGACGTCACCGTCCGCATGACATACCGTCGGCTATCATGATCAGGGACGTTTGCCTCCGGCGGGGGCGGGAAATAGCATCCGGTCTGACCGCGCGGGGTGCTGTCGGGAGGATCACCGGTGACGATTGACGCCGTTCCGCGTGACATGCTGTCCACCTATCTCGAGGACGCCTTGCTCACCGGGAAGATCAGCCCGGGCAGCCGGCTTCCCTCCGAGCGGCTGCTTGCCCAGCGTTTCGGGCTCAGCCGCCCCTCCGTCCGTGAAGTCATCAAGGAACTGCAGGAGCGTGGGCTGGTCCGGGTCATTCCCGGGCGCGGCACGTTCGTCCGCGAGCCGAGCAGCGTCGACAGCATCCGCCCGCTGGAGGCCTATTACCGCCGGCGCAACGCCACCCCGCGCGAGGTGACCGACGCGCGGATCATGCTGGAGACCCACGCCGCCGTGCTGGCCGCGCGAAACGCGACCGAGGACGATCTGACCGCGCTGCGCAAGATGCTGAGCGCCTTCGAGATGGCCGGCAACGTCGTAGAGAAGGCCCGCGCCGACATCGCCTTCCACATCCTCATCGCGCGGGCCGCCCGCAACTCCGTGCTGGAGGTGATGTTCCTGTCGATCGCTGGGCTCACCTTCGAATACATGCTGCGCAGCCTCGCCGATCCCACGATCGTCCGAGAGGGCGCCCCGTACCACGACGACATCCTCGCGGCGATCGCCGACCGCGACACCGAACGGGCTCGCCGCGCCATGGAGGGCCACCTGTCAGTGGCGCACTACCACTACGGCGAAGACCTTGACCAGGGGCTCGACACGCTCGCCCGCCGCGAGCTCACCCGGCTAATGGGGCCGGGTGTGTCACTCGACGGCATCATCGAATCGGTGCTGACCGCGCTCGACGGCCCTGACGACGACCTGCTGCGACTGGAGCCCAACTCCCGTCAGCGCTAGGGTCTGTTTTCAAATTGATCTTCAACTCCTGGTCAGTCCTGGTTGAACAGCGAGCAGCCGCCGTCGGCCAGCAGGGTCGTGCCGGTGATGTAGTCGGCGTCGGGTGAGCACAGGAACGCGGCCACCCTGGCCACCTGCTCGGCGGATTGCGGAACTCCCAGCGGAATGGCCTGGGCGGCCCGCGCGGCGTAGGCGGGCTCGTTGTCGAACTGCCACTTGGCCAGGCCCGCGGCCACGATTCCCGGCGCGAGGGCGTTGACGAGGATGCCGTGCGGTGCCAGCTCCTTGGCCATCGACCGGGCGAGCATCGCCACGCCGGCCTTCGACGCGCTGTAGGCCGCGATCTCCGGCCACGGCACCGTGCCGACCCAGGATCCCGTCAGCACGATGCGCCCGCCAGATCCTTGGGCCACCATGCGCCGTGCGGACGCCTGGGCCGTGTGGAAGCAGCCGGTGAGATTGATCGCCAGCTGTTGTTCCCAATGCTCGACAGAGATTTCCAGGAACGGGGCGGATTTGACGACGCCGGCGTTGGCGATTGCGATATCGAGATGCCCGACCTCGTCGACAGCGGCGTCCAGGGACGGCCGATCGCGCACGTCGGCCTGCACATAGCCCACCTTGCCGTGCGCGGATGCGGTGGCGATCCACGGGCGGGCCTCGGCAGGCGACTTCACGTCCAGGAGCGTAACGCGAGCTCCCCTGCGAGTCAGCTCGGCGGCCATCGCGGCACCGATGTCTCCTGCGCCACCGGTGATCAACGCGGAGCGTCCCTCTAGTACGGGCATGATCCATTCTCCTCTGGTTTGACCGGTCAAACCAGAATCCTACGCCGGAGCGACGCACCTGCAGCAGATGGCGCGGTATCAGCGCTGACGGTCGGCGGGTGACCTGGAGTAAGCGTCGCGCGGGCAGGTGAGCGGCCGCGGAAGCAAGCCGTCCCGCCCGCCTGCCCGACGTGGTCAGCGTTGCGGTTGCTCGGCGAGATGGTCCAGCTCGCCGGCCACGTCCGGAATGCTCAGAACGCCGATCGGCGGGTTGTCCGCTGTCTGGTGCAGGCCGGGGTTGCCCGCCTCCACCGCGAACGACGCACGAGTCGAGATGGGCGCTCCAGGCCGCGTAACGTAGGGCACGATCCGGTAGTCGACGGTCAACGTCTCCGGAGTCGCCGTGGCGCGCACGTAGCCACGCTGAACGTTGTGGAACTTCAGGTGCGGATTGGCGGCGAGGAACGTCTGCCCGAGCCCGTCCTGGTCGGCGCCGTCCTTGCCGGAGGCGATCGAGGTCCCGGCGAACTCCACGCCCATGACCGGAGAGTTCGGGTCGTCGAAGTCGGGCTTGAGCTCAGCCGCCAGGCTGCGGTGGATGTCACCGGACAGCACCACCGGATTGCGCACGTTGTGCTCCACCATCCCCGACAGCAGCCGGGCGCGGGCGGAGGCGTAGCCGTCCCACAGATCCATGCCGAAGGCCTGCACGTCGGGACTGGCGTCGTGGTCGAGCGGCGCCATGAGCAGTTGCTGCGCCAGCACGTTCCACGTCGTACGCGAGCGCGCGAGGCCGCCGAGCAGCCACTCCTCCTGCCTGGCGCCCAGCATCGTCCGGTTCGGGTCCAGCCGGTCCGCGCATCCGACGTCCAATCCGTCGCCGCACGGCTGGTCGTCGCGATACTGGCGGGTGTCGAGCACGTTGAAGGTCGCCAGCCTGCCGAAGGACGCGCGCCGATAGAGCCGCATGTCAGGCCCTCCAGGCATGGAGGCGCGGCGCAGCGGCAGGTGCTCGTAGTACGCCTGGAACGCGGCGGCCCGCCGTTGCAGGAAGACCTGCGGGTCCTGGTCGGGCTCGGTGTCGATCTGGGAGATGTCCTTGGCCCAGTTGTTCTCCACGTCGTGGTCGTCGACCGTCACCATCCAGGGGAACGCCGCGTGCGCGGCCTGCAGGTCGGGGTCGGTCCGGTAGAGGGCGTGCCGGTTGCGGTACTCCGTGAGGGTGAAGGTCTCCTTCAGGTACTGCTCGGGCAGGCTGAGCCCGCGCACCCCGCCGGTGGCGCCCACGCCGTACTCGTAGATGTAGTCGCCGAGGTGGAGGACCACGTCCAGGTCCTCCTGGGCCAGGTGCCGGTAGGCGGTGTAGAAGCCCTCATACCAGCACTGACAGGAGACGAAGGCGAACGCCAGGGCGCTCATGTCCGCCCCCGGCGCGGGCGTGGTCTTGGTCCGGCCGACCGGGCTGATCTCGCCGCCCGCGCGGAACCGATAGAAGTACTCCCTGCCGGGACGCAGGCCGTGCAGCTCAACGTGCACGCTGTGCCCACGCTCCGGTCTGGCCAGGCTGATCCCCTCGCGAACGACACGCCGGAACCGGTCATCAGCGGCGACCTGCCACTGTACCTTTACGGCCTGCTCCGGCATACCGCCGCGGCCGTCCAGGGCGAGCGGCTCAGGAGCCAGCCTGGTCCACAACACGACCCCGTCGGGCGCCGGATCGCCCGACGCCACCCCAAGGGTGAACGGGGTGCTCGCGGCAGCCGCCGTTCCCGTCCCGATCCAGCCTGGTATTGCGGCTGCCGAGCCCGCCACCAGCGTCGCTGTGAGGAATCCTCGACGGCTGTACCTGTTCATGCGCGAGCTCCTGTCGATCATGGTGCGTACCCCACCATGAACACAGAAGCCGGAAGTGATCAAGAGGTTGAAATATCGTGGATTTGTGCTTAATGATCGCCCACGGTCCCTCGTGTTTCGCAGTTGTGGGTGATCATGTAAGCGCTGGGTCGCCTTCGGGCTCATGTCCTCCCCCTCGCGGCTGCACGGCTCATCGTCCTACCGCGTGCCGTGGGCCTTCGGCGAGGAGGCCGTGGAGGTGACCCGGCTGTTCACGAGACTCAAGCTCCGCCTGATGCCGTCCCGACGGCACGTGGACGAGCTACCTGACGGGCGAGCGCGTCGAGGGCCTCCGGTTGGACCTGCGAACTCGCCTGACGACGCCACGGAACAACGAATTTCATGACGTCCTCTTGAGACGGTTACCGTCAGCGCGGCCTCGTGTTCCCGCACGGTCCAGAAGGGCGCCGCTCCACCCGCAGACCGCAAGGGCGTCGATTAACCAATAGTCCCATCTTGAGCATGCTGGATCCCGGTCTCCGTATGGAGACCGGGATCCTGTGAATCACTGGGCAGTAGCGGCTATGAAGGTGAACGAACCGGACGGGACGTTGTACACGGCGTAGTTCCCATCCATTCGCAGGAACTTCGCCCGATGCGGGCTCACGGTGGAACGGAAGTCCTTCGCCGGCACCCAGACCTCAGCGGTGGTGTTCGCGGGGACATCGACCGTCAGCTTGAACCATCGGTCACCCTTGGTCCATGCGGAACGGGCGGTGCCCTGCGGCGCTTCGTAGCTGCCCTGCACCGAGGTGAGGTCGCCGACCGGCTTGGGCTGAATGACGAGGCGCCGGTAGGCGGTGGAGCCGTCGGCCTCGCGGATGCCCGCCAGCCCGGTGTGGAACCACTCCTCGATCTGCGCGAGGATCATGTGGTTCTTCGAGGCCCCGCGGTTCCACTGTTCGCCGATCGTGGTCATGCCATTGGGGTTGGCGCTGGTGGGCTGCATGAAGAACCCGTAACTCGGCTGGTCGTCGCCTTGCAGCAGGTCCCACAGGACGTCGTCCCTGCCGCCGTCGGCCAGTGCGCGGACCGTCGGGGCCATGCCGATGGTGCCCCCGCTGAAGTGCGGACCGTCGCCGATGGGGTGGTAGGCGTACACGAGCTCGACGAGCGCGTCGAGGACCGCCTGGCGTTCGCTGCCGGGGACGATCCCGGCGTCGAGCGCGAGCGCCTGTGCCGTCTGCGTCGCGCCGGCGTTACCGGCGCTGGTGTAGCGGCGCAGCTCCTGGTTGTAGAAGTGGGCGTTGAAGGCGTTCTTGATGTCACCGGCGAGCGCCTGGTAGCGGGCGGCGTCGTCGGTGTGACCCGTCAGCTCGGCCATCGTGGCCAGCTTCGTGATCATGATGTAGTAGCCCCAGGTGCCGGTGATCCGGCCCGAGGTCTGGTCGGCCGCGACCCAGTCGGCGAGGGCGGCGTCGACGATGTGCGCGTTCTCGCCCGTCCCAGCCTTCTGACGCTGGATGTAGTCGGCGAAGTCGACCATCTGGTCGTAGTACCGCTTCATGGTGTCGGTGTCGCCGTAGAGCTCGTAGAGCATCGCGGGGACCAGGATGATGGCGTTGCCCCAGTTGATCTCGTCGCCGAAACGTCCGCTGTAGCCCCAGTCGTAGACCGGGGTCTTCAACGCCACGTTCCCGCGCATCGGGGTGTCGGCGATCGACTGTCCCTCGACGAGGTGCCGCATCGTGGTCCGCAGGTAGGCGGCGAGCTCGTAATTGCGGTGGATGGCCCCCATCGGCATCGTGTAGTCGGCCGGGTACGACAGCTTCTCCCGGCCGGGGCAGTCGGTGAACACCGACATCATGTTCGACGCGAAGGAGTATCGGGCCATCCTGTGGATGCGGTTGACGCGGGCGTTGGAGGTGGTGACCTCACCGGCCACGGGGGTGGCGGCCTGCAGCCGGATGCCTTTGATCAGGTCCTTCGTGGGGGTGTAGCCCTCCGGCAGGCCGGTGACCTGGATCCATTGCATGCCGAAGTAGCTGAAGTCGGGGTGCCAGGTCTCTCCGCCGCGGAGTCCGGCGGTGGTGTAGGTGTTGAACAGGTCGCGCCCTCGGTTGCCGCCTCCCCCCATGAGGGAGGCCTGGTCGACGGTTCCGTCGGGGGCGAGTGACTCGGCGGGCGCCATCCGGATGGTGACCCCGCCGGCCACGGTGCCCTTGAGGTTCAGCTGCGGCCACCCGCTGATGTTCTGGCCGAGGTCGAACACCCAGGTCCCCGGTGCCGGGTTCGTCATCGAGACCGGCGTGAACGTTTCGACCGCCTTCACGGGCTCGGCCGTGCGGGCCACCAGCTTGGTGGCGAGGTTCGGGGGCGGCGCGATCCCCGCGTCCACCCACGACATGTCCGAGCCGTCGCGCCGCCTGGCGGTGGCGGACAGATCGGAGCCCGGCAGGTCCCAGCCGACCTGCTCGCGCCGTGCGTCATAGTCGGAGCCGGAGTACCAGGCGTCGGTGACGAGGGCGCCGAGGGCGGTGCGCCAGCTGCGGTCGGAGACGATGACGTCCGTCGAGCCGTTGCTGTAGCCGATCTCCAGCCGCGCGATCATGCGTGGTGTGACCGCGGCGCCGGCGCTCGCGTCGCTTGCCGCGATGTTGTTGCCCGATCCGGTCACCGTCGCACCGGAGGAGTGTGCCTTGGACAGCCCCGGCGTAAAGGTGATCCCCGTGCCGTCGGCGCCTGCGGTGCCGATCGCGGTGATGGTGCGGGATTCGAGGCTGTCGCCGCCGTTGCCGGTGTCGATGTTGACGGTGCCGCCGACGTGGTAGTTGGCGACATTGTCGAGTCTCACGGTCGTCGCGCCGGCCTCGGCGTCGGCGGCCAGAGTGCCGCTGCCCTTCAGCTGACTCTGCCACCACGAGTACGGTGCCGTGCGGCCGACGGCCGGATTCGTTACGCTGCGCCGCACGTAGGCGGGGCCGTTGCCGAGCCGGACACCGAGGGTGTTGGCCCCGGTGCGCAGGTCGTCGGTGATGTCGTAGGTGCGGTACTCGCTGGAGAGCTGGTAATTCGAGTAGCCGGGCGCGAGCACTTCGTCGCTGAGCTTGCGGCCGTTCAACGTCGGGAGCTGCAGGCCCACGCCGGAAAGGTAGAGACGGGCACTGGCCACGCGCTTCCTGCGGTCGACGGCGAACTGACGGGCGAAGATCGGCATGGGCTGCGCTTCGGTGCGGCCCGGGTACTCGATCCAGCGTGCCGGGCCCCAGTCACTCTGCTGCAGCAGGCCCATCTCCAAGGAGGAGGGCTTGCTCCAGTCCGATGGCTTCTTGTCGGCGTCCCAGACGCGGACGTGCCAGACGACCTTCTGACGCGAACTCAGCGCCTGCCCGGCGTAGCGGACGCCGGACTGGACGGCGGAGTTCACCTTGCCGGAGTCCCAGATCAGCCGGCCGCGCTTGAGGTTCTCCTCGCTCGTCGAGGCTTGGACCTGGTAGGCGGTCTGCGCGTCGCCGGGACAGGCCGCCCGCGAGAGAGGCCGGCGGCACGGATGAGCGGCGGCTTGTCGTGTCTCTTGCATCCGCCACCCCAGCGAGGGGGTGGGATTGTCGATGCCGAGAGATTCGTCGTTCCGGCCGTCCACATTGAGGTCGACGACCTGGACGGGCGATGGCGCGCCGGCGATGGCCGGTGGAGCGCCGAAGGGCTGCGAGACCACAAGGGCTAAGGACACCCCCAGTCCCGCGAGCATGCGGATCCGACGACGTGATTTCGACACAGATCACTCCCTTCCCGGCCGGCCCTTGCCGCGCCGGCCGGTAGTGCTTCGCCTGCTTGTGCCTGGGGTCGCACCTGGGGCCAGGGCTCGAGGTGGCCAGGCGATCCGCCCCGGTGGCGGGGCGGGAGGGATCGTCAGGCGCTGGCCTCGTCGTCGGCGTCCGTCGCCGCGGAAGGGGTCGCTATCCGCTGAAGGTCAGTGGGGTGACCCGGCGTGGGCGGGCACGAGGGTGGCGCTCGGGTCGCCGAATGAGTCGGCGTGAGGGTGAATGCTGTAGCCGCCGGTTCGGGGAACGCACAACATCGTCCGGCGGGCTCAACTCTGTGCGGTCGGGCGGGCCGCGGGACGAGCGGCCGAGAACGACCAGTTCAGGGCCATGGGGGTGACGGAAGGCTCGCACAATGCGCCTCCGCGGAGATTGTAAATCGATTTAAGCAAGGCGTCGTTGTCGTTAACGTAGGCGTTACGTAGTCCGGCGTCAAGAGGAAGTTCGTGCAACGGTTCACAGTATTTACCCATGTGTGAGACGTGTGCGATTAGAAAAATGAATAACGATACCCATCCTGGCCGAGGCCTGGACCAGCGAAAACGGGAGTATCTCTCAGGCGGCGTGCGTGCTTGTGGGAGGCGGTGGCGATCTCTGGCGAGCTTCGCCGATCAGGCCGCCATGGACTGTCACCGGTGCACGTTTACGTTTCTGACGTGCTTATACGTAAGAAGCGGCCTGCCTCTGTGGGGCTGGGGGGACGATGGCGTGCTAGTCCAGCCGCACACCTGCCGCTATTGACACGCGACTGCCGGCCGCCTACGGCCTGGGGGGTTAAAACGTTTTGTCCGAACTTTGGCTGAGGGCAGGTGAGCACCTGGCGTTGGAGTGCCTGGAGGAGACCCTGGCGAACGCGCTGCCGGGCGATGTGGGCGCGGTCCGTCTCGACGCCTCGCTGCTGATCGAGCTGGACATCCGCACCCAGTTCCTGGCTGCCTTCACCCATGCCGGTGGCCGGAAGGTCGCCCAGTCGGTGGAGCTGAAGCGCAACATCCTGGCGGTGCTGATCGCCAACTGGCCGGCCTTGGAGGTCGTACGGTTCCACACGGTTGTGGGATGCCCGGCTTTCAGGAACGCGCCGGCGAGTGCCTGGCCCATCAGTCCGAGTCCGATGACTGTCACGGGTGTATCGGTATTGTTGTTCACGGCATCATCGTCAACGTTGATACCCGTGTGAAGGCCAAGTGAGGTTTCGGTGCGGATCGGGGAACTGAGTCGTCGGGCGGGCGTCAACGCTCATCAGTTGCGCTACTACGAGGCCCAAGGCCTGCTGGAGGCAGACCGCGGCGCGAACGGTTACCGCGAGTACGACGAGAACGCCGTGCTGCGGGTGAAGCAGATCCGGCACCTGCTTGGTGCCGGTTTGTCCTCTGAGGACATCGCGTACGTGCTGCCCTGTGCGGTCGGAGAGGCCCCGGAGCTGCTCGGGTGTCCCGAGTTGCTGGCCGCGATGCGGTCACGGCTGCAGCGACTGGACGATCAGATGGACAGGCTCGCTCAATCCCGCGACGCTCTTGCCGACTACATTGATGCGGCCGATCGAATGGGCAGCGAGAGCTATCCACCCTTTGACGATGCTGACCAGGAGCCCGTCCCCGCCTGAGCGGCAGGGGTGCTGGCTACGGCCCGAGCAGTGCCAACGGGATGGCGGCAACGCCGTCCCGGCGGCGATACGCGTGCTCGCCGGCGTACAGGACGAAAGCGTCGATCAGGTCGTCCTAACTGATGTTTCGTGAGATGGCTGACTCCGCGCGACCTCCGCGACCTCATCGACGCCGGGGTGTCCATTGAGGCCGTCCGCCGCCGTCTCGGCCACGCCTCCGCCGGGACCACCCAGCTGTACGCCCTGCTGGACGACAAGGTCGCCCACGCCTGCGACAACTCTCCAAGGGCCCGGGCTCGCCGTCGTGCACCGGGCCAGGCAGGCATCCGGCCTCTTCAGCATCCCCCGACGGCTTCAGGCGTCGCCGGGCCTCAGGAGTGAGCGCAGGTCGCGGGGCAGAACTTGGCCTCGGGGTAGCGTGAGGATGGCTTGTCCAGGAGGGGCTGCCGCTGCGACTTCAGGTGCTGGTCGAGGAAGGCCGCCACGTAGGTGCGGGTGAGCTCTGCGCCACGGGCCGCGGGCAGCATGCCAGGGAGAGGTTCGAGGCCGAGGACGTCTGCCACCAGCGGGATGTCGGTGAAGGACTGGTGTTCGGCGTCCGACAGCACGAGCCAGCGCTTCCACCCGGTCAGCAGCTTCCAGTCACGGTCCCACGAATTGTCGCGGCCGCCCGGGACATGCTCTTGCGAACCCAGGAACATGAAAGGCCGGGAGAGGCCGCTCTTGGGGATCCGGGCGTAGGTGGTGCCGTCCATGTCGATTCCGGCGCGTATGCGTGGGTCTTTGACCATGGCCGCCACGGCGCTGGCCCCGCCGATCGACTGGCCTGCCATCGCGATCCTTTTGCGGTCGATCAGGTCGTGTCCGTCCCACTCGGAGGTCAGCTGGTCGAGGACGAAGGAGACGTCGGCGGCTCGGCCCTGGACCAGCCCGGTGCCGAAGCCGGGGTCGGTGTTGCTGTCGCAGGCGAGGCATTCGGCGACCCGCCCGTCGGACAGGGTGGTGGCGTAGCTTTCGTAGGTGTGGTCGATCCCGGCCACGACGTAGCCTCGGCTGGCGAGGTCCTCGGCCAGGGAGGTGAGCGTGCTCATCGGTTTGGTGAAGCCGGGGGAGAGCACCACCAGCGGAAGCTTGCGCCCGGAGGGGTCGGCGTTCTTGGCGGCGTTGGTTCGTGTGTTGCTCAGTGTGTTGTACGGCGCGGTCGAGATCCCGGAGCCTTTCAGGAGGAGCTCCGCTTCCTTGGCTGTCATGTAGGGCGAGCGCTGCCCGTCGCGCTGCTTGGCCGGATACCACAGGGTGACCTTGAGCTCCCTGGCGTCGACGTCGAGGTCCCAGGGATCGGGGCGGGAGGTGTCGGTCAGATGCAGGGTGGTGGTGCCGACCGGCCGGGGGCCTGTCTCTTTTACACCTCTTACGCTGCCGCCGCTGTCTCTTATAC
>NZ_VCJS01000092.1 GCF_005893125.1 Nonomuraea basaltis | reverse complement strand
AATGCTTGGAAAATCAATCACCTGGCCAACACCCACCAACCGATGGATGTCAACCAAAGGAATCCGTCAAATCAATGACGGGGTTGTGCATCATGCACTGGCTTTTAACACACTGTTGAGTTCTCAAGAAACGGACGCGTACATCCCCACTAGAATCTCTTCCGAGACCCTCGCACGGAGGCGTTCATTTCGTTTTGTTTCGCTCTGTTGTGTCTTAATTCTTTCAGCCGTTCAAGTTCCTGTCAAATTGACCGGACTTGCTCGACCTGCGGGAATTAAGCCACGCCCCGCTTCCGGGACAACCCCTCTAACTTACCAGGCCTTTGACCGATTAGCGAACCGATCTTCAGACTGCCGTGCCAGAAGGGATTGCCGACAACCACGACACAACACACGCCAATGTCACCGGAGTGAAGGAGGAGGGTTGCGCCGCACCGTGTCGGCTTCTAAAGATTAGCAGCGCCCTCGACCACTCGGGACGGGTTCGTCATCATCCATGGCCACAGAACGATCACGGCCGGAACATAGACTCCCCACGTGAGCAGCTACACGCCGCCAGTGGCGAAGAAGGTCCCGACTGAGCGTACGCACCATGGCGACACCGTCATCGACGAGTACGCATGGCTGAGCAACAAGGAAGATCCAGATACGAAGTCCTATCTGGAGGCGGAGAACGAGTTTCTCAAACAGCAGACCGCTCACCTCGCCGACCTCCAGGAGCAGGTGTTCCAAGAGATCAAGGGCCGCACGCAGGAAACCGACCTGTCGGTGCCGAGCCGCAAGGGCAAGTGGTGGTACTTCAGCCGCACCGAGGAGGGCAAGCAGTACGGGGTCTCCTGCCGCGTCCCCGCGGACGGCGACACGCCCCCGGCGATCACCCCGGGCGTCCGGCTCGACCGCGAGCAGACGGTCCTGGACGGCAACGAGCTCGCCGGCGACAGCCCGTTCTTCTCGGTCGGCACCAACTCCGTCACCCCCGACGGCACGATGCTGGCCTACTCCACCGACTACAAGGGCGACGAGCGGTTCTCGCTGAGGTTCAAGAACCTCGAGACGGGCGAGCTACTGCCCGACGAGATCGCGGACATCTTCTACGGGGGCGCCTGGGCGGCCGACGGCTCGGCGTTCTTCTACACGCGCGTCGACGACGCCTGGCGCCCGTACCAGGTCTACCGGCACACCCTCGGCACCCAGGAGGACGTCCTGGTGTACGAGGAGCCCGACGAGCGCTACTGGGTCGGCATCGGGCTGACCCGCAGCGAGCGGTATCTGGTGCTGGGCGCGGGCAGCAAGATCACCAGTGAGGTGCGGGTCCTCGACGCCAACGACCCCACGGGCGAGTTCCGGACCGTCCGGCCCAGGACGACCGGGGTGGAGTACAGCGTCGAGCACGCGGGCGACTTCTTCTACATCCTGCACAACGAGAACGCCGAGAACTTCGAGCTGGCCACGGCCCCGCTCGACGACCCGGGCGCCTGGACCCCGCTGATCGCCCACCGGGACGACACCAGGCTCCTGGAGATCGACGCGTTCTCCGACCACGCCGTGGTGCACTTCCGCCGTGACGGACTGACCGGCCTGCGCGTCCTGCCGTACCCGCGCACGATCGAGGCGTGGCGCGAGCGGATCGAGGCGGCCGAGCAGAACGCGTACGAGATCGACTTTCCCGAGCCTCTCTACGATGTCGGGCCCGCCGGCAACCCCGAGTTCACGACGAGGCGGCTCCGGCTGGCGTACACGAGCATGGTCACCCCGCCCAGCGTGTACGACTACGAGCTGGACACGCACGAGCTGATTCTGCTCAAGCGGCGCCCGGTCCTGGGCGGCTACGACCCGGCCGACTACGAGCAGTTCCGCGAGTGGGCCGTGGCCGAGGACGGGACGAAGATCCCCGTGTCGATCGTGAAGCGGAAAGACTCCGGCAAGCCCGCCCCGACCGTGCTGTACGGGTACGGCAGCTATGAGACCTCCATCGACCCGAGCTTCTCGATCGCGCGGCTCTCGCTGCTCGACCGCGGGTTCGTCTTCGCCGTCGCGCACGTCAGGGGCGGCGGCGAGATGGGCCGCCGCTGGTACGAGGACGGCAAGCTGACCAGGAAGCGCAACACGTTCACCGACTTCGTGGCCGCGGCCAGGCACCTGACGGCGACCGGCTGGAGCGAGCGGATCATCGCCAGGGGCGGCTCGGCGGGCGGCCTGCTGATGGGCGCGGTGGCGAACCTGGCACCGGAGGAGTTCGCGGGCGTGGTGGCCGAGGTGCCGTTCGTGGACGCGCTCAACACCATTCTGGACCCGTCGCTCCCCTTGACCGTGATCGAATGGGACGAGTGGGGCGACCCCCTGCACAACCCTGATGTGTACGCCTACATGAAGAGCTACACGCCGTACGAGAACGTGGACGCCCGGCCGTACCCGCCGATCCTGGCGATCACGAGTCTGAACGACACCCGCGTCCTCTATCACGAGCCGGCAAAGTGGATCGCCAGGCTGCGGTCGACCGCGCGGGGCGGCCCCTTCCTGCTCAAGACGGAGATGGGGGCCGGGCACGGCGGGCGGAGCGGGCGCTACGACGCCTGGCGCGAGGAGGCGTTCGCGCTCTCCTGGATCATCGAAAGGGGCACGTCATGACGTATCAGGCCGACGACCGGCGATATGAGCGCCAGCCGTACAACCGCAGCGGCCGCAGCGGGCTGAAGCTGCCCGCCGTCTCGCTGGGCCTGTGGCACAACTTCGGCGACAACCGGCCGATCGAGAACTCCCGCGCGATCCTGCGGCGCGCGTTCGACCTCGGGGTGACGCACTTCGACCTGGCCAACAACTACGGCGTCCCGTACGGCTCCGCGGAGAAGAACTTCGGCCGCATCCTGCGCGACGACTTCGCGCGCTACCGGGATGAGCTGATCATCTCCACCAAGGCCGGCTACGACATGTGGCCCGGCCCGTACGGCGAGTGGGGCTCGCGCAAGTACGTCCTGGCCAGCCTGGACCAGTCGCTCGAGCGCATGGGCCTGGACTACGTCGACATCTTCTACAGCCACCGCCCCGACCCGGGGACGCCCCTGGAGGAGACCATGGGGGCGCTGGACCGGGCGGTGCGCTCGGGCAAGGCGCTGTACGCGGGCATCTCCAACTACTCGGCCGAGCAGACCACCCAGGCCGCGCGGATCATGCGGGAGCTGGGCACGCCGCTGCTCATCCACCAGCCGTCCTACTCGATGATCAACCGGTGGATCGAGGACGGGCTGCTGGACGCGCTGGAGGAGGCGGGGATGGGCTGCATCGTGTTCTCGCCGCTGGCGCAGGGCCTGCTGACCGACCGCTACCTCGACGGCGTGCCGGCCGACTCGCGGGCGGCCACCAGTCGCTTCCTGAGCGAGGAGAAGATCGACCGGGACCTGGCGCGCGACCTCAACGAGATCGCGAGGGGCCGGGGGCAGACGCTGGCTCAGATGGCGCTGTCGTGGACGCTCAGGGACCCGAGGGTGACGAGCGTGCTGATCGGCGCGAGCAGCGTGCGGCAGCTGGAGGACAACGTGGCCTGCGTGGACGGCCCGGACTTCACCGAGGACGAGCTCCAGGCCATCGACAAGATCACCGGTCCGGCTTCGTCGGCCCGATGATCACGATGCTGCCTCCAATGGTTCGCTCCGCTCACAGGGCGTCGTGCCGCTGGAGGTAGGTGAAGGAGGCCCACCCGGGCAGCACCGGCAGCCAGAACGTGAGCAGCCGGTGCAGCAGCACGGCCGACGTGGCCACCGGGTGGGGCACCCCCGCCGCGATCAAACCCACGATGAGGGCGGCCTCGACCGCGCCGAGGCCGCCGGGCGTGGGGGCGGCCGAACCGATCGCGTTGGCCGTGAGGTAGACGACGGCGACGGCGGTGAAGCTGATCTCGCCGCCGAACGCCGCCACGGATGCGTGGAGGCAGACCACGAACGCAATGGTGATCATGAGGGTGCCGACGCACGCCTCGACCATCTTGCGGGGCGACTGGAGCACGTCGAGCAGCCGGGGCAGCACGTTGGAGAACAACTGGTGCAACCGCGTGGTGAGCATCCTGCGCAGCGGCGGCACTCCGAGCAACACGACGACCAGCAGCGCCACCGCCAGCAGCGCTCCGACGAGCTGGCGCGACGGCGTGAAGGAGGTGGCGGTGCTGGAGCCGGTGATGTAGGCGAACAGCAGCAGCAGCCCGATGTGGAAGACCAGCATGATGAGCTGGGAAGCGCCCACGCTGGCCATCGCGCTCGCCGGCGAGATGCCGCGTTTCTGCAGGTAGCGCGTGTTGATCGCGATGCCGCCCACGGCGGCGGGCGCCACTAGCTTGACGAACGAGGACGCGAACTGCACGAGCACGGTGCGCCACAGCCGTAGCGGCTCGGGGACGAACCCGCGCAGCATCAGCGCGGCCGCCACGAAGCTGACGAACGAGGCGACCAGCGCGAGCCCCGACCAGGCCCAGTTGGCCGTGGTGAGCACCTTGTAGACGTCCACCTGGCTGAGCTGGGAGAGCACGATGTACGCGGCGATCGCGCTGGCGATGATCGTGATCAGCGTGCGCGGCCGGAACCGTTCGAGGCGGACCTCCTCGACCTTGCCCTGCGGCTTGAGCGCGACGATGTGCTCGCGGATCTCGGGCAGCAGCTGCTTGTTCTTGACCACGGCCGCCCGGGTCTCACGGGTGAGCGCGATGCGCTGGAGCAGTGGCAGGGCGGCGGCCAGCGCGTCGGGGCCTATCACGGCCGTCGCGGCGCGGACCGAGCGCTCGGGGCCGACCCGCAGCGCCAGGTAGGTGACCAGCTGCGCGACGTCGAGCCGGAGCAGCAGGTCGCCGGCAGCGATCTCGCCGCTGCGCGCGTCGGTCAGCACCACTTGGCCGGCCCGGTCGAGGTGGATGCTGTCGCCGGTGAGCCGCCGGTGCGCCAGGCGCTGGATCTGCAGCAGCTCTACCTGCTCCCAGATCTGGGCCAGCAGGGCGTCGTCGATCTCCGCGTCGGGCACCTCGTCGAGGGGACGCGTCTCCAGGTGCTCGTAGGCGAGCAGCGCGGCCTCAGTGCCGATCTCGCTGGTGCCGAGCAGCCGGGGGGTGCTCGCGCCGGCCGCCTGGGCGGCGTACGCCATGAGCGCCTCGCGCTCCAGCTCGGCTCTGAGCGATCTGATCGCGCGGCGCCTGGTCTCGGAGTTGAGCCGGATGCGCCGCCACAGCCGGTACGGCAGCCCGGCCACCTGCCGGTCGCGGTCGAGCACGGTGACGTCGAGGCTGGAGCCGTCCCTGAGCCCTATGGCGTAGCGGCGGCTACCCTGGTAGTCGTCCTCGACGCGGCGGGCGGAGACCACGGAGAACGAGAGCTTGCGCAGCGCGGCCACCACGGCGCTGCCCGGCGGCCGGGTGTTGGGGCTGCCGACGCCGTACAGGGTGGCGTAGCCGATGGCCATGCCGACCACCACGGTCACGATGGCGCTCGGCAGGGTGATCTGCCTGCCGGAGAAGAACGCCAGGATGTACAGGGCGACCGTGGTCCACATCAGCATCCGCCACGTGGGGCGGCGGGAGATGCGGACGGCGGTGGCGTACGCGATGACGGAGGTGAGCAGCGTGTTCAGCGGCTCGATGTCGCGGTCGCCGGTCAGCAGCACGCGCAGGTCGTCGAGGTTGCCGCCGACGAGCCACTGGCCGAGCAGGAACGAGCCGGCCATGCCGATGATCGCGGCGATCAGCCCTTCGGCGACGCGCAGCCCGTCGCGGTGGAAGACCCGCTCGACCGCGAACGCCGCGGGCACCACGAGGACGGCCGCGCCGCCGAGGAACGCCGCGATCCGGCTGAGCAGCGGTACGAGCTCCGCGCCCTCCTTGACGTCCTGCTCGAGTCCGATGAGCGTCTGCTTGGCGACCAGAGCGAGCAGGATGACCGCGCCGAGCACGATGAGCGTGGCGATGAAGCGCAGCAGGTCGGAGGGGCGGCGGAGGCGCTGGGGCAGGAGCGGCTCTACTACGTAGACGTCGGTTTCCGCGCGTGACTCAGGCACGGCTGGATCCCCCTCCGCGAGGTCCTCCGTGTCATCTCGTTCCCTGATTTCGGCCACTGACAGCGATTCTGCACCTTCCCGGCCGGACCGTGCGATCTTTAACTTCCAGTGTCCTCAAACGTGCCCACAGTCGTCGCACCGGGTCGCCGACAGGCTGCGCACGCAGATTACACGGTGGGGCTCCAGCCGTTCACCCCCGTTTTCCGCTGGAGCCTGCCACGTAAACTATTTCGCATGTCGGGCGAATTGCGAATTTTGGGGGCATGTCCGCTGGACTGCCCGGACACCTGCTCCTGGATCGTCACCGTCGACAATGGCAAGGCCGTCAAGCTCCGTGGCAACCCCGACCATCCCTACACCAGGGGCGCGCTCTGCGTGAAGGTCAACCGCTACCTGGAGCACACGCAGGCGGCCGACCGCATCCTCCACCCGCTGCGCCGCACCGGGCCGAAGGGCTCCGGCCAGTTCGAGCGGATCACGTGGGACGAGGCGCTGGAGGAGATCTCGGTACGGCTGCGCGGCATCGTCGAGCAGCACGGCGGCGAGGCGATCTGGCCGTACCTGGGCACCGGCACGCTCGGCTACCTGCAGGGCTGCGAGGGCGTGGCGGGCCGGCGCTTCTGGAACGTGCTCGGCGCCTCCAAGCACTGGCTCAACATCTGCTCGGCGGCCGGCAGCAGCGGACTCAACCGCACGAACGGCACCGCGGCCGGCATGGACCCGGAGAACTTCGCACTCGCCAAGCTCGTCCTGCTCTGGGGCACCAACACGCTGACCACCGGCCATCACCTGTGGAAGTTCATCCAGGACGCCCGGGCGAACGGCGCGCACGTGGTCGCCATCGACCCGATCCGCACCAGGACCGCCGACCAGGCCGACGAGTACCTGGCCATCAAGCCGGGCACGGACGCGGCGCTCGCGCTCGGGCTGCTCAACGTCGTGCTCGCGGAGAACGCGCAGGACGAGGAGTTCCTGGCCGGGCACACCGAGGGCTGGGAGGAGTTCCGCCAGGAGATCCTGCGCCACCCGGTCGGGAAGGTGGCCGAGATCACCGGCATCCCGGCCGCCGCCATCCACAGCCTGGGGATGAGGCTCGCCCGCACCCGGCCGACCGCCATCCGCGCCACGCACGGCCTCCAGCGGCACGCGGGCGGCGGCGCCGCGATGCGCACGATCGCCACGATCCCCGGCGTCACCGGCGACTGGCGGCACCCGGGCGGCGGCGTCGCGTTCTCGACCAGCGGCCATGTCCACCTCGACGTCGACATGCGCGACGACCTGCTGGCCAAGCCGGTCCGCACGCTGGTCATGACCAAGCTGGCATCCCAGCTCGACGACGTGAAATGCCTGTGGGTGTACGCGGCCAACCCCGTGGGCTCGACCCCCGACGCGAACGCGATCAGGCGGCAGCTCGCCCGCGAGGACCTGTTCACGGTCGTCATGGAGCAGTTCCCGACCGACACCGTGGACTACGCCGACATCGTGCTGCCCGCGACCATGCAGACCGAGCACTACGACCTGCACGCCGGGTACGGGCACATGTACCTGCTGTGGAACGAGCCCGCCGTGGAGCCGCCCGGCGAGTGCCTGTCCACGACCGAGACGTTCCGGCGGCTGGCGGAGCACATGGGGATGACCGAGCCCGCGCTGTTCGACTCGGACCTGGAGCTGGCCGAGCAGCTGCTGTCCAGCGGGCATCCGTCGCTGGAGGGCATCACGCTCGACCGGCTGCGCAAGGAGAGCTGGGTGCGGATGAACTACCCCAAGCCGTTCGCGCCGTTCGCCGACGGCTTCCCGACGCCGTCGGGGCGGCTGCGCTTCCCGCGGGCCGGCCAGGCGTACGTCCCCTCCTACGTGACGCGGACGGCGGGGCGGTCGGCGTACCCCTTGGCGCTGGTCACGCCCGCGTCGCACACGTTCCTCAACACGATCTTCGGCAACAACCCCGAGCTGCGGCGCCGCGCCAAGGACCCGGTGGTGCTGGTCAACCCGGCCGACGCGGCGGCGCGCGGCCTGGTGGCCGGGCAGCGGGTACGGGTGCACAACGACGGCGGCGAGTTCCTGGCCGACGTGGAGATCAGCGATCGGGTGGCGGCCGGGGTGGTGGCCGCGCCGAAGGGGCGCTGGCCGAAGCTCAGCCCCGGCGGCGCCAACGCGAACGCGGTCGTGGCGGAGCGGGACGCCGACATGGGCAAGGGCCCGGGCTATCACGACAACCTGGTCGAGATCACCCCTGTCCAAGAGACAGCTTGAAGCCCTCGTGGGAGGCCGTGAAACCGAGCGAGCCGTAGAAGCGGTGCGCGTCCGTACGTGACTTGTCGGACGTGAGCTGCACCATGGCGCAGCCGCGCTCCCGGGCCCTGCCGATGGCCCAGTGGATCATCTCGCGGCCGAGCCCCTGGCCGCGCGCGGCGGCGCCGACCCTGACGGCCTCGATCAGGCACCGCTCGGCGCCCAGCCGCGACAGCCCGGCCAGGTACGTGAGCTGCATCGTCCCCACCACCTTCCCGTCGCGCTCGGCCACGATCAGCTCGTCGTAGGGGTTGGCGTCGATCCGGTCGAAGGCCGCCAGGTAGCGCTCGTCGGCGGGGTCGCCCTCGCGGGTGGCGCCGAGCGGGTCGTCGGCCAGCATCGCCACGATCGCCGGCACGTCCTCCTTGCGCGCCCGGCGGAAGATCAGCGACAGCATGTACTGCGACTCCATGAGGGCGGGATTGGACGGCAGCGCCATGACCTCGCCGGTCGGGACGAAGCCCTTGCCGGCGTAGAGCGTACGGGCGGCGTGGTTCTGGTCGACCGCCCAGAGCCGCACCTCCTTCGCCTCGGTGGTCCGCGCCCAGGCGACCGCCTCGTCCACCAGCAGGGAGCCGACGCCGCGCCCGCGCGCCTCCGGGGCCACCCACATGGAGATCAGGTGGGCGTGGGACTCCTCCAGGCGCACGCACACCAGGCCCACATCGGCCCCATCGGGCTCCTCGGCCACCCACCACCGAGAGCCGGTGTTCTGCAGCCGTTCCGCCCATTTTCCTGGCGGGAAGTCGGCCTCCTTGCCGTAAGAGGAGCCGAACGCGTCCGGCGAGTCCTGGAGCGCCCGCAGCCGGACGGACCGCAGCCGCTCTCCGTCTCCCGCGCCGAGTTGCACAATGCTGATTTCCCGCTGTGGGTGACTGCCCGCCATGCTCAAATCATGTCAGGGACAGCTCAGGGTCCGTCCCCGATGCCGTCAGGGGGCCACAAAAGCCACGATTGGCACATGAACGAAATCAGTCGACGCGATGAGGTCTCGCTTTCGGGCGCCGCCCTGCGTGGTGCTCCTTGGAAGGCCGCCGCCATCGGTGGCGGCGCCGTGACCGCGGCCAGCTTCGGGATGGGCCTGCTCACCGGGGGCGGCGATCTGGTGTGGGCGCTGGGCCTCGGCATCAGCCTGTTCGCACTGATCGCCGCGGTCGGGGCGGTCTCCAAGCCGGACGAGGGCGACCGGGTGACCCGCCAGGCCCGCCTGTGGTCGCTGCGGCACCCGTGGAAGTCCGCGCTGCTGCCCGCGGGCATCACGGCGGTGCTGGACTACCCGGTTCAGCTGGTGCTGGACGGTGAAGGGGTGTTCGGCTCGGCCGTGGACGCGCTGTGGCACGGCGCGCTGGTCTACCTGATCGCCAGCATCCTGACGCTCACGATGCAGGGCCGGGCGCGCTCGGCCCGGTGACCCCGCCCGCGAATGTCAGGCCTGCGCCTCCCGCTCGGCCTGGCTCCGGCACACGCAGAACTCGTTGCCCTCGGGATCGAGCATCGTCACCCAGCCGCTGCCGTCGGGCTGGCGCAGGTCGGCATGAACCGTCGCGCCCAGCCCGATGAGCCGCTCGACCTCCTCGTCCCGCGTCCTCCCGTTGGTCCCGTTGACGTCGAGGTGGACCCGGTTCTTCCCGCTCTTGCCCTCGGGCACGCGGATGAACAGCAGGAACGGGAACCGCTCGGTCCGCAGCATGACCTCCTCGTCGCCCGGCTTGTCGCCCTCGCCCAAGGGCAGCCCGGTGGCCTTGCTCCACCAGCTGGCGATCTCGTACGGGTCGGCGGCGTCGATGGTGATGGCGTGGATTTCGATCATGGGGATACCCAACCCGACACCACCAAAGACGTCAAGATGGTGTCTGTCGGCAAGAAACCTGCCACCCCACTCTCGTGCCTGGTCAAGGCCGTAGCGGCAGTCCGCTTCGCGGGTTTCTCATCGGTCCCACCAGATGGTGACCCACCGGTCGCGCGGCATCGGCCACATGCCGAGCTCCAGCACCGTCACCGCGACCTCCTCCGCCCTGGACGGATCGAGGCAGGCGCGCCGGCACGCGCTGGCCGCCAGCTCCTCCAGCGACGTGAAACGTTCCAGAGGGGCTTCCCTCTCCTCCACGTGCACGGCGAAGCCGAGCGCCGCCGCCAGCGCCACGCAGTCCTCCGCGATGGGCCGCACCGGCCGGCTGATGCCGTGGAATTCCTCCCACAGCGGGGTCAGCCAGCTCATGGGATGGCGGTGCGGCAGCTCCAGCACGACCCGCCCCTTCGTGTGGGCGTCGAGAGCCCGCAGGAAGCCGGCCAGATCCGGGACGTTGTAGACCACGTGGGCGGCGATGGACACGTCGGCCACCGGCACCCGGTCCGCCACGTCCGGCCAGCGCCCCTCGATCGCCGTGACGGGGACCCCGAGCTTGTCCGCCCTGAGCGTGAGCCCCTCCAGCATGGGAGCCGAGGTGTCCACCGCGTAGAGGTGCCCGATGCGTCCGCGCAGCGGGAGCGACGACGCGCCGGGGCCCGAGCCCACGTCGAGGAGCGTGCCCCCGTCGGGCAGCGCCTCGGACAGGCGGGTCATCGTGGGCCCGTCGTCGGGCTCGGCCAGCGCCCGGTCGGTACGGGTGCCGAACCGTTCCGGTGAGTGGCTCCACGGATCCACAGGAGCCCTGGCCATGATCTCCTCGGGGATGGCCCAGGATTCCAGTCGCTCTCGCCATCTGGCGGCGAGTTCTTCGGCGTCCATGGAGACGAGCATGCCATGCATGGCGAGGGTTACCCGTGGGTAGCATTTCAGAGTAAGGTTACTCACCAGTACACACGACCTCGGTTCAAGGAGATCGGCACCCATGGGCCACTACAAGAGCAACGTGCGTGACCTGGAATTCAACCTCTTCGAGGTCTTCGGGCGACGCGAAATCCTCGGCACAGGGCCCTTTTCTGAAGTGGACGAGGATGTCGCCCGCAGCATTCTCGACGAGGTCAACAGACTGGCCACCGAGGTCCTCGCGGACTCCTTCGAGGAGGGCGACAGGCATCCGCCGGTGTTCGACGCGGCGACCGGCAGCGTCAAGATGCCCGAGGGCTTCAAGAAGTCGTTCAAGGCGCTGGTAGACGGCGGCTGGGCGCACCTGGACCTGCCCGCCGAGCTGGGCGGCCCCGGCATCCCGCGGACCCTGGCCTGGGCCACGGCCGAGATGGTGCTCGGCGCGAACCCGGCGCTCTACATGTACGGCGCGGGCCCGAACTTCGCCTACACGCTGTGGAAGGTCGGCAACGAGGAGCAGAAGCGCTTCGCCGAGCTGGCCATCGAGCACAACTGGGGCGCCACCATGGTGCTCACCGAGCCGGACGCCGGCTCCGACGTGGGCGCCGGTCGGGCGAAGGCCGTGCGGCAGCCCGACGGGACCTGGCACATCGAGGGCGTCAAGCGCTTCATCACCAGCGCCGAGCACGACATGACCGAGAACATCTTCCACCTCGTGCTGGCCCGCCCCGAGGGCCACGGCCCCGGCACCAAGGGGCTGTCGATGTTCCTGGTGCCGAAGTACCACGTGGACCTGGAGACCGGCGAGCTCGGCGAGCGCAACGGCGTCTACGTCACCAACGTCGAGAAGAAGATGGGCCTGAAGGTCTCCACGACCTGCGAGCTCACCTTCGGCGACAAGCATCCCGCGGTCGGCTGGCTGGTCGGCGACGTGCACGAGGGCATCAAGCAGATGTTCATGGTGATCGAGCACGCCCGCATGATGGTCGGCACCAAGGCCATCGCCACGCTCTCCACCGGCTACCTGAACGCCCTGGAGTACGCCAAGGCCCGGTTGCAGGGCGCGGACATGACGAGGATGACGGACAAGACCGCCCCGCGGGTGTCCATCACCCACCACCCGGACGTGCGGCGCGAGCTCATGCTCCAGAAGTCGTACGCGGAGGGCATGCGGGCCCTGGTGCTCTACACGGCCACGTTCCAGGACGCCATCCTGATCGACCCGGACGACCGGCACGCGGAGCAGATGAACGACCTGCTGCTGCCCCTCGTCAAGGGCGTCGGCTCAGAGCGGTCGTACGAGCTGCTCTCCCGCTCGCTGCAGACCCTGGGCGGCTCCGGCTACCTGCAGGACTACCCGATCGAGCAGTACATCAGAGACGCCAAGATCGACTCCCTGTACGAGGGCACGACCGCGATCCAGGGCCTCGACCTGTTCTTCAGGAAGATCCTGCGCAACCAGGGCGCGGCGCTCGGCTCGCTGCTCGGCGAGATCGGCGAGTTCGCCGGGTCCGAGGCGGGCAACGGCCGGCTCAAGGAGGAGCGCAAGCTGCTCGCCGAAGCCGCCGCCGAGGTCAAGTCCATGGGCGACACCATGGCGGGCTGGGCGCTCGGCTCGCTGGAGACGCCCGCGGAGGTCTACAAGGTCGGCCTCAACACCACCAGGTTCCTGCTGGCGCTGGGCGACCTGGTGATCGGCTGGCTGCTGCTGCGCCAGGCCGAGGTGGCGCTGGCCCGGCTGGCCGAGGGCGAGGACCCGTTCTACCTGGGCAAGGTCGCGGCCGGCTCGTTCTTCGCCAAGACCGTGCTGCCCCGGCTGTCCGCCGAGCGGCGCGTGCTCGCCTCCACCGGGCAGGAGCTGATGGAGCTGCCCGAAGAGGCCTTCTAGACGCTGCCCCCGCGGCGGTCACCGCAGAACGCCCGCCCTCGTGCGGGCGTTCTGTCGTGAACGACACAGTCAGCGGGGTTCCAGACGGGTAACATGATCACGTACAACGGCGGCGAGCCCTGTCGTGCCCGGCGTGAGATCGCACGGGTGTGATCAACGTTAGCCGGGTATGACCGTGGGCGTACTCGCCATTTGCCTGGAGGCCGTCATGGGTGTCGGAGTCAGCATCTTCTTCCTCACGCTTGGCGCCATCCTGAAATTCGCGATCGAGCCCGATGTGTTCGGCCAGAGCGTGCACATGGACATCATCGGCGTCATCTTCATGATCGTCGGTGGCGTGGGCGTGGTGTTGAGCATCGTGCTGGCCCCGAAGCGGGGACGCACCTCTGACGACAGGCTGATGCACCGGGAGAACAACCCGCCGGAGATCTAGACGCTCAACTGCACGGCGGCGCGGGCGGCCAGGATGGGCTTGATGTGCTGGGCGATCACGGCCTGGTGCTGCGGGTGGTCGCGGTAGACCAGGTAGTCGTCGACGCTGTCGAAGTCCGCCACCACCGCGTATTCGTAATTGCCCTGGTTGATGCCGGCGTCCGCGCCCACCGTGTAGGAGCGCAGCTCCTGGATGACTCCGGGCAGCTTGCGCAGCTCGGCCGTCACCGTGGCCTTCTGCTCGTCGGTCGCGTCCTCGGTCCACGTGAACAGCACGATGTGGCGAATCATGGGGAAACCCTATCGACATTCCTTCACGACCAGAGTTATTCTCATATCGAGATTGACTCAAGCTGAGAAGGACTGCTTCTGTGGAGGATTTCCTCGCCGAGTACAACCCGCGGCTCTACGCCCCGGTCGCGGTCACGGTCGACGTGGTGGCGCTGACCATCCGCGGCCGGCGGCTGCACGTCCTGATCGTCGAGCGCGGCGTGGAGCCGTACGCGGGCGCGTGGGCGCTGCCCGGCGGGTTCATCAGGCCGGACGAGGACCTGGCCGAGGCGGCGGTGCGCGAGCTGGCCGAGGAGACCGGCGTGGCCACCAGGCCGGCGCACATCGAGCAGCTCGCCAGCTACGGCAGCCCGGGCCGGGATCCGCGGATGCGCGTGGTGTCGATCTCGTACCTTGCCTTCGCCCCCGACCTGCCCGACCCGCAGGCCGGCACGGACGCGGCCGCGGCCGTCTGGCACCCGGTGGACGACGTGCCGCCGCTGGCCTTCGACCACACCCGCATCCTGGCCGACGGGGTCGAGCGGGCCCGGTCGAAGCTGGAGTACACGCCGCTGGCCACGGCCTTCGCAGGCGAGCTGTTCACCATCTCCGACCTGCGGCTGATCTACGAGACCGTGTGGGGCACGCCGCTGCACGCGGGCAACTTCCACCGCAAGGTCCTGTCGGTGCCCGGGTTCGTCGAGGGCACCGGCGAGACCACCGAGACGGGCGGCCCCAAGGGCGGGCCGCGCGCCAAGCTCTACCGCGCCGGCGACGCGCGGCTGCTCCATCCCGCGCTGCTGCGACCGGCGCGCGAGGACGAAATCCGATGACTCCGAGGAGAAACCCATGGGCAGCGGAATCTGGTCCACCGACGTCTACAGCTCGGCCGCCCACTACCGCGCGGCCACCGGCCGCAGCGCGTTCGCCTACAGCGACGAGGGCGCCCGGGCCGCCCATCCCGACCTCGACCCGTACGGCGTCACGCGCGAGAGCCGCGACTCCGCCGAGCACCCGAACTCGCTGGCCATCTCCGTCCTGTTCGACGTGACGGGCTCGATGGGGCGGGTGCCCCGCATCCTGCAGAGCAAGCTGCCCGACCTGCTCGGGCTGCTGCTGCGCAAGCGGTACGCCACCGACCCGCAGGTCATGTTCGGCGCGATCGGCGACGCCACCTGCGACCGGGCGCCGCTGCAGATCGGCCAGTTCGAGTCCGACAACCGCATGGACGACCAGCTCGGCCTGATCCTGCTGGAGGGCGGGGGCGGCGGGCAGATGACCGAGTCGTACGAGCTGGCCATGTACTTCATGGCCCGGCACACCTCGATCGACTGCCACGAGAAGCGGGGCAAGCGCGGCTACCTGTTCATCATCGGCGACGAGATGCCCTATCCCCGCCTCTCCGCGCGGGCGGCCAGGGACGTCATCGGAGACCGCCTGCCCGGGCGGCTCGGTGTGGCGGACATCGTGGCCGAGCTCACCAGGAAGTACGACACCTACTTCATCGTGCCCCGCGGGGCCAGCCACGCCGGCAACCGCGAGGTGCTGAGCACGTGGCGGTCCCTGCTCGGCCAGAACGTGCTGGAGCTCGACGACCTCGGCGCCGTTTGCGAGACCATCGCGCTCACGGTCGGGCTCGGCGAGAACGCGATCGACCTGGACGAAGGACTGGAGGACATCGCCGAGCTGGGCTCCACGGCCGGCGACTCCGTGTCGAGGGCGCTGGGTGAGCGGCGGATATGACGGATCATGTGATCGTCGTCGACCTCGGGTACGGCGACGCCGGAAAGGGCACCGTCGTGGACTGGCTGTGCGCCACGCGGGACGTGCGCGTGGTGGTGCGGTTCAACGGCGGCGCCCAGGCCGGGCACAACGTGGTGCTGGCCGACGGGCGGCACCACACGTTCGCGCAGTTCGGATCGGGGACGTTACGGGGGGTGCCGACGCATCTGTCGCGGCACGTCGTCGTCGATCCGCTCGCGTTGTCCGCCGAGGCGGAGCAGCTGGTACGGCTGGGCGTGCCCGATCCGTACGGGCTGATCACCGTGGACCGGGACGCGCTGCTCGCGACGCCGTACCACGCGGAGGCCGGGCGGCGGCGGGAGCGGGCGCGCGGGGAGGAGCGGCACGGGTCGTGCGGGATGGGCGTCGGCGAGACGATGGCGTACTGGCTGGAGCACGGGGCGATGGCCCCGCGCGCGGGTGATCCGCCCGGTGTGCTGACGCGCAAGCTGCGGGTGCTGCGGGAGGCGCTCGGCGTCGAAGGGCCGCCTGTGGAGGACTGCGTGGCCGTCTACCGGGCGTTCGCGGAGCGGGTGAGGCTCGTGGGCTCGTCCTTCGTGCAGCGGCTCGTCTCGGCGGGGCCCGTGGTCTTCGAGGGGGCCCAGGGGGTGCTGCTGGACGAGGACTGGGGGTTCGATCCGCACACGACGTGGAGCACGACCACGTTCCGCAACGCGGAGGAGCTGCTCGATGGGGTGGGGGCGATGCGGCTCGGGGTGCTGCGGACGTACACGACCAGGCACGGGCCCGGGCCGCTGGTGACCGAGGATCCGACGCTGGAGCTGCCCGAGCGGCACAACGCGGCCGGGCCGTGGCAGGGGCCGTTCCGGGCGGGGCACTTCGACGCGGTCGCGCACCGGTACGCCGCCGACGCGGCCGGCGGGGTGGACGCGCTCGCGCTCACCCACCTCGACGTGCCGGTTTCGCGGATGTGTGTCGCCTACGATCCCCCGGTGTCCTTCGAGCGTGACATGGAGCGCACCGGGCGGATGATGCGGGCGCGGCCGGTTTATGAGGAGGGTGTATCAGATTGGGGCGCCGCGGTCTCATACGTCATGGGAGCGCCCGTGTGGATCGAGTCGCACGGGCCCACCGCGGAGAGCAAGCGCGGTCTCAGCGCTCTCTTGCCGGATCCGCGGTGATCGCCGGGAGAGGGGTCCTCCCGGCGGTCACCGCCTTTCTCCGGAGCCCTCTTCCCTAGCTCCACGCCATTATGCGGAGCGGGTCCTCCAGCATGTCGCCCACGTCGCGCAGGAACCGCGAGCCCAGCTCGCCGTCCACGATCCGGTGGTCGAAGGAGAGCGACAACGTCGTTGCCTTGCGGACCGCCAGCTCGCCGTCCACCACCCACGGCGTGTCCCTGACCTGGCCGAAGGCGAGGATGGCGGCCTCGCCCGGGTTCAGGATGGGGGTGCCGGTGTCCACGCCGAACACCCCGACGTTCGTGATCGTGATCGTGCCGCCGGACATCTCGGCCGGCTGGGTGCGACCTGCCCGCGCCGTCTCCGTCAGCTCGGCCAGGTGCCTGGCGAGGTCCGGGAGGGTCAGGGCGTGGGCGTTCTTGATGTTGGGCACCACCAGGCCCCTCGGGGTGGCGGCGGCAATCCCGAGGTTCACGTAGTGCTTGACGATGATCTCCTGGTTCTTCTCGTCCCAGGTGGAGTTGATCATCGGGTGGCGGGCGGCCGCTGTCAGGACGGCCTTGGCCACCAGGAGCAGCGGGGAGACCTTGACGTCGGCGAAATCGGGGAGGGCGCGCAGGCGGTGCACCGCCTCCATGGTCCTCGTCACGTCGATCTGGAGGAACTCGGTGACGTGGGGGGCCGTGAAGGCACTGGCGACCATGGCCTGGGCCGTCATCTTGCGGACGCCCTTGACGGGGATGCGCTCTTCCAGCTGTTGCGGCTGTTCGAGGGCCGGCTTCCCGGCCGCGGGAGCCTCCGACGCCGCGTGGACGTCCTCGCGGGTGATCGAGCCCTGGGGTCCGGTGCCGGTGACCTGCGTCAGGTCTACGCCCAGGTCCTTGGCCAGCTTGCGTACCGGGGGCTTGGCCAGCACGGCCACTCGGCCCGCCACCGTGGGCGGTGGGGCGGGTGCGGCCGGTGCGCCCGCCGCGGCGTCGGTGTCCGCGGCAGCGCCTGGCGAAAGACCCGCGACCGGCGCGCTCGGCGCAGGTCCACGCGGTGGGCCGTCCACCCCCACGCGTGACGGGCTGGCCACGGGAGTCTCGGGCGAGGGCTGCTTGCGGGGGCGGCGCTTGGTGGCGCCGGTTTTGACGCCGTAGCCCACCAGGACCGCCTGGCGCTTCTCCTTGGGGGCGGGGGTGCCGTGAACGCCCGGTTCGACGGCGCCCTCCTCCGGCGGCTTGGGAACCATGTCCTTGGCGAGGGCCTTGCCCCGGTCGGCCGGAACGCCTCCGGGCGTGGCGGCCTCCTCACCGGTGTCCACGGCGATGATCGGGACGCCCACCTCGACCGTCCGGCCCTCCTCGGCCAGCAGGCCGGTCACCACCCCGTCCCACGGGATGGGGAGCTCGACGATGGACTTCGCCGTTTCGATCTCCACGACGATCTGGTTGACCTTGACGGCGTCGCCCGCCTTGACGTGCCAGCGGACGATCTCGGCCTCGGTCAGGCCCTCCCCGACGTCCGGGAGCTTGAACTCGCGTCGCATGCGGAGCCCCCTCTCAGTACCCGAAGGTGCGGTCGACGGCGTCGAGCACCCTGTCCAGGTCGGGCAGGTAATGCTCCTCCAGCTTCGACGGGGGGTAGGGCGTGGAGAAGCCGCCGGCCCGCAGGACGGGCGCCTCCAGGTGGTAGAAGCACCGCTCGCTGATCCTGGCCGCGAGCTCGGCGCCGAAGCCGCTGTTGACGGGCGCCTCGTGGACGACCACGACCCGCCCGGTCCGGCGTACGGAGTCCATCACCAGTGGCTCGTCCAGCGGGTTGAGCGAGCGCAGGTCGATCACCTCCAGCGAGCGCCCGTCGTCCTCGGCGGCCGTGGCCGCCTCCAGGCACGTCTTGACCATGGGGCCGTACGCCAGCAGCGTGACATCCGTCCCCGGGCGCACCACCTTGGCCGCATGCAGCGGCGTCCACCAGTCGGTGGAGGTGGTGTCGATCTCGGCCTTCTCCCAGTAGCGGCGCTTGGGCTCGAAGAAGATGACCGGGTCGTCGCTGCGGATGGCCTGCTGGATCATGGTGTACGCGTCGGCCGGGTTGGAGCAGGCGACGACGCGCAGCCCGGCGGTGTGGGTGAAGTACGCCTCGGGGGACTCGCTGTGGTGCTCGACCGCGCCGATGCCGCCGCCGCACGGGATGCGTACGACGACCGGGAGCTTGATCGCGCCCAGCGCGCGCATCGGCATCTTGGCCAGCTGCGTGATGATCTGGTCGGCGGCCGGGAAGACGAAGCCGTCGAACTGGATCTCGCACACCGGCCGGTAGCCGCGCAGCGCCAGCCCGATCGCGGTGCCGATGATGCCGGACTCGGCCAGCGGCGTGTCGATGACCCGGTCCTCGCCGAAGTCCTTCTGCAGGCCGTCGGTGACGCGGAAGACGCCGCCCAGCTTGCCGACGTCCTCGCCCATGATGAGGACCTTGGGATCTTCCTCCATGGCCTTGCGCATGCCCTCGTTGAGCGCCTTGGACAGGCTCAGAACGGTCATCTCGCCTCCTTCGCCGGTGGCGAGATGACGGTCATGCTGCGTCTGATGGTGGTGCCTTCGCTTCGCTCAGTCACGGAACCCCTCCAGGTACGCGGCGAACTGGGCGCGCTCCTGGTCGATCAGGGCGTGGGGCTCGCTGTAGACGTGGTCGAAGATGTCCAGCGGCTCCGGGTCGGGCATGGCCAGGCAGCGCCTGCGCAGGTCGGCTCCGAGCTGGTCGGCCTCCCCGTCGATCGAGTCGAAGAACGCCTGGTCGGCCAGCTCGTTCCGGAACAGGTAGGCCTTCACCCGCTCGATCGGGTCCTTGAGCTTCCACGCCTCCAGCTCGCTGGCCACGCGGTAGCGCGTCGGGTCGTCGGTGGTGGTGTGCGCGCCCATCCGGTACGTGAACGCCTCGATGAGCGTCGGCCCCTGCCCGGTGCGCGCCGCCTCCAGCGCCTTCCGCGTGACCGCCAGGCAGGCGAACACGTCGTTGCCGTCCACCCGGATCCCCGGGAAGCCGAAGCCGGACGCGCGGCGGTAGAGCGGGATGCGGGTCTGCTTCTCCAGCGGCTCGGAGATGGCCCACTGGTTGTTCTGGCAGAAGAACACGACCGGCGCGTTGAACACGCTGGCCCAGATGAACGACTCGTTCACGTCGCCCTGCGAGGTGGCGCCGTCGCCGAAGTAGGCGATCGTGGCGGAGTTGGCGTCGTCGCGCTGGATGCCCATGGCGTACCCGACCGCGTGCAGCGTCTGGCTGCCGATCACGATCGTGTAGAGGTGGAAGTTGTGCTCCTTCGGGTCCCAGCCGCCGTGGTTCACGCCTCTGAACAGGCCGAGCAGCTTCACCGGGTCCACGTCGCGGCACCAGGCCACGCCGTGCTCGCGGTAGGTGGGGAAGGCCATGTCCGCATCGGTCAGCGCGCGGCCCGAGCCGATCTGGGCCGCCTCCTGGCCCAGCAGCGAGGCCCAGATGCCGAGCTCGCCCTGGCGCTGCAGCGCCACGGCCTCCAGGTCGATGCGGCGGACGAGCACGAGGTCGCGGTAGAGCGACCGGACGTCATCCGGGGTCAGGTCGATGTCGTAGTCGGGATGCTCGACCCGCTCTCCCTCGGGGGTGAGCAACTGGACGAGCTCCGGGGGTGCTTCAGCACCACGAGAGGCGTCGACTGTCACGTGCCACTCCTGTGCGATCGGGGCCGGCGCGATGGGGTTGCCACCTTAGGCCAGCCTTCTGTGCGACGAACCATGTGGTGGTGGTTCGTACGCGTTTGGGGACATCGTGGCAGACGTCACAGCCCTGCGCGCAAGCCCCATGTCCTCCCCGTTCCCGTTGTGTTGGCAGCCACACGCCACCGGTAGGCTTGCTTTCCCAACCCCACCCTCATGCAGGAGGAACGCAGTGGCGCGCGTCATCGTGGACGTCATGCTGAAGCCCGAGATCCTCGATCCGCAGGGCCAGGCGATCGCCAGGGCGCTGCCCAGGCTCGGTTTCTCCGGCGTCTCGGCCGTACGACAGGGCAAGCGCTTCGAGGTCGAACTGGACGGCCCGGCCGACGAGGCGGCGCTCGCGGAGGTCCGCAAGATGGCCGAGACCCTGCTGGCCAACACGGTGATCGAGGACTACAGCGTCCGGGTTGAGGAGTAGCAGGGAGATTTGATCCACGGATTTACCCCTGGCCGCTTAAAGCCCGGTTCCGGCGTGCCACAATGCCACGGGCATGCCAACACTGAATAACAACAACGTGATTTTGCGGTTAGCCCCGTTTTCACAGGGAAACCTACTCCAGGTGACATTCTGGCGCCCGGAGGAGTCCGGTGGATATTGAGTTCTCGTTGGCACTGCCTCGGGATGCGATCGGCATACCGATGGTCAGGCGAGTGCTAGGCGATGCCATGCGTTCACTCAACGTGAGCGAAACCTGCATCGCCGACATGCTGCTCGCCGTCTCCGAGGCATGCTCCAATGCGGTGCGGCACGGGGGGCCCGCGAACCGCTACGAGGTCACGGCGTCGATCGGCTACGGCAAGTGCGACGTGCGTGTGGCGGACAACGGCGACGGGGTGCCGTCGATTCCGCCGCACTTCCCCCCTCCTGACACAGAGAACGGCCGCGGCCTGCTGATCATGCGCTCCGTGGTCGACGAGATCTCCTTCGGCATCACGCCCGGCCGTGGCACCACGGTCCACCTGCGCAAGCGGCTCGACTGGGACGAGGGCGCCGACGCCCGCCCGCGGGAGCTCGCAGCCGTCTGACCTGGACCTCCGGCCGACGTACGAGCCGATGCGGACCACGTGACAGCACCCGATAACCTGATTACACCGCCGCAGACCACTGTCCGATCCCGAAGAGACGGTGGCGCGTGCGCGCGCATTCCTCGAAGGGGACGACTGTCATGAGCGCTGCCCGTGTGGGCGTAGTCACGTTTCCAGGAACTCTCGACGACCAGGACGCCGCCAAGGCCGTACGCCTCGTGGGCGCGGAGGCGGTCCCGCTGTGGCACGCCGACCACGACCTGAAGGGAGTGGACGCCGTGTTCCTGCCCGGCGGCTTCTCCTACGGCGACTACCTGCGCTGCGGCGCCATCTCGCGGTTCGCGCCGCTCATGGAGGAGCTCGTCCCGGCCGCGCGGGCGGGGCTGCCCGTGCTCGGCACGTGCAACGGGTTCCAGATCCTGTGCGAGGCGCACCTGCTGCCGGGCGCGCTGACCCGCAACGGGTCGCTGCACTACATCTGCCGTGACCAGAAGGTCAGGATCGAGCAGACCGCGACGGCGTGGACGAACGCGTTCGAGCCCGGCCAGGAGATCGTGCTGCCGATCAAGCACGGCGAGGGCCGCTACGTGGCCTCCGACGACACGCTGGCCGCGCTGGAGGCGAACGGCCAGGTGGTCGTGCGCTATGTCGGCAACCCCAACGGGTCGCTCAACGACATCGCGGGCATCCGGAACGAGGCGGGCAACGTGGTCGGCCTCATGCCGCACCCGGAGCACGCGGTCGAGGAGCTGGTCGGCGCCCCGAGCACCGACGGCCTCGGCTTCTTCACCTCCATTCTCAAGAAGCTGGTGAACGTATGACCGATAGCGTGAAGCGGGCCGCGGAGACGCCCGAGGAGCCGATGCCCTTCGCCGAGCTGGGGATGAAGCAGGACGAGTACGACCGGGTCAAGGAGATCCTGGGGCGCCGTCCGACCGGCTCCGAGCTGGCGATCTACAGCGTCATGTGGTCGGAGCACTGCTCGTACAAGTCGTCGAAGGTGCATCTCAAGCAGTTCGCCACCAAGGCGCCCAAGTCCGAGGCGCTGCTCGTGGGCATGGGCGAGAACGCCGGCGTGGTGGACATCGGCGACGGCTGGGCGGCCACGTTCAAGATCGAGTCGCACAACCACCCGTCTTACGTCGAGCCGCACCAGGGCGCCGCCACCGGCGTCGGCGGGATCGTGCGCGACATCATGTCGATGGGCGCGCGCCCGATCGCGGTCATGGACTCGCTGCGCTTCGGCGCCGCCGACGCCGTGGACACCCGCCGGGTGCTGCCCGGCGTGGTCGAGGGCATCAGCCACTACGGCAACTGCCTGGGCCTGCCGAACATCGGCGGCGAGGTCGTCTTCGACCCCTGCTACATCGGCAACCCGCTGGTCAACGCCCTGTGCGTGGGCCTGCTCCGCAAGGACCAGATCAAGCTGGCCACCGCGCCGGGGCCGGGCAACAAGGTCGTGCTGTTCGGCGCGTCCACGGGCCCCGACGGCATCGGCGGGGCCTCCGTGCTGGCGTCGGCGACCTTCGAGGACGAGTCGCACGCCAAGCGGCCCGCCGTGCAGGTGGGCGACCCGTTCATGGAGAAGCTGCTCATCGAGTGCTGCCTGGAGCTGTACGCGGCCGACGTGGTCGTCGGCATCCAGGACCTCGGCGCGGCCGGCGTCTCGTGCGCCACGACCGAGCTGGCCGCCAAGGGCACCGGCGGCATGCGCGTCGACCTCAACCTGGTCCCGCTCCGCGATCCCTCGCTCGTGCCCGAGGAGATCCTCATGAGCGAGTCGCAGGAACGGATGATGGCCGTGGTCCGGCCCGACGACATCCCCGCGTTCATGGCGATCTGCGAGCGGTGGGACGTCCCCGCCACCGTCATCGGCGAGGTCACCGACACAGGGCGTCTGGTGATGACGTGGGACGGCGAGGTCATCGTGGACATCCCGCCGGGCACCGCCGCCGACGAGGGACCCGTCTACGAGCGCCCCTACCACGAGCCGGCCGGGCAGACCGCGCTCAACTCCGACACCCCCGACCGGCTCGAGCGGCCCGCCGACCTGCGGGCCACCCTGCTCAAGCTGCTCGCCTCGCCCAACCTGGCCTCCAAGGAGTGGGTGACCTCCCAGTACGACCGCTACGTCCGCTCCAACACCGTGCTGGCCCAGCCGGCCGACGCGGGCATGCTGCGGATCTCCGAGGTCATCGCAGGGGCTGAACCGACGACCCGCGGCATCGCGCTGGCCACCGACGGCAACGGCCGCTACGCCAAGCTGGACCCGTACGCGGGGGCGCAGCTCGCGCTGGCCGAGGCGTACCGGAACGTGGCCGTGACCGGCGCCAAGCCGCTGGCCGTGACCAACTGCCTCAACTTCGGCTCCCCCGAGGACCCGGAGGTCATGTGGCAGTTCGCCGAGGCCGTGCGCGGCCTGGCCGACGCCTGCAGGACCCTTGGCGTGCCGGTGACCGGCGGGAACGTCTCCTTCTACAACCAGACGGGCTCGACGGCCATCCATCCCACGCCGGTGGTGGGCGTGCTCGGGGTCATCGACGACGTGGCCAAGCGGGTGCCGTCCGGGTTCGTCGCGGAGGGACTGCGGGTCGTGCTGCTCGGGGACACCCGCGAGGAGTTCGGCGGCTCGGAGTGGGCCCACGTCGAGCACCGCCACCTCGGTGGGTTGCCGCCGCACGTGGTCCTGGAGGCTGAGCGGGCACTGGCGACCGTGCTGGTGGAGGCGGCCAGGCGGGGGTTGCTCGAGGGGTCGCACGACCTGTCGGACGGCGGGCTGGCGGTGGCGCTGGCCGAGTCGTGCCTGGCGCGGGGCGTGGGCGCTTCCGTGGCTCTTCCCGGTGCCGCCTTCACCGACCTGTTCAGCGAGTCGGCCTCGCGGGCGCTGGTCGTGGTGCGGCCGGAGGCGTACGACGAGTTCGCGTCGCTGTGCGGGCGGCATGATGTGCCGTGTTATGGGCTCGGGTACACCGGGGGCGCTTCATTGGTGGTCGAGGACGTGTTCGAGGTGCCGGTCGAGGAGCTGCGGGAAACACACTCGGCGGCGCTTCCCGCGCTGTTCGGCTGACGGCTCTTCCGGAGGGCCGGTACGGGGTTCCCGTGCCGGCCCTTCTCGTGAGTTACGCCTTCTTCATGCAGACCACGTAGACGGTGCCGTCGACCTCGGTGCCGTTGTTGCCGCCCCCGTTAGTCTTCTGGTCGGGCGTGGGGGTGCCGGTGACGCCGGAGGAGTCCTTGTTGCCGTTGTCGTCCTTGGTCACGCTCACGGTCCAGCCGTTGCCGCTCGGCATGCTGCTCATGACAACGGCGTTCTTCAGTTCGCTGAAGCTGAACCCACCGCCGGTCGCCATGGAACCGTAGTGACAGGAGGCCGTCGCCGAGCCGAGCGATTTCAGGGACGCGGTCTTGGTGTAGGTCGTGTAGGTGGCGCCGCTACCGGGCTCGCCCTTGTCGCCCTTCGGACCCTGGTAGCCGCGGTCGCCCTTCGGGCCCTGAGGGCCGGTTGCGCCGTCCTTGCCGGGCAGGCCGTTCTTGCCGTCGTCGCCCTTCGGGCCCTGGTCGCCCTTCGGGCCCTGCTCACCCTGCTTGCCCTGAAGGCCTGCGGGACCTGTCTCGCCCTTAGGGCCCTGCGGGCCGATCGGGCCCGGCTTGCCCTGCGGGCCCTGGTCGCCGTCGTCGCCCTTCGGGCCGGCCGTGACGCTCGTCGTGGTCTCGGTGCCGCCGATCAGGATCCTCACTTCCGTGGTCCTGCACTTCGTCGTCGGGTTGACGATGCGGGCGTAGCGGGACTTCTTGTGCACGCAGGCGTGCACTTCGCCGCCCGCCGACGAGGCGGTGGCAACGCCGCCGACGGCGAGGAGCGAAGCGGCGAGCGCGCCGACTGTGGCGAGAGTGAGAGTACGCCCACCACGAACCTTGATGGCCACGGCTGTCCTTCCAGGGAACGAGTGTTGCTCATGTTGTTCATGAGATTCACGTTTCAAACGTTCCAAGGGGTGACAAGAACTACGTAACGTATTTATCACAGAACATAGAGTTACTGACGGTTTGACCGATTGTCTCCGACTTAGGTGTGTAAAACGACGCATTGGCGGTGGGGATCTCCCATGGATAATCGGTCTGTGCCAACCGCCGAGCCCACCTCGTACCTTCCGCCCGCCACGCAGCCGGTCCGTGGCGTGGTCTGGGGGATCCACCTGGTCCTGCCGCTGCTTGCCCTCTGGCTGCTTCTCGCCGAACCGAAGGCCAACGTTTTCTGGCACCACAACCCCAGCCACTTCTGGATGATCCTCACGGTGGCCGGGATCAACGTGGTGCTCGGCATCATGATCAGCGAGGCGTCGCGGCGGCGCCAGGACGCCAGGCTGTTCCTGGTGTCCATGGTCTTCCTGAGCAGCGCGGGCTTCTTCTTCATGCACGGGCTGGCCACGCCGACGATCATCCTGCAGAAGGGTTCACTGGGGTTCGACCTGGGCCAGCAGGCAGGGCTCTCGATCGCGGCCGTGTTCGCGTTCGCCTCCGCCCTGCCGCTGGGCGAGCGGGCGGCCAAGAGAGTGCTGGACTCGCAGCACTTCGTCCGGGCGGCGCTCCTCGGCTTCATGATCCTTTGGGGGCTCGCGTCGCTGATCCCCGGGCTGACGTCGCTCAGCGAGCCGCCGAACGTGGCGCCGGTCCCCTGGTTCGTCTGGGCGTCCATTCCCGGTCTCGTCCTGTACGGCGCGGCGAGCGTGATGATGTTCCTGCTGCACCGGCGACGCCCGTCGGCCATGCTGATCAGCCTCATCACCGCGTACGCGCTGCTGGCCGAGACCATGATCGCCGGGATGTCGCAGCTCAACTGGCACCTGTCCTGGTGGGAGTGGCACCTGCTGCTCACCCTGGCCTTCGTCTTCGTGGCCTACAGCGCATATCTGCAGTTCAGGCGCGAGGGGTCGAGCGCGGGACTGTTCGACTCGGTGGCGCTGTCGGCGACCGTGCGGCGCATCCGGCAGGACTACGACCGGGCGCTGGAGGAGCTGGTCGAGCACGTACGGCGGGGCGAGCCGCTCGCCGCGACCCGGCTGTCGGGCAAGTTCCGGCTCAACGAGGGCCAGGCGGCGGTACTCGACCGGGCCGGCGAGGCGCTGGCCAGTGAGCGCGAGCTGTCCGAGCGCCTGGCCTCGCTGGTGGACGTCAGCGCCCAGACCAAGGTGGGCCTGCCGGAGCACGAGCTGCTGGCCAGTTCGCTGGAACGGGTGCGGCAGGCGTTCGGCGACGTGAAGATCGCCCTGGTCGCGGAGGGCAAGACGCAGATCGGCTCCCGCGTCTACGCGTTCACCGGCGGCGACCCGATCAGGCGCGAGCACCTGCTGGCCTTCCCCCTGACCGTGAAGGGCAAGCTCGCGGGCGTGCTGGAGGTGCCCGTCGGGCGGACGCGCCACGACGAGGCGCTGGCCTCGACCCTGGCCGGGCAGCTGTCCATCTCCCTGGAGAACGCCCGTCTCTACCAGGAGTTGCACACGCTGTTCCACCAGTACATGTCGCCCGACGTGGCGCACGCGCTGCTGGCCGACCCCGCGCAGGCGGCGCTGGGCGGTGAGCTGAGGGAGCTGACCGCGCTCTTCGCCGACCTCAAGGGCTTCACGACGTTCTCGGAGAAGGTCACGCCCGGCGAGATCGTCGAGATGCTCAACCGCTACCACACGGCCGCCGTCCCCTGCATCCTCAACAACGGCGGCACGGTCGTGCAGTTCGTCGGCGACGCGTTGCTGGCGCTGTTCAACGCCCCCGCCATGCAGGCCGGGCACGCCAGGGCCGCGTGCAAGGCGGCGCTGGAGATGCAGCGGGCCGCGGCCGAGGTGGCCGAGGAGATGGCCTGGAAGCGGGTGGACGACGTCCCGTGGCCGACGTTCCGGATCGGCGTCAACACCGGTCCCGCCCTGGTCGGCAACATCGGCAGCCCTGAGCTGCGCGGATTCAACGCGATGGGTGACTGCGTGAACGTGGCCGCCCGGCTTGAGGGCATCGCCGAGCCGGGGACGGTGGTCATCGGGGAGACGACGCTCAGGCAACTGGGCGGCGGCGCTTCGGTGACACCTCTGGGGCGGCTCAGCCTCAAGGGGAAGGAAGAGCTCGTGGCGGCGTACATTCTGCAGGAAATGACGTAGAAGGGTGGTCCCTGTACCGACATAATCGGGCGCATGGATCCAGAGCCCGGTGAGTTCCTGTCCCTGCTCACCGACGAGGAAGTGCAAGCCCTGCGCGCGGTCGGCCGGATCCGGCGCTGGGACCGCGGCACGGCGGTGATGAGCGAGGGCGACACGTCCGACTGGGTGCTCGTGCTGCTCGAGGGCCGGGTCAAGGTGTCGTCGCACACCAGCAGCGGGACCGAGGTGGTGCTCGCCGTACGCGGCCCCGGAGGGCTGCTCGGCGAGCTGTCGGCCATCGACGGGTCCCCGCGCTCGGCCACGGTGACCGCGCTGGAGCCGATCGCCGGCATCGTGGTGCGCGACTTCCCCACGTTCCTGGAGCAGCACGGGCGGATCGCCGTACTCCTCATGCAGCTCGTCAGCGGGCGGCTGCGGGACGCGGACCGCAAGCGCATCGAGTACGGCGCGTTCGACACCACGGGACGGGTGGCGACGCGGCTGCTGGAACTGGCCGAGCGGTACGGGGAGAAGACCAACAGCGGGGTACGCGTGGCGCTGCCGCTGTCACAGGACGAGCTGGCGGGGTGGACGGGCTCCTCGCGGGAGGCCGTCAGCAAGGCATTGCGCACGCTGCGCGACCGCGGGCTGATCGAGACCGGCAGGCGCCGCGTGGTGATCCACGACCTCGACGGGTTGCGCAAGCGTGCCAGGTAACCCCCATCACAAGACGGACGTACGCCGTACGTCATAGTGGAGGGCATGGTCGCGGTCATCCCCAAAGACGACAGCCGCCTCCGCTATGCCTGGCGCGTGTGCTCGGTCACCAGCCTGGGGCTGATCCTCATCGGCATCGCCGGCAGCACGCTCAACGTCGCGCTGCCGACGGTCGTGCGGCACTTCCAGGCCAGCGCGCTCGAGTCCGGGTGGATCCTGCTGGCGTTCCTGCTGGTCAACACGGCGAGCCTGGTGTTCTTCGGCCGGGTGGCGGACCTGCTGGGCAGGCGGGAGGTGTACCTGGCGGGGTTCGCGCTGTTCACCCTGGCCTCGCTGCTGGCCGGGCTGTCGCCGGACGTGTGGTTCCTGATCGCGATGCGTGTGGTGCAGGCCGTCGGCGCGGCGATGATCCTGGCGAACGGCACTGTGATCATCGCGGACGCGTTCCCGCCCGACCGGCTCAGCCAGGGCATGGGCGTCTACATCGGCACGCTGTCGGTGGCACAGCTGGCCGGGCCCACGCTGGGCGGGCTGATCGCGGAGACCGCGGGCTGGCAGTGGATCTTCTGGGTGAACGTGCCCGCCGGGCTGATCGCGCTCGGCTGGGGCGCGGTGATCTTACGCAAGATGCCCAGGCGGCCGAAGGAGCCGGTGGACGCGCTGGGCAACGTGCTGCTGTTCGCGGCGCTGTCGGCGCTGCTGCTGGCGCTTTCCGAGGCGGGCTCGGGCGGGCTGTCGAGCCCTGTGGTGCTGACCGGGGCGGCGGTGTTCGCGGTGCTGGTGCCGCTGATCGTGGTCGCCGAGCGGCGCTCCGCGAACCCGGTGCTGGACCTGCGGCTGTTCGGCGGGCGGCTGCTGGCGTACGCGAACCTGGCGTCGTTCTGCAACGCGCTCGCCCGGTCGGCGCTGATCCTGGTGGTGGCGCTGTACTTCCAGGCGGTCAGGGGGCTGGACGCCTCCGAGGCGGGGCTGAGTGTGCTGCCGGTGCCGGTCGGGATCGGGCTGGCCTCGCCGCTCGTGGGCATGCTGGGGCGGAAGGTGTCGCCGTACGCGCTGTCCATCGGTGGGGCGGTGCTGAGCGCGGCCGGGCTCGGCACGCTGATGCTGACGGCCGATCCCGGTACGCCGTACTGGGTGATCGGGATCGGCCTGTTCGTCGCCGGCTGCGGCAGCGGGACATTCCTGACCGGCAACACCACGCAGGTCATGCGGGCGCTGCCGGTCGGAAGCCTGGGCGTGGTGAACGGCTTCCGCGTCATGATCATGAACATCGGGGTCGTGATCAGCGTCGGCCTCTCGCTCAGCGTCCTGACCAGCTCCGTGGGGCCGCAATTACGGAACCAGGTGTACGCGGGCACGCTGTCCAAGCTGTCGCCGGTGGCGGTGGGGCAGCTCATGGACGGCTTCCAGCGCGCCTACGCGGTGCTGTTCGCGGTGGCACTGGCAGGCGCGCTGCTGGCTGCCCTGGCGTGGCCTCAGAGGGCGGCGGCCAGCCTGGACTCCACGTCGCGGTAGCGGGAGACCGGGATGAGGTGGACGCCGGTGAAGGCGCCGGAGTCGCGGAGGGCGAGGACCTGCTCGCAGGCCGCCTCCACGCCCGCCATGCGGTCCGCGGCCACCCTCTGGATCAGGTCCTCAGGGATGGCGATGTCCGGGATCGCAGCGGCCAGGGTTCGGGCGTGGCGCTCGCTGGCCAGCACCATGACGCCCGCATAGACGGGCACGTCCACCGGGTGGGCCTCGCGCCAGCGCAGCTGGGCCTCCAGCGAGAAGCTGACCTGGGAGAACAGGAAGTCGGCGGTACGCTTCCATGCCGGCAGCGGACGAAGCCCCGCAGCCGCGCCGAGCCGGAAGCCCGGCGAGAACTCCCTGGCCTCCTCGATCATCGAGCGGACCGTCAGGTCACTGGTGCGATTGCCGCTCGTCGGCTTGTCCCCGTAGACGAACAGGAACTGGTCAACCCCGTACGCCGCCGCCGTCAGCAGGTCGCGGCGGAAGCCGAGCAGGTTGCGGTCGCGCGAGTTGAGGCAGGCGATGCCGCGTCCGCCCATCGACTCGACCTCGTGCGCCACGGCCACGCTCGACACCGTCGCGCGGCCGATGTGGTTGTCGGGGATGAGGAACGAGTGGGCGATCTTGCCCAGCGTGCCGATCTGGTGCCTGACGTGCTTCAGATCAGGCTTGGTCGGGGGTTCGATCTCGCAGATCAGCTCGAAGGTCACGATCAGGACCCTAACGGGTGGCCGCCAGCGCCTCTATGCCGCTGAGCACGAGGTCGACGCCGAACGTGTCGTACAGCTCCGGGTCCATGCCCTCGACCAGCGGTCCTGCCATTTCCACCAGGTTGGGGTACGTCTCGGTGGGCAGGGACTGCAGGCCGAGCCGCTTGGCTCTGACGGCGAGCTCCTTACCGGGCCGGACGTGCACGGGGGCGTCGGCGATGGCTATGGCGCTCTGCAGCAGGTACTTGGTGATCAGGCAGCTCTCCTCGACGCTGAACCCGGCGGTGCGGGCCAGCCTGAGCGCCTGGTCCCACACGGCCAGGAAGTTCGGCACCTCGACCGGGTCGATCTGCTCGATCACGTTCTTCGCGCAGGGGTGCGTACGCAGCGTCCTGATCAGACCCTCCATCAGGTCACGCAGCTGGGCCTGCCATGGGCGCTCGTCGGCCGGTTTGGGCGCGAATCCGCCGATCAGGTGGTCGGCCATGCCGACGATCAGCTGATCCTTGTTCTTGAAGTGCCAGTAGAGGGCCATCGGGGTCACGCCCAGGTCCGTGGCCAGGCGTCTGATCGTCACGGCGTCGAGTCCCTCGGCGTCGCCGATCTCCAGAGCGCGCTCCGCGATCGCCTGCGCGGTCAGTTTTCCCATCACAGTTGACAACTATACGACGTACAAGTTCAACTATACGGCGTACAAGTACAACGTATAGGAGGACATGGCATGCGATGGTGGGCGTTGGTCGCGGTGACCTTGGGCACCTTCATGACCTACCTGGACAACAACGTGGGCAACGTCGCGTTGCCGACGATCCAGCGGGAGCTGGGGCTGACGATCTCCGGACTGGAGTGGATCGTGAGCTCGTACATCCTGGTCTTCGCCGGGCTCATGCTGGCCGGCGGGCGGCTGGCGGACGTGTTCGGGGCCCGGCGGGTGTTCCTCGGCGGATTGGCGATCTTCACGGTGTCGTCGCTGGCCGCCGGGCTCGCCACCAGCGGGGCGGTGCTGATCGCCGCGCGGGCGGTGCAGGGCGTGGGGGCGGCGCTGCTCACGCCGACCGCGCTGGCGCTGATCAGCCAGATCTTCCCCGATCCGGGCGAGCGCGGCCGCGCCGTGGGCATCTGGAGCGCCTCGGGGGCGCTGTCCATGGCGCTCGGGCCGGCGGCGGGCGGCTTCATCAGCGAGCACCTGCACTGGGGCTGGATCTACCTGATCAACGTGCCGATCGGGGTGGTGACGTTCGGGCTCGCGCTGTGGGCGATCAGGCCGGCGTTCGCGAGGGTGCGCCACAGCCTCGACCTGGCCGGGCTGGCCACCTCGGCGATCGCGCTCTTCGCGCTGACGTACGCGCTCATCGAGGGCGGCGGGGCCGGCTGGACCTCGCCGGAGATCCTGGCCGCCTTCGGCGTGTTCGCGGCGGCGGCCGTGGCGTTCGTGCTGGTCGAGACGCGCGCTGCGGAGCCGATGATCGTGATGTCGCTGTTCGGGTCGCGGACGTTCACCGGCGGCCTGCTCACCAGCGGGATCTGGTCGTTCGGCGTGTTCGGCATCTACTTCTTCAGCGCGCTCTGGCTGCAGAACGTGCTCGGCTTCTCCCCCACCGAGGCGGGCGGCTCATTCGTGCCGATGGCTCTGGTCATGGCCGTCGTCGCGATCCTCTCCCAGCGGATCAGCGCGCGGCTCGGCATCGGCCGCACGGTGGCGCTGGGGATGGCGTTCATGAGCGCGGCGATCTACCTGCTCTCAGGGGTCGGCGCCGACGGCGACTACGCGGACGTGGCGCCCTGGTTCATCCTGTACGGCCTCGGCGCCGGCCTGCTGGTGCCGCTGACGGCCGCCATCCTCAGCGGGATGCCCAAGGACAGGTCCGGCGTGGCCTCGGGCATGCTGAACGTCTCACGCGAGGTGTTCGGGCTGCTCGGCATCACCGTACTGGGGGCGATCCTGAACTCCAGGCAGAGCGCCAGCGACCAGCCGCCGCTGCCGGCCTTCCTCGACGCCTATCAGTTCACGCTGGTCGTCGCGGCGGCGGTGGTGCTGGCGGGGATCCCGGTCGCGCTCTATGCCCTGCGATCCCCTGAGCGTCAGGCGGCGGCCTCCGTCACCGTGGGGTCCTCGAACTGAGTGCGGTACAGCTCCTCGTAGCGGCCGCCGGCGGCGAGCAGCTCGGTGTGGGTGCCGCGCTCGGCCACCCTGCCGTCCTCGATCACCAGGATGAGGTCGGCGGCGCGGATCGTGGAGAGCCGGTGGGCGATCACCACGGCGGTCCTGCCCTCGAGCGCCTCGCCGAGCGCCGCCTGCACGGCCGCCTCCGAGGTGGAGTCGAGCGCCGCCGTGGCCTCGTCCAGGATCACCACCCTGGGCCTGGCCAGCAGCAGCCGGGCGATCGTCAGGCGCTGGCGCTCGCCGCCCGACAGGCGGTAGCCGCGCTCGCCCACCACCGTGTCGAGCCCGTCAGGGAGCGATGCGATCAGCGTCGCCAGCCTGGCCCTGGTGAGCGCGTCCCAGATCTCGTCCTCGGTCGCCTCCGGCCTGGCCAGCAGCAGGTTCGCCCGGATCGACTCGTGGAACAGGTGGCCGTCCTGGGTGACCATGCCGAGCGTGTCGCGGATGGCGTCGAAGGTCAGGTCGCGCACGTCCACGCCGCCGAGCCGCACCGCGCCCGAGTCGACGTCGTACAGGCGGGGCAGGAGCTGCGCGATCGTGGACTTGCCGGCGCCCGACGAGCCGACGAGCGCCACCATCTGGCCCGGCTCGGCCCGGAACGAGACGCCGTGCAGCACCTCGGCGCCGCCGCGTGAGTCGAGCACGGCGACCTCCTCAAGGGAGGCGAGCGAGACCTTGTCAGCCGACGGGTAGGCGAAGCGCACGTCGTCGAACTCGACCGAGACCGGCCCGTCGGGCACCTTCCCGGCGTCCGGCCGCTCCTGGATGAGCGGCTCGAGGTCGAGCACCTCGAAGACGCGCTCGAAGCTGACGAGCGCGCTCATCACGTCCACGCGAGCGCTGGCCAGCGCGGTCAGCGGGGCGTACAGGCGGGTGAGCAGCATGGCCATCGCCACGACCGCGCCGGGCGCGAGCTGGTCACGCAGCGCGTAGAAGCCGCCGAGGCCGTACACCAAAGCCAGCGCCAGCACCGAGACCAGGGTCAGCGCGGTGACGAAGGCCGACTGGGTCATGGCGGAGCGCACGCCGATGTCCCGCACCCGCCTGGCCCGGCTCGCGAACTCGGACGACTCGTAAGCGGGCCGGCCGAACAACTTCACCAGCGTCGCGCCCGGCGCGGAGAAGCGCTCGGTCATCTGCGTGCCCATGGCCGCGTTGTGGTCGGCCGCCTCGCGGCGCAGCCGGGCGATCCGGTGCCCCATCCGCCGGGCGGGCAGCATGAAAACGGGCAGGAGCAGCAGCGCGAGCAGCGTGATCTGCCAGGAGATGCCGATCATCGCGATGAGCGTCAGCATGAGCATCACGACGTTGCCGACCACGCCGGACAGGGTGTCGGTGAACGCCCGCTGCGCCCCGATCACGTCGTTGTTCAGCCGGCTGACCAGCGCGCCGGTGCGGGTCCTGGTGAAGAAGGCGATCGGCATCCGCTGCACGTGGTCGAAGACGGCCGTGCGCAGGTCGAGGATCAGGCTCTCGCCGAGGCCCGCGGACAGCCACCGGTTCACCAGCCCGAGCCCCGCCTCGACGACGGCCAGGCCCGCGATGGCGATCGCCACCACGACGACCACCTCCAGCGGCTCCGCGCTGAAGATCGCATCGATCACCCGGCCGGCCAGCAGCGGAGTGGCCACGGCCAGGCCCGACAACACCACGCTGAGCAGCACGAACAGCGCCAATCTCCGGCGGTGCGGGCGGGCGAAGCCGCCGATACGCCGGAGCGTCGCCCTCGACAGGGGGCGGCGCTCCGGGTTGTTGTTCATCGAGTACAGCTGGTGCCACGCGGTCACTTCCATGCTCATGGCATGGAAGGCTAGTTCCTCAAGTTAAGTTGAGGTCAAGCGCCGATCTTCGCGCCCTTGGCGTGCCACGCCACCGCGACCGACGGGCGCGGCTGGTCGCCGTCGGGCCAGCGGCTGACCGGGTTCTCCGGGGACGCGCCGTCGATCTCGCCCGGGTGCTGCACCGCCACGAACACGCTGCGCTGGTCCTGGGTGATCAGCGGGCCGCAGGTCTCGGCGCCGATGGGGACCGTGAGGAACTGGCGCAGGTAGCCGCGCTCCTTGCCGCGGACGGGCATGACGAACAGGCCGTCGTTGGTGCCGAGCGCGTTGCCGTCCGTGGAGATCCACAGGTTGCCGTCGCGGTCGAACGCCAGGTTGTCCGGGCACGAGATCGGCGAGACCTTGGTCTTGTCGAAGCCGGCGAAGTAGGTGGCGGCGTCGTTCGGATCGCCGCAGACCAGCGGCAGCGACCAGCCGAACGTCTTCTCCGCCGCGTCGTTCCGCTTCTCCACGATCTCCAGGACGTGGCCGTGCTTGTTGGAGGGGCGGGGGTTGGCCTCGTCCACCTGGGCGGCGGTGCGGTTGCTGTTGTTGGTCAGCGCCACGTACACGGCGCCGGTGACCGGGTTGCGCTCGACGTCCTCGGGGCGGTCCATCTTGGTCGCGCCCGCCTTGTCGGCGGCCACCCGGGTGTAGACGAGGACCTCTTGAGCGGTCATGCCGTCCACGAACGACTTGTCGCCCGAGACCAGCGGGATCCACTCGCCGGCGCCGTCGAACAGGCCGTCGGAGGGCAGCTTGCCGGATCCGTCGATCTCGGCGGCCGGGCTGTCACCGGTGAACTTGGCCACGTACAGCGTGCCCTCGTCCAGCAGCGCCCTGTTGTGCCGGTCGAATCCGGGGATGTAGCGGTTCTTGGAGACGAACTTGTAGACGTACTCGAAGCGCGCGTCGTCGCCCATGTACGCGACCAGGCGGCCGTCACGGGACAGCGTCGTGGTGGCGGCCTCGTGCTTGAAGCGGCCGAGCGCGGTGCGCTTGATCGGCGTGGAGTCGGGGTCGAACGGGTCGATCTCCACGATCCAGCCGAACCTGTTGGCCTCGTTCGGGTGCTTGGCCAGGTCGAAGCGCTCCTCGACGCGGTCGAACCGGCGACTGCTCGACGGGGTGCCGTTCGTGAGCGTGTAGCGGGTGGCGTACGGCTTCTGCGCGGCGGGCACCTTGTCGGCGTTGACGAAGTACTGGTCGAAGTTCTCCTCGGCGGTCAGCACCGTGCCCCACGGGGTGGTGCCGCCCGCGCAGTTGTTCAGCATGCCGACGGGGGTGAGCCCCTTGGGGTCGGCGGCCGTCTTGAACAGGTCGCTGCCCGCGGCCGGGCCGCTGAACTTCATGGGGGTCTGAGCGGTGATGCGCCGGTTGTAGCGGCGGCGGCCCTTGGTGACCAGCTTCCACTCGCCGGCGCCGCCCGCGCGCTCGATCTCCACGACCGAGCCGCCGTGCGCGGCCAGCGCGATCTTGATCTGCTCCTCGGTCGCGGCGGCGCCGCCGGCGTAGCCGCGGAACATCAGGCTCTCGTCGGTGTACTCGTGGTTCACCCAGAGCAGCCCCCGGTCGCGGCCCATCGGGAACAGCGTCACGAAGTCGCAGTTGTAGCCGAACTGCTTGTTCTGGGCGTCGGCGGACTGGTTGTCGAAGTCGAAGTCCGGCGCGCCGGGCAGCACCGGGTCGCCCCAGCGCACCACCACGGAGGAGCTGTAGCCGTCGGGAACGCGCAACGCGTCTTCCTTGTTCGGCGCCACGGGGGTGAAGCGGAGGTCGCCGCTGCCGCCGCTGGGCCGGCCACTGGTGGTCGCGGCGGACTCGGGGTCGGCGGCGAGCGCCGGGGCCGCACCGGCCACGCCCACGCCCGCCACGAGAGCGCCCAGCGCGCCCGCCCGCAGCATGCCGCGGCGCGACAGCGCCTCCTTCACCACATCGCCGAAGTAGGCGTTGCCGGCGGTGTTGGCCACATCGTGCGCGCACGCGTTGCCGCAGCGGAACTGGCAGGTCAGCGCGGATCGGCCGCCTTTATGGGGGGTGGAAACCAACGGCAGCAGCCGCCGCCCGTCCCCGATGAGTTTCGCCACAGGTCCTCCATATTTGTGCGCGGTTGTACGGCCGGGAGGCTACGGTCACCGTCGAAACCCCAGGTGAACGATGATCTCCATCTTGATGAACGCTTCCCGGGAGACAATGGTGGTGTGCCACCACGCAAGATGGACCAGGAAAAGCTGAGATCGGCCCTGGACGGCCAGCTCGTCGCCCTCGACGAGCCCCCCTACGACGGGCCCGCGGCCGCTCTGCCCGACGCGCTCGTCACGGCCGTGCTGGCCGCCTACGACCGGGGGCTGCGGCCGGAGCGCGACGCGGCCCGGCAGGCCGTGCGCTACCTGCTCGACAAACTGGCGACCGCCGCGCCCGGCCGGACCGTCGAGGTGCGCGTGCCGCCGTACGCCGCCGTCCAGGCGATCGCCGGGCCCCGCCACACGCGCGGCACCCCGCCGAACGTCGTCGAGACCGACGGGCGCACGTGGATCGAGCTCGCGCTCGGCCGGCTGACGTGGGACGAGGCCATGGCCAAAGGCGCGATCTCCGCCAGCGGATCCCGCGCCGACCTGTCAGAGCACCTGCCGCTCTAGCTCTCGCGGCTCCTGCCGCTCTTCTAGCGGCCGCCGCTCATCCAGGGGAACCTGTCCTCGAAGCAGCGATCGGCGAGCTCGCCGGGCAACTGGGCGCATTCCTGGACCACGTTCCAGAACCAGATGGCCACGATCGCGAAGAGGACCAGGGACAGGACGCTGATCACGATGCCGGCGATGGCGCGGCCCTTGCCGGCGCGCCTGGCGAGCGCCACGCAGCCGAACACGATCGACAGGATGGCGGTGATCACGCCCGTGAAGCAGACGAACACGAGGAAGGGGCTGGCCACGCCGAGCACGAGCGCGGCCGTGGCCAGGCCACTGCCGGTCCTGTCCTGCTGGGCGTGCTGGTAGGGGGCGCCCGGCTGGGCGTACGGCGGCGGCGGGCCGTAGCCGGGCGGGCCGCCGTACGGGCTGGACGGCGTGGTGCCGGGCACCACGGGCGGCTCTTGTGAGGGGGCGGCATAGGTTCCGTACGGGGTGAAGGGCGGCTGCTCGCCATGGGCGCCCTGGCGGGGCTGCTCGTACCGGGACGGCGTCGGCCTGCCGGGCCCCTCCTCCTTCGGCGCGCCCTCCCAGCCCGGGTACGGCGGGGTGGCGCCCGGGATCGGGTACGCCTGGGTCGTCCCGGCGTCGCCCTCCGCCGGCTCGGGGATCTCGGGCGCGGTGGGCAGGTCGGGATGCTCGGGCTCGCCGCCCGGCCGCGGCTCGTGCGTGGGCGGCACGTCGGGCCGCGGGACCGTGGGCGGCGCCGGCGCGATGGGCTCCTCCTCCTCACGCCCCGGCGGCTCTTCCCCGGGCGCCGGAATGATCGTCGGCTCTCCGGGCGCCGGCTCCTCCTCCGGGGCCGTGCCGCCGGTTGGGCCGGCGCCGGGCGGGCCGCCCGCCGACCACCCCGGCGGGGTCTCGTCCCCGCCCGTCGGCCCGCTCTCGTACGGCCGGGGCTCGGGCGGGGGTTCCTCCCGCTCCGCCTGACCCTCGCTCCACCACGCGGGCTTGCCTTCTTCCGTACGGTCCTCGCGCGGTTCCCGCCCCGGGCGGGGCTCGTTCGGATCCCCAGATTTGGTCACGTGTGCGTCTCCCGACGGGTTTGCATGCCGGATACTTCACCCTTTCGCGGAGGGCGGCGGCTAAACCACGCGACACGGTAAGAGAACGCTCATCCTTGGGTCACCATGCGCCAAAGCGGCAGGCGGCGGGCAAGATGAGGGCATGCTGGACGAGACCCTGTCGTACGCACTGATCAAACTCATGAAGACCCAGCGCAACCAGCTGGCCGCCGCCCTGGCACCGCTCGGGCTGCACGTGGGACAGGAGATGCTGCTCAACCAGTTGTGGCGGGAGGACGGGCTGACGCAGGGCGAGCTCATCGCCAGGCTCGGCGTCGAGCCGCCGACCGTGACGAAGACCCTCCAGCGACTGGAGCGGGCCGGCTTCGTGTACCGGGCGCCCGACCCCGACCGCCCGCGCGTGGGCCGTGTGCATCTCACCGACGCGGGCAAGGCGCTGCGCGAGCCGGTGGAGGAGATCTGGAGCCGGATGGACGAGGACCTCCAGCGCGGCCTCGACGACGCGGAGCGCGAGCTGCTGGCCCGCCTCGTCCGCGCCAGGCGCCCCTAACCTTTTCACTTCGAGCGAAACACCCTTGCAGAGTCGCCCGCCCATGCAGTTAGCTGGCTAATTAGTCGGCTAATTCACGATTGAGAAGGGCATTTCCATGCATGTGCTCATTACCGGCGGTTCGTCGGGCATCGGCGCCGCGACCGCGCTCGCCTACGCCCAGAACGGCGCCCGCGTCACGATCACCTACAACTCCGGCGCGGACCGGGCGGCCGAGGTGGTCAAGCGCATCGAGGAGGCGGGCGGCGAGGCGGCGGCCGTACATCTGGACCTGGAGGACCACGCGACGATCGCGCCCGCCGTCGCGCAGGCGGGGCCCGTGGACGCGCTCGTGGCCAACGCGGTCCGCTGGGGCACGATCATGCCCAACAGCGTGGCCTTCGAGGAGGTGCCGGCGGCGGAGTGGTCGGCGGCCCTGCACGCCAACGTCGTCGGCAACGCGCTGCTCGTCCAGGCCGTGCTGCCCGAGATGAGACGGCGGAAGTTCGGGCGGATCGTGTTCGTGTCCTCGGGCGCGGCCGAGGAGGGACAGCCGGGGCCGGGACCGTACGGCACCGCGAAGATGGCCCTGCACGGCATGGCCCGCGCCCTCGCCTGGGAGGCCGGCCGGGACGGCGTCCTGGTGAACGTGGCCGTCGCCGGGCTCACGATCACCGGCGTCGCCCGCCCCATTCCGCAACAGGTCCTGGACGGCATCGCCGCCCGCACGCCCAGCCGCAGGCTGTCCACGGCCGAGGACATGGCCGCACTGATCGTCTTCCTCGGCTCCGAGGCCAACCACAACCTCACCGGGGAGGTGCTCCGCGACGGATCCAATGCGGGCAGGTCATCGCACGCTCTGTGATATCGCACCCGAGTGCGCGAGCACGGAAGCGCTCAACCTAGACTGAGTCGTGTGCTGAAGGGCGACGGCCGACTCGGCCATGACCTGGACTCCCAAGATCGCGCACCCAAGGACGCCTGTGGCGTCTTCGGGGTTTGGGCTCCAGGCGAGGAAGTTTCCAAGCTCACCTACTACGGGCTGTATGCGTTGCAGCACCGCGGCCAGGAGTCCGCGGGCATCGCGGTCAGCGAGGGGAGCCGCATTCTCGTCTACAAAGACATGGGCTTGGTCGCCCAGGTCTTCGACGAGTCGGTGCTCGGCACCCTGCGCGGCCACCTGGCCATCGGCCACTGCCGCTACTCCACGACCGGATCGAGCGTGTGGGAGAACGCGCAGCCCACGCTGAGCTCCACCGACGTCGGTGGGCTCGCGCTCGCGCACAACGGCAACCTGATCAACACCCCGGAGCTGGCCCAGCGCCTGACTCCGGGCTCCACCAGGGCCACCACCGACACCGAGGTCCTGACCACGCTGCTGGCCCAGGACCGCACCCGCTCCATCGAGGACTCTGCCGCCGAGCTGCTGCCGCAGGTCAAGGGCGCCTACTCGCTCGTCTTCATGGACGAGACGACGCTCTACGCCGCCCGCGACCCGCAGGGCATCCGCCCGATGGTGCTCGGCCGTCTCGAGCGCGGCTGGGTGGTGGCCTCGGAGACGGCCGCGCTCGACATCGTGGGCGCCACGTTCGTCCGCGAGATCGAGCCCGGCGAGCTGCTCACCATCGACGAGCGCGGCGTCAGGTCCCGCCGCTTCGCGCTGGCCGAGCCGAAGGGCTGCCTGTTCGAGTACGTCTACCTCGCCCGCCCCGACACCACCATCGCGGGCCGCGGCGTGCAGGTCACAAGGGTCGAGGTCGGCCGCGTGCTGGCCCAGGAGCACCCGGTGGAGGCCGACCTCGTCATCCCCACGCCGGAGTCCGGCACCCCGGCCGCCGTCGGCTACGCCCAGGAGAGCGGGATTCCGTACGGGCAGGGGCTGGTCAAGAACTCCTACGTGGGGCGCACGTTCATCCAGCCGTCCCAGACCATCCGCCAGCTCGGCATCCGGCTGAAGCTCAACCCGCTGCGCGAGGTCGTCGAGGGCAAGCGGCTGGTGGTCGTGGACGACTCGATCGTACGCGGCAACACCCAGCGGGCCATCGTCAAGATGCTGCGCGAGGCCGGGGCCCGCGAGGTCCACGTACGCATCTCCTCGCCTCCCGTGGCCTGGCCGTGCTTCTACGGCATCGACTTCGCCACCAGGGCCGAGCTGATCGCGGGCTCGCTGACGGTGGAGGAGATCCGGGCCTCGCTCGGTGCCGACTCGCTCGGCTACATCTCCTTGGAGGGCCTCACCAAGGCCACCACCATCCCCGCCGAACGCCTCTGCAGGGCCTGCTTCGACGGCTCCTACCCCATCCCCATCGACCAGGACAACGTGGGCAAGTTCGTGTTGGAGAGCAAAGCGTGAGCGAGCGAACCTTCAGACACGGCACTGTGCTCGCGCTGCCGGCGAAGGAGGCTGCGTGAGCACGTACGAGGCCGCCGGGGTCGACATCGAGGCCGGCGAGCGTGCCGTCGACCTGATGAAGAACAAGGTGGCGCGGTCGCGGCGGCCGGAGGTGGTCGACGACGCCAGCGGGTTCGCGGGCCTCTTCGACGCCTCGGCCCTGCTGCGCTACGAGCGCCCGCTGCTCGCCACCTCAACCGATGGCGTGGGCACCAAAGTCATGATCGCCCAGCGGTACGGCAAGCACGACACCATCGGCATCGACCTGGTCGGCATGGTTCTCGACGACCTGGTGGTGTGCGGGGCCGAGCCGCTGTTCATGACCGACTACATCGCCTGCGGCAAGGTGGTGCCCGAGCGCATCGCCGAGATCGTCGGCGGCGTGGCCGAGGGCTGCCGCCTGGCCGGGGCCGCGCTGGTGGGCGGCGAGACGGCCGAGCACCCGGGGGCGATGGGGCCGGACGAGTACGACCTGGCGGGGGCCGGCACCGGGGTCGTGGAGGCGGCCGCCATGCTCGGGCCCTCCCTCGTCCGGGAGGGCGACGTGGTCCTGGGGCTCGCCTCGTCCGGAGTGCACTCCAACGGCTACTCGCTCGTACGCCACATCCTGCGCGAGGCCTCGCTGTCGCTCGACACGGTGCTGCCGGAGCTGGCGCGGCCGCTCGGCGAGGAGCTGCTGGAGCCGACGCGCATCTACTCGCTCGACTGCCTGGAGCTGACCCGGTCGGCCGAGGTCCATGCTTATGCGCACATCACCGGCGGGGGGATCGAGAGCAACCTGTCGCGGTCGCTGCCCGGGCACCTGGACGCCCTGCTGGACCGGTCGTCGTGGACCCCTCAGCCGATCTTCGGGGTGCTGGCGGAGTACGGGCGCGTGGCGCAGAAGGACATGGACCGGACGTTCAACCTAGGCGTGGGCATGGCGGCCATCGTCGCCCCTGACGCGGCCGACGCCGCCGTCCGCCTGCTTGGTGACCGCGGGTTGCCCGCCTGGGTCCTGGGCGAGATCGTCCCCGGCACCGGCCGGGCCAACTACCGGTAACCGCCCCCGCGAGGTGCCGGTGCGGTGGTCAGGTGGGCTTGTGGCGTTGGTAGTAGCGGGCCACGCGGACGCGGTTGCCGCAGAGGTCCGGTGAGCACCACCGGCGGCGGGGGTGGGCCGGCAGGAAGAGCATGCGGCACTGCGGGCCCTCACAGGGCCGGATCCGGCCGGCTGCCGGGTCCGTGAGCAGTTCGGTGGCCGCCTCGGCGAGCTGGGCGAGCAGGCGGGCCAGGTCGTCGCCGTCGCGGCGGGTGCCCGTTCTGAAGGTGCCGTCCCGCCACTCCAGGACGCGGTAGGGCGGCGCGGCACGGGCCGCCTCGTTCAGCGCGGTGACCGCTGCGGGCGGCGGCGGCGCGCCCTCCCGGACCGCGTTCAGCGCCGACTCCACGTGGCCGCGCAGCCGGCGAACGGCAGCCAGGCCGGCGGCCGTGAGCGGGCCCGCGGGCGCGGCGAGCCGGTCGGCCTGGAGGGCGAGCCACGTCTGGAAGTCCCCGGGCGCGTCGAGGGCGTCGAAGTCGCGGGCGCGCGTGTTGACCAGGTCCAGCGCGAGCGGCTCGCCGATCAGGAGCTCCATGACGACTAATGGTACATCCGATGATTGACGCATTAGTCGGCACACCGCTATAACTAATGCATCATCGACCAGGAGAGGCATTAGACATGGACGTTCCCCAGGTGCGGCACGGGTTCGTGGACGTGGACGGCGTGCAGGTGTTCTACCGGGAGGCCGGGCCCGAGGACGGGTTGCCCGTGCTCCTGTTGCACGGGTTCCCGTCGGCGTCACACCAGTACAGGCGGTTGATGGATGCGCTGGGCACCCGGTATCGGATGATCGCTCCGGACTATCCCGGGTTCGGGCACACGGAGGCGCCCGATGACTTCGTCTACTCCTTCGACCGGCTCGCGGACGTCGTCGAGGGGTTCGTGCAGAAGATCGGGATTGAGCGTTTCGTGTGGTACGCGTTCGACTTCGGCGGGCCCGTCGGGTTCAGGATGGCGACGCGGCATCCCGAGTGGATCGCCGGGATGATCGTGCAGAACGCCAACGCCTACGAGGAGGGGCTGTCAGAACTGGCGCGGAAGACGATCCATGCCCCGGCCGAAGACCTTGGCGACCTGTTCACCCTGCCCGTCACCCGCAGCCAGTACGTCGGCGGCACGACCGATCCCGCGGCGGTGTCACCCGACGGGTGGACGCTCGACCAGCACTTCCTCGACCTTCCAGGACGAAAGGAAGCGCAACTCGCCCTCGCGCTCGACTACCGCAACAATGTCGCGCTCTACCCCGAATGGCAGGCATGGCTGCGCGAGCACCGGCCGCCCACGCTGATCGTCTGGGGACGCAACGACGTGTTCTTCCCCGAGCCCGGCGCGCACGCGTACACACGTGACGTGCCGGAGGCGGAGGTGCACGTGTTCGACACCGGGCACTTCGCGCTGGAGGAGAAGCTTCCGGAGATCGCGCCGCTCATTGCCGACTTCCTCAGCAGGCAAGCTGACGAAAGCCCCACGGTTGCCCGTGGGGCCCGACGAGTGTGAGCGAGGATCCGGCACTCGCCGGGCCCTCGGCCACGTCAACCAGGAGTACGGCTACCGACGGCCGGACGTACGGCCATCGTCGTCGTCCTCGGCGCCATAGTCATCGGCGTAATCGGCATAGCGATCCGCCAGCTCATCGTTGAGGTCGTCGGCGTCGTCATTGCGGCTGGGATCTCCGACCCCGAGTTCGTCGCGAAGACGCTCAAGATCCGTGCCGCCGCTGTTGTACTTCAGCTGGCGAGCAACCTTGACCTGCTTGGCCTTTGCTCGGCCGCGCCCCATTGGCTCGACCCCCTCGTGTGGGGTCGTCCCCGACCCCTCGTCGCTAACGCACCACACACTGACGCCGCCTGACTTTGGACGTCAGCCTATCGTTCGCCTATTACCGTACCTGTTTTGTGCCCAGCTCGGTACGCCGTATGGGCGTGGGGCGTCAGCCGCCCAGCCAAATGGCCCGAATACGCCCGACTTCCGACATTCTGCGCTCAGCTAGCCTATCCGCTGCGACCGCGGGAGGAACGCCCTCATCGGCCGCGATCGAGAAGATCTTCAGAGTCGTGTCGTAGATCTGGGCCGCTTTGGACCTGGCCCGATCCATGTCGAAGCCGCCGATCTCGTCGGCGACCTGGATCACACCGCCCGAATTGACCACGTAGTCCGGCGCGTACAGGATCCCGCGCTCGGCGAGCTGCTTCTCCACCCCGGCGTGGGCCGGCTGGTTGTTGGCCCCGCCGCACACGATCTTCGCCTTCAGCCGGGCCACGGTGTCGTCGTCGAGCGCGCCGCCCAGGGCGCACGGGGCGAAGACGTCGATGTCGGCGGACGTCAGGGCCCGGGCGTCGGGGAGGACGTCGACGCCCGGGTGGCGCAGGCGTACCCGCTCGACGGCCTTGGGGCTGACGTCGCAGATCACGACCTCGGCACCGTCCTCGCACAGGAGATCGACCAGGCGGTGGCCCACCTTCCCGACCCCTTCGACACCGACCCGCTTGCCGTGCAGCGACGGCGTGCCGTACACGCGCTCGGCAGAGGCGCGCATGCCCTGGAACACGCCGAACGCCGTGAGGATGGAGGAATCCCCCGCACCGCCGTTCGCGACCGTGCGGCCGGTCACGAAGCGCGACTCGCGGGCGACGATGTCCATGTCCTCGCTGTAGGTGCCGACGTCGCAGGCGGTGATGTAGCGCCCGCCGAGCGACTCGACGAACCTGCCGTACGCGCGCAGCAGCGCCTCGCTCTTGTCCTGGGCCGGGTCGCCGATGATGACGGCCTTGCCGCCGCCATGGTCGAGGCCGGCCAGCGCGTTCTTGTAGGCCATGCCCTTGGCCAGGTTGAGCACGTCGGCGAGGGCCGCCTGCTCGCTCTCGTACGGATAGAACCTGGTGCCTCCCAGGGCTGGGCCGAGTGCGGTGTTGTGGATGGCGATGATGGCCCGCAGGCCGCTCTGCTCGTCGGCGCAGAACACGACCTGCTCGTGGGCGTCCTTGTGGGACGAGCCGAAGACGTCGGTCACGGTAGTGACTCCCTGTCCGGTCCGCCGCACCGTCGCGGCGGAGATCACCTCACAGAGTAGTAAGCCACAACGGTGCATGCAGGGTCGCTTCGTGACACGATGCCTCCGTGCTGCCCTATGCCGCCTACCTCCGCGTCTATGAGCCACTGACCGCGTTCGCCGAGTCCGAGCGCAAGGTGTGGGCCGACTACGCCGACTCACGGGACCGCCCGCGCCGTGCGAACGCGCTCAATGCGGAGCACGGCGAGTCGGTGATGCGCCTGCTCGGCATGCCCCCTCAACCCGTTCCCGCTCAGGAGAGCTCCAACGCCTATCTGCGGCGCGTTGAGGATCGTTTGTACGTGTGTCCCTGGCAGTCGCGTTTGCGTTCGTGGCTGGCGTTCTCAAGGCTTCGTGGGACCACTCCTGTGAAGGTGATGGACCATCTCGTGCCCAAGGGCGTCGCCGAGCAGACCGCCGACGACTTCGACCGGTTCAAGCGGAAGGCCGGCTCGTCGGCGTTGCGGACCCACATTCGCACTACGGCGTGGCATGTGCCGCCGTCGTGGTTCGTGCCGTTTGATGGGAACGAGCGCTGGCTGGTGCTCGGCTCCGCCACTCCGGGACAGGACGTGAAGACCACCGCTACCGGACGCAACCTCATCTACGTCACCTCCATGGCGCAGGCCAGGAGGCGGGCGGCGCGGGCGCTCAACGTGCTGCGCAGGCATCTGGGCGACGTGGCGGCCAACTTCGACGTGGAGGACATCGCCAGGTGGCTGGAGGAGTTCCACCCGCATTCGCTGGTCGAGCTCGACTATGGCGGGCTGGTGCACCTCATGGACGACGACGCGCTGCAGGCGGACCAGTCGGTGGCGGAGCTCGCGGCGGCTCTGACGGGCCTGGACACGGGTCAAGAAGAACTTGCCTACGCCATGTACCAGAGGGTGATCCTGCGGTGGAAGTCAATGCAACAGCTGGAATCTGCCAACTGAGCCCCAATACGGCCGTCTGACCTGCATGAGTAGGTCACGTCTCACGGCTGCTCTCTTCTGCGAACTGAGTAGTTTGCCGTTTTCACTGCGATACCACGAACCGTGTCGCTAGAATCACCGAGCGTGACATGGCCACCGGGGCGGGCAGTTGGGTCGAAGAAGGGCTCGCCAATCGCTCTGCGTGGCGGTATGGTCACATCGGGTGATGCCGCATATGGCTCAGAAAAGCCGCACGCTCTGCGCCATAGGTGGACATCCGTGACACGCGCAAAAGGCAGTCACAGGATCGCGAAGCCGGTCCACACGGAGGAGAGGCCGCACAAATGTCAGCTCGTACACCCGAGGCCGAGCCACTGCTTACGCCCGCTGAGGTCGCGACCATGTTCAGGGTCGACCCCAAGACCGTCACGCGGTGGGCCAAGGCGGGCAAGTTGACGTCGATTCGCACCCTCGGCGGTCATCGGCGTTACCGGGAGACCGAGGTTCGCGCACTGCTCGCGGGCATTCCGCAGCAGCGCTCCGAGTAACAGGGGGTCGTCACGAACCTCAGGGGGGTTTGAGAGGTGGACCTGGCTAGCACTGGGGCCCGGTCCACCACTGATTCATGGCGATCTCATGCCGACTTCTAAGACCGCTGTGTCCGCTGTGACGACATGACGTCGCATGGAAAGTTGGCGCCGCCCGCCCGGCGCCATCCTTTCCTCCCCCGCGTCGGCCACCGAGCCTTCACGCCATGCGCTCGAGCAGGCCGGCCACGTCGTTGTCATAGGTGGCGGCGACTCTGAGCAGCGCCACCATGTGATCGACGAGCATCCGCTCGAGCGTCGGACGCTCGATGTCGCGGTGCTCCAGCCAGTCGAGGCCGGCCGTCTCCACGGAGGCGATCCACGACCGCAGCGTCGTGCGCAGCACCGGGCTCGGCTCCTCCACGCCCATCTGCTTCTGGATGAGGCGGAAGAGCCTGCGCCGGACGCCGTCCACGATCTCGCCGACCTCGCCCGTCCTGTTGGCGGGGCCGCCGCGCAGCAGCGCGGCGAATCCGGCCGCGTGCTCCTCGACGAAGTCGAAATAGCGCTTGAGCCCGGAAGCCAGCTCGTCGATCGGGCTGCCGCCCTCCTGCGGGCGTAGCCGGGACTCCAGCTGCTCCGCCGCGCTCTTCAGCGCGGCCACGTAGAGCTCCTGCTTGCCGCCGAAGTAGTGGTAGACCAGGGCCCGCGAAGCGCCCGCCGCCGACGCCACGTCGTCGATCGAGACATCCTCCGCGTCGCGGGTGCTGAACAGCTCGAGAGCGGCCGCCATGAGCTCTTCGCGACGACGGTCCACGCTGAGCCTGCGCCGCGCCGGCCGTGCCGTCTCGGCTGACTTCCCGGATGTCACACCTGCACAGTATCCGACCCCCTTGCCGGTAGCTGACGTGTGCTTATCCGGTCAAGGCCGGCTTCTGTGCCTCAATCCGTGACGGAGGCCGTACCCTGCGGCGAACTCGATCGTTTGGTGAGACAGGTGCCCATATCCGCATCGCGGGGGAGACACATGTCAGGACCGCCCGTCAACACTCCGACCATCACTGAGCTCAGAGAGGTAGATACCCTGCCTCGGCCCAGACCGACCATCCGCAACGTCGCCGAGCGAGCCGGCGTCTCGAAATCGCTGGTCTCTCTCGTGCTGCGCGGATCCCCGCACGTGAGCGAGCACCGGCGCCAAGCGGTGCTGCAGGCTGCCCGCGAGCTCGGCTACCGGCCGAACGCGGTCGCGCGCAGCCTGGTCGAAGGCCGTACACACCTCGTCGGCGCGCTCGTCGCCGACCTGCACAACCCGTTCTACGCCGAGTTCCTCGACGGCCTGCAGGAGAGCCTGCACGGCGACGGCCTGCGCATGCTGATCGGGAACAGCCAGTGGGACCCGGCGTTCGAGGACGAGGCCGTGGAGGCCTTTCTCGAGCTGAGGGTCGACGGGCTGGTCCTGCTGGGCATCGCGCCGACCAGCGAGACGCTGATCGAGGCCACCGCCTACACCCCCACCGTCGTCGTAGGGGAACGTGACATCGAGCTCGACGGCGTCGACATCGTGGTCGACGACGACCAGCTCGGCGCCCGCCTGGCCATCGATCACCTGGTCGAGTTCGGCCACAAGCGCATCGCGCACATCGAGGGATCACGCTCGTCGCGCTGCGAGGGGTACCTCGTGGCGATGCGCAGGCACTCGCTGGCGCCGTACATCATGGTCGAGGCCGCGGACTCCTCGGAGGACGGCGGCCGGGAGGCGGCGATCGCGCTGCTGACCCGGGACCCCAGGCCCACGGCGATCTTCGCCGCCAATGACGTGGTCGCGCTCGGCGTGCTCTCCGCCGCCGACGAACTGGGCCTGCGCGTTCCGGAGGACCTCTCGGTGATCGGGTACGACAACACGCACCTGTCCGCCTCCCGTCACATCTCGCTGACCTCGGTCGACCAGCCCCGGCGCACCATGGGCAGGTCGGCGGCCGCGATGCTGAGCGACAGGATCGGGGACCCGGCGAAGGTCGCGCGCCTGCGTGAGATCCGCCCCGAGCTGATCGTGCGGCGCAGCACGGGTCCCGCCTAAGAGAGGTCCAAACCTGGGTCAAGCCGTGTGGCGGCGCGGCCGCACGGCGGTTAACTCGGCAGGGTCATGCTAATTGTGGCCGGATCCGTTCCGGTCACGATCTGATCCGGGGGAACAGTCATGCGTGATCCGGAACTGGTGTCCTGCGCCCAGCGCGCGGCGGCCGAACTCGAGCGCGCCTGGGGGCACTGGCGGGCGGCTGTCTCTTATACCCATCT
>NZ_VCJS01000091.1 GCF_005893125.1 Nonomuraea basaltis | reverse complement strand
CGGAGATCAGCCCTCCGGAGCGCCTGGTGTCAGGGGTGGAATACGGCCTCCAACGAGGCTTCGTCATGCCCGAATCCCTCTGGGCTGATCGTCAGATTGCGTCAACGGGTGGGGCACCTCCAGCGCGCGCGACCGGCCATCGGGGCTGCCGGTGACCGGGCGCCACCTCCCCGAGCTGTGGCGGGCGTCGCCGACGGGCAACGTCACGCCTCCAGAAATGCGGCCGTCATGCTCCTGCGCGGGTCACGGCGTTTCGCGTGAGAAGGCCGCGACGATGGTGCGGGCCAGCTCGTCACCGACCGCGGCGCTGCCGAGCCGCTGCTCGTCGAGCTGGTCGAGTGCGGCGACGAGGAGCCCGCCGTAGGCCGCGACCAGCCACTCGGGCGACAGGTCGCCGCGCAGCTCGCCGGCCTGCTGGCGGTCGGCGACGTACTTCTTGAACTCGACGGTGTTGGTCAGGTTCTGCTGTCTGTCGCTGGAGGCGATCAGGAACCGGTAGCGGTCGCCGAAGGCCATGATGTCGCCGCTCAGTCGCAGCAGCACGTCGAGGGCGGGGCCGCTCTCGCGCAGGCGCCGCGCCATCAGCTCGTCCACCTCGGCGACAACATGGGCGTGGATCGCCTCGACGAGTTGCTCGCGGGTGGCGAACCACCGGTACATCGTGGCCCGCCCAATGCCGGAGGCAGAGGCGATCTCCGTCATGCTCGCGCCGGGGTTCTCGGCGAGGGCCGTAGCCGCCGCCGACAGCACGTAGCGCCGCGCCTGCGCGCGAGGGCCGGGCATGTCGTCGGTGTGAGGCGAGCGGGGCATAGGCATCAATCCTACGGTGACGGGGCGAGCCGGAGCGGCCGACCTGGGATCGCCGACGATCTTGGCATGTCGTTGATCGGATTGCCCGGACCGTACAAGGACACGACCGGCGCGGCGGGGGGAGGGCGCTCTCATTCGCGGAGCATCGCGCCGCCGTTGACCGACCAGACCTGCCCGTTGATCCACTCGCCGTCGTCGGAGAGGAGGAACGCCACGATGCCGGCCAGATCTTCCGGCTTGCCCAAGCGGGTGCTGGGAAGCGTCATGCGGGTGAACTCCATCGCCTCCGGGCTCAGAGCCATCTTCTGCGCGGATTCGGTCAGGACGACTCCGGGAGACACGCAGTTGCAGCGGATGGCCTGCTTGCCCCAGCGGGAGGCGATGTGCCGGGTGAGTGCGTTGATCCCGGCCTTGCTGGTCTGGTACGCCGCACGCGCGTGGTCGCCCACGTGCGCCGCGAGGGAGGAGGTATTGACGATGGCGCCGCCGCCTTGTTCCAGCAGCAGGGGAAGGACCGCGCGGCTGGTGAGCGCGAAGCCGATCAGGTTCACTTCCAGGGTGCGCCGCCATACGGCCGGGTCCATGTCGAGCAGGTCGCCGTCACGGCCCAGGGTCTCCGCCGAGACGTCGGCGGCGACGTTGTAGAGGCCGTCGACTCCGCCGAGTTGGGTGACGGCGGTGTCGACGAGGGCGCCTACCGAACTCTCGTCGCCGAGGTCGAACTCGACGGCGAGGGCGGTCGCGCCGGTGTCGGTGATGCGCTTGGCGGTGGCCTCGGCCGCGTCGATGTTGACGTCACCGACCACGACCGCCGCACCCTCGGCCGCGAGCCGCTCGGCGGTGGCCGCGCCGATCCCGGACGCACCTCCGGCGACGACGATGCGCTTGCCAGTGAGACCTCTCATGACACAGCTCCTGTCCTGGATGATGCGACATCCCGTCTCTGAATGAGACGATAATATCTCAACTTGAGACTAGGAAGTGTCACTGCGGGGTCGCGTCCTGCGCTCAGCGACCGCATGCGCGATGGTCTGCACGCCGGGGAGGGCATCTCCGGGCCCGCGGCCCGGCGCGTCATCAGAGCCGCCGCCCGCGCCACGACCTTTGCCGGGGCCACCATCAACGCGCGCACAGCCCAGCACCTGATCGCCAACGAAGACGTCATGATCTATGACAACCCGCAGGCATTCGTGCTCTGCCACTACAAACGGGCCCAGGCGCTCTGCCACCGCGACGGCGTGAAAGACACCCCCAGCCTGGACCACTGCGTTCCCGGCTGCGGGAACATCGTCTGCACCGACCGCCAGGCCGCCGGTCTGCGCGACCGGGCCGACGTGCTCGACAAACGCGCCGCGCACGCCCCCAGCCGGTCGGCGACCGGCTACGCGCCCGCGCCGGCAAACTGCGCGAGCTGGCCGGCACCCACGACCGCACCCGGATCATCCTGCAGGAGACCTCAACGTGAGCCCCGCCCTTGACGAACGTGAGCGCATCCGCGCTGCCATGGACCGCATCCTGGACGGCAGCCCGCAGAACTCGACCGGCGCTCTGACCATCGTCGCGCTCGCCCACGAGGCTGGCGTTCCACGCAACGCGCTCACACAGCGCCACAGCGACTTGCGGAACGAGTTCTATGAGCGTGTCAAAGCATGCGGGGCAACCCCTGACGTTGAAGTGCGCCTGCGCGAGACGATCAAGAAGCTGAAGAAGACGATCGCGAACAAGAAAAGGAACTCGCCCAGATCCGAGAGGACGTCCCCGCGCTGGTCCGGGCCGTCCACCAGCTCACCCTGGAGAACCAGGAACTGCGTGAGCAGTTGGACCGGCCCGACCTGAACGTCACCCCGCTCCGCCGTTCCTCGCGACGCTGAGGGATCGCACGCGGCTCAATTCGAGAAGGCTGTGGCGGACGGTGACTGCGTTATCACTGTGACGTTAGGGGCTGCTCTCATCTTCACGTGATTACTTAGCGCATGTAACAGCAACTCAAAGTAGTTGCGCGCAGCTGAAAGGGTCTCCATGCACAGCATCCTGACCAGGATCCTCGCGACTCTCGCCGCCATCGCTACGTTCAGCGTCGCCACCCCGCCCGCCCAAGCAGCGCCCACAGCCTACTTCGTGATGACCGACGTCACCCGCGAGGAGTTCGTCGTCCAGCTCACCGACCCCGGCAAGATCCAGCACGCCCGCGACCTGGTGAACGGCACCACCGACGAGCGGCCGCACGTCGTCGGCCGCATCATCAAGCGCCCGACCCCCTACAACCCGCGCTGGAGCTACAACCTGAACCCCGACACGGTCGACTTCTTCGACTACGCGATCGAGGTCTGCGACGCCACGATCCCCTACGTCGAGGATCACCTGGACGAGGCCGGCGGGGCGTTCCTGCCCGGTCTTGTCTGGTGCGACTGGACTTCCAGGCTCGTGCGCGAAATCAGGCCATAGCCCTCTGACGTCGTCTGCCATCGCGGCCCCTGGAAAACCGCTCCGGGGGCCGCCCGCATGCGCCGAGCCGTTCGCGGCAGCCTCGGGATGTCGGCCTCCGTCCGGGATCACCTTGCACGGCCGGGGCATCAGGACGTCGAGTGAAAGGCGACAGAAACTTCAACACGCAGATTTGACGGGGAAGGCCATCAGCGTTTGAGCGTCGTGGGCTCCGTCGGTGGCGTACAGGATGTTGCGGACAGCTGTGAACAGTTTGATCCGCTCCGCACGCGCATCCACGCGTTGACGGTATCCCGTTGTGCCGAAGCGAGGCCATGAGCAGTCTCGCGACACCAGTCTTCCGACGCAGGTTACATGCCCGGAAAAGCAGCCGGTGACCGAGGTTGGCGGATGATCGCAAGCGTGGAAAACCCGCAGCGTGCAAGAACGTTTCGGCTATAGGGTGCGCTCGTGGACACTCTGGAAAGCCTCATCATCACCCGACGGCTACGAGTTCCCATCGACGACCCGGCCGACGCGACGGCGGGTTGGGGAGAGGTGGCCGCACGCCAGCTCGACGCCGCACTGTTGAGCGTCGGGTTCACGTGTTCGCCTGCCTTGCTCGAACGCCTGGCGCGGCTGCCCGGCGAGATCGTCGTGGATCTCGGTGTGCGGGTCCTGGCCGCCGTCCGGGAGCTGGTGGGTGACCATGTCCAGCACAACGCGTATTTCATCGATTTCCCGAAGAACGTGCCGGACACGCTGGAGTTCTGGGTCGGGCTGCTCAGCGAGGCCCTGCTCGACCCGGTGGCCGCCGCGCGTGTCCAGCCGGCGACGCTGAACCTGCTGACCCTGCCCGGCTACGGCCGCTACCAGCACTCCTACGCCGACCTGATGGCCGCGCACGCCGAGCTGATCCCGCTGGCCGGTAACCGGGTCACAGTGCTGGAGTTGGGCGGCAGCCTGGAGTCGGAGGCGCGGCAGCTGTACTTCTCGCTGGCGGGCTCCGAGGTGCCGCTGCCCACCGAGGACCTGGAAGCGCTCCGCACTCTGGCGGCGTTCTGCGCTGAGGAGCCGGAGCGTATCCCCGTGCGGGAGAACCGCGCGATAGTCAACGAGGTGCGGCTGGCCGCCGGCCGGCCGCTGCTCGTCGACACGGTGACGGACGTTCTCCGGCTCGCCTGCGGCTGCTCCGGCGGCGACGTCACGCTGGCCGAGCCCACCCGGTTCCGCTCGTTCCGCCGGGCCGAGCGCCGTGCCCTCCTGCAGGCCTTGGACTCGGTCGCCACGCCCGCCAAGCTCGGCGACGTGGCACGCCACCGGGAGCAGTGGAAGCGGCTCGGCGAGCGGCTGCACCCTCACGAGTACCCGCATCTGCCGCAGGCCGCCCAGGCCTTCGAGGTTGCTAGGGGTGCACGCGACGCGCCAAGTTTCGACAGCCGGGTCGAGGCCGCCCTGTCGGAGGGCCGTACCGACGACGCCGTGAAGCTGCTGGAGAACGCGCCCGGCGCGCTGCTGCGCCGCCTCGACCACCTGCTCCGGACGGGTCCGGACGAGTCTGCCGTGCTGGATGCTGCGGAAAGGGCCGCGGCCGGTGCCTCAGGCCGGGTGCTGTTGTCCCTGCGCGAACACCTGCAGAACCGGCTCACCGCAGAGGCCGGCCGCGTCTTCGCCAACAGGCACGGCCGGGCGTGGGCGGCGCCCGATACGCGGTCGCCCCTGGAGGAGACGGTTCTATCGCGGGCGCTGTCCATCCTGGACGAAGAGATCACCCGCCGCCTCCCCGACCCCGGCGAGCTGATCGTCGATCCCGACGTGCTCGACGTTGCCCTGCCGCTGTCCGGCAAGGCCGTTGCGCCCGGGCTCGGCATGCTGCCGCGCGGGTCGCTGTCGCCGGTGGACGGTGAGCTGCTGCGGTTCTTCGTGCACTGGCGTCAGGTCGAGCGGCGCACCGACTACGATCTGTCCGCGCTCATGCTCGACGCCTCTTACGGCAACCCGACGCAGATCTCGTGGACGAACTACGGCAACGGCTTCGCCACCTACTCCGGCGACCTGACAGACGCGTCAGACGGCGCGTCGGAGTTCATCGACGTCCGGTTCGCCGACGCGACCCACCCGATCGTCATCCCGCAGGTCAACATCTACGCCGGGGAGCCGTTCGACGAGGCCGCCGAGGCGTTCTTCGGGTACATGACCAGGGACGCCGCGCAGGAAGGCAGGCCGTTCGAGCCGCGTACCGTGCGGATGAAGTCCGACCTGCGCGGCTCGGGCCGGGTCGCGCTGCCGCTCGTGTTCCTTCGCGGGGACGACGGCGGCTGGCGGGTGAAGTGGCTGCACCTCTACCTGAAGGGGCATCCCGGCTTCAACCGGGTGGAGGGCAACCGGGTCACGGCGTCGCTGCTGGTGCGCTCGATCGTGGAGCGCGACTACCTGCGCGTCCGGTACCTGGCCGACCTGCTGCGGGCGAAGGGCTCGGCGGCCGGGCACACCACGTACATCGGGTTGGAGGCCCCGGCCGACCTGCCTGAGGGGGCGCGGGTGTACACGCCGGCAGTGCTGCACGAACTGATCCCCGCCTGATACGGTGGGGATCGCGAGGCCATGGGAGGGCTTCCTTCTCAAATCTTATTTGATTTCATCTAGTCTTCCCGCTTTCCTCGCATCCTGGTCGTGAGGCCATTCGAGGGCTTCCTTCTCCTGGTTCGAATCCAGGTGGACCCCGTAAGGGGCCTACTGGCTATCTAGCTCCCGAGCTTCCCTCACGGCCAGCCGTCGATGCACCCTGCTGAAGCACGCTTATCGATCAAGCGGGCGGGCCTTTCTAGGCTGCGCGCTGCGACAGCGTCCGTGACCCACACCTTGCGCCCGGTCTGTCACAGGCGAGCCGGCCCGCGCTACCGGCCTGGGTGGTCGATCGCCAGGTCAGCGAGCCGTGGGCTGACATCGGGAAACGAGCCGTCGCCGAACAGGATCCGCGCCGCCAAGGCGCGACCGGCACGACCGCGTAGCACGGTCACCGCCGCCTCTGCCGCGGCGGGGGATCGGATGCCGGCGAACACGCGGCGCAGCAACAGCCGGCCTCGGAACCGGGTCCGCAACGCGTCCCCGTCGTACCGGCTCAGCATGCGTGGGTCGCCCGTACGCAGATACCCGGCGGTGACCGCCGCGGCCAGTTCGGACATGCGTAAGCAGGGGTCCAACCCACCGGCCGTCAGCGGGGACACCGCGCCCGCCGCGTCTCCGACGAGCAGCCCGGCGGGGCACGCCAGCCGTCGCAGCACGCCGCCGACCGGGATCGGACCACCTCGACGCTCGAGCGGACCAGCCGGCGCCGCGCGGCCGGGCGCGTCGGCGGCGAAAGCGTCCAGCAGGTGGCGGATGCCGGTGCGCATCGCGTCCGGAGATCCCGCGACGCCAACATGCGCATGCCGGCCGTCGTCGATGACCCATCCCAGGTACCCCGGAGCGATCCGAGGGTCCAGCACGCAGTGGAACGCCGGGGTGGTCGTGCCCGACGCGATCGGGTGGACGATCTCGGCACCGACGAGGAAGCGCCGGTTGACATCAAGGCCGAGATCACGCGCCACCCGGGAGCGGGCGCCGTCCGCGCCGACGATGAACCGGGCCGTCACCGGTTCCGCACCCGCGAACCGTACGAAACCCATCGACGCGTCGACATACCGTACGCCCAAGAGGACGCGCGCCCCGGCCGACTCCGCCGCGCGGCGTGTGTGCTCGTAGAGGGCCGCCATGTCGGCCACGCGGTACTCGTCCCGGTCGCTGGTGAGTCGGATCGGTGCCCGCCGCGACGGCGGATACAGCAGCACGTCCCGGACACCAGGCCCGAGCAGGTGGTCCGGAAGGTCGAAGTCATCCAGGGTGCGACGCACGAAGATCCCCGTCGTGCGGATGCCCGTCGACAGCGACCTGCGGCGGTCGACCACCATCACGTTCAGGTCCCGTCGCGCGAGCAGGCGGGCTGTGTGCAGGCCGGCCAGGCCCGCACCCACGACCAGTACATCCACGGTCTGCATATCCTGCGACGGTAGGGGCGGTACCCCGCCCGTGGGACCGTTTGCACGGTACCCGCCCCGTACCTCGACAGCATCGCCACACTCGGGACGGTGGATTGCTCCTCTGCCGAGAGGTGGTTGGAGAACCCGCGTCACGGTGAACTCACGGCTCCAGGCCGGACCCGATGACCTCGATGTGATCGCTGGAGTTATAGGCTTTATGTAATTCTGCGGCGATAAGTCCTAAACACTTAGCCTTGGTCCCGTTATGTCGATTTCGGGGGGAATCGGCAGACATGTCCCAAACGGGGGTAGGGCGTGGCAGGGACGCTGGCAGAAGCGATCGTCGAGGTCATTGCCGAACTGGGCAAGTTCGCCAGTGACTTCAAACGCGAAGCCCGCAAGGTCGCCGACGAAGCCGGAGACCTCATTGACCGCGGCGTGCGCCGCGGCACGGACCGCACCGGCAGCAGCATCGGTCAGCGGATCGGCACCGGCATCCGCGACGGGCTTCGCCGTGGCTTATCCGGGGCCTGCAGCCTCATCACCAACGCGTTACAGGACGGGGCTGCCGTCACGAAAGTCAGCGCACTCGCTGGCGCGTTATCCCTGCTCGCGGGCGGGGCGGCGGCAGCGATGGGCCCCATCCTGTCCCTCGGGGCGGCGCTGGCTCCCGCAGTCGGCATCCTCGCCGCCTACCCCGCCGTCATCGCGGTCACCCAGGCCGCTCTCGGCACCCTGCGGGTTGCCCTTCTCGGCGTCAACGAAGCGTTCGCGGCCGCACTTGGCGACGACCCGGCCGCCTTCGAAACGGCCATCAAAAATCTTGCGCCCGCCGCCCAAAGCGTCGCGCGCGAGCTGCGGAACCTCAAGCCCGAGATCGACGGCCTGAAACGGTCGGTTCAGCAGGCGTTCTTCGCGCCGCTGCAGGGGCAGCTCACCGTGCTCGGGGCGAGTCTCCTGCCCGCCGTCCGCGACGGCATGACCGGCGTCGCCGATGCGCTCGGCCGGGCCGCGCGGCAGGCGACCGAATTCGCGAGCCAGGCCCGAACCGTTGACGTTGTCCGGCAGGTTTTCGCCACGACCCGGCAGGCCGTCGATGGCGCGTCGGTCGGCATCCAGCCGCTCCTGGGCGGCATCCGCGAGGTGGTCGCGGAGGCGCTGCCGTTTGTTGGCCAGCTCGGCGACGCCGTCGGCGGGCTCGCCACCCGGTTCGGCACCTGGCTGCAGCAGCAAGCCGAGGCCGGCAAAGTCACCGAATGGATCACCAATGCGATCACGGTGTTCCAGCAGCTCGGCGACATCATCCAGAACGTTGCCTCGTTCCTCGGGTCGGTGTTTGACGCGGCGCAGGCGTCGGGCGGCCCCACTACCCTGCCGCTGCGCCGGTGCGTGACCGGGTGCGGAACGCTATCCGGCGGGCGGGCCGCACCGGCCCGCGTCCGGCTCCCCCTGCTGGGGTCCGTGTCGGCGACTTTGTGCTCGGGGTCCGTGACGGCCAGCTTGTCGCCGTTCACGTCCCGTCTGGGCACGTGACCGTGATTGCCGCGCCTGACCCGTTGGCGACACCAGCAGCCGCCGCGTCGGAGGGGCAGGATCGGCGGCGGCTGCGCACCCTCGCCACCGGCCGAGACCCCGAGACTCGGCCAGGAAACGAACAGGGGCGCCGGGCAGAGTGCTGCCGGGCGCCTCAGCGTTCGCGAGGGTTTATAGCCCACTTGGCCCTGGTGACCGACGGGAGGTCAGCGGCCGTGATAGTGCATGACGTGCTTCGTACGCGAGTAGTCGTCGAGCGCGTAGATCGACAGGTCTCGCCCATACCCCGAGCCCTTGAAGCCTCCCCAGGGCACCTCGTTGGCAAGCACGAGATGGGAGTTGACCCACACCGTGCCGGCGTCGAGCCGAGCGGCCACATCGTGGCTGCGGCGGGCGTCGCTCGTCCAGACCGACGCTGACAGGCCGAGCGGCACGTTGTTGGCGCGCAGGACGGCCTCGTCCTCCGCGGAGAACGTCTCGACCGTCACCACCGGCCCGAAAATCTCCTCCCGGGTGCACGCAGCGTCGATGGGGACGTCAACGAGCACGGTCGGCTGGACGAAGTAGCCTGTGCCGTCAAAGGCGCCTCACCGATGGCAGCGCGCGCTCCTTCGGCGATCGCACGGTCAAGATGTGCCAGCACCCGGTCGTAGTGGGCCTTGGACACGAGCGGACCGACCTCGATGTCGTCGCCCGCGTCCGGGTCACCGACCTTCAGCTCGCGTACCTGCGCCACCAGGCGGTCGACGAGTTCAGCGGCGACCGACTCGTGAACCAGTACGCGGCAGGCGGCGCCGCACTCCTGGCCCGAATTGTAGAAACCGGCGCTGCGCAGCGAGGTCGCCACCAGGTCCAGGTCCGCGTCCTCGAAGACCACGACCGGGGCCTTGCCTCCGAGCTCCAGGTGAACTCGCTTGAGGGTGTCCGCGGCGGCACGCGCGACGGCACGCCCGCTGCCGACCGACCCGGTCAGCGCGATCATGTCGATGTCGGCATGCGCGGCAAGGGCGGAACCGACGATGGGACCGAGTCCCGTCACGACATTGAGCACGCCCGCGGGGAGGAGATCGGCGACCAGTTCGGCGAACTTGAGCGTGGTCAGGGGCGTCTGCTCCGAGGGCTTGATCACGAGGGTGTTGCCCGCAGCCAGGATCGGCGCGATTTTCCACGCCGCCATCAGGAGGGGGTAGTTCCACGGCGTGACGACGCCCACCACGCCGAGTGGTTCGCGAAGGAACACCGAGAGGTGGGATTCGGCGTAGTCGCCGGCCGCCATCGTCGTGGTCGCGCGCAGCGCGCCGGCCATGAACCGGAAGGTGTCGACAGTGCCGGCGACGTCGTCGCGGGCCACCGAGATCGGCTTGCCCGTGTTGGCGGACTCCAGACGAACCAGCACGTCGCGGTTCTTCGCGAGGCGGTCGGCGATGGCGTGCAGGACCTCTGAGCGCTCCTTGGGCACGATACGCGCCCAGGAGGACCGGGCGCCATCCCGCTGTACTCCCGACCGGCACGCCCGCATGCCCGCATGCCCGCGCCCTCCGCCTCCCTCGGCTTTCACTTTCAGCGACCGTTAGACTACCAAAGGTTGACCCTGCCGGGTAGAACATGTGAACGACATGATGCAGGTTTTGCCAGTGCCTGCCGGGTCAGCACCGGCCGCCTGTCACGTTCCGGATGTGGAGGGCCCGGCGTCGCCGGGCAACCGACTCGCGAGCCTCCCACGTCCACCAACCGGCTTCACCGGCCGATCCCGCCCGGGCCGGACTGCCGCCGCCGGCCTCACGAGAACCGCTACATGATCATGGTAGAACCATAGCTTCTCATAGCGAAGACAAGAAGCAGTGCTTACCCTGCCGACGTCAAGGAGGTTCGTACGGCCCTGGAACAGGCACGCAGCAGGTCCTGAGAAGCGCGGACCCGACCGCGCTCACAGGGACCAGCCGCTGACAGGAAGAAGTGTCGACGATCAGCCAGTTGCCCACGTCGAACGTCAACGAGCGGGCGACGCCGGTCTCGGGACCGCCGTGGACGACGATGGTTGCCGGATCGTAGGCACCCTGGGCCGGCCGCCGCGCCGATGACGACCAGCTCGGCGCAGGGGCCTCCGGCAGTGATGCCCTCAGGCCAGGAGGCCCAGGGATGCTGCACGCCTACGCCGCCCCCGGCGCCGGCCTCCCACCGCTGGAGCAGGCCCCTGCACCCACCGCGCCGTATCGAGCCATGGTCCGCCTCACCCGCCCCACCACCGGTGGGGACACGGAGCGAACGGACAGCCGTTGACCATGCCGACGATCATGATGGATATCCCATGCCCATGTGCCGGGCTCGGACAACGCGCGGATCATCCCTTGCCCTTACGGCGGCTGTCGCCAGGGTCACGGGCTCTCGCTGGTGCCGGGGCCGGCCTCACCATGCGTATGCTTGCGGGGCTTCGCCCGGCCCGGGCCAGATCCGGTCGAGTCGTTGCACGACGTCGTCGTCCAACCGCAGCGACAGCGCGCCGCAGTCCGACTGCAGTTCCTCGATCGTCGTCGCTCCCACAATGGTGGTGGACACGACCGGGTTGCGCAGCAGCCAGGCCACCGCCACGGCCGCCGGCTGTGCGCCCAAATCGCGGCACAGACTCTCATAGGCTTCGAGCCGGTCGCGGTACGTCTCGATGCGCTGCCGTGCCGAGTCGTCCGAGACGTGTCCCTCCGAAAGGGCTTGAAGCGCTCCGGCGAGTACCCCGGCGTGGAGCGGACTGTACGGGATCAGGCCGATGCCGAGGTGGCGTAGCGCGGGGATCAGCTCCTGCTCCACGGCCCGCACGGCGAGGTTGTAGAGGCTCTGCTCGGAGGTCAGCCCCATGAAGTGCCGTGCCGAGGCGGCGGACTGGGCGAGAGCCACGTCCCAACCGGCGAAGTTGCTGCTGCCGACGTAGGTGATCTTTCCTTCGCGGACCAGTTGCTCCATCGCCTGCCAGATCTCCTCCCACGGCGTGGCCCGGTCGACGTGGTGCATCTGGTACAGGTCGATGTGATCGGTCTGCAGCCGCCGCAGGCTCGCCTCGCACGCGCGCCGGATGTGATAGGCGGAGAGCCGACGGTCGTTCGGACCGAGTCCCATCGGCTGGTACACCTTCGTGGCCAGGACGATGTCGTCACGGCACCCGCTGCGCCGCAGCCACCGGCCGACGGTCTCCTCCGAGATGCCATACCCCTTGGCCATGTCCGCCGACTGCGGGCCACCATAGACGTCGGCGGTGTCGAAGAAGTTGACACCCGCGTCGATCGCAGCGTCCATGACCGCGAAACTGCTCGGCTCGTCGACGGTGTAACCGAAGTTCATGGTCCCCAGACCGATCCGGCTGACCAGCAGACCAGAGCGGCCCAAGTGCCCGTACGTCATCTCATCGCCCATCCCGGCCTCCCGATCGGATCCGTGTCACCGGCTCGAAGTAACCATGTGTAATCAAGGTCACGGTGTGTGCTTCGGCGCAGCCCTCAGGGCTCGCTGTGCAGTTCTTTGACTTCGGCCTGGTCGATCTGGTCGCGGAGGCGGAATTTCTGGATCTTCCCGGAGCCGGTCAGCGGTAGATCGGCGGTGTGGAACCAGCGGGTGGGTGTCTTGTGGGGTGCCAGGTGCGCACGGCAGAACTGGTGGAGTTCGGCGACTGCCGGGATCTGGTCGGGGTGGGCGGGCACGAGGACCGCGGCAACGATCTCCCCCCAGGTGGGATCGGGCAGGCCGAGCACGGTGACGTCACGGATGCCGGGGTGGGTGAACAGCACCTGCTCGATTTCGGTTGCGTAGATGTTCTCCCCACCGCGAATGATCATGTCTTTGAGCCTGCCGGTGATGCGGAGGTAGCCGCGCTCGTCCATGGTGCCCAGGTCGCCGGTGTGCAGCCAGCCCTCCGGGTCGATGGTTTCGGCGGTGCGTTCGGGCATGTCGAAGTAGCCGAGCATGCGCTGGTAGCCGCGGGCGCAGATTTCCCCTGGCCGGCCGATGGGCACGGTGTCGCCGGTGACGGGGTCACGGACGGCGACCTCCAGTTGCGGCAGCGGCCGTCCGACGGTGGTGGCTTTGTCGTCGGGCGAGTCGTCGGGGCTGGTCTGCGTGACCACCGGCGACAGTTCGGTCTGGCCGTACACCGTGGTGAACTGGACGCCGAAACGGCGCTCGACCCGGTGCACGAGTTCGGGTGGAACGGGACTGCCGCCGGAGAGCACCCGCGACAGGCGGGACAGCTCGAACTGGTCGAACTCGGGGTGGCTGAGCATCGCGATGAGCATGGTGGGAACCCCTGCCAGCAGATCCGCGTGGTGGTTCTGGGCCGCGGTGAGCACGAGCACGGGGTCGAACAGCTGGCACAGGACGTAGGTGGCCCGCTGGTGGGCCGAGCCGAGCACGCCCATCGCGCAGCCGGCGGTGTGGAACAACGGCATCGCCGAGACCATGGCACCCCGGTCCGGAAGCTGTGTCCGGTCGATCATGAACCGGGCGTTGGTGACCAGCCCGCGGTGGTGCAGCAACGCGCCCTTGGGGAATCCGGTGGTGCCGGAGGTGTACTGGATCTGGGCAGGGTCGCTGGGCCGCACGGCCGGCAGGGAGCCGTCTGCCTGGTGGGTGCGTACGGACTCCTGCCAGTTTTCGAAGCAGAACGTGGCGCGTAGCTCGGGCAGGCCCGGTGTCGCTTCCCGCGCGATCGCGGTCATGTCGCTACCCCGAAACCCGGCGCTGTGAAACAGTCCCGCTGAGCGGGACTGCTCAAGGACGTAGCGCAGCTCTGCCGCCCGTAGCGCCGGGTTGGCGGTCACGACGATCACACCGGCCAGCGCCGCGCCGTATTGCAGGATGATCCACTCGGGGATGTTGGGCGCCCAGACGGTGATCCGCTCGCCCGGTTCGAACCGGTTCAGCAGCCAGTGTCCGCATTGCTCGGCGTCGGCCAGGAGTTGCCGGTAAGTCCATCGGCGGTCCGTGCGTTCGGCACCGGCCGGCGACGGCGTGCCTGGTGGCGCCACTTCGATGAGGGCGGTCTGGTCCCCGGCGTCCCTGGCGGCTTCGCGCAACAGGTCCCCTGTGGACAGGTCCAGGACGGGCCGGCTGGTGTCGGCAGGCCAGTACGCCAGGTCCATGGGTTCACTCCTCGTCGATTTCGGCTGTGGTGGGGATGGGGCCGCCGCCGTCGGGGATCGGCCTGCCGGAGTCGCGCCATCGCACCGCGGCGGGGAATCCGTGTTGTGCGGCGAATTCCTGGAACCAGCGGCCCTCGGGGGAGTGCCGGGTGATCCCGTCGAACAGGGTGGCCAGGATCTGGGTGCCGTGCAGGCCCATGTTGTCGTAGGCCTGGTTGATCATCAGTTTCTGCATGACCAGCTGGTTGACCGGGACCCCGGCGATGCGGTCGGCCAACGCCTCGACCGCGGTGTCCAGTTCGGCGGCCGGGACCGCCTGCAGCACCAGACCCCAGGCGGCGGCGGTGGTTCCGTCGATGGTGTCGCCCGTCAGCAGCATCCGCTTGGCCCGCTCGGCGCCGAGCCGGTAGACCCACATCGCGGTGGTCGGACAGCCCCACACCCGCGCGGGCATGTAACCGACCCGGGCGTCCTCGGCCATCACCACCAGATCGCAGGACAACGCGATATCACTGCCCCCGGCGACCGCGTAGCCGTGCACCTTCGCGATGGTCGGCTTCAGTGAACGCCACAGACTGAAGAAGTCGTCGGTGTTGCGCTTCATGTGCTGGTAATCCTTGATCGGATCCCACACCGGCGGCTGCGTCAGATCGCCGTGCTCGGCGTACTGCTTGAGGTCGTAGCCCGCGCTGAACGCACGCCCCGCGCCCTGGAGCACGATCACATGCACCGCCGGATCGTCGTTGGCTTGATCGACCAGCTCCTTCAGCCTGTGCGCCACTTCCGCCGTGATCGCGTTCAGCCGATCGGGCCGGTTCAACGTCAGATAAGCCTTGCGGTCCCGCACCTCATAGCTGATGACATCACTCACGGGTTGCTCCCCGCCGAGATGGCCCGGGCGACCGCGACCCAATCGGCGATCAGCCGCTCGGTGGTGCGCCGCTCACCGCGCAGCACATCGGAAATCGCCAGGCCACGCAGGAACTGCACCGTCAGCGACGCCACCATCGGGTAACGCTCGCCGGACGACAGATCCTCACCGAACACCTCGCCGACCACCCGGTAAAGATCCACACGCGCCCGCTTCTCCTCGCGGCGCAACACCTCCCGCAACGCCGGGTCCGTCCGCGCGGCCGCCCACAACTCCAACTCGGCGACGAACGCCGGACGCACCATCGACGCGCACAGCACCCGGATCGCGCGCTCCACACGATCAAGGTCGGCCGGCACGTCGGCCTCGGCCTGCCGCACCGCCGCCTCATTGCGCTCCATCAGCAGCCGGATCGTGGCACCCAGCATCGCCTCGCGCGTCGGGAAGTGATGCAGCAACGCACCCCGGCTGAACCCGCCGGCGCGCTGCACCTCGACGGTTGTCGTCGCCGCCAGTCCGCGCTCGATCAGCAACTCCACCGCGACCTGAACGATCCGCTGCCGCGTTGCCTCACGCTGCGCGGCCCGCACACCCGACGTCATGCGCGGACCGTTTCACAGTCATACCTGACTGTCAACTGGTCTCGGGGCCTCTCCGATCAGAAGCGCTTGTAGGTGACGCGGAACCCTTCTGCCGGATCTGCCGGCGTTAGGACCAGCTTGTCGCCCGACACTTGGAAGACGCGCGTCAGGCGCTGCCCGATGAGGTCGCGCACCAATGACGACTTGACGGTCACGACGAACGTCCTGGCGGCCTTGTCGACAGTGACAGTCCCGTAGAAGGCTTCGTACCCGTTGCTCGTGTACGGCGTGTCCGGAGCGTTGGCGTCGGGGTTCATGGCCTGCACCGACATGGTGCCGGACTTAGTGAAAATGATTTGGCCGGAGTACGGCACGGGCTGGAGGTTCCCTTCGGTGCCGACCTCGAGTGAGGTCATACGCCACGCACCGATGAGGGGAGAGACGCCGCGATGAGCCATGCCGGACTGGGCGAATGAAGGCGCGGACCCGAGGAGTGCTCATTTGTAGATGTGGCCCAACTGACAACGGCGGCGATCCCGGCGACCAGCAGCACCCTCACCATTGTGGTCCATCGGATCCCCCGGTCATCCCGAGCGGGTGCATTGCTCATCCCCCGCTCGCCGCTCGCCGAGCAGGAAGTTGGCGGTCAGCGTGAGGGCATGTGCATGTGGTTCAAGGCCCTCAGTTTTCCGATGGCTCGGGCAGCGAGCCCTTCGCGACGTGGGCGAGGGTGATCTCGGTGAGCAGGGCTTGCTCGTGGTCGCGCAAGGCGCTCCACACGTCCGCCAGCGGCCTGGCCACGCCCGGATACCCGCCGTGGTCGCTCCCCTCGGGTACGCCTTCGACCACGGTGATGATGTCAGCCAGCGTGATCTCGGCGGCGGGACGGGCCAGCCAGTAGCCACCCTCGGGGCCGCGCTGGCTGTGCAGGAGACCGGCGCGGCGGAGCTGGAGCAGGATGTTGTCGAGGAACTTGCGGGGAATCCCCTGAGCTGCTGCGATCTTGTCGGCCGGCACAGGTCCTGGCGGCGCCGCGGCGAGTTCGGCGGCGGCGCGCAGGGCGTATTGAGTTCGGGCGGAGATCCGCATGTCGCTCAGTTGGTGACCTGGTGCAGACCCCAGCGGCGCCGCAGCGCGCCGTCGGCCGCGCCGAAGAGGCGGTCGATGAGGATGCCGATGGCCAGGATGACGATCATGGTGGCGAGCAGGCCGGCCGAGTCGGCCAGTTCGCGGGCGAAGTGCAGCTGTTCCCCCAGGGAGGGCCGGTTGGCGATGATGACGAGCAGTTCGCCGGCCATCAAGGAGCGCCAGGCGAACGCCCAGCCCTGCTTGAGCCCCGCCAGGAAGGACGGCAGCGAGGCGGGCAGGATGACGTGCCGGTACAGGGCGAGGCGGCGGAAGCCCAGCATGTGCCCGGCCCGCAGCAGGATCGGCGGGGTGTAGTCGACGCCGGCGATCAGGCCGTTGGCGACGGACGGAGCGGCGCCGAGCACCACGACGAACAGGATCGCACTCTCGCTCAGCCCGAACAACAGGATGGCGAGCGGGAACCAGGCGATGGACGGCATGGTCTGCAACCCGGTGATCAGCGACCCGACGGCCCGGCGCAGCGGCCGGATACGCGAGACGAGGGCGCCGACGACGAGTCCGACGGCGATGGCCGCCGCGAAGCCGGTCACGGCGCGGCGCATGGTGACGGCGACGGCCTGGTAGAACTCGGCCTCCCCGAGGCGGTGGCCCAGCTCCGTCAGGGTGGTCACCGGGCCGGCGAAGACGTACTCCGGCCACCAGCCGGCCAGGACCACCGCCTGCCAGGCGAGGAGTGTGATGGCGATCGCCGAGGCGACCGGCCACAGCCCCGACCAGGCGCGCATAGCCAGGCCGGCGCGCCGGCGGTCGGCGAGTTCGAGGGCGTCGAGCCCGGCGATCTGCTGGGCGTGGGTGTCAACGGCCATGGCGCATGACCTCCTGGCGCAGCCGGTCGGTGATCTCAGCGGCCTGCTCTGCCACCTCGGCCGAGTCTGTGCGGCGGGGCCGGGGCAGCGTCACCGGGAAGTCCTCGACCACCCGCCCCGGTCGGCTGGACAGCAGCACGACCCGGTCGCCGAGCCGGACGGCCTCGCGGACGTTGTGGGTGACGAACAGGACGGCGAGGCCGCGTTCGCGCCAGATGCGCTCCAGCTCGTCGTGGAGCAGGTCGCGCGTCATCGCATCCAGCGCGCCGAAGGGCTCGTCCATCAGCAGCACGTCGGCGTCCTGGGCGAGCGCGCGGGCCAGGGCGACGCGCTGGCGCATGCCGCCGGACAGCTCGTGCGGGCGCTTGCCGCCGAACCCGCCCAGGTGCACGATCTCCAGGAACTCGGCCGCGCGGGCCCGGCGCTCCTTGCGGGCCACGCCCTTGGCGCGCAGCGCCATCTCGACGTTCGCCGAGACGGTCAGCCACGGGAACAGCGCCGGCTCCTGGAACATCAGCGCGACCCGGTCGCGGTCGACGTCGACGCGGCCGGCGGTGGGCGCGTCGAGCCCGGCGACCAGAGACAGCAGCGTGCTCTTGCCGCAGCCGGAGGCCCCCAGCAAGCAGACGAACTCGCCCGGCGCCACGTCGAGGGCGACGTCATCGAGGGCTAGCAGGCCGGTCTTGCCCTGGCCGTACATCTTGGAGACGGCCTCCAGCCGCACGGCGGGCTGGTGCCCGCCGTTGCGGCTGCCGGCCTGCTCCGTCAGTGGAGCGGTCATGGGATCTCCTGGGTCGCTTACTTGTCCGAGATGGAGGACTGCCCCTTGGTGGCGAGGACCTCGTTGAGGATCTTCAGGTCGTAGATGCCGTTCAGGTCGACCGGGTCGAGCAGGCCGACCTTGGTGGCGTGCTCGGCGCTGGCGACGAGGGAGGAGGCGATCGGGTCGTTGGTGAAAGTGATGTTCTTGAACGCGCTGTCGAGCACCTCGGGCTTGAGCGGCTTGCCGGTCAGCTTCTGCAGCGCGGCGTTGGCGGTCTGCGCGGCGCCTGCAGGGTCGGAGTTGATGAAGGCGTTGGCCTCGACGTGCGCCTCGATGAGCTTTCGGACGGCCTCAGGGTGCTCCTTGGCGAACTCCTGGCGGACGATCAGATGGGTGATCACGAACTGCTTGTTCGGCCACAGATCGCGCTCGTCGACCAGCACTTTGCCGCCGCTCTCCTTGATGAGGCGGCTGGCGAACGGCTCGGGCACCCAGGCGCCGTCGATGTCGCCGGTGGCGAAGGTCTGAACGGTCTGGGAGTTCTCCTGCGGCACGATGGAGACCTCGCCGCCGCCCTTGGTGTCGGCTTTGATGCCCTTCTCGGTCAGCCAGTAGCGCAGCGCCACGTCCTGGGTGTTGCCGAGCTGCGGGGTGGCGATCTTCTTGCCCTTGAGGTCCTCCGGCGTATTGATGCCCGGCTTGACCACCAGGAAGACGCCGCCGGATGCCGCCCCCGCGACGATCTTGATGGCCTGTCCCTTGGACTTGGACCAGGCGTTGATGGCGGGGTTCGGGCCGATGTAGGTGGCGTCGATCGCGCCGGAGAAGACCGCCTCGATCGCCGCCGGGCCGGCGTTGAACGTGCTGGTCTTCAGCGTCGTTCCGCTGCCCAGGTGCTTGGCGTACAGACCCTTCTCGACGCCGACGAGAGCGGTGGCGTGGGTGATGTTCGGGAAGAACCCGAGCCGCACCTCCGCCGGCCCGCCGCCGGCGGCGTCGCCCCCGCTTGCGCCGCCACCGCAGGCCGCCGCCACGGTCGTGAGCGCCAGGACGGCCAGTGCGGCCACCACCCCGCGAGCCCTGCGTGCGTACATCGGTTCTCCCTATTTCCCACTTATTTAGTAGCTTTTGTGGAGTTTATAGCTCTATCCGCACGGTCACGTCAAGTCACACCTCGGTGAGACGTGAGCAAGCGGCCATGGTTGGGCGCCTGGACTTGATCGAGACGTCCAGTACAGAGACCGGCTTGTCGCAGACGAGCACGTCGGTTCGCACCCCGGCCCGGGCGATCAGCACCCAGGAGCAGTACCGGAGTCGGCGGATCGGCCCAGTGCGGGGCGATGCACGGCTCGACCTGTCCGCAGTAGCCCACCCGCTCCGCGGCTACACCATATTCCATGGTTTCCCTATTGATTTCCTAGGGATTTTCGCGGAGGATCCGGACTGAGACGCGATGTCGCAGAAAGGCATCCCATGAGCGCGCACGAACCCCCCGAGAGCCGCACTGCGTTCAACGAGGACTGGGCGGCTACCATCCTCGGCCTGGTCTTACTCGTCCTCGTCCTCACTGGCGTCATTCCGCCTGGGCTGGTGCCGTGATGACCGCCGAGACCTCCACCGCGCCCCGGACGTGGCAGTGGAACGCACTCGGCGTCCTGACCGTCCTGCTGCTCGGCGCCGCCACGAGGTTCTTGGAGCAGGGCGTCCCGTCCTGGTTCGAGGGGAACGCGCTGGCCAAGGCCATCGAGTTCCCGGTGTACGCGATCGCGCTCGGCCTGCTCGGCAACGCCGTCCTGACCGCCACGGGGCTGCGGGATCGGCTGGCGGGCGGCTTCCGCACCGAGTTCTTCATCAAGACGGGGCTGGTCCTGCTGGGCGCGTCGATCAACCTCGAAGTGATCGTGACGGCGGCCGGGCCGGCCATCGTCCAAGGCATCGTGCTGATCAGCACGGTGTTCCTGTTCACCTGGTGGCTGGGTGGCAAGCTCGGGCTGGACGACAAGCTGCGCGCGCTGCTGTCGGCCGCCGTGTCGATCTGCGGGGTCAGCGCCGCCATCGCCGCGGCCGGGGCCGTACAGGCCAAGCGCGAGCAGCTTGCCTACAGCGCGAGCCTGGTGATCGCCTTCGCGCTGCCGTCCATCTTCATCCTGCCGGCGCTGGCCTCCCTGCTCGGATTGAGCCCGGAGGTGGCCGGTGCGTGGATCGGCGGCAACATCGACACGACGGCCGCGGTGACCGCGGCGGGCACGATCGTCGGCGAGGACGCCCTGGCCATCGCGACCATCGTCAAGGTCACCCAGAACGCGCTCATCGGCGTCGTCGTGGTGGCGCTGACCGCCTGGTTCGCCTTCCGGATCGAGCGGCGGCCCGACGCGCCCCGTCCCGGCCTGGCGGAGCTGTGGCGGCGCTTCCCGAAGTTCGTGCTCGGGTTCGTGGCCGCCTCGGTGCTCGCGACCTGGTACCTGACCACGGTCTCCGCGGCGCACGGCAAGGAGGTCATCGGGGTCGCCAATGACCTGCGCACCTGGTTCCTCATCCTGGCGTTCGTGAGCATCGGTCTGGAGTTCCGCGTCTCGTCGCTGCGGGAGGCGGGCTGGCGACCGGTCGGCGTGTTCGCCGTGGCGACGGTGGTCAACGTGCTGGTCGCACTCGCCCTGGCAGTCGCGTTGTTCTCGGGGTTCTCCGCGGCCTGACAGCGGCGTCTCCCCACGTTGCGTGGTCCAGGTGGGATCATCTACGCTATTCCCCACTAAACCAGTCGCTTATTATGGAATGAGGAAGTGTCGGTGATCCGTGGTGCCGGACTCCGGGTGGCGAGCGTGGTCCTGCTGGCCGCGATCTGGTGGGCGGTCTCGGCCGCCCACCTGTGGCCCGAGGTGTTCGTGCCCTCGCCCGGCTCGGTGTGGGAGCAGTTCTTCCTCACCTCCTCCGTGCACGACGGACAGCGCGGCTACAGCGGCTACCTGCTGTCGGAGCACCTGCTGGCCAGCCTGCGCCGCATCGCCCTTGGCAGCCTGTACGGCGTGGCGGGCGGCATCGCGCTCGGCCTGGTCGTCGGGCTCGTGCCGACCGTTCGGGCCCTGCTCAACCCCCTGATCACGTTCGTGAGGACGCTGCCGCCGCTGGCCTACTTCAGCCTGCTCATCATCTGGCTGGGCATCGACGAGCCGCCCAAGGTCTCGCTGCTGTTCGTGGCCGCGCTGCCGCCCGTCGCAGTGGCAACGGCGGACGCGGTACGCGGCGTGCACGAGGACTACTTGCACGCTGCCCGATCGCTGGGGGCGAGCCGGTGGCAGTTGCCGTACCGGATCGTGCTCCCCTCCGCGCTGCCTGAAGTGATCACTGGCATCCGGGTCGCAGTCGGGGTGGCGTACACCACGGTCGTGGCCGCCGAGACGGTCAACGGGGTGCCGGGCATCGGCGGGATGATCCGCGACGCGCAGCGCTACAACCAGACCGACGTGGTCGTGCTCGGGCTGCTCGTCATCGGCGCCTCCGGCCTGCTCATCGACGCCCTCCTGCAACTCACCGAGCGCCTGCTCGTGCCCTGGCGCGGCAAGGCATGACAAGAAGGCATCAGCCATGAAACACCGCCTCATTCCCGCGCTCGCGCTCGCCCTGTGCCTGGCCGCGTGCTCCACCGGCACTGGCGCCACCCCGAGCACCGCGCCCAACGCCGACGGCAGCCCCAAGGAAGTACGCATCGGCTACCAGCTCATCCCGAACGGCGACCTGATCGTCAAGGACCAGCGGTGGCTGGAGACTGCGCTGCCGAACACGAAGATCAGCTGGATCAAGTTCGACTCGGGCGGCGACGTGAACACCGCGATGGTCGCCGGCAGCATCGACATCGGCCTGGCCGGCAGCAGCCCGGTCACCCGCGGCCTGTCCGCACCGCTGAACATCCCCTACCAGGTGCCGTGGATCTTCGACGTCATCGCCGAGAACGAGGCGCTCGTGGCCCGCGAGGCCGGCTCGGTCGGCGAGCTCAAGGGCAAGAAGATCGCGACCCCGTTCGCCTCGACCTCGCACTACAGCCTGCTGGCCGCACTCCAAGAGGCTGGGCTGGCCGAGTCCGACGTGACCGTCGTCGACCTGGAGCCGCCGGACATCCAGGCCGCCTGGGCGCGCGGCGACATCGACGCCGCCTACGTCTGGACGCCGGTGCTCGGCGAGCTGCGCAAGACCGGCAAGGTGCTCGTCACCAGCAAAGAACTGGCCGCCAAGGGCAAGCTCACCGCCGACCTGGCCGTGGTCCGCACCCAGTTCGCCACGACGTACCCACAGACACTGCGCACCTGGCTGCAGCAGCAGGACCGGGCGGTCAAACTGGTACGCGCGGACAAGGCGGCCGCCGCCGCGGCCGTCGGCCGCCAGCTCAACCTCGGCCCCGCAGAGGCTTCCAAGCAGATCGACGAGCTCATCCTGCTCGACGGCAAGGAGCAGGCCGCCCCCGACTACCTGGGCACGCCCGAGAAGCCCGGCGCGCTCGCAGAGAACCTGCACAGCGCCGCCGAGTTCCTCAAGTCGCAGAACAAGCTCCCCGCCGTGCCCGACCTGGCCGTATTCCAGAAGGGGCTGGCCACCAAGGATCTACGCGATGCGTTCGCAGGATAAGGCGCTCACCGCGGTGCGCACCGCCGCCGCGGTGCGACTGAGTGAGGTCTCGCTGACATATGGCCTCCCCTCCCGCTGGTCCAGGGCCGAGCCTGTCGAGGCGCTGCGCGGCATCAGCGCCGACATCGGCGCGGGCGAGTTCGTGACCATCGTCGGGCCGTCGGGCTGCGGCAAGAGCACGCTGCTGCGGCTGGTCGCCGGGTTCGCGTTCCCGACCGGCGGGCAGATCGCCGTGGCAGGCGAACCGGTGACGGCGCCAGGGCCGGACCGGGGCGTGGTGTTCCAGCAGCCGCGCCTGTTCCCTTGGCTGAACGTGCGCCGCAACGTGGAGTTCGGGCTGCGGATGGCCGGGGTTCCCTCGCCGGTCAGGCGGTCCCGGGCCGCCGAGCTGCTCGACCTTGTGGGGCTGGGCGACGTGGCCGGGCGGCGGCCGTACGAGCTGTCGGGCGGCATGCAGCAGCGCGCCGCCATCGCCCGAGCGCTCGCCCCCGACCCCGCGATCCTGCTCATGGACGAGCCGTTCGCCGCGCTGGACGCACTCACCCGGGAGCGCCTGCAGGAGGAGATCCGGCGCATCTGGCAGGCCACGGGCAAGACCGTGCTGTTCGTCACGCACAGCGTGGACGAGGCCGTCTCCCTCGGCACCCGCCTGCTGGTGATGAGCCGCAGGCCCGGCCGCATCGTGCTCGACCAGGCCTCCGACCTCCCGCACGCGCCCGACCCGCACACCCACCCCGAGTTCCCCGCCGTACGCGAGATCGTGGCGGCAGCCGTCCGGCGGGCCGCCTCCTCCGATACCGAGGTGACCTGATGCGTTTTCACTGGTTCCTGCCGACGACCGGCGACGGCCACGAGGTCCGCTCGGCCATCACCACCACCGACGCCTTCCATCCCGCGGCCCGCCCCGCCACCGTCGCCTACCTGACGCAGGTGGCCAGGGCCGCCGAGCAGGCCGGGTTCGAGGCCGCGCTCACCCCGGTCGGCGCGGGTTGCCCGGACCCGTGGATCGTGTGCGCAGCGCTGGCCCAGCACACCGAGCGGCTGAAGATGCTGGTCGCCTTCCGCACCGGCTACGCGCTGCCCACCCTGCTCGCCCAGCAGGCCCAGGCCTTCCAAGAGGTCTCCGGCGGGCGGCTGCTGCTCAACGTCGTCACCGGCGGCGACCCCGTCGAGCAGCGCGCCTACGGCGACTTCCTCGACCACGACGCCCGCTACGCCAGGACCGCCGAGTTCCTGCACGTGCTGCGCCGCTCCTGGGAGGGCGTGCCCTTCGACCACCACGGCGAGCACTACCGCGTCGAGGGCGGCGGGCTGGCCGAGCCCCTCGACCCGGCGCCCGAGCTGTACTTCGGCGGCGCGTCTCCGGCGGCCGCGCAGGTCGCGGTCCGGCATGCCGACGTGGTGCTCATGTGGGGCGAGCCACCACACGCGATCGCCGAGCGCATCGCCCGGCTGCGCGCGCTGGCCGGGCCGCTCGGCCGCAAGCTCCGGTACGGCCTGCGGGTGCACGTCATCGCCCGCGACACCGGCGCCGCCGCCTGGGCCGAGGCCGACCGGCTGCTGGCGGGCATGGATCCGGCCCGCATCGCCGCCGCCCAGCGGCACTTCGCCCGCTACGACTCCGTCGGCCAGCGCCGCATGGTCGATCTGCACACCGGCGACACCCGCGACCTGGAGATCCACCCAGGGCTGTGGGCCGGGGTCGGGCTGGTCCGGGAAGGGGCGGGCACCGCGCTGGTCGGCTCGTACGACGAGGTCGCGGTCCTGCTCCGGGAGTACGCGGCCGCCGGCGTGGACGAGTTCGTCCTGTCCGGGTGGCCGCATCTTGAGGAGGCGTACAGGGTCGGCGAGCGCGTACTCCCCCGCCTGGTGCGCGAGGCGGCCGTGCGCACGTAGCGACGACGAGGTTGGGCACGACAACACCTACAACCTGCACGCGGCCATCGACGTGGGCATCGCCGCAGGCGTCCTGGAGGAGGCCGTGGCGTTCGTGCGCACCAAGGCCAGGCCGTGGTGCGAGAGCGGGCAGGAACGCGCGGCCGATGACCCGCTCGTCATTCAGCGGGCCGGCGAGCCGGCCGTCGTCATGCGCCTCCTCAGTTGTACGCTCAGGCCGCCGCGTGCAGCCACGATCCGGCGACCTGGGCCAGCACCGTCCGGGCCAGCGCGTCGGCCTCCCGCAGCAGCGGCGCGATTCCGCCCGGGCCGTCGAACCCGGCGATGCCGCCGGCGGTCCAGGGGCCTAAGGCGAATCGGCGATCGTGCACGGCGCCGGTTCGCGTGACCAGCCGCCGGTCGGGGAGGCGCACGTCCAGCAGGCCCGACACCTCCCGGCACTCGCCCTGGGCGAACAGGCCGGCGATCAGCGGATCGATGCTCCGCCGCACGCTCGGTGCGGGTTGCCGCGCCTCGATGAGCGCCCGCGCCGTCGTCGAGCCGGGCACGGTAGGGCTGGTCGCCCGCCACGAGCGGCCCGCGCCCGGCGGATACGGGTCCACCACGTGCAGATCAAGCACGCGCCCCCGGCCCAACTGCGGCGCGTTCGCGCAGATCCGCTCCACCAGGCACGTCCCGATCGGGCCCGCGCCGATCACCACCACCGCGCTCATGGGCGGTCCCCGGTCGAAACGACCCCGCTTCCGCTCGCCTTCCGCACCTCGAACTCGCGTGTCACGTCTTCCTCCTGTAGAAGTCCTGCTCGTTTCCCCGCTGCCAGTCCGTTCAGCGGGTGCGTTGCGAGAGGCGATCAGCGACACTGCACGCTGGCGACGCGGCCGAAGTCCACGTGCGCACGCATGGTCAGGAGAATGCCGTGGCTCATGAACAGGAAGCTACACACCGCCGATCAAGTTATAAACATTACCTACTGGATATACATAGATTTAGGGTGTGGCGGTCCGCGATCGAGCGGTGACGATCAGCCCGGTGGCAGCGACCACCATCCAGGCGGTGAGATAAGCGAACGCGGCGGCCGGGGAAAGGAAAGTCCACAACAGCCCGGCGATGGCGCTGGCGGCGAAGTTGCCCAGCGACTGGACTGCGGCCAGCAGACCGAACGCCGAACCGCGCAAGCCGGCAGGCGCCAGCGCGGCGACGGCGGAGTGCTCTGCGGTCTCCACCGCACCGATACCGACCCCGGCCAGCACGAAAGGCGCCGCGAGCAGCCAGATGCCCGCGCCGGTGACGGCGAACAGGCCGTAGGCCATCGCGAAGGCGATCACACCGGCGGTCAGGACGAGGACCGGACCGCGCGTGCCGATCCGGTCGGCGAGATGTCCGGCGGGGACGGAGGCCAGAGTGGCGGCGAGGTTGTAGGCCGTGTAGAGGGCCAGCGCGATCATAGTCGCGCCGGCGGCGCCGTGGGCGGGGGTGAGCAGTTCGGTGGCGCGCAGGATGAGCAGGGTCGCCGCGACGTTCCCGACCTCGAACGCGGTGATCGCACCGAGGATCTTGCCGAGGTCGCCACGCAGGATGGGGCGGATGCGGATGCGCAGGGGCACCTTGTCACGTTGCCGGGGCCGGGCGGTGTGCCGGATGGCGTAGATGATCGCCACGGCGGCAAGCAGGCCGGGGACGACGGAGATGATGATGGCGGTCTTGACGCTGAAGAGAGCGACCAGAGCGATGGCCAGCAGCGGGCCCAGGACGGCGCCGAGGTTGTCCATCATGCGCTCGAATCCGTAGGCGCGGCCGTAGGCGGTGGGCGTGACGATGTCGGCCAGCAGTGCGTTGCGTGCCGGCACCCGTAGGCCGCGGGCGGTCCAGGCGCCGGCGCGCAGCAGGGCGACCTGCCAGACGGCGGTGGCGGCGCCGATGCCGGCCGACAGCACGGCGGTCGTGGCATAGCCGCCGACGGCGATCGCTCGGCGGCGTTTAGGGTCGTCGGCCAGGGCGCCGCCGCCGAAGCGGGCGGCTCCCGCCAGCGCGTCGGAGACGCCCTCGATCAGCCCGAGCGCGCTCGCAGGCGCGCCCAGGGTGGAGGTGAGCAGGCTGGGCAGCAGCGCGGAGGGCACCTCGTGCCCGACGTCGGCGAGCAAGCTCGCCCCGCCTATGCCGGCCACCCCCGGACCGAACCAGCCGCTTCCCAGCACGCCGCCGGGCCGAGCGGGGTTGCCGGCGGACTCGTCGGGGGCGGAGGCGGCGTCGGTCACGGCCGCAAGTATGCCCTAGGACCAATCCGGACCATAGGCGATATTTCCTACCTAATAGCCGTCTTATCCCCGCCGGCATGCGGGCGACCTCCACACCGGCTGTCCTGGCTGCGGCAGCGCTCGCCCTCACGGCTTGCGGTGGGACCGACCGGCCGACCGCTTTGGTTTCGTCAAGCTCGCCCCCTGGGGATAAACCCGTATTTCCTACATAATTTGTTGACTATGTGATCACACCGATCTACCTTGGGGAACGTGACGACCACGGATCTGACCATCCGGGGCCACGTGGACTACTGCCGCGTGGCCAGCGCGCTGTGTCCCTCCTTCCGACCTCACGCCAACCCTCCATCGTCGGAAGGACGAAACCCATGTCATCCCTGTCCATCGCCCCCGTAGCCGGCCGCATAGGCGCCCAGATCACCGGCGTGCGGCTCGGCGGCGACCTACCCGCCGACCTGGTCGCGGAGATCCGCCAGGCCCTGCTGCGCCACAAGGTGATCTTCTTCCGCGACCAGGACCACCTCGACGAGCGCAGCCAGGTGGCCTTCGCCAGCCTCCTCGGCGAGCCGACTGCGGCGCACCCGACCGTGCCCGCGCTCGACGGCAACGACCACATCCTCGACCTGGACTACCGCAACGGCCACAAGGTCGACCGGTGGCACACCGACGTCACGTTCGTCGACCGGCCGCCGCTGGCCTCCGTCCTGCGCGCCGTCACCGTCCCGGACGCGGGCGGCGACACGCTCTGGACCAACACCGTCACCGCCTACGAACACCTGCCCGCCGAGTTGCGTGACCTGCTCGACCGGCTGCGCGCGGTGCACACCAACGCCTACGACTACGCCCGCCTGGCCGGCACCGACGACCGGGCCCGCGAGTACGCCGAGGTGTTCGCCTCGACGGTGTTCGAGACCGAGCACCCGGTGGTGCGCGTGCACCCCGAGACCGGTGAACGCTCGATCCTGCTCGGCGACTTCGCCAAGCACCTCGTGGGCCTGTCCAAGTCCACCTCGGCCGCGCTCATCCGGCTGATCCAGGAGCACGTCACCGAGGTGGAGAACACCGTCCGCTGGCGCTGGGCACCCGGCGACGTGGCGGTCTGGGACAACCGGGCCACCCAGCACCGGGTGGTGCACGACTTCGGCGACCGGCCGCGTCACCTGCACCGGGTCACCGTCGCCGGCGACGTGCCAGTGGGAGTGGACGGGCGGCCCAGCGTAGTGCTGGCGGGTGATGCCGCCGCGTATTCACCGATCGCCGCCTGACCCCGTCGACCGCCGTACGACCCCGGCCCCAACGACGTGGCCGGGGCGTGCGGCCGGGGCTTCGGAGTGCCCCGCCCGCCACACACCCGGAGGAAGCCACATGACGTTCCATGGACGTGTCGGCCGGACCGTGGCCGAGTCGCCCCCTGGTGGCCGGAACAGGTGCGCGCGCCCGAGGGCGCCCCCAACATCGTCCTGGTGCTGCTCGACGACATGGGCTTCGCCGACATCGGGCCGTACGGCTCCGAGATCGACACCCCCACGCTCGACCGGCTCGCCGCCCGCGGCCTGCGCTTCACCAACTACCACACCACCCCGCTCTGCTCCCCTCCCGCGCCAGCCTGCTGACCGGGCTCAACCACCACCGGGCGGGGTACGCCTTCGTGGCCAACGCCGATCCCGGCTTCCCCGGCTACGCCTTCGAGATCGCCGACGACGTGCCGACGTTGCCTGAGATCCTGCGCGGAGCCGGGTACGCCACCTTCGCGGTCGGCAAGTGGCACCTGACCAAGGACGCCACGATGCACGACGGCGCTCCCCGCTCCTCCTGGCCGACGCAGAAGGGCTTCGACCGCTTCTACGGCATCCTGGAGGTGCTGACGTCGCTACACCATCCGCACCGCCTGGTCCGCGACAACTCCCCGATCGAGACCGACGCCTACCCCGAGGGCTACTACCTGACCGACGACCTCACCGACGAGGCCATCAGGATGATCAAGTCGTTGCGGGCGCACGACGCGCGCAAACCGTACTTTCTCTATCTGGCGCATCCGGCGGTGCACGGCCCGCTCATGGCCAAGCCCGCCGACATCGCGAAATATCTGGGCAAGTATGGGAAGGGCTGGGACGCGCTGCGCGAAGAGCGGTTCGCCAGACAACTCTCCGACGGGCTCTTCCCCGAAGGTGCCGCGCTGCCGCCGCGCAACAGCGAGCCCTTCCACGACGTCCCCGTCTGGGATTCGCTCCCGCGGAGGAGCGGGAGCTGTTCGCCCGGTACCAGGAGGTCTACGCCGCGGAGGCGGGACTGCGCGACCGCTACCAGTACGTCACCGACGTGCTCCCCTCACTGCTGGAGCTCGCCGGCGTTCGCACGCCGGTCCGGGGCTTGCCCGTCACACCAGTGGTGCTCCCGTTCGGGTCCGGACCACCGTTCCTCTGACCGGCTGTGGGTTGCGGATCAGGTTGAGTATCGGGCACACCCGCTCGACCTCGGCCTGCAGGTTCGCCAGCTCCTCGTCGGAGGCGGGCGAGTCGATCAGCACCTCATAGGTGAAGTTGTGCGGGTACACGGGAATGTCGCCGTCGCCCGGCTGCTGGGCTCGGGGGTCGTATTCGGCGCGCACGTCCACCTCCAGCGCGTCGATCGGCACCTCCAGCTCGGCCGCCTTGATCAGAAAGATGTGCGTGACGCAGCTGCCCAGGACGCCGGCCTGCAGTTCGGGTGAGGTAGGGCCGAGGTCGTAACCGGCGAAGTCGGGGCCGCTGTCGCTGATGATCTGGAAGTCCCTGATCCTGATGCGCCGGATGCCGCTGCGGCCCTCGGCGGTGACGTGGGCGTGCAGCGGGACTGGCCCGGCGGCGGGTGCCTCCCGGCGGGCCAGCAGGGCCGTGCGCTTGTGTGACAGGTACTCGCGTAGGGTGCTCCATGGTCTTTCTCGTCTGGTCAGCGCAGGGTCACATGGCCGAGCGGGGTGTCGATGACGGCCCACAGCGCCGTCTCGCGTTCTTGTGAGATGTCGAGCCGGACGCCGAGGGCGGCCAGGTCGCGCCGCAGCGCATCGGGGTCGGGGTGCACGGCGGAGAAGGAGGTCAGGCTCACCAGGGGCAGGTCCGAGGAGGCGGGGTGGTGTGTGTCGCCCCAGTCGATGAGGAACGGCACCGGCCTGACCGCCGCCGGATCCTCGCGCCGGGTGAGCCGCCACTCCAGCAGCACACCCGCAGGGGTGCGCCGGGACAGGGGCTGCACGTCGCCGGGGTCGTAGCCCTGCTCGCGGGACTGCCGCACCGCCTTGTCGATGTCCCCGGGGCGCACAGCCCAGGCCGCGAGCCGCGGCGCGGTCAGGGTCTCCAGGCCGAACGCCCGGGGCCGTGCGGACGCCTCCGGGTCCGGGCCGATGATCTCCAGGTAGGAGGTGGGGCCGAAGCGGATGAGGTAGTTCGCGGTGCCTCCGGGGTGTCTGCCGCCGGGCACAGGGCGGATCCCGGTGCGCTCGGCGAAGTCGGCGACCCCCGCCGCGAGGTCGGGCACCGCGTAGACAAGGTGGTCGAGCTGGGGTTCCGTCACTGGCCGGCCTCCTGGGTGGGCTCGCCGAGCGAGAGCATGAGCCGGTTGGCCCAGTTGAAGAACGCGGCGGCGTGGATGGTGTCGCTGATGGCCAGGTCATCGAGCCCCGCGGCGCGGAGCGCGGCGACGTGCTCCGGACCGAACTCGGCCGGCGTGGCGGCGAGCGCCACCGAGGCGTCGATGACGGCCCGCCAGGTGCCCTCCTGCCACGCACCGACGCCCTCGTCCAGCAGGCGCTGCACGTCGTCGGGGCGTTTGGAGTAGTGGCCGGCGAAGCGGGCGTGCACGGACGCGCAGTACACGCAGCCGTTGCGGCGCGAGGTCGCGGTGGCGCCCAGCTCGCGCTCGGCGCGCGGCAGCCCGCCGTCGGGGTTGTAGAAGATGTCCACGTCGGTCTTCGTGCGGGCGTGCAGGACATCCGGATCGCGGGCGAGCAGCAGGAAGTATGGGGAGGCGGCGCGCGCCTTGTCGACCAGCGCCTCATAGTGCTCGTCAGTCAGCTCGTCGGCCGTCAGGGGCGGAAGCCAAGGCTCCCAGCCGAGTTGGTCCTGGGTGAATCCGGTCATGAGGCCGATCCCTTCCGCAGCAGCCGCAGCCCGGCCACCACGCGTATCTGAAAGGTGAGGAAGGCGACGAGCTGCGACAGCGACACGATGGCCGTGGCGCTCCAGCCCGCTCGGGCCAGGGCGTCCAGATCGTCCTCGCGAGCCTCGCGCGGCCGGAACACGAGCAGGTGGGCGTGCTGGAACGCGGCGGCGAGCCGGACGCCCAGGTCGGCGGGGTTCCGTGCCCGGTAGCGCAGTCCCTCGTCGCTCTCCTTCGCCAGCGGGCCGCCGTCTGGGTAGACCCCGTAGGGACCGGTGGTGCCGCCCGCCTCGATCTCGGACTCCACGGCCTTGAGCAGGCCGGATGAGAGCTCGGCCAGCCGGTCGGCGTAGAAGGAGGCGATCTCGGCGTCCTGGTGCAGCCCGGCCACGAAGGCCGCGATCGCGTCCCGCTCGACGAGCGTGACTTCGCTGTCGTCGTCCGGGGTGAAGAGCGCGTCGAAGCTGCGCTGGGCGTGCTCGCGCGCGCCCGGCCGCCGGGCGCGCAGCCGGTCGAGCGGGGAGCCGGGTGTTATCCCGGCCAGCTGGTCGATGACATCGTTGATCATTTCGTGCTCAATTCTGTGGTGGGGAGCCAGCCGAGCGCGGGCGCGACCTCGGTCGCCAGCAGCTCGATCGAGCGGAGGACGAGCGGGTGCGGCGGGTCGACCGAGTGCACCTGGAAGACCAGGTCGGTGACCCGGTCGAGAGTCGGGTCGGCCCGGAGGCTTTCGATGACGTCCTCCGGGGTGCCCAGGTGCACGTCGAAGGCTGCGATGCGGCTGTCGAGATCGCCCTCGGGCAGCTCGAAGGGCAACCTGCCCCGGCCGAGGCCGAGCTCGGCGTAGCGCAGCGCCTCGGCCCGGCTGTCGGCGACGAACGCGGTCCGCGAGGCCACGATGCGCGGTCCGACGCCGGACGGCAGATTCCCGTAGTAGGCGTCGACAATCGGCAGCTGGAGGTCGGCCAGCGTCGCCTGCGGGTCCTCGGCGGGCCGCGGCTGGGTGCGTGACAGCATCAACCCGTGGCCCGCCCTCCCCGCCCGAGCGCCGCCCGCGACCGAGAACGTGGCTTCCCACACGGCGTCGAGGAGCCGGGGCGCGGGCGGGTAGAGCCGGTTGCCGCCGCCGAGGTCCTCCCCCGACCAGGCGCGGCGCAGCACCCACAGATGCTCGGCGTAGAGAGCCGCGCGGTCGGCGCTGTCGTGCCCGAACGGCGCGAACGACGACGGCGTGCCCCCGCCGCCCACGCCCACTTCCAGCCGGCCGCCGGTCAGCAGGTCCAGCACCGCCGTGTCCTCGGCCACCCGCACCGGATGCTCCAGCGGCAGCGTGATGATGCCGGTGCCGAGCCGGATGCGACCGGTCCGCGCGGCGACGTGGGCCAGGAACACCAGCGGCGCGGGCAGGCCGCCCTCCTCGCCGTCGAAGTGGTGCTGCGCCACCCATGCCGTGTCGAACCCGCAGGCCTCCGCGTGCTCGATCTGCTCGGCGGCCAGCCGGTAGCGCTCCCCCGGCGGCACATCGTCGAGGAGCCGGGAGAAGAAGCCGAGCCTCATCGCACCCGCTCCGGGATTGCGGCCAGCAGCTCGCGGGTGTAGTCGTGCCGGGGCTCGGCGAAGACCTGTCGGGTCGTTCCGGTTTCCACGATGCGTCCTTTGCTCATGACGGAGACGGTGTGCGAGATCTGGCGCACCACGGCCAGATCGTGCGAGATGAACAGGTACGTGAGCCCCAGGTCGCGCTGGAGCTGTTCGAGCAGGTCGAGGATCTGCGCCTGCACGGTGACGTCGAGGGCCGAGACCGCCTCGTCGAGCACGATCACCTCGGGGTCGGCGGCCAGAGCGCGGGCGATGGCGACCCGCTGCCGCTGCCCGCCGGACAGCTCGCGGGGCCGGCGGGCGAGCACGTCCTTCGGCAGCGCGACGTGCTCCAGCAGGTCGGCGACCCGGGCGCGGCGGGCGGTCCGGTCGCCGAGCTTGAAGTTGCGCAGCGGCTCCTCCACGATCTCCTCGATGGGCTGGCGCGGGTCGAGCGACCCGTACGGGTTCTGGTAGACAAGTTGCACGTGACGGCAGAACCGGCGGCCTTCCGGCGCCCCCGCGATGCTCACCGTTCCCGAGGTGGGCGTGGCGAAGCGCGCCACCATCCGCGCCGTGGTGGTCTTGCCGGAGCCGGACTCACCCACCAACGCGTGCGTCGTGCCGCGCGCCACCTCGAAGCAGATCCCGTCGACGGCCCGGAACGGGCGCCGCCCCACACGGAACTCCTTGACCAGGTCGCGGACCACGATCGCGGGCTCAGACTCAACCGGATCCAGGAACTGGCGCGCCGACAGGGCAGGCGCGTCGTTCAACAGCCGCTTGGTGTAGTCCGCCTCAGGGGCGGCCAGCACGGAGGCGGTCGGCCCCTGCTCCACGACGCGGCCGTCCTTCATCACCACCAGGCGGTCCGAGCGACCGGCGGCGACGCCGAGGTCATGGGTCACCAGCAGCACGGCGGTGCCGTACTCGGAGCGCAGGTCGTCGATAAGGTCCAGGATGCGCCTCTGCACGGTGACGTCGAGGGCACTGGTGGGCTCGTCGGCGATGATGAGCCGGGGGCGCAGGGCGATCGCGATGGCGATGAGCACGCGCTGGCGCATGCCGCCGGACAGCTCGTGCGGGTATTGACGGGCCCGCGTGTCCGGATCGGGCAGGCCGACGCGGGCCAGCAGGTCGAGGACTTGGCGGCGGATCGTCCGGCGGTCGCCATACCGGTGGATGCGCAGCACTTCGCCGATCTGGGCGCCGATGGTCTTGACCGGGTCCAGGGAGTTCGCGGGATCCTGCGGGACCAGACCGATCTGCGTGCCGCGCACGGACCGCAGGCGGTGCTCGGACCAGCCCGCCAGATCGACCTCGCCGAACAGGATCCGGCCGGCGTCCACGGACGCGTTCCCCGGCAGCAAGCCGATGATCGCGTGTGCCGTGGTGGACTTGCCGGAGCCCGACTCGCCGACGACAGCCACGACCTCGCCGGGCTCGATCGCGAAGGAGACGCCGTCCACTGCGCGCCTGCCGTCGTAGGAGACCGCCAGGTCGCGGACGTCCAGCAGGCTCATGCCCGCTCCTTTCCGATCGAGCGGCTGATGCGGCCCGCGGCGAGCACCACCGCGGCCACCACCGCTCCGGGCAGTGTGGTGAGCCACCACGAGGTGGCCAGGTAGTTGCGTCCCTCGGAGATGAGCAATCCCCATTCCGGGGTGGGCGGTTCGGCGCCGTACCCAAGGAAGCCGAGCGTCGAGATGGCCAGGATGGCCGCGCCGAACTGCAGGGCGGCCAGCGCGATGACGGGGCCCAGCGAGTTCGGCAGCACGTGCCGCCACAGCACCGCCGGGAACCTGCCGCCGCTGCCGAACGCGGCCTCCACGTAGTCGGCGCGCCGGACCCGCACCACCTCGGCGCGCGCCAGCCGGGCGAAGGCCGCCACCGAGCCGATGCCCACCGCGATTGCCACGTTCACCGTGCCGGGCCCGAGCAGGATGATCACCGTCAGGGCCAGGAGCAGACCGGGCACCGACAGCAGCACGTCCACGACCCGCATGACCGCCGCGTCGGCGAACCCGCCGGCCGCACCGGCCAGCAGCCCGAGCAACGTGCCCAGCAGCAGGCCCACCGCCACGGCCACGAGCGCCCCCGACAGCGAGTGCACCGAACCGTGCACCACCCGGGCGAACACGTCGCGCCCGACAGCGTCGGTACCGAACAGGTGCTCCGCGCTCGGCGCCTGGAGCTTTTCAGCAGGCACGCCGGCGATCGGGTCGTAGCCGGTGAACACCCCGGGCACGACCGCCCAGAGCAGCGCCAGGCCGAGCACCGCCCACGCGAGAGCCACTCCGCCCTTCACGCCGCCGCCTTGAGCCGCGGGTCGAGGATCGGGAACAGCACGTCCACGATCAGGTTGACCAGCACGAACACGGCTGCGGCGAGCACCACGACCGCGAGCATCACCGGGGTGTCCTGCGCGTTGACGGCCTGCTCGGTCAACCGGCCGATGCCGGCCCGGCCGAAGACGGTCTCGGTCACGACCGAGCCCGCGATCAGCTCGCCGAACGTCAGCCCGGCCACGGTCAGCGTCGGCAGCACGGCGTTGCGGGCCACGTGCCGCCACAGGACCCACCACCGCGTGGCGCCCTTGGCCTCGATCACCGGCACGAACGGCTGCGCGTACACCTGGTCGATGCTCCTGGCGAGCACCTGCGCGATGGGCGCCGAGATCGGCACGGCCAGCGTCAGCACGGGCAGGATGAGCTGCTGCAGGTCGCCGCCGCCGATCACCGGCACCAGCTTCAGCCGGAACGAGAAGGCCTGGATCAACAGGATGCCCAACCAGAACGCGGGGACCGAGATGAACACCGACGGCACGGACAGCAGCGCGCCCCGCAACCACGAAGTCCGGCTGTAACTCGCCGCGAAAGCGATCACCACGGCGATCAGCACCGCCAGCAGGAACGCGGCCGAGGCGAGCCGGGCCGTCCCGGGCAGCGCCTCGGCCAGCCGCTCGATCACAGGGGTGCCGGTGTCGATCGAGTAGCCGAGGCCGCCGGTCACGAAGCCGAACAAGGTCCGGAAGTAGTCGCCGATCGGCGAGCCGCCGGCGTAGTAGGCGCGGATCTCGGCGATCTGCTGCGGCGACAGGCCGAGCTCGGGGTTCTGGAACTTGATCAGGATCGAGTCGCCGGGCAGCAACTGCAGGAGCACGTAGCTCGCCGTGAAGGCGGCCCAGAGCACGAGCGCCGCCTGGCCGGTCCTCGACAGGAGGTATCGCGTCACTGCTGCGACTTCCACACCGAGTAGAACCAGGGCCGGGCGACCGCTTCGAAGGCCACGCCCTTGACGTGCGGTGCGGCGCCGTACACCTGGGGCTCCTCGAACAGCGGGATCGCGTAGCCCTGCTCGATCACGTACCGCTGGATCTCGGACACCTTGGCGTTGCGCGCGGCCACGTCGGGCTCGGCGGACTCCTCCTCCAGCAGCCGGTCCAGCTTCTCGTCCTCGTGGAGGATGACGTCGCGGTTCTGGCTGTGGAAGTGACTCTTGATCACGTCCTGGTCGGCGCGGCCGACCATGCCGTGCTGAATCGCGGTCTTCTCGGCGTTCTTGATGTCCACGGCCTGCGTGCCGGCGTCGGCGGGGCGGATCTCCAGCTTCACACCGAGCTTGGCCCACTGCTGGGCGACGAGTTCGAGCGTCTGCTTCGACAGCGGCTGCGGACCGGAGACGAACACGCCGAGCTGCAGCCTCACGCCGTCCTTGGCGCGGATCCCGTCGGCGCCGCGCGCCCAGCCCGCCTTGTCCAGCAGGGCGTTGGCCTGGTCCGGGTCGTAGGCGAGCTCCTTGGACAGGTCGGAATAACCCTGGGCGAGGTGGCTGAGCACGGAGGTGGCCACCGGATAGCTCCCGGTGAACAGGGTGTCGACGACCTCCTTGGCGTTCGTGCCCGCCTGCAGCGCCCTGCGCACGTCGACGTCCTTGAGGATGCTGTTCGTGGGCCGCAGGTAGAGGCCGTTGTTCACGCCCCGGGTGGGCTCGGCGTAGATCTGGAAGCCCGCGTCCTTGACGGTTTTCTCGTCGTACGCCTGGACGTAGCGCACCATGTCGGCCTGGCCGGAGGTGAGCGCGCCCACCCGCACGTTGTCCTCCGGCGTGACAATGATCTTGACTTCGTCGAGGTACGCGCGGCCCTGGTGCTGCGACGACGGCGGGGCCCAGTTGTAGTCCTTGCGCGCGGCCAGGTCGACTTCCTTGTCGACGATCTGGCTCTTGAGGGTGAAGGGGCCCGAGCCGATGATGTTCTTGAGCTGGCATTGCTGCTCGTACGGCAGGGAGAGCGTCTTCTTGGAGACGAGGCCGGCGCCGATCACGGAGGTGCCCTGGAGGAAGCCCGGCGACGGCTGCTTGAAGTGGAACTTCACCGTCTTGGCGTCGACGACCTCGCTGCGTTCGTAGTTGTTGACGAACTCGGCGACGGGCAGCTTGAGCTTGGGCTCGCCCAGGCCGTACACGTCGAAGTTGGCCGCCACGGCGGAGGCGTCGAGCGGGCTGCCGTCGCTGAAGGTCACGCCGTCGCGCAGGTGGAACGTGTACTCGGTGGCGTCCTCGTTGATCTCCCACTTGGCGGCGATCCACGGCTCGATCTTCAGCGTCTCGGGGTTCTGCCAGGTCAGCTTGTCGGTGATCTGATTGAGGATGCCGCCGTTGGGATAGAAGCCGGCGGCGGGTAGGTAGAGGCAGGTCGGGGGCTGATGCTCCAGATAGGTCAGAGTGCCGCCGTAGGCCGGTTTGTTGCCGTCGCCTGCCACGGTTTCGGCAGCTCCCCCGCCGCCACAGGCGCCGAGTAGGCCCACGACGGTGAGCATGGCGGCGGTGAGCAACGGCCTGGATGGAGACATGGGGGTACTGCCTTTCATGAACGTTTGTGACCCTAAAGCCACTATAACCTACCTATATTGTGGAGAATTCCACGCGGGGTACGGCGGCGACCAGTGCGCGCGCGTAGGGGTGGCGGGGCCGGGTGAACACGTGCTCGACGTCGCCTTCCTCCACCACCCGGCCGTCCTTCATGACCAGCACGCGGTCGGCGACGTGGTGGACGACGCCCAGGTCGTGGGAGATGAACAGCATCGCGGTGCCGTACTCGGCCTGGAGGTCGGCGAGCAGGTCAAGGACCTGGGCTTGAATGGAGACGTCGAGCGCGGAGACGGGTTCGTCACAGACGAGCACGTCGGGCCGGGGGCCGAGGGCGCGGGCGATGGCGACACGCTGGCGCTGGCCGCCGGACAGCTCACGGGGATGCCGGGCGGCCGTCTCCGGCGGCAGGCCGACGCGGGCGAGCAGGTCGCGTACGCGTTCGCGGCGTTCCGCCCGAGGCAGACGCAGCGGCTCGGCGATCAGGTGGCCGACGGTGTGGCGGGGGTCGAAGGAGTCGAGCGGGTTCTGGGAGATGAGCTGGATTCTGGGGCGGAGCGGGCGGCGGGCGCGTTCGCGCTGGTGGCTCCATGGCCGCTGGTGCAGGGTGACCTGGCCGGTGTCGGGTTCGAGCAGTCCGAGGGCGAGGCGGGCCAGCGTGGTCTTGCCCGAGCCGGACTCGCCGACGACGCCCAAGGTCTCGCCCTGGTCGAGGGCGAAGGAGACGTCGTCCACGACGCGGCGCGGGCCGTAGGAGCGGGTGAGCCCGGCTCCGGCGAGGACTTGGACCGAGGAGACGCGGGCGGGGCGGGTGCGCGGGGTACCGGTGGTAAGGCGGATGCCGCGGGAAGCGGCGGACGGGACGGCGGCCAGCAGCGCGCAGGTGTAGTCGTGCGCGGGCGCGGCCAGCACCTCCCGGGCGGGCCCCTCCTCCACGACCTGCCCGTCCTTCATGACCAGGATGCGGTCGGCGATCGAGCCGACGACGGCCAGGTCGTGGCTGATCAGCAGCAGCGCGGTCCCGGCGGCCTTGCGTTCGGCGAGCAGCCGCAGGATCTGGGCCTGGACGGTGACGTCGAGTGCGGTGGTGGGCTCGTCAGCGATGATCAGCTCGGGGTCGGCGGCGATGGCGGAGGCGATCAGCGCCCGCTGCCGCAGCCCGCCGGAGAGCTGGTGCGGGTACTGCCCGACCCGGGTCGCGGGATCCGGTATGCCCACCGCGTCGAGCAGCTCCAGCACCCGGTCCGCACGGCGGGCCCGGGGTACGACGTCGTGCACGGTGAGCACCTCGGCGATCTCGGCGCCCACGGTACGCAGCGGGTCCAGCGAGACCAGCGCGTCCTGCAGGACGAGTCCGGCGAACCCGCCGCGCAGTCGCCGCCAGTCGCCGTGGGTGAAGGCGAGGGCGTCCCGGCCGGAGACGCGGAAGGCCGAGGCCCGCACGGTCGAGCCGGGTCCGGCCAGGCCGAGCAGGGTCCGTGCCGTGACGCTCTTGCCGGAGCCGGACTCGCCGACGATGGCTACGCACTCGCCGGGCTCGACCGTCAGGGAGACGCCGCGTACGACCTCGGCGTGGCCGAAGCTCACGCGCAGGTCTTCCACGGTAACCAGCGAGGTCATGGTGTTCTCCCCTCGAAGTGGCGTTGCAGGCGGCGCCCGACGACGGTCAGGCAGACGACGGTGAGCGTGATCGCCAGGCCTGGGAAGAGCGCCTCCCACCAGGCGACCCGCAGGTAGTTGCGGGCCTCGGAGAGCATCGCGCCCCACTCGGCGGCCGGCGGCTGAGGTCCCATGCCGAGGAAGCTGAGCCCGGAGCTGGCGATCACGGCCTGACCGAGGCCGATCGTGGCGAGCACGGGGATCGGGCCGAGCACGTTCGGCAGCACGTGCCCGACGTTGATCGCCAGGCGGGAGCGGCCGAACGTGAGCGCCTGCTCGACGTAGCCGGAGCGGCGGACGACGAAGGTCTGGGCGCGGATCACGCGGGCGTAGTTGGGAATCTGGGCGACGGCGATGGCGAAGATGACATTGCCGGTGCCCGGGCCGGTGATGGCCACGACGAGGAGGGCGAGCAGCAGCTCGGGGAGGGTGGACAGCACGTCGAACGAGCGGGCCAGCGCCTCGTCCAGCCATTTCGGCGACAGCCCGGCGGCCAGGCCGAGCAGCACGCCGGCGGTGACGGCCAGGGCGGTGGCGGCCACGCCGATGCTGATGGAGTGGCGGGCGCCGTGCACGACCCTGGCCAGCACGTCACGGCCCAGGTGGTCGGTGCCGAACCAGTGGGCGCCGCCGGGTGGCGCGAGCGCGTTCAGCGGATCGGCGGCCAGGGGATCGGCGGCGGTCAGCAGCCCGGGCGCGACAACGGCGACCGCGAGCAGGACGAGAAGGGCCACCGGAACGAGCCGGCGCAGGAGGCCTGCCGCGACCGGCCGGCGCAAATTCGGCAGAGCCGGCCGAGCTTTCCGGGCAGGACGTGCGGCCCCGCGGGTGAGCACGCGCATCACCGGTCAGCCCGTATCCGGGGATCGATGACGCGGTAGGCGAGGTCGAGCAGCGTGCTGATGGTGACGTACACGACGGCCGACAGCAGCACGACTGCCATCACCACGGGCATGTCGCGGCCGGTCACCGCCTGCATCGCGACCTGGCCAAGCCCGGGCCGCCCGAACAGCACCTCGGTGATCACCGCGCCGCCCAGCAGCGTGCCAGTGAACCACCCGGCCAGCGTCACGGCGGGGATCAGCGCGTGCCGCAGGGCGTGCCGGGCGACCAGAGCGCGCTCGGTGAGCCCGCGGGCCCTGGCCGTGACCGCGAACGGCTGCTCCAGCGATCGTTCCAGCCCGCCGCGCAGCACCTGGCCGAGCACACCGGCGATGGGCAGGCCGAGCGCGAGCGCGGGCAGTACCAGCGCCCGTGGTCCCTGTGCGCCGGAGACGGGGAACCATCCGAGGGTGAACGAGAACACCTGCAGCAGCACGATCCCCATGAGGAACGGCGGAACGGACACCGACACCAGCTCGGCGGCCGAGGCGGCGCCGCGCAGCAACCGCCCCCTTCCTGCCGTGACGATCGCGATGATCCCGGCCAGCGCCACCCCGGTCCCGGCGGCGGCGAGCGTGAGCTGCGTGGTCGGCCCGACCTGGCCGGCGAGGATCTCGCCTACGCCCCGCTGGAGCTGGTAGGAGCGGCCGAGGTCGCCGTGGAGCAGCCGCCACAGGTAGGACAGGTATTGCACGATCTCCAGCCGGTCGAGCCCCCATTCCGCGATGATCTTCACTCTGATCTCCGGGGTGTCGGGACCGTCGCCGATCAGGATGTCCACGGTGTCGCCGGGGGCGAGCAGCAGCGCGACGTACGAGGCCGTGGCGGCGGCCCACAGGACCGCCAGCCCGGTGCCCAGCCGCTTGATCATGTGCCGATCCGCACGTCGTACGCGTTCGCCGGGGTGCCGGAGGCCGGGTCGTAGCCGAGCCCCTGGACGCTCTTGTGCGCGGCGATCTGGTCGGCGGGGACGTAGAGCGGGAACACGATGGCGGTCTCCACCACGGCCGCCCGCTGGACCTCGGTGTAGAGCTCCTTGCGCTCGGCCTGGTCGGAGGTGGCCGAGGCGGCGGCGAGCCACTTGTCCACCTGCGGGTCGGCGAAGCGGGTGCGGTTGATCGCGCCCTTCTCCGGAAGGATGAGGTTGAGCGCGGCGCCCACGTCGGAGTCGCCGCGGGAGTTGCCGAACAGCTCGTACTGGTTCTCGTCCAGGGCCTTCTGCGCGCTGCCCTGGTCCACGATCTTGACCTGGAAGTCGATGCCGGCGTTCTGCTTGACCTGGGCCTGAATGGCCTGAGCGAGGATGTCGCGGCGGTCCCGTACGAATGGCGCGGAGGCGACCTCGCGCACCGTGAGCCGCTTGCCGTCCTTGACCCGGAAGCCCTCGGCGTCGCGCTCCTTCCAGCCCGCCGCGTCGAGCAGGGAGTTGGCCTTGGCCACGTCGCCGCCGTAACCGTTTTCGAGGGTGGCGTCGTAGAAGGGGCTCTTGTTGCCGGCGATGCTCCACGCCCTGGTGGCGGTGTCCTGGTAGACGGACTTCAGCACGGCGTCCACGTCCACGGCCTCGCGGAACGCCTCGCGCACGCGCTTGTCGTCGAAGGGGGCGTGGGAGGTGTTGAAGTAGTAGGAGTAAGCGGTGCCGGAGTTCAGCGAGGTCTGCAGGGCCAGCGCCGGGTCCTTCTTGATCAGGGCGACCTCGGTGGCGGGGACGCCCTCGATGACCTGCACCTGGCCGGAGGTGAGCGCGCCGACGCGGACCGCGGCCTCGGGCAGGAACCGGTAGGTGATCTCCGACAGGTGGGCGGGACCTTGGTGAGCCGCTCCGGTGGGCGGCCAGTTGTAGTTCGGGTTGCGGCGGTAGTGGATCTCCTGGCCCTGGACGTATCGGTCGAGGATGAACGGTCCGGTGCCGACCAGGTCCGGCCCGCCGAACTTGAGGTCCTTGGCGCTCTTCAGCGACTTCGGCGACACCTGCCCGGCGTAAGGGGAGGCGAGGAAGTCCAGGAACAGCCCGTCGGGCTCCTTGAGCGCGATCTTGAGCGTGTGCGGGGCCGGCACCTCGGCCTTGTCGAAGGCCTTCAGCTGGATCGCGGCCACCGCCGGGTTGTAGCCGGGAACCTTGAACTGGTCGAGGTTGGCCTTGACCGCGGCGGCGTCGAACTTCGTCCCGTCGTGGAAGGTCACGTCGTCACGCAGTTCGAGGGTGTACGTCAGCCCGTCGTCCGACACCTTCCACGACTTGGCCAGCCAGGGACGGAACGTGCCGTCCTCGGCCTTGGACACGAGCGCGTCGAACTGGTTGAACACGAGCAGCCGCACCTTGTTCTGCGCCCACAGCTGCGGGTTCAGCGTGATGGGCTGCGTCTCGATGGCCCAGGTCAGCGAGGTGGCGGCGGCTTCCTGGGCAGGCTGCGCACCGCAGGCGGCCAGCATGGGGACGAGCAGAAAAGGGATGAGGCGCTTCACGGGCGTTTCCAGGCTTCTGCGAGCAACTCGTACGAGCGCACGCGGTCGTGATGATCGTGGGTGATGGTGGTGACCAGCAGCTCGTCGGCCCCGGTCACGCGGCGCAGCACGCGCAGCCGCTCCGCGACCTGCTCGGGGGAGCCGACGAACTGGGTGTCGAGGCGGTCCTTGACGAGCTCGCGGTCGGCGTCGGTCCAGACGTGCGCCTCGGCCTCCTCGCCGGTGGGGTACTGCATCGCGCCCGCGCCGGTCCTGATGCTGCGCACCCAAAGGCCGTAGCCCTTGGCCAGCTCGCGGGCCTTCGCCTCATCCTCGGCCACCACCGCGTCCGCCGAGACGACCACGTACGGCGCGGCCAGCGCGTCCGACGGCTTGAACGCCTCCCGGTAGGCCTCCACCGCCTCCAGCACGTTGGACGGGCTGACGTGGTAGTTGGCCGCGAACGGCAGCCCTCGCTCCCCCGCCACCTGCGCGCTCTGCCCGCCGCTGCTGCCGAGGATCCACACCTCCACGTCCGCGCCCTCACCAGGCACGGCCCGCGCCTCGTGCGTGCCCTTGAGGAAGGCCAGCACGTCGTCGATCTGGTCGGCGAAGTCGGGCGTCTGCGCGCCGGGCTGCTGGAGCAGCGTGGCGTAGTGGGCGAGATGGGGGTGCTTGGCCAGCTGTGAGAAGTCGAACGGCGGCGGGATCAGCAGCCCGTCCACGACCCTGGCGGGCCTGGGCTCCCAGGAGGCCTGGGCGAACTCGGCGCGGCGCTGCCCCGAACGGCCGATCCCCAGGTCGATCCGGCCCGGATGGAGCGCGTCGATGAGCCCGAACTGCTCCACCACCGACAGCGGCGTCTGGTGCCCGAGTTGCACGGCCCCCGATCCCACCCGGATCCTGGACGTCGCCGCGGCCACCAGGGCGATCAGCACGGCCGGGGCCGAACTGGCCACGCCGGGCGCGAAGTGGTGCTCGGCCAGCCAGTACCGGCGGTAGCCATACTCCTCGGCCCGCCTGGCCAGGTCGATGGTGTTGCGCAACGCGTCACCGGCAGTGCCGCCCGACACGATCGGGGCGAGGTCGAGGATGGACAGCGTCACGAGGCACCTCCGGGGAACGGCCGGCTGGGGATCTCCGCGCGCAGCACGGGCGCGATCTCGGCTTGGAACAGCTCAAGCGCCTCCCGGTGCTGCTTCGGGGTGAGCCCGTCGGCGTCGGCGTGCAGGTGCATGACCTCGTGGCCGAACCGCTTGTGGTAGCGCAGCACCTTGTCGATGATCTGCTGCGGGCTGCCGACCAGGATCGAGCTGCGCTCGATGGCGTTCTCCAGCGTCGGGAACACGATCGGCAGCCCCAGCTTCCGCTGGAGCTCCACCCGGGCTTCGAAGATCGGCCGGTAGGTGGCGATCGCCTCCTGCGAAGTGCGGGCCGCGTAGTAGCCCGCCGTGCCGGCCCCCACCAGCGCGTCCGCCGGGTCATGGCCGTAGTGCGCCCAGCGTTCCCGGTAGTGGTCGATCAACTCGGCGTAGGGGTCGATGGGGTTGGTGACGTTGGCGGAGAACAGCGGGTCACCGTAACGGGCGGCCAGGTCCACCGACTCCTTGCTGGTGGCGCTGCCGTGCCAGACCCGGATCGGCCGCTGCAACGGCCGCGGCCAGGTCTCGGCCTCGGTGAGCGACGGGCGGAACGTGCCCTCCCAGGTGACCTTGTCCTCCCGCCACAGGCGGCGGAACAGCTCGTACCCTTGGCGGTTGCGCTCCCACTGGTCCTCGGCCGTGACGTGGAACAGCTTGGCCTGCGCGGCCCCGTTGCCCTTGCCGATGATCAGCTCGAGCCGGCCCTCGGACAGGTGGTCGAGGGTGGCATAGTCCTCGTACGCGCGCACCGGGTCCAGCAGGCTCAGCGTGGTGACCGCGGTGAACAACCGGATCCTGGACGTCTTCGCCGCGATGTGGCTGAGCACCACCGGCGGCGAGGAGGAGATGAACGGCCGCTCGTGCCGCTCCCCCACGCCGAACCCGTCGAAGCCGAACTCCTCGGCCAGCACCGCGTTGTCGACGACCTCGCGTAAGCGCTCGGTGGGCGATCGGTCGTCGTTGTGGACGATTAACGTGATGAGCAGAAATTTCACGACACCTCCGCGTAGCGGCTGGCCGGGCGCGGCAGGCCGAGCAGCCCGCGCAGCGTGGCGGCCTCGTACTCGTGCCGGAACGCCCCGCGTCCCCGCAGCTCGGCCGTCAGCTCCCGGGTGATCCGCTCCAGGTCGTGCGGCACCGCACCGGGCCGCAGCCGGAACCCCTGGATCCCGGCCCGCCGCCACTGCAGCAGCACCTCGGCCAGCTCCCGGGCGGTCCCTGTGAAGATCGAGGCGTCGGACACGAGCTCGGCCCCGTCCAGTTCGTCGAGCCGCGCCTTGCGCCGGGCCGCGTCCTCGCCCAGGAAGACCAGCAGGTCAGCAAAGATCTTCAGCTCGCCGGACAGCCCCCTGACCTCCTCGACGATGGCGTGGGCCTGCTCGGCCGAGTGCGGCGTGACGTACACGACGTCGGCACTGCTCGCGGCGAACTCGTACGGCAGCCGCGCGTGCGCGAGCGCGGTCACCACCGGCTGCCCCTGCGGCGAGCGCGGCGTGATCGACGGCCCCTTGACCGAGAAGAACCGCCCGGCGAAGTCGATGTAGTGGAGCTTGTCCCGGTCGATGAACCTGCCGGTGGCCAGGTCGCGGATCTCGGCGTCGTCCTCCCAGCTGTCCCAGAGCCGCCGCGCCACCTCCACGGCGTCGCCGGCCTCGGCGAACAGGTCGCGCGCGTGCGGGTCGGCGGACAGGTCCACGCCGCCCGGCCGGTTCAGCAGCCGGTCGACCGGCGGGAACTGCCTGCGGCCGACGAGTCGCGCCTCCGAGGCCCGCGGCGAGACCTGCGCCCGCCACCCGGCCCGGCCGCCGCTGACGTGGTCGAGCGTGGCGATGCCGATGGCCACGTGGAACGGCTCGGTGTGCGTGGTGGTGGCCGTCGGCACCAGCCCGATCCGGCTCGTGAGCGGCGCCAGCCGGGCCGCCAGCAGCACCGCGTCGAACCGTCCCCGCACCCGGTCGGTGCGGTCGTCGTCGCCGTCGGGCAGCGTGGACTGCAACCCGAACGCGTCCTCGATGGTGACGAAGTCGAGCAGCCCGCGCTCGGCCTCGGCCACCAGCCCCGCCCAGTGACGTGCCGAGAAGATCCCCTCCGGGGAGTCCAATGAGCGCCAGGCGGCGGGGTGCCAGCCCGCGCCGTCCAGCGCCACGGCAAGGTGCAGTGTCATGCGAGCTCCAGGTGTTCACGCAGGGTGGCGCCGGTGTATTCGGTGCGGAAGGAGCCACGCTCGCGCAGCAGCGGCACCACCCGATCCACGAACTCGTCCAGCCCGCCGGGCGTCAGATGCGGCACGATGATGAACCCGTCGGCGGCGTCGGCCTGCACGTGCTCGTCGATCTGCCGGGCCACGCTCTCGGGGGTGCCGATGAACGTCTGCCGCCCGGTCACCTCGATGACGAGCTCCCGGATCGACAGGCTCTTCTCCTCGGCCAGCGCCCGCCATTTGGCCGCCACGGCCGCCCTGTCCTTGATCGGCACCCGGCCCTGGGAGACCCCTTCCGACAGGTCGGGCTCCATCTCCGGCAGCGGACCCTCCGGGTCATAAGCCGACATGTCGCGACCCCACACCTGCTCCAGGAACGCGATCGCGGTCTGCGGCCCGACCTGCTGGCGGCGGATGCGGGCGGCGTTCTCGGCGGCCTCCGCCTCGGTGTCGCCCAGCGCGAACGTCACCCCGGGCATGATCTTCAGCTGGTGCGGCTCGCGGCCGTACTTGCCCAGGCGGCGCTTGACGTCGGCGTAGAAACGTTTGCCGTCCTCCAGCCTCCCGTGCGGCGTGAAGATCACGTCGGCGTTGGCGGCGGCGAACTCGCGGCCCTCGTCCGAGTCGCCCGCCTGGATGATCACCGGGCTGCCCTGCGGACTGCGGGGCAGGGTGAAGCGGCCCTCGACCGAGAAGTGCCTGCCCCGGTGCTCGACCGTGCCGATGGCTCCCGTGCGGACGAACGTGCCCGCCGTCGCGTCGGCCGCGAACGCGTCGGGCCGCCAGGAGTCCCACAGCTCGCGTGCCAGGCGGGCGAACTCGGCGGCCCGCTCGTACCGGTCGGCGCGGTCCAGGTAGCCGCCGCGGCGGAAGTTCTCGCCGGTGAAGGCGTCGGAGGTGGTCACCACGTTCCACGCGGCCCGGCCCTCGCTCAGGTGGTCGAGCGTGGACAGGCGCCTGGCCAGCTCGTACGGCTCGTTGAAGGTCGCGTTGACGGTCCCGGCCAGGCCGAGCCGGTCGGTCACCGCGGCCAGCGCGCTGAGCACGGTGAGCGCCTCCGGGCGGCCCAGCACGTCGAGATCGTGGATGCGGCCCTTGAGCTCGCGCAGTCGCAGGCCCTCGGCCAGGAAGAAGAAGTCGAACGTGCCACGCTCGGCCGTCTTCGCGAGATGGATGAACGAGGCGAAGTCGATCTGACTGCCGGAGCGGGGGTCGGCCCACACGGTGGTGTTGTTCACGCCCGGGAAGTGGGCCGCCAGGTGGACCTGCTTGCGCGTCATCGGCCCCGCCCATGCGGCGCGTCCCAGGTTGCGGGCAGACCCTCGGTGGTCTCGCGGAAGGCGGGCCGCTGGTAGAGGTCGCGGGCGTAGGGCCACAGGTGTTCGAAGTCGCTCAGTTCCCGCTCGCTGACGAGGTGGCCGCGGTTGTACTCGGCGTCGAACCTGGCCAGCGTCACCCACAGCCGCACGTCGGCCTCGGTGATCGTGTCCCCGGCCAGGAAGGGCTGCTCGGCCAGCCGCTCGTCCAGCCGTTCCAGCGCCGCGACGACCCGGTGCCGCTCTTGCTCGCGGTCCTCCTCGGTGGCGGCGCGGGCCACGCGGGAGACGCCGGTGTTGACGTCGTAGTAGATCCACCCGTTGAGCTTGTTGATCTCGGGGCGCAGCGCGTCCGGGTAGAGGTCGATCGATGTGCCGGCCCACTGCTCGAACTTGGTGGCCAGGTCGATCGTGATGTCAGGGAAGTTGTTGCTGACGATCGCGCCGGTCTGCCGGTCCCACAGCACAGGGACCGAGATGTGGCCGCCGTACGCCTTCTCGGTGGCGTCGTAGGCCTGCTCCAGCAGGGTGAAGCCGTTGACAGGGTCCGGGCCTCGGCGTTCCCTGAAGGCCCAGCCGCGGCCGTCGCGCTCGTCGTCCACATAGGACAGGGAGACGACGTCCTCCAGGCCCTTGAGCTTGCGGACGATCGCGGCGCGCTGGGCGTAGGGGCAGACCCAGGCGACGTAGAGGTGGTAGCGGCCGGGCTCGGCGCGGAAGTCGCTGGAGCCGTCGTCGGTGATCCGGCCCTGGAAGGGGTAGACAGGGCGGTTCCAGTCCGGCGAGAGGTGCAGACGGCCAGGGCCGTAGTACCCGTAGGCGGTGTGGTCGACGGGGGTCGCGAAGGCCCGCGTCTGCGTGGATGTGGACACAAGCTGCTCCGGGGTTCAGGAGTCGGGGTGGGCAAGGAAGCGGCCGAAGCGGCCCTGGTGGTAGAGGAGCGGGCGGCCGGCGTGCCGTACGTGGGCCTCGGCGACCAGGCCGACCACCAGGAGGTGGTCGCCGACCTCGGCGCGCTCGTAGGGCAGGCAGATCAGGTGCGCCGAGACGTCCTGCAGCAGCGGGGCGCCCAGCGGTCCGGGCCGCCAGCGGGTGGGCGAGGCGAAGCGGTCGATGTTCTTGCGGGCGAAGCGGGCCGCCAGCTCGGCCTGGTCGCTGGCCAGGATGTTGACCGCGAAGTGGTCGGCGGCGCCCAGTTGCGGCCAGGTGGTCGAGGAACGGTCCACGTAGAAGGAGACCAGGGGTGGTTCGAGGCTGACGGAGGAGAAGGACGTGGCGGTGAGCCCGACGGGGATGCCGTCGTTCTGCGCGGTGATGACCACGACGCCGCTGGCGTGCACGGCGAGCGCCTGCCTGAATTGGTCGGCCGCGATGGCGCGGTCGGGCAGGGTGTCGGTCATGCGAGCACCCCCGTCCGGTGCGGGCGGTGGCCTGGGTGGCCGGATGTCACTGATGGCACGATCACGAGAGGGTTCCTCACGGGAGAAGGCATGCTCACGCGGCGCCTCGACGGCTGTCCGGGGGCGCGGAGAAGGAGGAGTCGTCGGCGAGGGCGTGGACGGCGTCGGCCACGCCGGAGGCACGAGGGTGGGTTCGGCGGCTACGGGTCCGTGATCAACGACACTGTGCGCTGGCGACGTGGCCGAAGTCCACGTGGGAGCGCCTGGTCAGGAGGAAGCCCTGGCTCATACCAACGACGCTAAGCCGCGATCTGCGATAAGTCAATATTTCCTACTGGTTTAGAGGGTAATTCTCGTCACGCAGTCCGGCAGGCGGCACGGGGATGGCGGGGAACGGATTGTCGGGCAGGAGGATGACCCGGCGTGCCTGGCGTGGCTGGAGGGCGGCGTCGAGATGCAGCAGGGCCGCGCCGATGCCGGCCGCGCCGACCATGTAGCCGGTGTCGGCGCTCACCTCGCCGGGTCGTAGCC
>NZ_VCJS01000642.1 GCF_005893125.1 Nonomuraea basaltis | reverse complement strand
ACTGGTCGGTGGCCAGGTACCAGAACGCGGTGCCGGCCATGTGCCTCGTGGGCCGCTGCCAGTCGAAGGCGAAGGCCAGGTGCTGGAAGCCGGTGATCGGGCGGACTTTCTCCTGGCCGACGTAGTGCGCCCAGCCGCCGCCGTTGACGCCCTGGCAGCCGGTCAGCAGCACCAGCGTCAGGAACGAGCGGTAGATCTGGTCGGAGTGGAACCAGTGGTTGGTGCCCGCACCCATCGCGATCATCGAGCGGCCCTCGGTGACCTCGGCATTTCGGGCGAACTCGCGGCCGATCCTGGCGATCGTCGCGGCCGGGACCGAGGTGATCTCCTCCGCCCACGCCGGCGTGTACGGCTGCGAGGCGTCCTCGTAGCCGGCCGGCCACTCGCCTGGCAGGTCGCGGGCCACGCCGTACTGCGCCATGAGCAGGTCGAACACCGTCGTGACGAGCGTGCCGGCCACCTCGGTCACCGGCACGCCGCGGCGCATGACGGAGCCGCCCTCGGTGGCGCCTTCGTCGAAGCGCGGCAGGTCGACGGCGACTGCGCGCTCGGATCGGTCGAACAGGGTCAGCGCGGGGCTCGCGCCGTGCAGGTCGAGGTTCCAGCGGC
>NZ_VCJS01000641.1 GCF_005893125.1 Nonomuraea basaltis | reverse complement strand
ACTGGTCGGTGGCCAGGTACCAGAACGCGGTGCCGGCCATGTGCCTCGTGGGCCGCTGCCAGTCGAAGGCGAAGGCCAGGTGCTGGAAGCCGGTGATCGGGCGGACTTTCTCCTGGCCGACGTAGTGGCCCCAGCCGCCGCCGTTGACGCCCTGGCAGCCGGTCAGCAGCACCAGCGTCAGGAACGAGCGGTAGATCTGGTCGGAGTGGAACCAGTGGTTGGTGCCCGCGCCCATCGCGATCATCGAGCGGCCCTCGGTGACCTCGGCGTTGCGGGCGAACTCGCGGCCGATCCTGGCGATGGTGGCGGCCGGGACCGAGGTGATCTCCTCCGCCCACGCGGGAGTGTACGGCTGCGAGGCGTCCTCGTAGCCGGCCGGCCACTCGCCTGGCAGGTCCCGGGCCACGCCGTACTGCGCCATGAGCAGGTCGAACACCGTCGTGACGAGCTTGCCGGCCACCTCGGTCACCGGCACGCCGCGCCGCATGACGGAGCCGCCCTCGGTGGCGCCTTCGTCGAAGCGCGGCAGGTCGACGGCGACTGCGCGCTCGGATCGGTCGAACAGGGTCAGCGCGGGGCTCGCGCCGTGCAGGTCGAGGTTCCAGCGGC
>NZ_VCJS01000640.1 GCF_005893125.1 Nonomuraea basaltis | reverse complement strand
CGGCATGGAGATGACTAAGCAAGATCCCGAACCCCGGGGTGAGAACACCGTTAACGGATTCGTTGTCGTTGACGGAGCCGCGCCTTTCATCGACTTCCTCGTCGCTGTCTTTGACGCGAATGAGCGGGGGGAAGCCCGCACCCCTGACTTCTACGCCGGAGACGGAACGCTGATCCACGCCGAAGTCAAAATCGGCAACTCGTTGCTCATGGTCGCTGACCGTAAGGCCGACTGGCCGTTCACCCCGGCCCTAACCCAGGTGTACGTCGCCGACCCCGAGGAGACGATGCGCAGAGCGGCCGAACGCGGTGCGACCGTCGTCACTCCGGTGTCTCCCTTCTACGGCGGGTACGGCATCGCCCGGTTCCTCGACCCTTGGCACAACCTGTGGTGGCTGTTCTTTCCGGCGGCGGAAACCAATCCGGCGGCCGGGGAAGAGCCGGGCTGGGAGGAATCCGCTGAACCCGGCACTGTATACACGACGCTGCTCGAGACGATGGTCACGCTGGCCGACCCCGGTGCTGGTGGCACCGGATAACCTGACCGGCATGTGGGATCTTCTGCTGCGGGGCGGGCCGACTCCGAAGGAACTTCCCACCCACCGCCCAGC
>NZ_VCJS01000090.1 GCF_005893125.1 Nonomuraea basaltis | reverse complement strand
GGCTCTGACGACCAGCTCGTGGCGGGTGCGGCGGCGGCGCGGGCGGGAGGCGGCCGGTTTGAGCACCAGTTCGAGCGCCTGCTTGCCCATGCCGACCATGGGCAGCCTGATCGTGGTGAGCGCGGGGTAGACGTCGCGCGCCACCGGCACATCGTCGAACCCGGCCACCGAGATCTCGCCGGGCACCCTGCGGCCGTGGTTCAGCAGCCATGACAGCGCGCCGACCGCCATGGGATCGTTCAGCGCGACCACCGCCGTCAGGCCGGGGTGCGCGCGCATCAGCCGCGCGGTCGCCGCCGCGCCGCCCTCCCTGGTGAAGTCCCCGTGGACGACCGGGACGGCGCGCCAGTCGAGCCCGGCCGCGCCGAACGCCGTCCGCAGCCCCGAGAGCCGGTCCTCGACCGTGGTCAGGTTGGCCGGGCCGCCCAGCACGCCCAGTCGGCGGTGGCCCAGGTCGAGCAGGTGCCGCATGAGCGTGGCGCCTCCGCCCGCGTTGTCCGGCAGCACCGCGTCCACCGGCAGGTGGTGCCGGCCGATCACGGCCACCCGGCCACCCGCCGCGCTGTACGAGCGGACCTCGGCCGCGATGTCGATCTCGGTCGCCGCCTCGATGTAGCCGGAGCCCGCCAGCACGATGCGGGTCACCCGGTGGGCGCGCAGCGCGCGGATCCTGGCCAGCTCGGCGCCGGGGTCGCGCTCGGTCTGGCTGATCAGTGCCAGGTAGCCGAGGCTCTCGGTCTCGCGCAGCACGCCCCTGGCGATCTCGCCGAAGTAGGGGTCGCCGACGTCGTGCACGATCAGCCCGACCATGGACGCCTGCCCGCCGGCCAGCGCCCGCGCGTGGCTGTTGGGCACGTAGCCGACCTGGGACGCCACCGCCTGCACATGCGCCGCCACCTGCGGACTGACCCCGGTGCTGCCGGTGATGGCGCGCGAGGCGGTGGCCAGCGAGACCCCCGCGGCCTTGGCCACGTCGACGAGGCGGGGCGGGCGTCCTGGCATGCGAACCCCCTTGTCCGGGGCTGAATCCCGTGTAATCGTAACCGAAAGCGCTTCCGAAAGCGCTTACGTGGCACCTCTCCAGACGGGGGTTCCCTCGATGGCACGAGTTCTCAAGAGCCTGGCGATCATCTCGATATGCACGTTAGGGCTGACCGCCTGCGCGAAGACCGACGAACCCGGCGCCGCCCAGTCGCCGGGCCAGCAGCAGGGGCCGGTGAAGATCGGCATCTCGCTCCCGCTCACCGGCGACTTCTCCGAGCCCGGCAAGGGCATCCAGGAGGGCTACCAGGTCTGGGCCGACCGGGTGAACGCCAAGGGCGGCCTGCTGGGCAGGAAGGTCGAGCTGATCTTCCGTGACGACGCCTCCGACCCCAACCGGGTCAGCTCCGACTACGAGTCGCTGATCACTCAGGACAAGGTCAACCTGGTGTTCGGGCCGTTCTCCTCGCGGCTCGTGATCCCGGCGGCGAAGGTCGCCGAGTCGTACAACATGCTGTTCGTGGAGCCGGCCGGAGCCGCCAAGGAGGTCTTCGAGCAGGGTTTCAAGCGGCTGTTCTACGCGGCACCGGCGATCGCCGGTGACCACTACAACTATCTGGCCGAATACATCACCAAGCTGCCGGACGACGAGAAGCCCAAGACGGCGGCGTACGCGAGCCTGGACGACCCGTTCGCGCAGGGCACCGCGTACGGGCTGCGCGACAAGCTGGCCGCGGCCGGCATCAAGACGGTGGTGGACGAGGTGTACCCGCCGGAGACCACCGACTTCTCGCCCATCGCCGCCAAGATCGCCGCCGCGAAGCCGGACATCGTGGTGGGCGGCACCCAGTTCGAGGACTCGGTGGGCCTGGTGCGGGCGCTGCAGGAGCTGAAGGTGCAGCCCAAGCTGGCGGCGTTCTCGACGGGGCCGACGCTGGCGGAGTTCCCCACAGCGGTGAAGGGGGCGGTCGAGCACATCGTCTCGCCGGTCGGCTGGTCGGCCACCGCCACGTTCACGGACAACCAGGAGATGGTCAAGCGGTACAAGGAGATGTTCAAGAGCGAGGCCAACGAGGACGCCGCCAACGGCTACACCGTCGGCCAGATCGTCGAGGCGGCCGTGAACGCCGTCAAGTGCGTCGATCCCACGAAGGAGTGCCAGGACAAGCTCGCCGACCACATCAGGCAGGGCACGTTCGACACGATCGTGGGGCCGCTGTCCTTCGACGACCAGGGAAGGCCCGAGCAGGCGCACATGATCCAGCAGTACGTCGACGGCAAGATCGAGATCGTGCTCCCCGAGGAGGCCAAGACCGCCGACATCGTCTACCCGAAGAAGGAATGGTGAGCCTGCTCCTGCAGGGACTGGCCCTGGGCGTGCTGACCGGCGGGCTGTACGCGCTGCTCGCCTCGGGCCTGTCGCTGTACTTCGGCGTGATGCGGGTGGTCATGGTGGCGCATCCGGCGTTCCTGTTCCTGGCCGCCTACCTGACCTACACCGTGCACACCGTGTTCGGCGTCGATCCGTTCCTTGCGCTGCCGCTGACCGTGCCGCTGTTCTTCGCCCTCGGCGTGGCGGTGCAGCGGCTGCTCATCGCGCGGCTGGCGCCGGAGAACATGGCGATGATGTCGGTGCTGCTGACGTTCGGCATCGCGCTGACGATCGAGGGGCTGCTCGGCACGTTCTACACCGGCTCGTACAAGTCGGTCAGCATGGAGTACGCCACCCGGTCCCTGACCATCGGCGGCGTGCACCTCCCGTACGACAAGATCATCGCATTCTGGGTCGCGGCGATCACTCTCGTCGTGCTGTTCGCGGTGCTGATCAAGAGCAGGTTCGGCCAGTCGCTGCGGGCCACCATCCAGCACCGGGAGGCGGCCAGGCTCGTCGGCATCCAGACCGAGCGCGTCGCCGGCTACGGCTTCGGCGTCGGCCTGGCCACCGCGGCCGTGGGCGGCACGGTGCTGGCGCTCATCACGCCGTTCTTCCCCGCCTCGCACTGGGTGTGGATCGGCAAGCTCATGGCCATCATCGTGGTCGGGGGTTTGGGCAGCGTGGTCGGCGCGGCGCTGGCGGCGGTCCTGCTGGGCGTGGTCGAGGGGCTCGTGCTGGTCACCGTGGACGCGACCTGGGCCACGATGATGTTCTACGTCTTCCTCTTCCTGACCCTGCTCGCGCGCCCCCAGGGGTTCTTCGGAGGCCGGCTTGCACATCGCTTCTAGAGGGATCCCGCTGCTGGTCGCCGCGCTGGCGGTCGCCTATCCGTTCCTGGTGCCCAACTACTACCTCGTGTACGCGGGCGCGCTGACCGTCATGTACGCCGCCATGTCCACCTCCTGGAACCTCCTGGGCGGCTTCACCGGCTACGTCTCGCTCGGCCACTCGGCGTTCTTCGGCCTCGGCGCGTACGGCACCGGGCTCCTCGTCGTGCGGGCCGGGGTGCCGTGGGTCGTGGCGCTGCTCGTGTCGGCGCTGCTGGTCACGGTGTTCGCCGTGGTCGTCGGCATCGCGGCGGTCCGGGTGCGCGGCGCGTCGTTCGTGATCGTGTCGATCGCGCTCGTGTCCATGATGAACCTCGTCGTCCAGGGCTGGCGCTCGCTCACCGGCGGCTCCACCGGCCTGCAGGTGCCCTCGCCCTTCCCCGACCTGCACCGCGGCCAGACCCACATGGTGTTCTTCTACCTGTTCCTGGCGCTGCTCGGCCTCGCGCTGGCCTCCTGGTGGTACATCTCCCGATCCCGCTTCGGCGCGGGCCTGCGGGCCATCAGGGAGGACGAGGACAAGGCCGAGTCGCTGGGCGTGCCGACGGCGGCGTACAAGGTGACGGCGTTCGCCGTGTCCGCCCTGTTCGTGGCGCTGGCCGGCGGGCTCTACGCGATGTGGTTCGGCAGCCTCGACCCGATCTTCGTCTTCTCCATCCTGATCAGCTCCTACATGGTGCTGATGAGCCTGCTCGGCGGCGTGCGGCACCTGTTCGGGCCGCTGCTCGGCGCGCTCATCGTGGCCCCGGCGGGAGAGTACTTCCTGATCGCGCTGGGCGAGACGCAGATCCACCTGACCGCGACGGGCCTGGTGCTGGTGCTGGTCGTGCTCTTCATGCCGGACGGCATCCTCTCCAGGTTCACCAGGCGGCGGGCCGGGCCGTCCATCCCGGACGAGACGGCCGAGCAACGGCTCCAGGGGGTGGCCCAATGAGTGACCCGGCGACCTCGCTGCGTACCGAGGGGCTGACCAAGTCGTTCGGCGGCGTGCTGGCCGTCGATCGCGCCACCGTCGAGCTGCGGGAAGGGAAGATCAACGGCCTGATCGGGCCGAACGGCTCGGGCAAGACCACGTTCTTCAACCTGATCACCGGCATGATCAAACCTGACGCGGGCCGGGTGCTCTACCGCGACCGCGACATCACCCGCCATTCGCCGCACCGCATCGCGCACGCCGGCATCGGCCGCACCTTCCAGCTCTGCCGGATCTTCCCGCGCCTGACCGTGATGGAGAACATGCTGGTCGCCGTCCGCCGCACCCGGCTGCGCGAGCTGCTGGCCGGGCTGCGCGACAAAGGTGAGGTCGAGCGGGCCCGGCACTGGCTGCGCCGGATGGGCATCGAGCATCTGGAGGAGGCCGAGGCCCGCGACCTGTCTTACGGCCAGCAGAAGCTCCTGGAGCTGGCAGCGGCCCTCATGGCCGAGCCGGAGCTGGTGCTGCTGGACGAGCCGGCGGGCGGCGTCAACCCGGCGCTGATCGACCGGATCGTCTCGCTCGTCCGCGACCTCAACGCCGAGGGGCGCACGTTCCTCGTCGTCGAGCACAACATGGACATGGTGATGGGCATGTGCGACCACGTCGTCGTCTTCGACCGGGGCGCGCCCATCGCCGAGGGCCCGCCCGCTGTGGTGAGGGAGGACCCGCGGGTGCTGGAGGCGTATCTCGGTGTCTGAGTTCTCGATGGCTGATGGCTCGGTGCCTGATGGCTCGGTGCCTGATGGCTCGGTGGCTGATGGCGCGGTGTCTGAGGTCGTGCTGTCCATGGAAGACGTCGAGGCCGGGTACGGCAGGGCCGCGCCGGTGCTGCGCGGCCTGACCGTCACCGTCCGCGCCGGCGAGGTCGTCTGCCTCGTCGGCCCGAACGGCGCCGGCAAGTCCACCGCGCTCAAGGTCGCCAGCGGCCTGCTCGCGCCCAGGTCGGGGCGCGTGCTCCTGGCCGGGCAGGATGTGACGGGGCTGTCGCCGCAGCGGCTGCTCGGCCGCGGCCTCGCCCACGTGCTGCAGGGCCACAGCGTGTTCCGCGAGATGACGGTGGCCGAGAACGTGCGGCTCGGCGGGTTCACCGTCCGCGACCAGGCCACGCTGAACGCCCGGATCGCGGTCGTCAAGAAGCTGTTCCCGGTGGTGGCCGAGCGGTGGGGGAGCATGGCCGGGCTGCTGTCGGGCGGGCAGCAGAAGCAGGTCGAGTTCGCCCGCGCGCTCATGCTGGAGCCCAAGGTGGTGCTGCTCGACGAGCCGTCCATGGGGCTCGATCCGCGCAACACGCAGACCGTGTTCGACCAGATCGACCTCATGCGCCGGACCGGCGTCGCGGTGCTGCTGGTGGAGCAGAACGCGCGCCGGGCCCTGGAGATGGCCGACGTCGGCTGCGTGCTCGACCTCGGCCGCGTGCACATCTCCGGACCCGCGCGCGAGCTGGCCGCCGACCCGAGGCTCGGCCGGCTCTACCTCGGGGGTGCCCCCGCTAGCTGATGGGAACCGCCTGGACCCGCTTCCTGAACACCCAGTACGTCCACCCCTGGTACACCAGCACGAACGGCAACGTGATCAGCCCGATCCAGCTCAGCATCGTCAGCGTGTACGAGCCGGAGGCGGCCTCGGCCAGCGTCAGCCCGGGCAGCGGCTGCTGCCGCAGCTCCATGAAGACCGCCAGCGTGGCCAGGACGACCGCGGCGGCCGTGGCCGCGAACGCCCAGCCCTCCCTGCGCCGCCAGATCAGGGCCGCCGCCGCGGCCAGCGCCGCCGTGGCGGCCAGCGCGGGGAGCGTGCCCAGGTTCGACAGCGCGAACACGGCCACCGGGATCGCCACGGCGCTCGTCACCATGGCCGCTGTGCGGGCGCGGCGGCGTACCGGGCCGGTGGTCTTGAGCGCCAGGAAGACGGCGCCGTGCAGGGCGCACAGCGTCAGCGTGAACGCGCCGCCGAGCACGGCCGCGGGAGCGCTGTCGAACAGCAGGTCGGCGAAGACCGCGCCCCACAGGAACGCCGGCAGCCCGCTGCCCACCATGATGCCCAGGTCGCACCAGACCGGGTTGCGCACCTTGCCGCGCCACTCCAGGCCGACGCCGCGCACGATCAGGCCTGCGAGGATGAGCGTGACCGGCAGGTAGAACGTGCTGAACACGCCCGCGTACCAGGCCGGGAACGCGGCGAACATGGCGCCGACCGCGGTGATCAGCCACACCTCGTTGCCGTCCCACACCGGGCCGATGGTCTGCAGGGTCTGCCGCTGCTCGGCGGCGTTCGCGCTGACGACCGGCGCCAGCAGGCCGACGCCGAAGTCGAAGCCCTCCAGCACGAAGTAGCCCGTCCAGAGGAAGGCGATGATGACGAACCAAAGATCGATCATGGTCGGGCCTCTCAGTACATCAGGGACGGCTCGCGCCGCTCCGCCGCGGGGACGGGCTCGGGCTCCTCGACGCCCTGGCGCACGTGCCTGGTCAGCAGCACGGCCTCGGCCACCGCGAGCCCGCCGTACAGCAGCGTGAAGATCGTCAGCGAGATGGCCACCTCGGCCACTGTCACGCCGGGCGACACGCTGGAGGCGGTCAGCAGCTCACCGGCGACCGTCCAGGGCTGGCGGCCGATCTCGCTCAGCAGCCAGCCGGCGATCATCGCGGCCAGCGGCAGCGGCAGGGCGAGCACAAAGGCCCGCGACAGCCACCTCGGGAACCCGCGCTTGCGGCGGGTCAGCCACAGGGCGAGGACCGACAGGCCCACCGTGGCCATCCCGAAGCCGAACATCACCCGGAACGACCAGAAGACGATGGTCTGGTCCGGCCGGTAGTCGCCGGGGCCGAACTCCTGCTCGAAGCGGCGCTGCAGGTCCTCGGTGCCCTGGACGGTGGCGTCGGGGTCGTTGGTGGCCAGGAAGCTGAGGACGTTCGGGATCTCGATGCCGGGGACCAGGCTGAACCCGGCGCCCGCGGTGTCGTGCTCCAGGCCCTCGGCGGAGGCCAGCTTCATGGGCTGCTGCTCGTACAGCAGCTTGCCCGACATGTCGCCGGTGCCCGCGACGACCGCCCCCGCGATGGCCGTCATCACCAGCGCCGCCCGCGCCGCGCTCCGCCACATCTCCGCGCGCGTCCTGAGCAGCCAGTAGCCGCTCACGGCCAGCACGAAGCCGCCCGCCACGATGAACGCCGCCCCGATCACGTGCGGCACCTGGGCCAGCGCCGTCGAGTTGGTCAGCACCGCCCACAGGTCCGTCATCCTGGCCTTGCCGTCCACGACCTCGTAGCCGACCGGGTGCTTCATCCAGGCGTTCGCCGCCAGGATGAAGTACGCCGACAGGTTGGACCCGATGGCCGCCGCCCAGATGCACGCCAGGTGCGCCTTCTTCGGCAGCTTGTCCCAACCGAAGATCCACAGCCCCAGGAACGTGGACTCCATGAAGAAGGCCAGCAGCGCCTCCATCGCCAGCGGCGCCCCGAAGACGTCGCCGACGAACGTGGAGTACTCACTCCAGTTCATGCCGAACTGGAACTCCTGCACGATGCCGGTCACCACGCCCATGGCGAAGTTGATCAGGAACAGCTTCCCGAAGAACTTCGTGAGCTTCAGGTAGTGCTCTTTCCCCGTGCGATGCCAGGCCGTCTGCAGGCCGGCCACGAAGATCCCCAGACCGATGGTCAGGGGCACGAACAGAAAGTGGTACACGGTGGTTACCCCGAACTGCCACCGCGCCAGGTCAAGTGCGTCCATCTTCCCCGCCGACTCCTGAGCTCTACAGGCTGTAGTACATCTACTTGAAGTAGTACTACAAGACGTAGAGCAATGGGATGCGACCTTGGTCACATCGTTCTGTGCTGGTTGCCGCGTTCCGAGGATGCCCGGCAAGCGTGGGCCGGGACGTCACCCGCCGGGTTGATTCACCCGTCCGCCGCAGGGCGGACCACAGCACAAGGGTTATCCCTAGGTGCGTCCCTAGGTCGTCGTCCAGGGGCGGCGGCATAGCATCGGAGACCGGTTTCGGGCTGACCGGAGTTTTCCAGGAAAGGCGGCGGCATGCCAGGACTGCGATTCCGCGTGGGCGGTCTGGACTACGACGACAAGCTGGAACTCGAAGAGCAGACCGACCTGGTGGCGTTCGAAGAGGCACCGATGCGGGAAGGCGCGTCGGGCGAGGCGGTCACGCTGATCGCCGTCGTCGGAGGCATCGCGTTGAAGGGCCTGATCGCTTTCCTGGTCATGCGCAGCTCCAAAGACCGGTTCAAGAAACGGATCGAGGTCGAATATCCCGACGGCCGGCGCGTCGTCTACACCGTGGAATTTGAGATGGTCAAGGATCGGCCGGTCGAGGAACAGGTCATGGATGCGCTCAGTGAACTGTCCGGCGTTCCCGTGCCAGAGCTCACGGCGTAGTTCGATGGAATCCAGTCACCTGCGCAGCTTCACGCATCCGGTGACCAACTTCAGCGAGCTGGCAGCGAGCGACGCGCGCTCGCAGCTCGCCGGGCTCATCTCGGGGAAGATGCCCGCGTACACCTGGCCCGCCTTCATTCACGAGTACACCCACCACTGGTGCTTCAACACGCCCGTCGGCCAGGCCATGACGTACCTGTACCTGCGGCCGGCCCTCCGCATCATGGATGGCGGGGCGGACCGGTACAGCATCGGCCTCGATTTCCTTGCCTACGACATGATGCGTGGTCTGCTCTTCCCTCTCGTGGAAGGCACGGGCCAGCTCGCCGAATTCGACGTGACGCCGAACATTGACGGCGATCTCTATTACCCGCCCATGCACGAAACGCTGCTGCTGTATGCCCGCAACCTGCTGTCCGGACCTGAGTTCACGAACGCCGACGCCGAGACTCTCGACTTCGCGTTGCTGGCGTTCCTGCTGCGGGAGCGGACCTCCGCGCATGTCATCAAACGCAAGGCGAGTCTGCTCGCCGAGCCCTTGCGGCGATCCAACGAGCCTTATCTGGGCGGTTATCTCTTCATCAAGAACGTCTGGGTGACGCTGGCCCTGCGCGACTCGCGGCTGTGGAACGCCGAGGTGTTCCTCGCGTTCATCCGTCAATACGTGTTCTGCGACATGACGTTGGTCGCTCGGCTGCTGGAGCCGGACGACGGTCGCCGAGACCGATACCAGGCCGTCTCCAACCAGTTCAATCATGTGTGGTCGCGGCTTGTGAACGGCCTTGAGCAGGAGGTGCTCGCCGAGCTCGTGGACCATGTCTTGAATGGCCGCCACAGCAAGTGGTCCGGCGACCTGTACGTCGACTGGCAGTCGTACGACGGCCAGCGGGAGAGGCTCGGCGCCATGCCCGTCACCTCTGACGATCAGGAACTCTGGCGGCGCGGCATCGACTGCCTGGTGGGTGAGGCGGCCGCCTTCGACGAGCGGGCGGACGCCGGCGACCTGGCGGAGGTGCACCGCGCACTCATGTGGATGGTGGCGCAACGGGACTCCTTCTGCCTCATCCACGAGCCTGTCCAGATCACAGTCACCGCCAAGCGGCGCCTGATCGCGCTGCTCCGCGGCGCGCCCATCTACTCCGCCCCCGCCGTGGACGACATTGATCTGCTCCCAGGCACCTACGACGGCACGGTGAACGGCTACCTGCTTCCGGCGCTCTCCGCCTCCTTCGTCGCCCTCGGCATCGATGGGCGGATCTGCTCGATCAGCGCCTCCCGGCAGCTACCGGAGCCCATGCGCAGTCAGGTGCTCGGCTACCGCATGAACGGCTCCCAAGTGCTGGACGCACTCGAAGAGCTGCGCCGGATGGCGCGCGACCATGTGAAAGAGGACGGTGTCATCGACACGCTCGCGACCTGCATTTCGGAGAACGTCGCGGAGTGGCGACGAGGAATCGCGGCCGAAGCGGCGACACCGCACCTCTCCGGTGAGCAGCGGTCCGCGGCGCTGGCGATCCTTGACAAGGCAGGCTTCTACGGAGTCGTGGGGACGAGGGCGCGGCTCCGGGGGCTGGCGACGATCACCCTGCTCTCGTCCGTACCGATCTCCCGCGAGGCCGCCGCGAACCGGTTCGCGGCCGCGCGTGCCTTCCACGGCTGCGAGGACACGTATGAGGAACTCGTCGACTTCGTCCGCAAGCGCGGACGGGAGATCCTCGACGACCCGCTGCTCTTCGACGCGGGTGGCGGCCTCTTCAGCACAGTGTGACCGGAGGTGAGGGATGAACGATTTCGCCGCGCGCATCGACGGGCTGCGCGCCAGGCTCGCCGACACGTCCGATGTGCGGGAGAACAACGCCCTCATCGAGGAACTCGGACGCGTCAACAGGGAGAAGGTCCTTCGCCGCCAGGGCCCTCCGGCAGGTGACACGTGGGTGCCGGTGCCGTACGCCACCCTTCGCATCCCGCTGTCGGCGGTTCCCGCAGACGGAATCAAGGACCTGGTGAAGTCGTTCTTCCGGGTCGTGTCGGCCGGGTTGTACTCCGACGACGCGGCCGCCTCGGCACCTGACCAGTTCGTCTCGCTGCTCAGGCTCGCCGTGGAGGACGACGCCCTCCGACTGATGTTCGTGTGCCCCTACGAGGCCGCCCTGCATCATCTCAAAGGCGTCGGCGCACCGCCGGCTCTCGACGGCTTTGACATCCACCACCAGTACACCCTGGCGGAGGATTTGCTCCTGCCGGTCGTCTTCTCCCTTGACAGGAAGGCACGTCGCCTGCTGCTCACGAACCACAATCACTTCGCCGATCCCGACCAGTTCCTGTCACCCTGGCGATGCCGCACCACGTCGGGCCTCCTGAACTTCATCGGCGCCACCACCGTGGCGGTCGAGGCGCGGGGCATGAAGGGCATCCTGGTGTCCCAGCTTGAGCAGCTGATGAACGAGGGCCTCGACGAGTGGTTCCGATGGTTCTACTGCTTCATGGAGAACGGCCTGCTCTTCGGGCCCGAGCGGCTGACGGTGAAGAGGGAGAACCCGGAGGAGTACGCCTACGAATATTCGGGCGGGGACTCCTGACGCCGGTCCCTGGCGAGATTTGGAGCGGAACTGGAGGAGCAGGCCGTCCGCATGGCAGGTGTTGCCCTTATCCGCCTGCTCTCGGCTGCCTAGAGTGGCGGCATGAAAGTGGCGGGCAGTGCCGTGATCGGCGTTCAGAGAGATCGAGTGTGGGCGGCGCTCCAGGACCCGGCGGTGCTGGTGCGGACGATCCCGGGGTGTGAGCGCCTGGAGGAGACCGGGCCGGACACGTACAAGATGACAGTCAACGCGGGGGTCGCCTCCATCAAGGGCGTCTACCAGGGGGAGGTCGCGCTGACGGACCCGCTGGCGCCCGAGTGCTTCACTCTCAAGGCGCGCGGCCAGGGGGCGCCGGGGACGGTGGACGCCACCGTCCAGGTACGGCTGAGCGAGGCGGACGGCGGGACCCGGGTCGACTACGAGGCCGATGCGGTGATCGGCGGGACGATCGGCGGGGTCGGGCAGCGCATGCTCGGCTCGGTGGCCAAGCGGACGGCGAAGGAGTTCTTCGCGGCCGTCGAAGAGCACCTGTGCGCCCCGCCCGCCGCCCTCGCTCCCGTGACCGCCGTTCCCGAGCCGGTCGGCGCCCCGGGCATGGCCGCCCCGGCGGGTGCCGTTTCGGGCGCGTCCGCTCCGGTGGCCGCCGCTCCGGGCGTGCTGGCGGCCGAGGCAGGTGCGGGTGGCGCCGTCTACGAGCGGCCCGCCAAGCGGCACACCGAGACGCGGCCGTGGGTGATGCTGGCGTCGTTCGGCATGGGGGCGGGCATCGCGCTCACGGGCGTCGCGGTGGGCTGGCTCCTCGGCCGCACCTCTGGCCCCCGCGGCTCCTGACCCATCCCCTACGCGCGCCCGCTCGCGAGGGGGTGGGCGCGGTGCGGCTGCCTCCCCTGGCGACGACCGGAGAGAAGGCCAAGGCGATCCTCGGTGAGGAGTACGGGCTTCGCGCTTTGCGGCGACTTTCCGTGTGCGATCGGTACGCTGAACATGCCGCCCATCGCTGATGGGAGTGGAAGTGAGCCCGGGTGGACTGCCGGACGACAGGAGCCCGGGCTTTGCGCTGTCCGGGGGGCGGCGGCTCCCGCCGCCACCGGTCCTGACCCGCCTGCGCGTACGCCCCGCCGCCGGGGCGTACGCCGGCTGGGCTCTCGCGGAAAAGGATCTCCGGGCGTAGCGTGGCTGTATGCGGCAGGCACACGCGGAAGACGCACGGACCGAAGCCAGGCGGATCGTACGCAACCTGCTCGGCGAGGAACGTCCGACCGCCGAGATGTTGATCGGTGACGTGCGCCCCGTGCTCGGGGACGAGCGGACCGACCGGTCACTCGAACTCGCCCTCGGCGCCTCGCTCACCAGGCGGTCGGCCGAGCTGGCAGCCCTTGCCGCGCTGCTGGTCGGCACCCGCGAGCTGGGCGTGGACTGGTGGACGCGGCCCAGGGGCGGCAAGCTGCCGCCGCCCGACGAGGTGGTGCGCACGGCCGTCGCGATCGAGCCGTGGACCGACCTGACCGCGCTGGAGATGCTGGCCGCCTGGATCTCCGACGACGCCGCCGACCAGCTCTGGGGCGCGGCCGCCGCCCAGGTCGACCTCAACTCCTGGCAGGCCGAGGACCGCTTCGACCTGCCGCCGGGCGTCAAGCCGGGGCAGCGGCTCGTGGTGCACTTCGACGCCGGCGGGCGGCTCGACGCGGTCGTCACCCGGCGGGCCGACGAGGATCTCGGATCCAATCTCGACTTCCACTCCCTGCGCTACTCGCGGCCCGCCGAGGCGCAGTGGAGCTGGGGGGTGGCAGCCGGGCTCGGCCCGCACCGGCTGCCGGGGGAGAGCCCCGACCCCTACGCACGCGAGGTGCCCGCCGCCGCCGTGGGCATCCTGCGTGCCTGGGCGATCCGCCACGGCGCCTCCCTCGAGCAGCTCGGCGAGCGCTGGGCGACGGTCGGCGACGTGGTGGCCGCCATCGAGCGGGTGGACTGGATGTGGCGCAGCGGCGAGTGGTTCGGCTGGTGGCGGGGTGCGTCGGCGCTGGTCGACGACTCGGTCTACCTGCCGTACCGGCTGGAGGAACTCGCCGCCGGCTGAACTCCCACGGGGGAATCGCAGCCGCCGGCGGCGGGTTGTCTGTGTGCGTGAAGGTTGAGATTTTCTCCGACGTCGTGTGCCCCTGGTGCTATATCGGGCACGTCAGGTTCGCCAGGGCCGCCGAGCGGTTCCGGGCCAAGGGCGGCACCCTCGAGGTGACGATGCGGCCGTACCAGCTGAACCCCGATGCCCCGGTGGCAGGTGAGCCGCTGATCCCGCAGCTGGAGCGGAAGTTCGGGGCGAACGCCCGCCAGATGGTCGACCGGGTGCTCTCCGTGGCCGCCGCCGAGGGCCTGGAGCTGGACTACGACAGGGCCGTGAGCGCCAGCACGCTGGAGGCGCACCGGCTGATCGAGGTAGCGGCCCGCCAGGGGCTCGGCGAGGAGATGGCCGAGCGGCTGTTCCGGGCCCACTTCGGCGAAGGGCAGAACGTGGCAGACCCGGACGTCCTGGCCAAGCTGGCGGCCGAGACCGGCGTACGGGACTCGGGAGAGGGCGCCGAGGAGGTGCGCGAGCAGCTCGCCAGGGCGCGGACGCTCGGGGTCACCGGGGTGCCGCTGTTCCTGTTCGAGGGGCAGTACGCGGTGTCCGGCGCGCAGCCCGAGGAGTCGTTCACGGCGGCGATCGACGAGGTGGCCGAGCGCACCGGGCAGACGCCGATCATCCAGCTCGCCGCGCCGGCGGACGGGTGCGACGACGATGGCTACTGCGCCGTGTGAGCGGCGATCGCGCGCGGTGCGAGAATCGTGGTGTGTCGAGACGTCGTCGCCTTGGTTACCTCCTCAAGCAGGCCAACCTGCGCCTGGCCGAGCTGACGGGCCCGGCGCTGGAGCCGTACGGCATCGAAGGGCGCGAGTTCGCGGTGCTGTCCGTGCTCGGCACGCCGGAGCCGCTCTCGCAACTGGAGGCGGCCCAGCGGCTGGGCATCGACCGGACGACGATGGTCGGGCTGCTGGACGGGCTGGAGCGCAAGAAGCTGGTGGGGCGCCGGCCGCATCCGGACGACCGGCGCAAGAACATGGTCGAGCTGACCGAGCACGGCCGCGAGACCCTGGACGGGGCCACACGCGCCGTGGACGGCGCCGAGGAGGCGTTCCTGGCCGGGCTGCCGGGAGACGACGCGCGTCTCATCCGCGACCTGCTGGACCGCCTGGTGTGAGCACGTCAGACCGGCTGGTGGACCGCCGTCGCCCGTCACGCCGTCCGCTGGGCCGCGCCCTCGCCGAGCCCGCCCGAGCGGTGGTGGCGCCGGCAGAGCACCTGGTAGCGCACGGGCGAGGCGTCCGTGTCGCCGATCACCACCTGCTCGCCGGTCCGCGCCATCACCCCGCCCACGACCCTGGCGTTCAGCTGCCCGGGCCGCCCGCACCAGCACAGCACCTCGACCTGCAGCCGGCACACCTCGTCGGCCAGCTCGAACAGCCGCTGCGCCGCCGGGAACATCACCGACCTGAAGTCGGAGGCCAGCCCGAACGCGTACACGTCCACGCCGTGCTCGTCCACCAGGTCCGCGAGCTGCTCGATCTGCTCGACGGTGTAGAAGCACGCCTCGTCGCAGATCAGGTAGTCGATCCGGTCGTGCGCGCTCACCAGCCGTACGAGATCGAGGGAGTCCTCCACCTCGATCGCCTCCAGCCCGAGCCCTATCCGGCTGGTCACCTTGGGGCCGCCCGAGCGGTCGTGCTTGGTCAGCACCAGGCCCCGCCTGCCCTGACGTCCGTGGTTGTAGTTCATCTGGAGGGCCAGGGTGGACTTCCCGCAGTCCATCGGGCCGAAGTAGAACTTCAGTACGGCATCCCGGGCACCGGACGGTACGGCAGACAGGGCAGACAATTCACTCACGGGCCGCCAGCGTAGCGGCTTGGCGCTATCCATGACCTCGTGGGACATTTCTCCCCTGGAGTTCAGGAGGAATTGTGGTCACCGAAAAACCCCCATCGCTTGACGCGATGATGACGCAGGACGACCTCACGGCGGCCCAGGCCGACGCCACCCGGTGGCGTTACGGCTTCCTCGTGGTCGTGGCGGGCATCGTCGCGGTCCTGGTCGCCTTCGGCGCCGCCGTGTTCGCCACCCGGGAGTTCGCCGCGCTGTTCTCCGGCGTGGCGGGGGTGGTCGGCACGATCATCGGTGCCTACTTCGGCGTGCAGGCGGGACAGTCGGGCAAGGCCAGAGTGGAGGCCGAGCTCGCCAAGTCCCAGGAGATGGTGGTCAGGCTTGCCGCGTACGTCGGGACACAGAACGCGCCCCGAGTCATCGACGAAGTGCTCGGCCGACGCCGAAGCTGAGGAGCCATGCGAAGCGTCCGTATCGGAGTGGACACCGGAGGCACGTTCACCGACGTCGTAGCGGTGGATGAGCAGACCGGTGAGATCCTCACCACGAAGACCCCCTCGACCCCCGCGAACCCGGCGGACGGGTTCATCGCGGGCATCGACAAGCTGGGCGAGCTCGATGTCGGCTCGATTGTGCACGGCACCACAGTGGCCACGAACCAGCTGCTCGAGGACCGGATCGCGAACCTCGGGTTCATCACGACCGAGGGCTTCGAGTTCATCCTGGAGATCGCCAGGCAGAGCGTGCCCGACGGCTACGGCAATTCCTACTTCTGGGTCAAGCCGCCCAGGATCGTTCCCGTGAACCTGGTGAAGACCGTCGGCGGGCGGCTGGACCACCTGGGCAACGAGGTGCGGCCGTTCTCGGACGAGCAGGCGGTCGAGGCGGCCCGCTGGTTCCGGTCCAAGGGGATCACCGCGATCGGCGTGTGCTTCCTGCATTCCTACGCCAACCCCGAGCACGAGCGCCGCATGCGCGAGGTGCTGTGGCGTGAGCACCCGGAGGCGGTGATCTCGCTGTCGAGCGACGTGCTGCGCGAATACCGCGAGTACGAGCGCTCGGTCACCACCCTCGTCGACGCCGCCGTCAAGCCGGCCATGCGCGGCTACATCGCGAGCCTGTCCAACCGCCTGGGCAGGCCGTTCTCCGTGATGAAGTCCAACGGCGGCATCCTGTCGGCCCGCGAGGTCGTCAACCAGCCGATCACCACCGTCCTGTCCGGGCCCGCGGCGGGCGCGCTCGGCGCGGGGCTCATCGCCTCCACGGCCGGGCACAAGTCGGTGATCACGCTGGACGGCGGCGGCACCTCGACCGACGTGGCCGTGGTGATCGAGGGCGAGCCGTCCATCACCACCGAGGGCGCCGTCGGCCGCTACCCGTGCAAGATCCCGATGATCGACATCATCACCGTCGGCGCGGGCGGCGGCTCGGTCGCCTGGATCTCACCCGAGGGCACGCTCAAGGTCGGGCCCAGGTCCGCCGGCGCCGACCCCGGCCCGATCTGCTACGGCAAGGGCGGGACGGAGGTGACGGTCACCGACGCGCACGTGTTCCTCGGCCGGATCCCGCCGCACCTGCTCGGTGGCGAGATCCCGCTGGACGCCGAGGCCGCCCGCGCCGGCGTCGAGGCGCTGGCCGACAAGCTCGGACTCAGCCCCGAGCGCACCGCCACCGGCATCCTGGAGATCAGCGCGTTCAACCAGAGCAACGCGATCCGGCAGCTCACCGTCAAGCGCGGGCTGGACGTGCGGGACTTCCCGCTGGTGACGTTCGGCGGGTCCGGGCCGCTGCTGGCCTGCCGGCTGATCGACATCCTGGGCCTGCCCGCCGTCGTCATCCCGCGCGACCCCGGGAACGTTTCAGCGTTCGGGCTGCTCACGGTCGACGTCAAGAACGACTACGTCCGCACGTACGTCACTCGCGACCTCTCCCTCGGCAAGGCCGCCGAGATCTTCCACGACCTGGAGCATCAGGCGGGGGAGGCGCTGGACCGCGAGGGCTTCGACGATCCGGTGTACGTCCGCAGCGCCGACCTGCGCTACTACGGCCAGGGCTACGAGGTGCGCGTCGCCGCCCCGGCCGGCGAGATCGACGCCGATTGGCAGGCCGACGTGGTCGAGCGCTTCCACGAGGCTCACGAGAAGCTGTACGGGTACGCGTACCGGGACGACCCCCGCCACGGCATCGAATGGGTGAACCTGCGCGTCTCCGGCATCGGCCCCATCACCCGCCCTGCCCTCCGCCCCCTGGACAAGCCCGGCAACGGCGCCACGTCCGTCAGGCCCGTCCACTTCGAGGAGACCCGCGACACCCCGATCCACCAGCGGGCCGCGCTCGGCCCCGGCGCCACGGTGAAGGGACCGGCGGTGATCGAGGAGTACGGCTCGACGATCCCCATCCACCCCGGCTTCACCGCCACCGTGGACTCGTACGGAAACGTGGAGGTCAAGGCGACCGATGGGCGCGGAGCGAATGAGGAATCGGTGAGCGACCGATGAGCACGACTGATCCCATCCTCATCGAGATCGTGGAGGGCACCCTGGCCTCGGTCGAGAAGGAGGTCGAGACCGCGATCGCGCGCACGGCGCGCTCGCCGATGATCCGCGACGCGCACGACTTCCGCGCCGGCATCCACGACGCGCGCCTGCGCAAGCTGACCGGCCGCTCCTACAGCGCGCTCGTCCAGCCGATCGTGCGCGACTTCCCGATCGAGACGATGAAGCCGGGCGACGTCTACTTCCACAACGACGTCTACCTCTCCGAGGGCGGCATCGGCCACCTGCCGGACCTGTGCGTGACCGTGCCCGTGTTCCACGAGGACGAGGTCGTGGCGTTCGTGCAGGCGTTCGGCCACCACGACGACATCGGCGGCGCCGTGCCCGGCTCCATGCCCTCGCACGCGCGGTCGGTGTTCGAGGAGGGCCTGATGGTCCCGCCGATCAAGCTGTGGGACCAGGGCGTGCCGAACGAGGCCGCACTGCGCATCATGACCCGCAACTCGCGCATGCCCGACTCGCTGGCCGGGGACCTGGACGCCGAGTGCTCGGCCTGCCTGATGGGCGCGCGGCGGCTGGGGGAGCTGTTCGAGCGCTATGGCAGGCAGGCCGTCGAGGAGTGCTTCGACGCGATCATCGGCAAGACGACCGAGACGTTCCGGCGGGAGCTGCTGTCGAAGATCCCCGAGGGGACGTACGTGTGGGAGGACTACGCCGAGCACGACGGCGTGGACGAGCCCCGCCTGCACGCCCAGCGCATCACGCTCACCGTCGACCACGCCGCCGAAGCACCGCTGACGATCGACTTCACCGGCACGTCACCGCAGGCCAAGGGCCCGATCAACCACGCGGGCGACTACGCCGAGGGCGTGTTCCTGAAGAAGTGGCTGGCCCCGGTGCTGCGCAACCTGGCCGACACGCCGGAGCGGATGGCGGAGCTGGACGTCAACGAGGGTGTCGTGCCGCTCATCAAGATGATCTTTCCGGAGAAGGGCACCCTGCTCACGCCGATCTTCCCCGCTCCCACCAACGCCCGCACGTTCGTCATCCTGCGCCTGCTCGGCGTGCTCGCCGGCGTCCTGGCCAAGGCCACGGGCGGGCGCATGCCGGCCGACCAGGAGACCATCCGCTACACGGGCGTGTACGGCACGGACGCGGACGGGGTGCCGTACCTGATGCGGGAGGTCCTGGGCGGCGGCTCCGGCGGGCGCTGGTACGCCGACGGCGAGGACACCATCCACGTGGTGCCCGACTCGCGCAACATCCCGGTGGAGTTCGCCGAGAGCCGCTGGCCGTTCCGGGTGGAGCGGCTGGCGCTGGCCTGCGACTCGGGCGGGCCGGGGATGTTCCGTGGAGGGCTCGGCTACGACAAGCACATCAGGATGCTCAGGGACGCCTCGTACATGTCCATCGCCGACCGCTCGATCCTGTCCTGCTGGGGCGTCAACGGCGGCCTGGCGGGGCGGCCGTTCCGGGTGGAGATCGGCGGCAAGGAGATGGAGGGCCTGGTGGACGATCACCCTGTCCAGGCCGGCGAGGTCATCCGCATCCGCACCACCGGGGGCGGCGGCTGGGGCTCGCCGTACGACCGGGACCCCCGGGCGGTGGCGGCCGACGTGCGGGACGGCAAGGTGTCGATCGCGGGCGCACTGGGCGACTACGGGGTGGTCTTGGACGGAGACCGCATCGACGAGGAGGGGACGGCCGAGCTCCGCGCCAACCTGCGGCCCCCGGGCGGCCGGTTCTTCGACCGGGGGCCGGGCTACGCGAAGCTCTCCGGCGGCCGGACGCACGCGGAGGTGGACGAGCTGTAGGGCTGCCATGATGGTCGCCATTTCCGTTGAGAAGGGGAGACGATCGTGCGTGTTGCTCTCGCCGGGCTCGCCACCACCCATCCGTACACCGACGCCCGCACCCTGACCCGCCACGCCGAGCTGGTGGTGTGGGAGCGGGATCCCGAGCGGTTGCGGCGCTTCACCGAGGAGCACCCGGGGGCGAAGGTGGCGGGCAGCCTCGGCGAGGCGCTGGCCGCCGGGCCCGACGGCGTGGTGCTCACCGTGCCCAATCCGCAGGTGCCCGAGGCGCTGGCGCGCGTTCTGGAGACCGGTCTCCCTTGTTTCGTGAACAAGCCGGCCGCCGCCACCCGGGCCCAGCTCGACGCCCTCGACCGGCTGGCGATCCATGAGCGGGTGCTGTCGAGCTCGGTGCTGCGGTTCGCGCCCGCCTTCGCCGGGGTCCGGGTCGATCCCGGAGAGGTGCTGGCCGTGCGCGCCACCGTACGGCACGACGTGGGGATGTGGGCGACCGGCTACAACGCCTGGCAGGACACGCCCGGCGAGGGCGGCGGCACCATGGTGACCATGGGGATCCACGGCGTGGAGCTGCTGGTCGCCCTGCTCGGGCCCGACGTGCGGCTCGTGGGCGCCGCCGGGGCCAAGCGGCACTACCAGGGCCTGCGCTCGGAGGACACCGGCGTGATGGCGCTGCGCTGGGGGAGCGGGATCACGGGGACGGTCGAGATCCTCGGCGTCTCCGAGGGCGAGTCCTACGGCGTGACCCTGCACAGGCGTGACGGCTCCGACACGATCGTGATCGAGAGCGGCGACGATCCGGTCACCGGGCTCGGGTACGAAGGGACCATCGACGCGTTCCTCTCCATGGTGCGCGGCGCGCCCAGCCCGGTGCCGTGGGCGCAGACCCGGGCCGTCCTCGAAGTGCTGGTCTCCGCCCGCGAGAGCGCCTGACGGGGGCGTACCCGTTGACAGCCGAAGTGCGCGCCAGTTACGGTCTGGACCGTAACTGGCTGACGGAGGAGAGACCCGCGTGCGGACGACAGCGGAACTCGAGGAGCGGCTGGCGCGGCCGAGCGCCGGGCTCGTGGACGATCTGAGCAGGCTCGACGGCGACATCCTGATCCTGGGCGCCGGCGGCAAGCTGGGGCCGAGCCTGGTGCGGCTGGCGCTCAACGCCACCAGGGCCGCCGGGCACGACCGGCGGGTCATCGCCGTGTCCCGTTTCTCCGAGCCGGGGCTCGCCCAGGCGCTCACCGAGGAGGGCGCCACGGTGGTGTCCGCCGACGTGGCCGGCGAAGAGGCGCCGCGCGACCTGCCCGACGCGCCGAACGTCGTCTTCCTGGTCGGCGCCAAGTTCGGCACGCAGGGGCGCGAGCACGCCACCTGGTTCACCAACGCTTACCTGCCCGGGCGGGTCGCCGACCGGTTCAGGGACAGCAGGATCGCCGCACTGTCCACCGGGAACGTCTATCCGCTCGTCCCCGTCACCAGCGGCGGCAGCACCGAGGACTCGCCGGTGGGGCCCGTGGGCGACTACGCGATGAGCTGCCTGGGCCGCGAGCGCGTGCTGACGCACTTCTCCGAGACGTACGGCACGCCGATGTCGCTGATCCGCCTCAACTACGCGGTCGAGCTGCGCTACGGCGTGCTCGTCGACCTGGCGCAGAAGGTCCTGGCGGGCGAGCCCATCGACCTGGCGACGGGGCAGGTGAACGTGGTCTGGCAGGGATACGCCAACGAGGTCACGCTCCGGTCGCTGGCGCTGGCGGGCACGCCGCCGTACGTCCTGAACGTGACGGGTCCCGAGCTGATCTCGGTACGGCAGGCCGCGCTGGCCCTCGGCGCGGCGCTCGGCAAGGAGCCGGTGTTCACCGGAGAGGAGGCGCCGACCGCGCTGCTGTCCAACGCGGGGCGCTGCCACCGGCTGTTCGGCTACCCGGAGCTCACCCCCGCCGAGCTCATCGAGCACACCGCGCGGTGGGTGGCGGACGGCGGGCCGCTGCTCGGCAAGCCGACGAAGTTCGAGCGCCGTGACGGGCGCTTCTGACCCGCGAGGCCGTTTCAGGCGTCTCATGGCCCGTGAGCCGTCTCATGGGCCGCGGGCCATCCAACGAAAGGGGGGCCTCACGTGCTCAGCACGGCTCCAGAGGCGCAGACGTCCGTGCGCGACCTGTTCCGGCGCGGTCTGGTGATCCCGGCGCAGGCCTGGGGCGGCCGGTCAGAGGGTGAGGCGGTAGAGGGTCAGCGGGCGGCCGCTGGAGCCGCTGGTGAGGTTGCCCGTGCGCTCCGCCAGCCCGGCCAGTTCCAGGCGGTGCAGCATGCGGCGGGCCGTGCGCTGCTGGACGGCCAGCCGGTCGGCGATCTCGCGCGTCGTCAGCGGCTCGTCGCCCGCGGCGGCCCGCGCCTCCAGCAGCTTCTCCAGCGTGGGCACCGACAGGCCGACCCGGCGGGCGATCACCGACAGGTTCTGGCGGCCCACCGGCGCGGTCGTCACCGACTCCAGGACGATGTCCGTGTCCGCCCGCAGCGACAGGACCGCGGCGACCTCGCCGATCCGCCGGGCCCTGGCCAGGGCGCGGCGAGCCAGGCTCTCCGCCTCCGCCGCGCTGCGGCCCAGGCCGAACCCGACGCGTACGACGTCGTTCTGGCCGGCCAGCCGCCCCAGCATGGGCAGCCCCGTGAAGCCGCCCGTGGCGTCATGCAGCGGGCCGCGGGTCGTCACCAGCAGGTGGGTGCCGCCGCGGAAGGCCGCCAGCGTGCCGCCCAGCGCCGTGGCCTCACGCAGCAGCCCTTCCTCGTTGGCCACCTCGATGAGCCCGAGCGCGATCTGCGCGTCCTCCTGCGCCTGCCCCTCGGCGGTCAGCAGGAGCTGGCGCAACGCCACCCGTACGGAGTGGACGGAGGGCGCCAGGCGCAGCACGTGCAGCTCGTCGCGGAGCGCCTCGTGCACGGAGCTCAGGCAGGTGATCACCGCGTGCGCGGGCCCCTTCCTGTGGAAGGCGATCGCCTTCTTGGAGGTCATCTCCGGCCGGTACGGGAGCGTGCGCAGCTCGCCGGTCGGCAGCCCGGCCTCGGCGAACGTGGCGTTGACGTCGGCGGCCGACAACGTGTCGATCGACAGCCGGGTGACGTCGTGGCCTTGGTGCTGGAGGCGTACCAGGGCGTTGAGCAGCGTCGCGCCCGAGTAGTCGACGAACGCGGCCGGACGGGTGAGCGCCTCGGCGTCGCGGGCGATCATGTACGGCACGATGCCGGTGAACAGCCACCCTTCGACGGAGGCGGCGTGCGCCTCGGCGATCGAGGGCGCCTGCGACTCATGGTCGTAGTCGAGGCGCAGCGCGCTGACACCCGGCTGCTCCTCGCAGACGGCCGCGACGTCGTCGACCAGATCGTGCGGTCCGACGATCCCGATGACGATTCCCACCCGCGCATCCCTCTCGCTCATTTCGGTCAAGACCGCAATTATATCCTGTGAGGTGCCCCGTGAAGTTCCCCTCCATGGCAGAAGCGGACGGCCGCACCCTCGGCGACGAGGAGGTGGCCGCCGCCGAGCGGGTGATCCGCTCGGGCATGCTCAACTCCGTCTGGGGCACCGAGGCGCGGGCGCTGGAGCGCGAGATCGCGCAGGTGTACGGCTCCCGCCACGCGATCACCTGCAGCTCCGGCACCGCGGCCCTCCATCTGTCGGTCGTCGCGGCCGCGCCCGACCCGGGAGACGAGATCATCACGACACCGATCACGGACTTCGGGACCGTGGCCCCCATCTTGGCGCAGAACGCCGTTCCTGTCTTCGCCGACGTGGACGCCTCCGACGGCAATCTCGATCCGGCGGCCGTGGCCGGGCTGATCGGCCCGCGGACGAAGGCGATCATGGCGGTCCACCTGTTCGGCGCGCCCGCCAGGGTCCACGAGCTGCGCGCGCTCGCCGACGAGCACGGCCTGGTGCTGATCGAGGACTGCGCGCAGGCGTGGCTGGCCGAGCTGCCCGGTGGCCGGCTCGCGGGGACGGTGGGCCAGGTGGGGTGCCTGAGCCTGCAGCAGTGGAAGCACATCACCTGCGGCGACGGCGGGGTGGCGATCACCGACGACGACGGGCTGGCCGGGCGGATGCGGCTCTTCTCCGACAAGGGCTGGGACCGCGCGGCCGGGCGGTCGCACGCCGCCTTCGGGCTCAACTACCGCATGACCGAGCTCCAGGCCGCCGTGGCGCGCGCCCAGCTCGCCAAGCTCCCCGGCGTGGTCGCCGCGCGCCGCCGCACCGCCGCGCGGCTGCTCGAAGCCCTGCGTGATCTCCCCGGGGTACGGTTGCCGCGCCCGGAGGGCCACGCCTGGTGGCTCTTTCCGGTCGTGTGCCCGGACGGCGATGCGCCCGAGCTGGCCGCGCACCTGGCGGCGGCCGGGATCCCCGCGCGGGCGGGGTATCTCGCCGAGCCGCTGAACAGGGCGCCGGTGTGGGAGGCGGCCGTCTACGGCGCCTCCCGCTACCCCCTCGACGGCTACGCGCCGAACGCCTGCCCGGAGGCCGAGCGCCTGGTGGACCGTACCCTGCTGATCATCGACTGGAACGAGAACTACACCGGCGATCACGTCGACCTGATCGCCCAGGAAATGATGAAATTTCGGGCTCGATCGTAGTTACATTCAAGCATCAGCTCTTGACCCGCCAAGACCCGCTTGACCAGGTTTCGGTCGCGGCCGGTATCAGTCGAAAGGAAGCCGCCGATGAAGAGAGCAGCGGTAGGCTCTCTCGGGTGGATATTTCGGCACAGAACCTCCGGGATCGGCTCCGGGGCGGGCTGATCGCCGCCGCGGCCACCCCCATGACGGCGACCGGCGAGGTGGACCTCGACGTGGTCGCGCGCTATTTCGCCGGTCTGGTGGCCGACGGCGCCACCGGCCTGGCTGTCCTCGCCCACACGGGGCGCGGCCCGTTCCTCGCGCCGCACACTCGCGCCGCCGTCATCGAGCGTGCCGTCGCCCTGGGCGTGCCGGTCCTGGTCGGCGTGGGCGGCGGTGTGCGACCGCCCGCCACTGCCCCCGTCGAGGTGGCGTCACCCGCCGAGGCCGCGTCACCCGCTGAGGTGGCGGAGCAGGCCCGGGTGGCCGCCGAGCTGGGCGCGGACGGAGTGCTGGTGTTCCCGTCGGAAGGCGACCGGGTGGCGCTGCACGAGGAGGTGTGGCGGGCGGCCCGGCTGCCGATGATCGCCTTCGACCTCTACACGCGCCCGTGCCCGGCGGAGACGATGCGCAAGCTCCTCGAGCACCCCGGCGTGGCCGGGCTCAAGACGGCGCTGCTGTCGGACGCGATGGGCTGCCAGCGCGCCATCCGGCTCACCAAGGAGGCGGGCAGGCTGGCGATCACCGGCGAGGACCGCATGTTCGGCCCGTCCCTGCTGTGGGGCGCCGAGGCGGCCCTGGTCGGGATCGCGGCGGCGAGCGTGGGCGTGACGGCCGCCGTCCTGGAGGCGTTCAGGGGATCCGGCCTGCGCGCGTTCGAGGAGGCGTCCGGGCGGCTCGACAGGCTGGCGCGGGCCACGTTCACCGAGCCCATGGAGGGCTACGTGCGGCGCATGCTGTGGCTGGCCGCGGCCGAGGGCCGTGTCCCGGAGTCGCACGCCCACGACCCCTACGGCCCGCCCCTGCCGGAGGAGGAGCGGGCCGCAGTGGTCGCCGCCGGGGCCATCGGCCGGTGATGCGACGGCCGGATCTAGAGTCTGCGGCCCGGATCCGAGGTCCGGCAGGATCGCGGCTGGATCTGGAAGAGGTCCGCGGCGTTGCGCCAGGCGATCCGTTCCGCGGTCTCGCCGTCGAGGTCCGCCGCCGCGACCGCCCCGAACGCCGACGACGGATCGATCAGGGTCGCGTCGGTGCCGAAGAGGAGCCGGCCCGGGTCCACGCCCGCGACCACCTCGGCGATGCGGCCCGCCGGGGCGTGCGACCAGCAGGGCTCCAGGTAGAGGCGGTCGCAGGCGCCGGCGGCCTCGATCGCGTGCCTGAACCCGTCCGCGCCCATGTGCCCGGCGATCACCCGCAGGCCCGGGATGTCCAGGCAGAGACCGGCCAGGTCGAGCACCGAGGTGCCCCAGGTGTGCACGAGCGCCGGACGGCCGGTCCCGGCGACCAGCGTCAGCGCCTCGCGGAGCTGGGGCGAGGCGATCGGCGAGCCCGTGTAGTCGGTGTGGATCTTGACGCCGACGAACCTGCCGCCCGGCAGGTACGCCCGCAGGTCCTCCTCCGCCTCGCGCAGACGGCGCGGGTTGACCGTGACGTAGCCGAGGAGGCGGTCCTGCGTCTCCAGGTATGAGGCCAGGGCGCGGTTGCCCGCGGGCGCGTCGTAGATGACGGACTCGGTGGCCGAGACGATCGCCTGGTCGATGCCGTAGCGGTCCATGGTGGCCAGATTGGCCTCGGCCACGTCCATGGTGAAGAACCACGGTCCCCAGTGGGCGTGCACGTCGATGATCACTACAGCGGCCTCCTCGTGGACTCGGATGACAGGAGCCTGCTCGCGTTGCCGCCCGCCACGGCGGCGATCTCCGCCGGCTTCAGGCCGCTGGTGGCCAGGCGCAGAAGGGGGACGAGGGGCTCGTAGTGGGGGGTGCGCGAGCCGTACAGCAGGCGGTCCGCGCCGAGCTCGGCGACGGCGAGCTCCAGTGCGTCGGGGGAGTTGAGCAGGCGGGTGGAGGTGTGGAAGCCCGGCTCGTCCGCGGCGGCGACCAGGAAGTCGCCCAGGTGGTAGAAGTGCGTGTCGAGGAAGACCACGGTGGCGCCGAGCCCGGCGAAGGGCTGCCAGAATCTGCGCACGTCACCGCCGGTGAGCACCGCCAGCCCGAGCCGTGCCGCCTGCCGGGCGACGTGCCGGACGGACGGGAATCCCGCCTCCACGCCCTGCTCGTCGGGGAACAACCGGACGGCTCTGACGCCCGCCGCCGCCAGCCGGTCCAGCTCGCGGGCCGCGCCGATCGGGTCGCGCAGGTCCACGGCGCCCACGGGAACGACCTCCGGCGGGGATGCGCCGCTCACGGGAACCGCCGTCGCAGTGCCTGCGCCGGTCGCGGGAGGCGGGGAGGCCGGCGCGAGCAACTCGTCGTTGCCCGACCGGACATCGAACAGCGCCGCCCGCAGGTTCGCCACCGCCGCCGCCCGGATGCGGTGGCGGCTCAGCAGCGCGAGCACCGAATCGGGGGTGCCGGGCGGCCCGTCGCGGTCCGGGTACGCCCCGAACAGCACGTCCACGTCGAGCGCCACCTCCAGCCCGCCCACCAGCCGCCAAGCGTCGAAAGGAATACCGGCCCCATCCTTAATCGCCATGCCGGCCATCATGCCATTGACGAACAGCGCACATAAGGTTACGGTCTGGGCCAAAATTGATCAGCAAGGAACGCGAGGTGCGCCTATGCTCCGATCTCTCTCGGCCGTCACTTCGTGACCTCGCGGTGTCTTAGATTCGGATAAGACCGTAATGCATGTCTTGACGCAGGCTCTACGGGTTTCTAGATTACGGTCATGGCCTTAATTAGAAAATTACTCATCGCCGGGTTGGCGATGACCCTCGTGCCGGCCGTGGCTCCGCCGGCGAGCGCGGACCAGGGCGCGATCACCGAGCTGGGCGTCCCCCTGCAGGACGTGCTCTTGCTCGGCGGCACGGTCGCGCCCGGTCCCGGCGGCAAGACCGTGCTCTGGGCGGCCTCCTCCGGCGCACCCGCGCACCTCAACGCGGTCGATCCGGCGACCGGGGCCGAGGTGGGCCGCTTCGACCTGCCGGGCGCGCCCGGATCGTGGGCGGTGGACGCCACTCCCGACGGCAGCGTGTACGCGGGCGCGTACGGCGGCGCGCACCTGTTCCGCTGGACCGAGCAGGACGGCGTCAAGGACGTCGGCCGCCCGCTCGCGTCGGAGGACTTCATCTGGTCCGTGGCCGCGGGCGAGGGCGCCACGGTCTACGGCGGCACCTCGCCGGGCGGCCGGCTGTTCGGCTACGACCCGGCTTCGGGCGTGCGCGACTACGGCAAGATCTCCCCGTCGCACGCCTACATCCGCAGCGTCTCCTACGCGGGCGGCAAGATCTACGCCGGCACGGAGGCTCCCGCCGCCGTCTTCGAGATCGACGCCGCCAGCGGTGCGATCAAGCGGCTGCCCACGCCGGAGGGCCTGGACCCGACGGGCAAATGGGCCTACGACGTGAACGTGGCCGCGGGCTTCCTCTTTGTGCGCTACGGCGCGGCGAGCCCCGGGCCTCTCCACGTGTGGGACATCGCGGCGGGCCAGTGGGCCGACAAGATCGATCCGGCACACGGCCTGGACGTCTCGCCGCCGGACGAGGAGGGGCGGGTCTACCTCGTCAAGGGCGGTGAGCTGGTCCGCTACGACCCGCGCAGCCGTACCACGACGCCCACCGGCGTGCCGATCACCGGCCGGGTGGCGAACACCCGGGGCATCGGCTGGGCCGAGCTCGGGCTGCCCGACTACCCCGGCAAAAGCATCGTCGGCCTGCTCTGGCGCGGCATGATGTTCCGCTACAATCCGCAGACCGGCGCCAAGTCGTTCGTCCAGTCGGGGATCAAGGGCGAGCCGATCGACGTCACGGCCCTGTCGGAGGGGCCCGACCGGCGCATGTACGCCGGCGGCTTCCTCAACGGCGGCTTCGCCGCGCTGGACCCCGGGACCGGCAAGGTCGCGGAGTTCCACACGTTCTCGCAGAGCGAGGACATGGTCACGCACGACGGCAAGCTCTACATCGGCGCCTATCCGGAGGCCAGGACCTATTCCTACGACCCGGGGCTGCCGTGGAACAGCACCGAGTACTCGCCCAGCCCCGAACCGGGGCCCGCGCCCAATCCGGCCAGGCTGTTCGACTTCGCCGCCGACAAGCAGATCAGGCCCAGGGCCATGGTCTCCGCCGGCCGCTATCTCGCCGTCGGCACCATGCCCGACCTCGGTCACCTCGGCGGCGTCCTGGCCATCTGGGACACGAAGGCCGGGACGCTGAAGCATGCCGAGCGCAACGTGATCAAGGATCAGTCCATCGTCTCGCTCGCCTACCGCGACGGCGTCGTCTACGGCGGCACCTCGATCTACAGCGGCCAGTCCGCCACCCCGCCCACCCAGCCGGAGGCCAAGCTGTTCGCCTGGTCGGTACGGGAGAACAGGCTGCTCTGGGAGATGGTCCCCGCCCCCGGCAAGCCCGCGATCCCGGCGCTCGCCTTCGACTCGCTGGGGAGGCTGTGGGGCATCGCGGGCGGAGAGGTGTTCGCCGTCGGCACCCACGCCCGCAAGGTGATCAAGCGAGTGACGCTGTCGGACAGCAGGAGCGCGAGCGGGCAGCTGGCGCTCAACCCACGTGACCACCAGCTCTACGGGGCGCACGCGGGCAGGGAGGTGTTCTCACTGAACCTGCTGACCGGGCGGCATGCCGTGCTCAGGCAGGGACCTGTGCACCAGCTCGCGGTGCACAGGTCGGGAGACGTCTACTTCGCGGAAGGGCCCCGGTTGTACCGGTATCAGCAGAGCCGGTAGGTGGAGAAGTTCTCGAAGCAACCGGGTGGGAGGTGCTCGGCGTCGCGGGCGCGGTAAGCGAACTGGAACGTGTTGTTCACGGCGGCGAAACAGGTCGGCAGTCCACTGAAGGGGACTCACCGACAGCGTGAGGCGCATCTAGGGTTCCGCCGGATTCCACCGGGCCTGGTCCAAGAGGTGCAGGCGGCCTTGGGCCGCTCCACGGCGGGACAAAAGCCCGGGAGGTCAGCCACCGCTTGGCTGCCTTCCGGCCGGGCAACGATCATCCGGAGCTCGAATGCATTGGCACCCCCGCAAGCTCCACGAGGACTACGGACCCGAGGCCCGCTTCGCCGTCGAGCGCGAGGCCGAGCTGCCCACCACCGCCTGGGACCGCGAGGTGGCCCGCGCGCTGGAGCTGGGCCTGCAGGGCGCCGACTCCATCGTGGACCGGCGCATCCCGACCTTCTCGCGCGGAGAGCTGCCCCACTTCGCGGGCATCAACACCTTCCTCAAGGCCCCGTACGTCGAGGACGTGCGCACGTGCGGCGACTACGACGTGGCCGTGCTCGGCGCCCCGTTCGACGGCGGCACCACCTACCGCCCCGGCACCCGGTTCGGGCCGCAGGGCATGCGCCGGATCTCCGCCCTGTACGGCCCCTACAGCTTCGAGCTGGGCGTGGACCTGCGCGAGTCGATCACGATCGCCGACCTCGGCGACATCTTCACGATCCCCGGCAACATCGAGAAGACCTTCGACCAGATCTCCAAGGCCGTGTCCCACGTGTACGCCAGCGGCGCGTTCCCCGTCGTCCTGGGCGGCGACCACTCGATCGGCTATCCCACGGTGCGCGGCGTCGCCGAGCACCTGTCCGGCAACCTCGGGATCATCCACTTCGACCGGCACGTCGACACCCAGGAGACCGACCTCGACGAGCGCATGCACACGACGCCGTGGTTCCACGCCACCGACCTCCCGAACGTGCCCCCGGAGAACCTGGTGCAGATCGGCATCGGCGGCTGGCAGGCGCCCCGGCCCGGCGTGAAAGTGGGGCGCGAGCGCGGCACCACGATCATGACGGTCACGGACTGCGTCGAGATGGGCATCGAGGCCGCCGCCGAGCGGGCGCTCGAGGTGGCCTGGCGCAACGCGGAGGCCGTGTGGCTGTCGTTCGACGTGGACTGCCTGGACGCCGCGTTCGTGCCGGGCACCGGCTGGCCCGAGCCCGGCGGGTTCCTGCCGCGCGAGGTGCTCAAGTTCATCCAGATCATCGCCGACGCCGCGCCGCTGGCCGGCATCGAGGTGGTCGAATGCAGCCCACCGTACGACAACGCCGACATCACCTCCCTGATCGCCACCCGCGTCATCTGCGACACACTCGGCTGCCTGGTCCGCTCCGGCCACCTGCCGTCGAAGAGGAAGGAGGCCGCGTCATGACCCGCCGGCTTCTGATCGCCGCCCTGCTGGCCCTCTGCACGGCCTGCTCCGGGGGAACCCCGTCCACGCCCGCCGCCACCGGCTCCGCCGGCAAGCCCGTCACCCTCGGCTTCTCCGCCTGGCCCGGCTGGTTCCCGTGGCAGATCGCCCAGGAGAAGGGGCTGTTCGCCAAGAACGGGGTGGAGGTCGAGCTGAAGTACTTCGACAGCTACACCGACAGCCTCACCGCCCTGGCCACCGGGAACATCGACGCCAACAGCCAGACCCTGAACGACACGCTCGCCTCGATCTCCGGTGGCGCCAAGCAGACGGTCGTGCTGGTGAACGACAACTCCACCGGCAACGACCAGATCATCGCCAGACCCGGGATCACGTCGGTGGCGCAGCTCAAGGGCAAGGCGGTCGCCGCCGAGCAGGGGACCGTGGACCACTACCTGCTGCTGCTCGCCCTGCGCAAGGCTGGGCTCACGCCGGCCGACATCACGTTCAAGCCGCTGCCCACGGACGCGGCGGCGGCCGCGTTCAAGGCGGGGCAGGTGGACGCGGTCGGGGTGTTCGCGCCGTTCACGACGACCGCGCTGGAGCTGCCCGGCGCCACGGCCATCGCGACCTCCAAGGACTTCCCCGGGGCCATTCCTGACCATCTCGTCGTGTCGCGCTCGCTCGCCTCCGACCGGCCCGAGGCCGTGCAGGGACTGGTGAAGACCTGGTTCGACACGCTGGCCTGGATCGGGGCGAACAAGGCGGAGGCCCGTACGATCATGGCGAAGCGGGCGGGGGTGAGTGAACAGGACTACGCCGACTACGACGCCGGGACCACGATCTTCTCCCTGGCCGACAACCTGGAGGCGTTCAGCTCCGGGAGCCTGGAGAAGCAGGCCAAGGAGATCGCGACCTTCCTCACCGAATCCGGCCTCGCCGACGAGGAACCGCCGCTGGACGGCCTCCTGGACGGCCGCTTCGTCCAGGGAGCGCCATCGTGACGGGCCCGGCCCGCGCCGCCGCGGCCCGGACGATGGGTGCGGAGCCGGCGATCGGACGGCGGGCAGGGGACCGCGCCGACTGGCCGGCGCTGCCCAAGCGTGCCCCGCGTGGCCGGCCGCGCAGGCAGGCCTTGTCCGCGCGGGCCCGGTGGGGATTGCGGGCCGTGGCGGTGCTCGGGCCGCTGACGCTCTGGGCGGTGGTCAGCTCCGTCGGCGTCGTGGACCCCACGTTCCTGCCCTCGCCCGCCGCCGTGGCGCAGGCGTTCGCGGAGATGGCGGCGAGCGGGCAGCTCCTGTCGGACGCCGCCGCCAGCCTGGGCAGGGTGGGCGCGGGGTTCGGCCTGGCGGTGGCGATCTCGGTGCCGCTCGGGATGGCCATGGGGACGTCCCAGGTCGCCCTGGCACTGCTGGAGCCGGTGATCGGGCTGCTGAGGTACATGCCGGCCTCCGCGTTCATCCCGCTGCTGATCATCTGGCTCGGCCTCGGCGAGCCGTCCAAGATCGCGATCCTGGTCATCGGCGTGGTGTTCTTCAACACGCTCATGACCGCCGACGCGGTCCGTACCGTGCCGGGCGAGCTGCGCAAGGCCGCCGCCACGCTCGGCGCGACCGGCGGCGAGGTGCTGCGCAAGGTCGTCTGGCCGTACGCGCTGCCGGGCATGCTCGACGCGATGCGCGTCAACGCGGCCGCCGCGTGGAACTTCGTGGTCGTCGCCGAGCTGATCGCCGCCGAGTCCGGGCTCGGCTACCGCATCGTCCGCGCCCAGCGCTTCCTCCAGACCGACCGGATCTTCGCGGTGCTCGTCGTGATCGGCGTCATCGGCCTGGCCATCGACGTCGGACTGCGGCTGACCCGGTCAAGGGTGGGGAGGTGGGCGGGATGACGCTCGTGCTGCGCGACGTCGTCAAGGACTACGGCGGCCACCGGGTGCTCGACGGGATCGGCCTGGAAGTGATGCGCGGCGACTTCGTGTGCATGGTGGGCGCCAGCGGCTCCGGCAAGTCCACGCTGCTCAGCATGATCGCCGGGCTGGAGCCGATCAGCGGCGGTGCGATCGAGCTCGACGGCGAACCCGTGATCGGACCCGGGCCCGAGCGCGGGCTGGTGTTCCAGTCGGGGGCGCTGTTCCCGTACCTCACGGTCGCCGAGAACGTCGGGTTCGGCCTGCGGCTGATGCCCCTGCCCGCCGCCGAGCGCGCGCGCCGGGTCGAGTGGTACCTGTCCGAGGTGGGCCTGCTGCCGCTCGCCCACGCCCTGCCCAGGCAGCTGTCGGGCGGCCAGCGGCAGCGGGTGGCGATCGCCCGCGCGCTGGCCTGCGAGCCGTCCGTGCTGCTGCTCGACGAGCCGTTCGGCGCGCTCGACGTCCAGACCAAGGAGGACATGCAGGTCTTCCTGCACCAGGTGTGGCGGGACACCCGCGCGACCGTGCTCATGGTCACCCATGACGTCGAGGAGGCCGTGCTGCTCGGGCGGCGCGTGATCGTCCTCACGTCCGACCCCGGCCGGGTGGCGGCCGAGCTTCCGGTGCCCCTCGCTGACCACCGGGAGCTCGGCCTCAAACGGACCCCCGAGTTCCTGGCACTCCGGGCGCGGGTCGAGGACCTCGTCAGGGGGCATGCGAGCGCTCGCAAGTGAAGATCCGCATGTGAAGATGGCCGCATGAGACCCTCACTGATCATGGCGGTACGACACGGCGAGAGCGAGCGAAACCTCGCCCTCCGGCAGGCGGGCGAGACGCCGCTGGTCTACGAGCGCGGCGACGACGAGGTGACGCTGACCGGGCTGGGCAGGACGCAGGCGACGGCGCTCGGCCGGCTGCTGGCGTCGCTGCCCGCCGGGGAGGTGCCCGAGCTGGTGTGGTGCTCGCCCTACCTGCGCGCGCTCGACACCTGGGAGCTCGCCCAGCAGGCGTGGGGCGTCGATCCGCTCCCGGTCACCGTGGACGAGCGGCTCAGGGACCAGGAGTCGGGGGCGTTCGCGCACTACAACCTGGCCGCGATCAAGGAGCGGTTCCCCGAGGAGGTGGCGCGGCGCGAGGCCGCGGGCGCCTACGCCTTCCGCCCGCCCGGCGGCGAGTCCCTGGGGGACGTCGTGACCAGGCTCCGGGACTTCCTCGGCGACCTGGACGGGCGGGCGGACGGGCGGCGGGTGCTGATCGTCGCCCACGACTCGGTGGTGCTGGGGCTGCGCCACGTCATCGCGGGCAGCCCCGATCCGGAGCTGGCGGCCGTGCTCGAATTCGCCCCGGTGCTGAACGCCAGCATCTCCGTCTGGCGCACCGGCGGCGCCCGGTTCGAGTTGGTCCGCTTCAACGACGTCGCCCACCTCGGCCCGTGACGCTCGCCGCGATCACCTCTCCCCCTCGCCGGTCAGCTCCCGCTTGCGGCGCAGCAGCGCCGCGCGGCGAGCGTGGGCGCGTACGGTCAGCACCGCCGACACCGCGACGAACGTGCCCCCACCCACCAGCCCGGCCACCGGCTGCGCGGCCACCGCGACCACCAGAGCGGTCGTGGCGGCGGACGCGGCCAGGGCGAGCCAGCCGGCGATCACCCGATCGGTCGCGAACAGCGGCGCCCTGCGCGTCAGCAGCCAGCCTCCGTAGCACGCCCAGGCCAGGCAGAACGCGGTGAACAGCCCGAAGGCCAGCTGGGTGCGGCCCGGAAGCGACCCCGGCTCGCTCCACCACAGCGCGCTCACGAACACCGTCCCGGCCACGCCCGCCACCAGCGCCGCGACGCCGCGCACGCGCTTCCACGGCGACATCGCCGGCTCCAGCCGCGCGATCATCTCCTCCGCCGACACGCGAGGCTCCTCATCGTTCATGGATCGTTCCCCTTTCCCTCAGGTGGCGACGGGCCCGGCTGAGCCTGGACTTGACCGTGCCCTCCGGGATGCCGCAGATCTGCGCGCAGTCCTCCACCGGCAGGTCCTCCAGGTAGTGCAGGACGAGGATCTCCCGCTCGGCCACCGGCAGCTCCGCCAGCGCGGCGAGCAGCTCGGCGCGGTCCACCATGGCCTCGACCGGGTCCTCCACGACCGGCTCGGCCTCCTGCGCGCCCTCCGCCCGGGAGTACTCCGCCCGCAGCCGGTCGGTCACCGCCCGCCTGGCGATGGTGAACAGCCACGGCGCGAACCTCGCGGGCTCGCGCAGCCTGGGCAGCCCGCGCAGCACCGCCAGCCAGACCTCCTGGGTCACGTCGTCGGCCCGCTCGGCGTCGAGCATGCGCCGAACGTACGTCCACACCGGGTCGTGCCATTCGCGTACCAGCCGGGTTACCGCCGCGTGCTCGCCCAGCTGGGCTCGCACCACCAGCAGTTCATCGATCATCGTCATCCTCCCGTCACCCTGCTCAGTCGGGAGACGGGGTGGCCGGGTTCACGTCTGAACGATGAGATCGGCGCGGTCCCTGGTGCGGTCCTCTGCGAACCACGCCCGCTCCGCCGCGAACCACTCCCGCCACCGGGGCTCCAGCTCGGACCCGTCGCGTTCCAGGACGCGGGCCAGCCGCACCGGCTCGGGGGCCTCCAACCAGACGGTGAACGCCGGCAGATGGGCCGCCGAGGCTCGGGCCACGCCCACGCCCTCGATGACGAGGACCGGCGCCACGGGAACGGTGACATGCTCGGCGTACTCGCCCCGCACCCAGTCGTACCTGCGGAAACCTCCGGGAAGACCTTGCTGGAGAGGACGCAGCACCTGCTCGTCGAGCGCGTGGAACCAGCGGCCCGGGCCCTCCTCCCACGGCACGGGGAAGTCGTCGCTGTGGATCACCTGGCAGCCGAGGGCCGCCGCCAGTTTCCCCGCGTACGTCGTCTTGCCCGCGCCCGCGGGCCCGTCCACGGCCACCAGGCGGACCGGACCGCACGAGGGCCGCAGGTTCCTGATGCGGCCGGCCAGCGAATTCACCGACCCAGGGTAGATGAACGGGGACGGGCAACTGAGAGAATGTTCTTTCGCCCCGAACGCAAGCAGGAGGTTGACCGTGCTCGGACCCCTCGGCGACGTCGTCGTGCTCGACCTGTCCAGGGCGCTGGCCGGTCCGCACGCCGCGCAGATGCTCGGTGACCTGGGCGCACGGGTGATCAAGGTGGAGCACCCGGACGGGGGTGACGAGTCGCGCGGCTGGGGGCCGCCGTTCGTCGGGCCGGATCACGATATCTCGACCTATTTTCTGGCGGCCAACCGTAACAAGCAGTCCATCGCCGTCGATATGAAGTCCCCCGAGGGCAAGCGGCTCATCGAGCGCCTCGTAGGCCAGAGCGACGTCCTCGTCGAGAACTTCCGCACCGGCGTGCTCGACCGCCTCGGCTTCCCCGTCGAGCGGCTGCACGAGCTCAACCCGCGCCTGATCATCCTGTCGATCACCGGCTTCGGCCACGACGGCCCCGAGGGAGGTCGCCCCGGCTACGACCAGATCGCCCAGGGCGAGGCGGGCCTGATGTCGCTGACCGGCCCCTCGCCCGACGAGCCCTACCGCGTCGGCGCCTCCATCGCCGACCTGCTCGCCGGCATCCACGGCGCCTACGGCGTCGCCGGTGCGCTCTACGAGCGCGAGCGCACCGGCAAGGGCCGCGTCGTCCGCACGTCGCTGCTGGCCGCCGTCACCGGCGTGCACGCCTACCACGGCACCGCCTGGACGGTGGGCGGCCAGGTGCCCGTCGCCGGCGGCAACCACCACGCCTCGATCACCCCCTATGGCTCCTTCCGCTGCGCCGACGGCATGCTGCAGATCGCCGCCGCCAACGACGGCCAGTGGCGAAAGGTCGCCGCGCTGCTCGGCATCGACCCCGGCACGCCGAGATACGCCACGAACAAGGACCGGCGCGCGCACCGCGACGAGCTGGTCGCCGACATGGAGAAGGCCCTGTCCGCCCACGATCGCGACCACTGGCTCGCGAAGCTGGGCGAGGCGGGAGTGCCGGCGGGCGCGATCAGGTCGCTCGACGAGGTGTACACGTGGGAGCAGACCCGGTCGCAGGGCCTGGTCGTCGAGGTGGAGCACCCGGTGCTCGGCCGCATCGAGCTGCCGGGGCCGCCGCTGCGCTTCGACGGGCAGAGCGGGGTGGAGCACACCGCGCCGCCCATGCTCGGCCAGGACGGCGACGCGGTGCTCGCCTGGCTGGAGGAGCGCGAACGATGATCGATAATTCGTGGCACCTGCGGGGAAAAAGGCTGAGCGTCAACATTGCAACTTTGTCCGACTTCTAGGGAGCGATAGTGAGCCGTCCGGACGCGCGCACACTGATCGACACGGTCCTCGACCGGGGATCGTGGAAATCGTGGGACGCGCCGCCCGCCGACCCGGCCGAGCCCGGCTCCTCCTACGCCGACGAGCTGGCCGCCGCCCGCGCCAAGTCGGGCTACGACGAGGCGCTGATCACGGGTGAGGGGCTGCTCGGCGGCCGCAGGGTGGCCGTCGTGGCGTGCGAGTTCTCATTCATGGCCGGCTCGATCGGGGCGGCGGCGGCCGAGCGGTTCGTGGCGGCGGTCGAGCGGGCCACCCGCGAGCGGCTGCCGCTGCTGGCCGCCCCGGCCTCGGGCGGCACGCGCATGCAGGAGGGCGCGCTCGCGTTCGTCCAGATGGTGAAGATCACCGTCGCGATCCAGGCGCACCGGGCGGTCGGCCTGCCCTATCTGGTGTACGTGCGGCATCCGACCACGGGCGGAGTGCTCGCCTCGTGGGGGTCGCTCGGGCACGTCACGGCCGCCGAGCCGGAGGCGATGATCGGGTTCCTGGGGCCGCGCGTGTTCGAGGCGCTGCACGGCTACCCGTTTCCCGAAGGCGTGCAGGTCGCCGAGAACCTGCACCGCAAGGGGCTGCTCGATGCGGTGGTGTCGGCCGGCGACCTGCGGGAGGTCGCGATCAGGGCGCTCGCCGTGCTGGCCGCCGACCGGTCGGCCATCGAAGCGGGCCCGCCCCCGGAGGAGGACCTGCGGCCGGTGGAGGCGTGGGAGGCGATCACGCGCTCGCGCCGCGACGACCGGCCCGGCGTGCGTACGCTGCTCAAGCTCGCCGCGACCGAGATGACGCCGCTCAGCGGCACCGGGGCGGGGGAGAACGAGCCGGGGCTGCTGCTCGCGCTGGCCAAGTTCGGCAGCGCGCCGGCCGTGGTGCTCGGCCAGGACCGGCGGCTGCAGCGCGCCAACTCGCCGCTCGGCCCAGCCGGGCTGCGGGTGGCCAGGCGCGGCATGCGGCTGGCCGCCGAGCTGGGCCTGCCGCTGCTCACCGTGATCGACACGGCCGGCGCCGACCTGTCGAAGGCGGCCGAGGAGGGCGGGCTGGCCGCGGAGATCGCCCGCTGCCTGGCCGAGCTCGTCATGCTGGACGCGCCGACCGTCTGCCTGCTGCTCGGCGAGGGCGCGGGCGGCGCGGCGCTGGCCCTGCTGCCCGCCGACCGGGTGTTGTGCGCGCAGCACGCCTGGCTGTCGCCGCTGCCGCCCGAGGGCGCCTCGGCGATCCTCTACCGCTCGGTCGACTTCGCCCCCGAGATCGCCCAGGCGCAGCGCATCCGCGCCACCGACCTGCGGCGCGACGGCATCGTGGACCGGGTGATCCCGGAGCTGCCGGACGCCGCGTACGAGCCCAGGCAGTTCTGCGAGCGGGTGGGGCGGGCGCTGGAGTACGAGATCGCGGTGCTGCTGCGGGCGAGCCCGGCGGACCGTTTCGCGGCCCGCCAGGCCCGCTACCGCAATCTGGGTGCCTAGTCTGGCGAACCGCTGGGCGCCCCGGATCGGCTGCGGCTCAAGGCCGGAATCGTCTTTCGAACGTCACGGGTCAGTCCAGGGCCATGCGCATGAGGTCGTTCCGGGAGGCGATGCCGAGCTTGGGATAGGCCTTGTACAGGTGGTAGCCGACCGTTCTCGGGCTGAGGAAGAGCTGGGCGGCGATCTCCCGGTTGCTCAGACCGGTCGCGGCCAGCCGTGCCACCTGGAGTTCCTGCGCGGTCAGCCGATCCAGCAGGTGTGGCGTGACCGGGTGGTCCTGCAGGGTCTCGCCGGTCGCTCGCAGCTCCCCGTGGGCGCGCTCGGCCCACGGCACGGCGCCGAGCTGTTGGAAGAGCTCTAGCGCGGATCGCAAGTGCGGGCGTGCTCCGGCGCGTTGGCGCTGACGGCGGAGCCACTCGCCGTAGAGGAGCTCCGTCCGTGCTCGTTCGAACGGATGATCCTGCGTTCGATGGAGCTGTACAGCTTGCGCGTAGAGGCCGTCGGCCTCGTCGGATTCGGCGAGCAGCGCCCGGCAGCGCAGCTCCACAGGGCCGGCCCATGCCTGTCCGGTGACGTTCGTGAAGGTAGTGAAGCGGCGGCACGACTCGGTCGCGAGATCCAGCGCACCGGTGCGTACGGCGGCCTCGACGTAGTCGGGCAGGCTGGGGACGTGGGCCAAGGCCAGATTGCGCGTGGGAGACGGCGCCACGTGGGCGAACCTCCGCATGAGCTGGTCGTGCCTGCCGTACGCGATGTCCAAGAGATTGAGGGCGTGGAGACCTTCCAGGCATCTCTCGTTCAGAGTCGCGAACTCGATCTCCTCTGTGAGGGCGCAGCACCGCTGCTCGTCACCCTCGATGGCCGCGACGCACGCCAGGAGCCCGGACAGGTGCGCGGCATAGTGCGGCTGTGAGGTGTCCTGACTGATGCGCAGTCCTTCTGCGGCGGTGGTCAGCAGGTCGCGGTACCGGCCGAGCAGCAGTTGGGAGCGGGCGAGGTACAGCAGCGCGCGAGGCAGGAGGCCGAAGGCCCCCTGTGCGCGGCAGTCGCCTACGAGTTTGACCGTCTCCTCGTGTCCGGACTTGACATCGGCCATCCATTCGAACCACCAGTGGATGTCGACTCGTTCCCACAGCGCAAGCCGAAGGCCGTTGCGGAACTCGTCGAGTAGCTCACGCAGGAGGGGCACACCTTGCTGGAGATCATCAGCGGCCAGGTGCGCCACGGCGGCCGTCACGCGTGCCAGAAAAGGGTCGGACGAGGTCATACTGGTCGCCCGTGCCACGGCTTCCAGCCCCGCCGCGCAGTCTCCCCGTCTCCATGAGCCGGTCAGCGCGGCGAAGAACATCAAGGCGGCCGTGGCAGGAAGCTGCTCGGCGACCCCGGACGCGGCCTCCAGCAGGTCCATCCCGTAAGACTGATGATCTCGTTCGTAGGCGATGGCGGCCCTGACCCGTACGAGGTCCGCTCTGACGACCGGGTCGGTGGTGTGCGGCAAAGCCTCTTCCGCGAGTTGGCCGGCGAGTATGGCCTGTCCGGCACTGGCGGCCGCACGGGCTCCCGCGGCGAGGCGGGCTGCGCGCCGCCCCGGATCCGGGGTGAAGTGGGCCGCGCGATGGTAGGCGGCGGCGACGGCGGCGTGGCCACCGCGAGTGCGGGACTGTTCGGCGGTCCGCTCCAGTTCCGCGGCGACGGCTTCATCGGGACCGATGGTCGCCGCGGCGAGGTGCCAGGCGCGCCGGTCCCCGTTGCCGATCTCGCCGTGAATCTCGGCCAGAGCCCGGTGCACGTGGAGGCGCTGGGCGGTCGTCGCACCTCGGTACGCTGCCGAACGGACCAGTGGATGGCGAAAGGCCAGCTCGTCGCGGATGATCCGGATCAGGCCCGTCCGCTCTGCGGACTCGAGGTCCGTCTCGTCTACGCCGAGCGGTTCGCCGGCCTTCAGGACAACGTTCAGCTCGCTGGTGTCGTCGGCGGCAGCGATCAACAGGAGGAGCTGTGTCTGCTCCGGCAGCGTCACGAGACGCCTGTTGAAGGTCTCCTGCAGCCGGCCTGAGATCGGCTGCGTGCCGATGTGGAAGGCGTCCGGGGGCTGTTCGCCGGCCCGCTGGGCGGGGGTCAGCGCCGCGGGCAATTCCAGCAGGGCCAGCGGGTTGCCATGGGCCTCCTCCAGGATCCGGCTCCGGACATGGTCGGCCAGGTCGCGGGAGTGCTCGGCCAGCAGCGCGGCGCCGGCCGTACCGTCGATTCCTGAGAGGTGCAGCTGAGCGAGGCCGGGTGCCGGAAACGGGTGTTCGTCACGGGCGGCGAAGATCATCGCGATGCCCTCGGCGTCCAGGCGGCGGGCGGCGATCAGCAGCGCGTCGGCGGAGGCCTGGTCGAGCCAGTGCGCATCGTCGACCAGGCACAGCAGCGGCGCGTCATCGGCAAGTTCGCTGAGCAGGGACAAGGTGGCGAGGCCGGCCAGGAACCGGTCCGCCGGCGGGGCGTCCGCCAACCCGAACGCCCTGCGTAGCGCCGCCGCCTGCGGGTGTGGCAATCTGCCGAGAAGGCGGGTGTACCTGCCCACCATCATGTGCAGCCCGGCAAATGCCAGCTTTGCCTCGGTCTCCACGCCCACACCCCGCAGGATTCGCATGTGTGCGGCGTTGTGTCCCGCGTACTCGAGCAGGGCGGATTTCCCGATCCCGGTCTCACCTCGAACCACCAGGGCGCCGCTGCGGCCATCCCGAGCGTCGCGGAGCAGGCCGTCGATGGCGGCCTGCTCGCTCGCACGCCCGTGCAACCTGCCTGGTGGGCGCCGGGGAAGTTGGGGCAGGTCCATTGTCCGCCTCCCTGCGACCTTGCCTGTGCTCGGGCCTCACCGGGCCACGTTCATTGGACCTTGGGGTCGTCCGGCTCCGCAAGGCCAGGGCGGGATCGGGCGTCGTGGATCCTTACCGCGCGGATGCGGTCGTGTGCTGGAGCTGATGCCACAGGCCAGGTCCAGGTCGGCGTGGGTGAGCTTCCTGCTGCACGTGCTGGAGCAGTCCGAGGAGGAACTCGCCGCCCTCAGATACGCCACCACCGTCGGCCACCGACGGTGACCTGGTGCTGGCGGAGATCGTCTGCTCGTACGGCATGCGGGAAAAGCGAACACCAGGTGGCGATCGCCGTCGGCAATCTCCATCCGGGCCTGCGGCGGTCTCCACCGCCGGTCACGGCCTGGTGCTGGCCCCCGGAATGACCTTCTCCCTGGAACCCAGCTGCGTCCTCGACCGGCACCTGGTCCACCTCGGTGGCACTGTCCTCGTCGGTGAGGACGGGCCCATCGAACTCGCCGCATCCACCGCCAGGCTCCTTGATGCCTAGCGATCTCTGGTCGTGAGCTTCTGGGCGGCACGGAGGTTCGATCTGGGTATGCGGCGCTCCGGGCTCCGCCTAGACCTGCTCGCCAACCCAGTCACGTGACGGATTCGGACGAACCCAATCGTTGCTTACGATCGGTTTCTTACCAATCGTCACGACAGAGGCGCACCTGTGCCGAAACCTGCACGCCTCAACGCGCTGTCCGCCTACCGCCTCCTGGCGCGAACGGGAACCTGACCTCATCGATTCAAGAGGGGCAGATCATGCAGCACCTACTGATCAGGCAGCGATTCTCCGACTACGACACCTGGCGCAAGGCCTTTGACAGTCTCGCCGACACCAGGCAGGCCTTCGGGATGCGTACCGTCCTGGTCTCCAGGAACGCCGACCAGCCCGACGAGGCGGTCGTCTTGTTCGAATGCGCAGACGCTGACGGGATGCGCCGGCACTTCGCGTCCGACGCGCTCAGAGACGCTCACCGTCGGGCCGGCGTGGTGGAGGGGTCCACTGACGCCACCGTCCTGCTCCCCGCGGAATGACGGGCGTGGCCATGCGTGACAGAACGACCGTTCTGGTGGCCGGCGGTGGACCTGCCGGCATGATGCTCGGCCTGCTGCTGGCCAGAGCCGGAATTCGAGTGACCGTGCTGGAGAAGCACAGTGACTTCCTGCGTGACTTCCGCGGGGACACGGTGCATGCCTCCACGATCAGGCTTCTCGACGAGCTCGGCCTTGGCCAGGAGTTTCGCGGGCTGCCGCAGAGCCGGCTGGGGAACCTGGAGATACCTGTCCCTGAAGGCGGCACGGTCCTGCTGGGCGACTTCGATCGTCTACGCCCGCCGTACAACTATGTCGCGATGATCCCGCAGTGGGATCTGCTGAACTTCCTCGCCGAGGCAGCGAGGCGAGAACCCTCGTTCACTCTCAGGATGGACACCCAGGCGGTCGATCTGATCAGAGACGGCGGCCGGGTGACCGGCGTCCGCTGCCGCACGAGGGACGGCGAGGAAGGCGAGATCCGCGCGGATCTGACGGTCGCCTGCGACGGCCGGCACTCAGTCCTGCGGCGAAAAGCCGGGCTGCGCCCCAAGGAGTTTCCCGTCCCCTTCGACACCTGGTGGTTCCGCCTGCCACGGCATCCCGACGAGCAGGGGCAGGTCGCCAGGCTCATCCCGGAGTTCCGGGGTGACGAGATCTTGCTGACGTTCGTACGGACAGACTTCTTCCAGGTGGCCTACTTCACCGTCAAGGGCTCCGACGCTCGGCTGCGAGCGGAGGGAGTGGAGCGCTTTCGCGCACGGATCGCGCGACTGAGGCCGCAGTACGCCGACAGGGTCGATCACATCAGGACCATGGACGACCTCCATTACCTCGACGTCCGGCTCAACAGGCTGCATCGCTGGCACGTCGACGGACTGTTGTGCATCGGCGACGCGGCTCACGCGATGTCGCCCGCCGGTGGTGTGGGCATCAACCTGGCCATCCAGGACGCTGTGGCGACGGCTCGGCTGCTGGCTGAGCCGTTGCGCCGCGGCACGGTCACGAAACGCGACCTGGCGATGGTAAGGCGCCGCCGCTGGATGCCGACGGTCATCCTCCAGCGCGCGCAACGGTTGCTGCATCGGGTCCTGTTCGCACCGGCGGTCGCGGGCAAACGCTCGGGAGCGCCCAAGATAGCCATCTTCCTGGGCCGTCACATCACCGCTTTCCGGAAGGCGCCGGCGGTGCTGATCGCCTTCGGCCCGCGGCCCGAGCACGCCCCGGACTTCGCCCGACGTTAGGGAGAGCACTCATGGAACGGACCACCTGCTGTGTCGTCGGGGGCGGTCCCGCCGGCCTCATGCTCGGACTGTTGCTGGCGCGGGCCGGGGTGGAGGTGACCGTGCTGGAGAAGCATGGCGACTTCCTGCGCGACTTCCGTGGCGACACGGTTCATCCCACCACTCTGGAACTATTGGTGGACCTCGGGCTCTACGAGAAGTTCGCCCGGCTGCAGCAGACCCGGCTCGATGAGATCCAGGCGCCCACCGGCGCCGGCTTGCAGCGCATCGCGACACTCGGCGTGCTGCCCGGGAGGTTCAAGTACATCGCCATGGTCCCGCAGTGGGATCTGCTCAATCTGCTGGCAGAGGCGGGTACGGCCGAGCCGGCCTACACGCTGCGCATGAACACCGAAGCCACTGGCCTCCTCACCCGAGGCGGAAAGGTGGCGGGCGTCACCTACCGCACCAGTGAGGGCGAGACCGGTCAGATCGAGGCCGGCCTCACGGTGGCGTGCGATGGCCGCACCTCGGTGTTGCGGGCGGCCTCCGGGCTGCGCGTGAAGGAATGGCCCACACCACTGGACGTGTGGTGGTTCCGGCTGCCGCGCAAGGAGTCGGACCCGAAAGGCATGGTCCCGTTGATCACCAGGGGGCGCGCGCTCATCCTGCAGGACCGAGGCGACTTCTGGCAGTGCGGCTCCCTCATCAAGAAGGGCAGCGATCCAGAGCTCAGGAAAATGCCGATCGGAGAGCTGTTCACCGCGATGGCTCAGTCGGTGCCATGGCTTGCCGACCGCGCCGGCGCGCTCACCTCATGGGATCAGGTGAAGCTTCTGGACGTACGCCTTGACCGGCTCCACCGCTGGCACCGCGATGGACTGCTGTGCATCGGCGACGCAGCGCACGCCATGTCACCCGCGGGCGGCGTCGGCATCAACCTGGCCGTGCAGGACGCGGTAGCGACCGCCCGGCTGCTCGCCGGGCCGCTCAAGCGTCACCGGGTTTCTGGGGCAGACCTTGCCAAGGTACGGCGGCGCCGCCTGCCCGCAACGATCATCATCCAGGCCCTGCAGCGTCTCCTGCATGAGAAGGCCCTTAGGCCGGCGCTTGAAGGCAGGATCGACCTGCTCGCCAGGCGCGAGCCGCCACTGGTCATGCGATTGGTGCAACGGTCGCGGCTCATCAACCGGATCCCCGCCTACCTGGTCGCCAGGGGATTTCGTCCAGAGCGGGCGCCCTCCTTCGCCCGTCGGCGATCAGTGAGCGGGTGATGGGCTGACTCATGGCCGCGTCGCCAGTTCGCCGCGAACGCGTCAGCCCACGCACCGTCAAACGCGCGATCTCGCCAACATCGGGCCAAAGGACCAGTCGACCGCACCAACCACCGAGCGGCCATCAACATCGACGTCCTCACCGAACCCCAGTTGGCAACAGCATCAAGGGGCCTAGCGGTCGTAGGTCCACAGCTCCTTGCCGTCGGCGCCGTAGCCCGTGAGGGTCGCTCCCTCGCCGAAGTCGGCTCCCTTGGGCGTCAGGGCCGCGAACAACGTCACGCCCTGTCCCCAAGGATCGGGCACGGCCTCGGCCGTCGCGGTCCCGCCGCGCTTCAGGGCGAGCACTACCTTGGCCGTGCCCGCAGGCGCGTAGCCGTACCAGGCGCGTTTGCCATGGCTCCAGTACGCCGGCCACCGGGCGTCGAACTGCTCGCTCAGCTTCCTGCCGGGGACCGGCCCGGGAAGGCCCGGCACCATCTTGCCGGCCTCCCAGAAGGCCATGCAGCTCCCGCTCAGGTGCGCCGTGATGCCCGCGGGCAGGGCCAGGCGGCCGGCCTCGGACGAGGCGTCCTGCCTGCCGCATGCCTTGTCGAAGGTGGGGACCGGCCGGGCCGCCCGGCCATGAACCTTCAGGACGTAGCCGCCGACCTCGGCGTCGCGCGGCACCGAGGCGTGCCAGACCCGTAGCGGGGCGCCCTCGCCGCGCAGGAACTCGGCTCGCACCCGCCGCCCGTCGGAGAGCACCGCCTCGACCCACTCCCAGTCGTCGAGGGCCGGGCCGTAGTGGATGACGGCTCCAGGCTCCGGCAGGTAGCTGGTCGTCGAGCCGACGGGGAAGGAGTCCTCCAGGCCGCCCGGGGCGCACCACATGACACCCCGCTCGCCCGGCGAGGCGCCTCCGGACGCGCAGAACGTCTGCTGGCCGTCGTCGGCCTTGAAGAACCAGACGCGCGTCGGCTTGCCCGACCTCTCGGTGCCGGGAAGGGACATCACGGGGCCGATCGTCGGAGTGCCCGGGTCGGGCCTCTCCGCGGACGCTTCCTCGTGCTGCCAGACCTCCTTGCCCGACGCGTCGTAGGCGAGCGCGCGATAGCCCGCGACCTGGTCGCTCTGCGTGCTCGCGCCGGCGAACAACACGACGCCCAGGCTCCACGGATCGGGCCGGGTCTCCAGGCTGGTCGTCCCCCCGCCGGGAAAGGACACCTCGATCCTGGCCACGTCCGCTCGGGCGTAGCCGGTGATCACGTCATCGCGCACATTCACGATCACCGGCGCGTCCCGCATGGTGACCAGGCCCCCGCCGATGTAGGCGCCGTTCCGCATCCAGCTCAGCTCCGCGCCGTCCTTCGTCCGGTGCGGCCGCGCGGTGATGCCATCGGGCAGCTCGACCGCCGCGCCCATCGCCGGCTCCAGCGGCGGCGAGAGCATGTCGCGGGACGTTCGCGCGATGCTCCTGCCCTTCCTGTCGGCGTACTCGACCATGGTCATCGCATCTTGGGCCGGGTAGGTCACCGTCCAGATCCGGTACGGCGCGCCGTCCGGGGTCACCAGCGTGCCGGTGATCTTCCGCCCGGACTTCGTGACCCCGGTGACGGCGCCGACGTCCTGCGCGGCCACGCCCCAATCCAGCGCGGTCGCGGCCCCGTCGCGCAGGGTGCTGCCCGTGAACCAGACGTCGCGCATCTCCGGCACGTCCGAGCAGCCGCCATAGGGTTCCGCGGCGGCCCGCTCCACGAGGTAGCACACCTCGGGGTAGCCCAGCTTGGCCTTGGCGAACCAGATCCGCAGCGGCTTGCCCTCGGTCGGGTTGTCCACGGTCAGCGGCTCGCCGGTAGCGGTCCTGTCCCGCATGAGCTGCCGGTGGACCTCGTCGGGATCGGTCGCGGTGATCCCGCCCAGGCCCCCGTTGAGCAGGACGGGAACGAACACGGCCAGCAGCGCCACGGGCAGCGCGGCCACCAGCAGGCGGGCCCGGCGGCCACGGGGCCGGCGGGCCTGCACGCGGGCCCATGCGTGCGGGCTGGCCTCGAAGGTCTGGGCGCGCGCGTCGAACGCGGCCCGCAGACGCTCTTCCAGGTCGTTCACGCGTCCTCCTCCTTCAGCGTCTTGCCGAGGGCGGCCAGGGCCCTGCTGGCGTGCGTCTTCACCGAGCCGGGCGACACGCCCATGGCGTCGGCGATCTCACGTTCGGAAAGGTCCAGCCAGTAGCGCAGGACCAGGGCCTCGCGCTGGCGGCGCGGCAGGCGGTCGACGGCGGCCAGCAGTTCGCGGTGCTCCTCGGCGACGAGCACGTCGTGCTCGCTGCTGCGCGCCGGTTCGGGCGGGTCGGGGCGGCGCAGGCGGACGAGCCTGAGGTGGCGCAGGCGGTTGCGGGTCAGGTTGCAGACGGTCGCGCGTAAGTACGCCAGCGCGGCCGCGTCGTCCCGCAGCCGCCTGACGTGCAGCCGGGCGAACGCCTCCTGGGCGATGTCCTCGGGATCGTCGGCGCCGAGCAGGCCCGCCAGGCGTACCAGGGGCCGGTACTGGGCGGCGAACAGCTCAGAGAACGACGGCTGCGCCATGGTGGGTGTGTCGATCACACCTCAAGAGACACGCGAGGCGCATGTTGGTTGACTACGGGACCGGAATGCGTTCGACCCGGATGGAGAAGACCTCTTCGCGGGGCACCACGACCTCGTAGGCGCCGTGATCCACCATCCAGTAGCCCAGCGCCTCCGCCTTCATCCCGCTGTGCCCGGTATAGGCGATGTGCAGCCCGTCCTCGTCCTCGTCGAGCACGATGCACGGCTCGCCGCCGAAGGCGCCCACCGTGCGGATCAGCACCAGCCACTCCACCTTGGACCGGTTGACCCGGCGCCGCCAGTAGCCGGCCGCCGGCTCGAACCCCTCCAGTTCGACCTCGCTGAACAGCACCACCTGGTCGTTGTCAGGACCGACCGCGGCGGGCAGGGTCCGCTCCCCGAAGCGGGCGACGAAGCCGGAGGCGACCGGCGCGATCTCATCGCTCATGCGCGACTCGGCTGTGTCTGATGGTTCGCTCGCTTTGCTCTCTCATGCGGCGGGCCGCCAGGTCAGCCCGTCGTAGCCGGCGAAGGGCCGCTCACCCTCCCGGGTGACGTGGACGATCTCCGCCCCGGCCGGGATCGGCATCGGAACGGTGTGGAACTGCGGCACCACGTGGTCGGGGGAGGTGGTGAACCCGTTTCCCGCGAACGGTGGCGCGTCGCTCCAGTCGCCGCCCATGTGCGGTCCGTACGGCACCGCGTAGGTGTCGACGTCGCGGGCGTACCAGCGCATCACGTACAGCTCGGGCACCTCGGCGAACAGCTCCGATCCTTCGAACGACAGATCGAGCCCCCAGTAGAGCGCGTCGGGCGTGGTCAGCCTGACGCAGTCCTGCACCCGGTAGACGTACCCGGAGATCACTGTGCGCTTGCCCGACAGGTATGGCACGAGCAGACGCGGCGGGACCACCTTCTGCATCTGCGTTCCGCTCACGGTCCTACTTTACGATCGGTTGACCCCTACAGGACCCGGTGTTCAAGGCATGGCAGTGTGGCTCTCGCGGCGGCGGTCCACTCGTGGTCCACCCGGACGACCTGCACGCCGGGGGAGGTGCCCAGATCGGCGCGGATCACGCCGAGCGGATCCACCAGCATGCTGCGGCCCACGCCGAACCCGTCCGACGATTCGGCCGGGTTGGGCGCCTGGCCGACGGCCGCGGTCCACATGGTGTTCTCCAGCGCCCGCGCCCTGACCAGCGTCACCCAATGGTCCTCCTTGAGCGGTCCTGAACCCCAGGCCGCGATCACCGCGAACAGCTCCGCCCCCTTGTCGACCAGCGCTCTGGCCAGCTCGGGGAAGCGGATGTCGTAGCAGGTGATCAGCCCGACCCTGACCCCGGCCAGCTCCACGACCGCGGGCTCGGCCCCGGGCGCGACCAGGTCGGACTCCTTCGCGCCGAACGAGTCGAACAGGTGGATCTTCCGGTACGCCGCCTTGAGCGCGCCCTGGGCGTCGATGGCCACGGCCGTGTTGTGCACGCGATCCTCGCCCGGCTCGAACACGCCGGCGATCACCGCCAGGCCGTGCTCCCGCGCCGCCTCGGCCAGGCCCGACACGAACGGCCCGTCCAGCGGCTCGGCCAGGCTCGTGATGCGCCGGCCGTAGCGGGTGAGCGTGGCCTCAGGGAAGATCGCGAGCTCGGCCCCTTCAGCGCGGGCGAGCGCCTCCCTGGCCCTCTTGAGGTTCGCCGATGGGTCAGGAGACACCGGGATCTGGCAGAGGGCGATTGTGGTCACGGCCAGACTCTAGCCGGTTGGGCGCCAGTCGAAACCAGGTCAGGCACCGCCAAATCCACTCAAGCGGGCCGTACCTGAACCTCGCCAGCCACCACCGGCTGGCCAGGACCTGCACGCCCACGGTCACCAGCGCCAGCGCCACCACCGACCAGCGCGTCGGGTCCGTCTTCAGCAGCGGGAGGGTCAGGACGATCACCGCGGTGCCCGACACGTAGTTCGTCAGCGCCATCCTGCCCAGCGGCTCCAGCACCGCCGACAGCCACGGCCGGAGCAGGAGCGGCAGCCCCAGCGCGTACGCCGCCGCCCCGGCCAGCGCGGCCACGCTGTAGACGATCCACTCGTCCGTGAGGGACCAGGCAGCGGTCAGGAGCGCGGTGGCCACCGCGGCCGCCGCGAACGCCGGCTGCAGCAGCCACCTGGGCGGACGCAGCTGCCACAGGGCCATGCCGATCAGGAACAACCCGGGGATCAGCAGTGCCCCGCCGCCCACCCC